>NZ_LMLO01000005.1:0-19176 GCF_001421945.1 Devosia sp. Leaf64 | reverse complement strand
CTCACCCGCCCCAAGAGGGGCGACCTCTCCCCCTAGGGAGAGGTGAGGCTTCGCCTCTGAATGAGACCGCCTCATTTCACCGCCCCAAAGGTCAAACCACGCACCAGCTGTTTCTGGCTGAACCAGCCGACGAGCAGGATTGGGGCGATGGCGAGGAGCGAGGCGGCGGAGAGTTTGGCGAGGAAGAGGCCTTGCGGCGAGGAGAAGGAGGAGATGAAGGCGGTGAGCGTGCCCGCGCGGCCCGAGGTCAGCGTGATGGTCCAGAAGGCTTCGTTCCAGGCGAGGATGACGTTGAGCAGCAGCGTCGAGGCGATGCCGGGCACGGCCATGGGGACGAGGACGTGGGTGATCTCGTTCCAGAGTTCGGCGCCATCCATGCGGGCGGCCTCGAGGATGTCGACCGGGATTTCCTTGAAGTAGGTGTAGAGCATCCAGATGATGATCGGCAGGTTGATCAGCGTCATGATCAGGGTGAGACCATGGACCGTGTCTAAGAGGCGCAGGTCGCGGAAAATCAGGTAGATCGGGATCAGCACGCCAACGGCGGGCATCATCTTGGTGGAGAGCATCCACATCAGGATGTCCTTGGTGCGCTTGGATGGCGCGAAAGCCATGGACCAGGCAGCGGGAATGCCGATGATGAGGCCCAGAATGGTCGAGCCGAAGGACACGAGGATCGAATTGATCGCGTGCTTGAAATAATCCGACCGCTCCTGCACCGCGCCGAAATTTTCGAGCGTGAAGTTCTGCGGGAAGAAGGTCGGCCGAGAGGCGATGGCTTCGGCTTCGGTCTTGAAGGCGGTAAGGAGCGTCCAGAGGATGGGCGAGAACAGCAGAAGCGCGATCAACCAGGCGAGGACGGTGAAGCCGATGCGGGTTTGAACGGAGACGCGGCGGGCCATATTTTCGTTCTCCCTAAGCGTCGAGGTTTTTGCCAACGGCGCGCATCAGGAAGATGGCGACCACGTTGGCGATGATGACGGCGACGACGCCGCCGGCGGAACCGGCGCCGATGTCATTGCTGAGGATGCCGGTGCGGAAGACGAGGAAGGCGATATTGGTCGAGGCATAGCCGGGGCCACCGCCAGTGGTGACGCGGATTTCGGCGAAGATGCCCAGAAGGAAGATCGTCTGAATCAGGATCACGATGGTGATCGCCCGCGCCATGTGCGGCAGGATGATGTAGCGGAAGCGGTTGACGGCGTTGGCGCCATCCATTTCAGAGGCTTCCCGCTGTTCTTCCGAGAGGGATTGCAGAGCGGTGAGGAGGATCAGGGTCGCAAAAGGCAACCACTGCCAGGCGACGATGACGATGACCGAAAACAGCGGATATTGGTTGAACCAATCGACCGGCTGCAGGCCGAAGAATTTCCAGAGATGCCCGAGCATTCCGTAGCCCGGATGCATGAAGCCGTTTTTCCAGATCAGCGCGGCAACCGGCGGCATGACGAAAAAGGGGGAGATGACGATGATGCGTAAAATCCCCTGCCCCCAGATCGGCTGATCGAGCAGCAGCGCGAGAAAAGTGCCGCCGATAACGGTGATCAGGAGCACGCCGCCGACGAGGAGGAGCGTGTTGATAAGGGACTGGGTGAAGCTGGGGTCGCCGATGACATAGACGTAATTGGCCCAGCCGGCGAAGCCCGTCATCATCGGATTGATGAGGCTATAGTTCTGGAACGAGAACCACAGGGTCATGACCAGTGGCACGATCATCCAGATGAAGAGCACGATAACGGCCGGCGCCATCATGGTGCGCGCCAAGGCGCGGGTTTGTTTGGTGGCCATTCTTTTGTGACTTTCTCCCGGCGCGATCCAGCTCTTTCAAGTATCGCGGCGTCATTCCCGCGAATGCGGGAATCCCTTCTTCACCGTGCTCCGCTCCCGAGATTCCCGCTTTCGCGGGAATGACGCAGTGGGTGGAGAGAAACCCGCCTGGCCAAAAGAGGGATCGATCGGCCAGGCGGCAGTCGGGAGGATTCTACTTGATGTAACCAGCGCGGGTCATGTCGCGGGTGGTGGCTTCCTGAGCCTGGGCCAGGGCGTCGTCGGCGCTCATCTGGCCGGCGAGAGCGGCGGAGAAGAGTTGGCCGACATTGGTGCCGATGCCCGCAAATTCAGGGATCGCGACGAACTGGACACCGGTATAGGGCACGGGCTTGACCGTCGGATTGGTCGGATCGGCCGAGTTGATCGAGGCCAGGGTCATCGCGGCGAATGGCGCAGCGGCCTGATAGTCGGCATTTTCATAGAGCGAGGTACGCGTGCCCGGAGGCACGTTGGCCCAGCCATCCTTTTCAGCGACGAGCGCGAGATAGTCCTTATCGGTTGCCCAATTGATGAATTTCTCGGCCGCTTCGGCATTTTGCGAGGAGGCCGGAATGGCGAGGGACCAGGCCCAGAGCCAGTTGCCGCGCTTGCCAAGGCCATTGTCCGGCGCCTGGGCGAAACCGACCTGATCGGCAACGGTCGAGTCGGTCGGGTTGGTGACAAAGGATGCGGCGACGGTAGCGTCGATCCACATGCCGCACTTGCCCTGCTGGAAGAGGGTCAGGTTTTCATTGAAACCGTTGGAGGATGCGCCGGCGGGACCTGCGTCGGCCATCAGCGAGAGATAGGTATCGAGCGTCGATTTCCATTCGGGCTGATCAAACTGGGGCTTCCAGTTTTCGTCGAACCAGCGCGCGCCGAAGGAATTGGACATGGCAGTGAGGAAGGCCATGTTCTCGCCCCAGCCGGCCTTGCCGCGAAGGCAGATGCCGTTGATGTCATTGGCGCGATCGGTCATGGCGCGGGCGGCTTCGCCGATGAATTCCCAGGTCGGGGCTTCCGGCATGGTGAGGCCGGCTTTTTCCATCAGGTCCTTGCGATACATGATGAAGGAGCTCTCGCCATAGAACGGGGCGGCATAAAGCTTGCCATCGAGAGAGAGGCCACCGCGGATGGCGGGGAGGAGATCGTCGACATCATATTCGGCATCGGCAGAGAGTGCATCGAGCGGCTTCAGCCAGCCCTGCTTGGCCCAGATCGGGGCTTCGTAGGTGCCGATGGTCATGATGTCGTATTGGCCGCCATTGGTGGCAATGTCGGTCGTGACGTTCTGGCGGAGCGTATTTTCTTCGAGCACCACCCAATTGAGTTCGATGCCGGTTTCTTCGGTGAAGGCGCCCGAAAGACCCTGCATGCGGATCATGTCGCCATTGTTCACCGTCGCGATCGTCAGGGTCTGCGCCGAAGCCGAGCCAGCCAAAGCAAGCAGAAGTGCGCCCGCGAAAAGGGGTGTGAGTTTCATAGATATCCTCCCAAGGACGGAGCGAGTTTTTGCTCTCATCTTGAGCAAATGTTCACCAGCTGAGCGAAAGTGTCAAGCGGGGTATTTTTGCTCTTTGGGATTTTCACTTACTGGAGGAGAAGTGCCGCCGTCGTTTCGTCGGTGATGACGCCATTGGCGAGGCCGCTTTTGAGGGCGGCGCGGATGGAGGCGGCTTTGCTGCGGCCCATGGCGAGGGCGATGACGGGGCCCTTGGGGATGGGCGCGGAGGCAACGCGATCATTGGTGAGGCCGGCGATCAATTCGCCCGCGGCATCAAAGGTCCAGCCGCAGATTTCGCCAACAGCGCCGGCCTTTAGAAGTTCGGCGTGCTCGACTTCGGTGATGAAACCATCGAGGAGCAGCGGCGCGTCGGGGCCGAGATGGCCGACGCCGACAAAAGTGATCTGGGCCTGTGCGGCAAGGGTCAGCGTCGCTTCGATCATCGCCTGGGTGTGGAGGAGTTGCCGCTCCTTGGCCGAGGACGCGATGACCGGCAGGGGCATGGGGAAGGATCGGGCTTTCACCGTATCGGCAACGTTGAAAATCACGTTGTAGAAGGCGGCGGAGCCATCGGGGGCGATATTGCCGGTGAGCGAGACGACCTTATGGTGCTGGCAATCCATGGGCTGGAGCTGCTCGATGGCGGCTTTGAGGGTACGGCCGGTGCCGATGGCCATGACGATGGGGTCGGTGCTCTTGAGATAGCGCTCGATCTCGGCGGCGCCGGCTTCGGCAACACCAATGGTGGTCGACCCCGACGCCGGATCAGACGGCACGACTTCGCACTGGACAAGGCCGAAGCGGTCGGTGAGGCGCTGGGCGAGGTCGAGGCAGCGGCCGATGGGGTGGTCGAGGCGCACTTTGATCAGGCCCTCGCTGACCGAGAGCGAGACGAGACGCTGCGCCGTCTGGCGCGAAATGCCCATCTTGGCCGCGATCTCTTCCTGGGTATTGCCCGCGACATAGTAGAGCCAGCCGGCGCGGGCAGCGTCGTCGAGCCGGGTCGCAGAATTATCCTGTCGCGCTGCCATGGTCCTCACCTGTCGCTGGGGATTATTCCCAAGCCGGGCTCGGGTGCAAGCCCTACCAGCGGTGTCCCGAGGGACTGGGGCGCTTGAAATGATCGGTGAGGGCAAGGAGGACGACCATGTGGAGCCGCTCCTTGGTCGATGGATCTTTCAAACATTTGACGCGCGAGGACACGGTGAAATGGAGCCCGTCGCGGAGGCCCGTCGCCGTATAGGAGAGGAGCTGGGCGGCAGCATCGTAGCTGGCCGTCACAACCTTGAACTCCATCGTCGCCATGGCACCCGTTCCGCAAATCGCCTTTGCCATCATGGACATGAGACGGCTCAGGCATCAAGGGGTGCGATCGAGGCCGTCGACCCACACTTTCGCGATATTAGGGCGAGTGGCCCCATAGATCAGTTTTTGGAAGATGGCATTGGGGTCGGTTTCGCCAAAGAGGCGGATGGCGCCGGTATGGGCAGTGGTGTCGATAGCGAGGGCATCGAAGCGGTAGCCGGGGGCGATGAGGCCGATGGGGAGATCGAGCGCGATGCCACCGCCAGCTGTGGCGAGATGGAAGGCAGTGATGAGGTCGATGGCGGAGTTGGGACGGCCGCGCTCGTTTGCCGGAAGCGAGGGATCGGTGCCTTCGGCGAGCATGCGGGAGGATTGGACCGTCACGCGCACTGCTTGGAACATCGAAGCGGAGGGGCCGCCGGAAATATCAGTGCCAAGGCCGACATGGACGCCTTTTTCGAGGGCGTGCCAGAGCGGGAAGACGGAATTGGCGAAGTAAATATTGGAGAGGGCGCAATGGGCCACCGCGGCGCCGCGACTGGCGAGGCGGTCCATATCCTCGTCGGTGAGGAAGTTTGAATGGGCCAAAACGCTTTTGCGCGTCAGAAGGCCAAAGGCGTCGAGGGCAGCCGCGTCGGTTTTGCCGTAGCGCTCGAGCACATGGCCATGGGCCCAGTCGCTTTCCGAGCAATGAGTTTGGACGTGGCAGCCGCATTCTTCCGCCAGTGCACCAAGGCCCTCCAGGGCTTCATCGGTACACGAGGGAATGAAGCGCGGCGTGATCACCGGGAGCACGCGCCCTGCCCCGTTATCGAGGTGATTGCTGATATGCTCGATGACGGCACGGGTTTCGGCCACCGCGGTTTCAGCGCTCTCGTCGCGGTAATTTTCGGGACAGGCGGCGGGGTCGTCCATCACCACCTTACCGACAAGGGCGCGCTGGCCTTTTTCGATGCAGATATCGGCGAGGAGCTTTGTCGCGGCTTCGTGCTGGGTCGCGAAGTAGAGGGCCGTCGTCGTGCCGGTGGCGAGGAGATCGCTGACGAGGACCGCATAGCGCTCGCGGGCGAAGTCGAGATCGGCATATCTGGCTTCGAGCGGGAACGTATATTTCTGCAGCCAGACTTCGAGCGGCTCATCGAGCGCGAGGCCAAGCTGGGGATATTGCGGCGCGTGGATATGTAGATCGACGAGACCAGGGAGGCCATAATGGCCATCGGGCAGACGATAGAGCCGATCGCCAAGCTCGGCCTCGACGAGGGTCCGCATGGAATCGCCGGCCGGGTGAATATCGGTGATGGTGCCCGCGCCATCGACGCGGATCAGCACATTTTCCAGCACCTCCAGCTTTTCGCGCGTCGGCGCGTGAAAGAAGGTGCCAACTATCCCAGCGCCCGAAATGTCCATGACTACCAAACGATCTTGTGTGTCTCGCCCGTTTGTACATTCACAAAGCCCTCGGGGCAAAGCGCGGATGGGGCGACGAGCACCCAGCGCCAGGGCGAGCAGGTGAGCGTGGCAAAGATCAGGAATTCCGGGAAACCGGGTTTCCAGCGGTTCATGGCGGCGGGGGCATAGACCCAGTCGACTTCGTCCGCGCGAGCGAGGAAGGCTTTCATATCCGCATCGAACGCTTCGGCCGGGCGCGCGGTCATGAGACCGGCGATTTCGAGGCGCAGTTCGGCAACGACTTCGCCGCGATGAACGAGGACATAGCCACCATCGATTTCGGCGAGGCGATTGACAGCCTTAGCCATGGCGGTGTCGGACGAGCCGATGCACCAGATATTGTGGCTATCGTGGGCGACCGAGCAGCAAAGGGCGGTGTCCGGGTCGGCGGGGCCAACGCCGGTCCAGAACATGGACGCCACGGCGCCGTCCCCGCGATACCGATCAATCATCGACCACTTGGTGATGAGTTTTGCCGGATCGCGCTGCACTTCGCCGTTCTCGACCGGGAGGGTCTCGACGGCAAAATCCTCGTTCCAGGCAAAGGGACGGGAGATCGCCGCCTGCATGGTGGTGCGGCCGGGTTCGGCCTGGATAGCGAAGTCGGCGGCGGTCAGCGTACGGCCGATATTGACGGAGCCCGAGGCCCAATCGGGCCAGTCGATCCGGGTCTTGAGTCCGGTATAAGTCTGGCCCTCGGACACAAGCCGTCCATCGGCATAGACATGGGCGATGTCGATCGAGGGGACGTCGCGCAAAAGCACTATGTCGGCATAGCGTCCCGGCGTGATCGAGCCGACCCATTGATCGATGCGCATATGGCGCGCCGGATTGATGGTGGCACACTGGATGGCGATTTCGGGGGAGAGACCATAGTGGATGGCGTGGCGGACATTGTGGTCGGTGGCGCCATCCCTGAGCGTATCGCTGGCGCTGCGATCATCGGTCGTGAAGGCGATGTTCGACCAGTCCTTGAGGCCCTTTTCGAGAAGGCCGGGAATTATGGCATCATAAGAGAAGGGACGAAGCTCGGTGAATAGCCCGCGCACCAGCCGATCCCAGGTTTCTTCCAACGCCCAGACTTCGTGATCGGAGGAGAGGCCGGCAGCGGCGAAGGCGGAAATGTCGTGGAGATCGGTAAGGCCATTGCCGTGGCCCTCAACGACGCCGCGCATTTCAAAGGTAGCGCGGATCATGCCCCACATGCGCGCGTAGCCCGGATTGGTCGGGTCCCAGACCGAGGGCCAATCCATGACTTCGTCGAGGCTCGTGACCGAGAGGTTTTCCGACAGGAACTCTTTCTGCTCATCATAGCCAAAATAGCCGCCCGACTGTTCCCATGGCGTGGGCGGCACGGCAGACCCTGGCTGGATGAACACTTTTAAAGGCGAGCCGGCGCGACGGGCCTTTTCCCAGAATTCGATGTTTTTGGGGCCGTTGACGTTGGCGAATTCGTGGCTCGCTTCGCAGGTCCAGGTATTGCCGCGCGGCAGGACGAGCTCAGCCTCGAAATCGGGCGTGATGTGCGTGGATTCGATGTGCTTATGGACTTCGCCGAAGCCGGGGACGGCGGAGAGGTCGGGATAGGAAACGCGCTTGGCGACCTCGCCACGATAGGAACCCACGGGGCCGACATAGGCGATGCGGCGGCCGGCGATGATGATCTCCTGATTGTCCATCCATTCATTGGCATGGACGGCGAGGAGACGACCAACTTCCACGGCAAGATCGGCCGCCTTTTTGCCCAGGGACACCAGCAGCAGATGCTGCCGGATGGCGACCTCATCGGTCGCCGAGAGGATGAGGTCGTCGGGGAGGGTCATATCTTGGTCAGGGTCCGCATCTGGCGGGCGCGCTGGGCGCGATAGCTGAAGAGGATAAGGGCGAGGACCGTCACCACGAAGGGGATAGTCTGGATCATTTCGCCGGGGATCCAATTGAAGAGATTGGGCATGACCACCGCCAGCGCTTCGAAAATGCCGAAAAGGAGCGCGGCGAGCATTGCCCCGACCGGATGGCGGGCGCCAAGCAGCACCGCGCCGAGGGCGATGAAGCCGCGGCCGGCCGTCATGTCGCGGGTAAAGCCGATATAGTTGAACATGGCCAATTGCGCGCCGCCGATGCCGGCAAGAGCGCCCGAGGCAACAAGGCTCCAAGCCCGCACCTTGGTGACGTTGATCCCCGCCGCTTCTGGGGCCGCCGGATATTCGCCGACGCCGCGCAGCCAGAGGCCATAGGGCGTACGGTAGAGGAAATACCAGACCGAAAAGACCATGAAGAGCGCGAGCCAGGAGAGGATCGAATGGCCCGAGAGCAGGCTGTGGAGGGTCGGCCCGATGACGGGAATCGCATCGAGAAAGGAGAGATTGACCGCGGGAACGGCTTTGGACTGCAAATTAATGGACGTGCCCTTGTCCCCGCCAGTGGCTTGCGAGAGCGCGAAGACGGTGCCGCCGGTCGCCAGAATATTGACGGCGAAGCCGACGAGGATGATGTCGGCTTTCAAGCGCAGATGGAAGAAGGCCATGAGCGCGCCGAGAAGACCGCCCGCGCAAATGCCGGAGAGCACGGCGACATACCAGGGCGCATAGACCGAGACGATGACGGCGGTGAGCGCCGAGATCAGCATCATGCCTTCAAGCGCGACATTGAGCGCGCCGGAGAGATCGGAAATGAGCCCGCCGAGGGTCGCGAACAGCAGTGGCGTCGTGGTGCGGATAACAGTGACGAAGAAGGTCGCGGAAAAGACCGTCATCAGGAGTTCGATCATTTCGCGGCCTCCGGTGCGGCGGCTGGTGTCGTCTTGCGACCGAGGAGATTGGCAAAGAATTTCTTGCCGGGCAGCGAGAAGGACGAGGCAACGAGAAGGATGATGATGGCCTGAACCACCGAGATCATTTCGGTCGGCACATCGGTGCGGATGCCCATAAGCTGGGCGCCCTGACGGAGATAGCCATAGGCCAGCGCCACGAAGGGCACGGCGAGCGGCCGCGAGCGGGCGACGATGGCAATGAGAATGCCTTCGAAGGCGAGATTGCCGTCAAAATTCTGCGCCAGATTGCCGAAGGCGCGGCCCTGGACGAAGACCGAGCCCAAAAGGCCACCAAAGGCGCCGGCGACGGTCATGGCCGAGACCATGATGAAGCTCGAGCGGATTCCGGAATATTCGGAAAATTTCGGATTGTGCCCCACGAGGCGCAGTTTGAGGCCCCAATTGGTGCGGTAGAGCAGGAACCAGACGACGAAGGTGGCCACAAGCGCGACGAGGATGCCGAGATCGAAGCGCGTGCCGGGGAGAATGGCGGGATAGATCGCGGTATCGGGGAATTTCGCCGTCGCCAACTGGCCCGTGCCTTGCGGGGCTAGATGGGCGCGGATGAGGTAATTGACGATGAGAATGGCGATGTAATTGAGCATGAGCGAGGAGACGATTTCGCTCGCGCCGAAGCGCGCCTTGGCATAGCCGGGGATGAAGCCATAGACGGCGCCTGCGCACATGGCGGCCAGCATGGCGACGGGAATAGCAAGGGGCGTCGCGCCGATGGGCGACATGGCGATGAGCGCGGCAAAGAGCCCGCCCATATAGACCTGGCCCTGCACGCCCATGGAGAATTGCCGGGCCTGGAAGACGAGGCTGAAGGCAAGGCCGGTCAGCGACAGTTTGGCGACGTCGTCGATCCAGAGCCCCATGGTGCGGTTGGACGAAAGCGGCGCTGTAAGCAGCGTCTGGAAGGCGGCGCCGGGATCGGCCGAGGTAAGAAGGATGACGACGAGGGCAACGATCAGCGCAATGACGACGGCGGTGAGGGCGCGACCGGTTTCGCGGCCAATCATGGCCCAGCGGGAAGGAGAGTTCTGGCTCATTGGAGGGCTGCCCGCATGGTTTCGGGATCCTGGCGCGACAGGCCGAGCATATAGGTGCCCAGCGTTTCGGCGGTGAGGTCATCGGAATTGACGAAGGCCGCGACGATCTTGCCGCGATAAAAGACGACGAGGCGATCGGAGAGCGCGAGGAGTTCGGAGAGATCGGCAGAGCTCAAAAGCACCGCGGCGCCGCCATCGCGCGCTTCAGTGAGGGACTTCCAGATGAACTGGGTGGCGCCAAGATCGACGCCGCGGGTCGGCTGATTGACCAGCAGGAGTTTTGGTTGCTCGGAGAGTTCGCGGGCGACGACGACCTTTTGCATATTGCCGCCCGAAAGCGTGCCGACGGGATAACCGGGACCGCCGGCGCGGATGGAATAGCGCTCGATCAGTTTTAAGGCCTGGGCCTTGATGGCCTTCAAATCGAGGAGGCCATTGCGGACATAGCGCTTGTCGGCAAGGCGGGTGGCGACGAGATTTTCGGCGATGGTGGCGCCGGTCGCAAGGCCCCGCGCGATACGGTCTTCAGGGATGCTGGCAAGGCCGCGCTCGCGCCGCTCGAGCGTCGAGAGCGGGTTGAGCCTGTCGCCATTGAGATAAACGACGCCATCGGCAATCGGGCGGAGGCCGGCTATGGCTTCGAGGAGTTCCGCCTGACCATTGCCCTCGACCCCGACAAGGCCGAGGATTTCGCCCTGATGCACTTTTAGGTTGAGGTCTTCTGCGATCGGCGCGCCGCTTTCGGCGGTGAGTTTGAGCGCTTTGACTTCGCAGGCGAGATCGCCGCGGCCCTTGGCGCGATCGATGCGCAGCGCGATTTCGCGGCCGACCATCATGGTGGCAAGGCTTTGCTCGGTGACTTCCTTGGCGTTAACCGAGCCGACGGTCTTGCCGGCGCGCATGACGGTGATGCGATCGGAAATGGCGAGGACTTCAGGCAGTTTGTGAGCGATGAAGATGACCGTACGGCCTTGCGCGACGAGGGCGCGGACCGCAACGAACAGCTCTTCGACTTCCTGCGGCGCAAGGACGGCGGTCGGCTCGTCGAGAATGAGGATGCGCGCGTTCCGATAAAGCGCCTTGAGAATCTCCACCCGCTGCTGCTGGCCGACAGGGAGTTGGCCAACCGGCGGCAGGGGATCGACCGCGAGGCGGAATTTTTCGGAAAGCGCGCGCACCTCTTCGATCGCCTTTTGGCGGTCGAACTTGACGCCATTGCGCGGCTCGGAGCCGAGCACGACGTTTTCATAAACGGAAAAAGAGGGGACCAGCGAAAAGTGCTGGAACACCATGCCGATGCCATTGTCGATGGCTTCGCGCGGATTGGCGAAGGATACGGGTTTGCCATCGAGGCGCAGTTCGCCGCGATCGGGCTGTTCGATGCCGAAAAGGATCTTCATCAGCGTCGACTTACCGGCCCCGTTCTCGCCGACGACGGCATGGACTTCGCCTGCCGCGATAGTAAGATTGACGCCGTCGTTAGCGACGGTGCCGCCGGGATAAGTCTTGCCGATGGAAATGGCTTCGAGCAGCGGCGCCATGGCGTCTCCTCGCTGGAATAGAAAAAGCCCCGCCTGAGGGACAGGCGGGGCCGGAACGCTTACTTCATGGCGCTTTCGACGGTGATTTCGCCAGAGATGATCTTGGCTTCCTCGGCATCGACTTCGGCGCGGACTTCGGCCGGAACGAGCTTTTCATAATAGCTGTTCTTGGCAATGCCGACGGCGCCATCGGCAAGGCCGAGGATCAGGTTGGTGCCATAGGGCGCGGTGCCATCAAGGGTCTGCTGCAGAGCGGTAAAGAGGGAATCGCCAACCTTCTTTTCGACCGAGGTGAAGATCACATCGGCCTGGGCCGGATCGGTCGGGGCGAAGATTTCGGCCTGGTCGCTATCGACGCCGACGGCAAGCTTGCCCTCGTCGCGGGCTGCCTGGAGCGCGCCGATGCCGGTGCCGCCCGCAATCGGGAAGACCACGTCAACGCCTTGGGCGAACTGGGCGAGCGCCAGTTCCTTGCCCTTGGCCGGATCGGTGAAGGAACCAGCGACAGCGCGGGTCACCTGTACATCCGGATTGGCGGCCTTGGCGCCCTGCTCGAAGCCGAGGGCGAATTCGAGGATGGTCGCGCCTTCGACACCGAGGATTTCGCCGAGCTTGCCGGTGGTCGAAATCTTGGCGGCGGCATAGCCGGCCAGATACGCGGCGGTCGACACGCGATAATTGATGGCAAGCATATTGCCGAGATTTCCGGCGGTGAAATCAGGCGCATCATCGAAAACGATGAACTTGGTTTCCGGATAGTCCGGCGCCAGCTCGGCCATGAAGCCGGTCATTTCCCAGGTGCCGGCGATGACGACGTCATAGCCCTGGTCGGTGGCGTCCGCGAGGGCCGGCTGCCAGCGGCCACGATCATTGCCTGCTTCGATGACGGTGACATCGACCGGGAGCTCCGCCTCGGCCCGATCCAGACCCGCCGCGGCGGAGTCAAAGAAGCTCTTGTCGCCGAGATTGCCGTGGACAACGAGGGCAACCTTGAGCGGGTTTTCCTTGGTGTATTCCTGGGCGAAAACCGCGCCGGCCGAAACCGAGGTCATGAGACCGGCGGCAAGGAGGCCGGCAAAGGCGCGGCGGGTAAAGGTTGGGTTGGACATTGACGAAGCTCCCTTAAGGCTTGGGTCAGGCGGTGGCGCGGTAGGCAACGGACGCGCGGTAGAGCGCCACGAGGCGATCGACCTTTGCTTCCTCGATTAAGGTCACCATCGGCGTGCCGAGGCGGCCTGAAGGATCGACCAGGGTCATGCCGCGCGCGATGCCCGGCGCAAGCGCCACATCGACGGAAGCACGAATGGTCTTGGTCACAAGCTCCGGCTCGATAACAGCGGCAATGGCCAGCGGATCGACGAAGCGGAAATGATCGGGCCCGCCATAGCCGACAGTGGTCTTGCGCGCATGGTCGACAAGCGCGGCGGAAAAAGTCTTTTCCGGGCTGTCCGGAATTTCGGCAAGGAGCGCTTCGACTTCATCACCGGTCATGAAATGGGTGACGCAGGGCTCCCAAGGCGCGACGAGTGTTTCGACATCTGCACCAAAGACGATCGCGGCGGCTTCGGGATCGGCATAGATATTGAATTCGGCAGCCGGCGTGGTGTTGCCACGGCCATAGACGGTAGCGCCCATGATGGTGAGCTGGCCGATGCCGGGAACGATATCGGGCGCCAAGCGAAGGGCGAGCGCCATATTGGTCAGCGGGCCGATCATCAGGATATCGACCCTTTCGCCGGCCTTGGCGGCGGCGCGGAAGGTTTCAACGAGATAGCCGACGCCATCGGTGCTGGCGACTTCCGGAATCTTTGCGGGGCGCGGGGCGCCGCCGAGACCGTCTTCGCCGTGGATATATTTCGCGTCGATCACCGGCTGGGTCAGCGGACGATCGGCACCCTTATGGACCGGCACCGAGCCTTTGCCCGCAACTTCGAGCACGGTGAGAATATTGCGCGTTGCCGCATCGAGACCGACATTGCCGAAGACGGTGGTGATCGCGTCCGGCGTCTTGCCATTGGCGATCAGCATCATCAGGGCCTGCGCGTCGTCGACGCCGCCATCGGTATCGAGAATGAGTTTTCTTGCCATTATGCCACTTTCCGAGCCGCTGCGACGCGGTCCCAGAAATCCCTATAGGTGTTTGAGTACTCGGCCCTGATCTCAGACAAGGGCCGACGCAGGAGCTGCCGATCTTGCACCAGCTGCTCGCCGGCGACAAAGACATGGCGCACATCCCGTCCACTTCCGGAATAGACCAGCAGCGTCTCGATGTCAGGGGTCTCGGAATAGCCTGCACCAGAAATATCGATCGCGATGATATCGGCCGCCTTGCCGACTTCGAGCGAACCGATCTCATGGTCGAGCCCCAGCGCCTTGGCGCCCTCGATGGTGGCCATGCGCACGAGCTGGGCGCTGGAGATCGGCTGCGCCGTCCTTTCGCGGTGTGAGGCGACGAGCCCCGCGACCCGCATCTCGTTGATCATGTCATAGCCATTGTTGGCCGCGACATTGTCGGTGCCGAGAGCAACAGTGACGCCCGCTGCCTTGAGATCGACCACCGGGCAAATGCCCTCGCGGCCGGAACGAAGCCCGGCCGTCGCATTGTGGGAAATGGACGCGTGAGGCGCGCGGGCAAAAACCGCGATGTCCTCGGGGCTCAGATCAAGGCAATGCGCTGCGTGGATGCGGCCATTGAAAAAGCCGAGCTTTTCGAGAGCAACCGCCGCCGTCGTGCCATAGCGCCGCTCGGTCTCTTCATTGTCTTCGGGGCCACACGCCATATGGAGATGCAAGCCGACACCGAATTCGTTGGCGACGGCAACTTCGGCAAGGAGCAGATCCTCGGTATTATCGACATAGGGCGCATGCGGGCCGAACCAGGGAATGACCCGACCGTCGGACGAACGCTGCTGGCGGAGAAAGTCCGTCGCCTTGGCAAGTTCTTCCTCGCCACGCTCCTTGTCGCCCAATTGCACAATGCCATAGGCGATGACAGCGCGGAGCCCGGCATCCTTGACGGCGGCGGCGATTTCCTCGGCGAAGAAATATTGATCGCAAAACGTCGTCGTACCGCTCAGCGCCATCTCGGCGCAGGAGAGCGCAACGGCCGGACCGATATCGGACGAGACCAGCGACAGCTCCGGCTCCCGGATGGAATTGTACCAGCCCTCCATGGTGAGAAGGCTTTGACCTTCAGACCGACCGCGAAACAGCACCATGGCCGAATGAGTATGCGCATTGACGAGGCCGGGCATGACCAGATGCCCTGAGAGATCCTGAACCACGTCGAAATCATCCGGGCTCGGACACAAATCCGCAGATCCGACGCCACTGATCCGACCATCGACAAATGCGACCCAACCACCAGCATAGACGGTGTTGGCATCATCCACAGTCAGGACGGTCGCATTGCGGAGGAGTGTAGAACCCATTTGACCTATCGTTGGTAAAGCGCTTTACATAGCCGATCTAACGATGGTTTCGAGGGGATTGTCAAATGCTATCGCACCCAATTTGCACAAGCCTGCGCCGCACAGGACTTGTGCACAATTTCTCGGCAAAAACCCGATGAGCGTCAATCCTTTTGCCGCTGACTCGGCTGTCCCCGCGCGGCTTGGCAAGATCGGCGAAACCGAAAAGGCGGCGATTGCCGATGCCATCCTTGCGGCAATCGCGCCTGCAAAATCGCAGCCGCAGGACAATATAGGCGGGGTCATTCCGGCTTCAGTGGTCAGCGAACTCGTTGGCCGCTTTGGACTGCAGTCCGAGCGCGATCTCATGTGCCTGCTGCTCGATCTGGCGGCGCGAGAAATGGCAAAGCCGCTTATTTCCAATTTTCACGTCGGCGCTGTGGGCCTCGAAACCGAGACGGGCAATCTCATCCTCGGCGGCAATGTCGAATTCCCGACGACGCATCTCGGCTATACGCTCCATGGCGAGGGTTTTGTTTTCACCCGCGCCATGAGCCGGGGCACCAATATCGGCGTGATCGCCATCGGCGAAGCCCATCCCTGCGCCCATTGCCGACAGTGCCTTGCCGAATATGCCGCCAGCGACCGGCTGGAATTGATCGACCCGCTCGGCCACACGCTGACCCTCGCGCAACTTTATCCCTGGCCGTTCGACCCCGCCTATCTCGGCGAACGCGGCGCCGTGCCCGGGCGCGAACTCTGGTCCAATCTGCGCTTTGAGGAAGATAGCGTCTCCCCCGCCGCCAAGACTTTGCTCACGGCGGGACGGCGCAGCCATTCGCCCTATAGCAAATGCCCCGGCGCCCTGACGCTGCATCTGCGCGATGGCGCCGCGGTCACCGGCACGGCCATTGAAAGCGTCGCGTTCAACCCGACCATCCATCCGGTGCAATCGGCGCTCGTCGATCTTCTCGCGCATGGCTACGGCTACACCGACATTGTGGGCGCCAGCCTCGGCACCGTCCGCGGCGGCGCTGTCGACTATACCGCAAGCACCCGCGAACTGCTCTCCCGCATCGTGCCGGATACGCCGGTTATGGTTATGGGATGGGCGGTGTGACTCGGATGCCGTCTCAAAGCGCGGAGGCACCATGCCAACCCTGAGTGACGTCGCGGCCGAAGCCGGCGTTTCCCCGACTGCCGTCTCGCGCTATCTCAACAATCGCATCGACCTGCCGCAGGCGACGCGGGACCGCATCGATGCAGCAATCGCCAAGCTCGATTATCGCCCCAACCTCCTGGCGCGGCGGCTCTCGACCGGGAAATCCGAAGCCATTGCGCTCGTCACCCCCGATATCGCCAACCCATTCTTTGCCGAGCTTGCGGCGGCCGTCGAGCGCCAGGCGCATGCCAGCGGCTATTCGGTCTATATCACTTCCACACAAGGCCACTCGGACGCGGAAGTGAAAGCCATACGGCGCATGGCCGATAGCCATGTCGATGGCCTCATCATGATGACCAATCGCGTCGATGACGGCACGCTGGCCGCGCTCTTGGCCGGACGCACCAATGTCGTCGTGCTCGACGAAGATATCGAAGGCGTCAATCTGCCCCGCGTTTTCGTCGATAATGCCGAGGGAGCATATCTGGCGACACGGCACCTCATCGAGCATGGGCATCGCGATATCGCGCTGATCGGCGGGCCGCATCGGCTGATGAGCGTCAACGAACGCCTCGCCGGTTATAACCGCGCCATGGACGAAGCCGGTTTTTCGATCCGTCCCGGCTGGGTCCTTCTCGGCGATTATAGCCGCAACTATGGCGCGGCGGCCGCCTCGGTTTTGCTCGAAGCGCCATCGCCGCCGACAGCCATCTTGGCCTGTTCCGACTATATCGCCATCGGCGTCATCCAGACCGTGCGCGCGCTTGGGCTCTCCATCCCCAATGACATCAGCCTCGTCGGCTTCGACGACATGGCTTTCGCCGCACTCGTCGATCCGCCACTGACCACCATTCGCCAACCGGTCGGCGCCATGGGCGAACTGGCAGTCAAACATTTGCTCGCTCTGCTCGAAGGGACGCCGCCGCCTGACGAAACGCGGCTGCCGGTCGAGCTCGTCATCCGTAATTCCGTCGCGCCGCCGCAGCAGCACGCCGACCCAGCCTGAATTTTTTTACGCGGGCGGCAAACCCCTGCCCCGCGCCAACATGAGGCCATGCCATGAGCAAACGCATTCTGATCGCTGGGGAATCCTGGACGGTGCATTCGATCCACCAGAAAGGGTTCGATAGTTTTACGACCACCGAATATGCCGAGGGCGTCCGCTGGCTCAAGGCCGCGCTCGAAGCCGGCGGCTGGGACGTGACCTATCAGCCCGCCCATGTCGCAGCACGGGATTTTCCGTTCACGGTCGAAGAGCTTGCCGCCTATGACTGCGTGCTCCTCTCTGATATCGGGGCCAACACGCTGCTCCTCCATCCCGATACGTTTGCGCGCTCTAAAGTTCTGCCGAACCGGCTCGCCGCGGTGCGCGATTATGTGGCGCAGGGCGGTGGTCTCGTCATGGTCGGCGGCTACCTCACCTTCCAGGGGATCGACGCCAAGGCGCAATATGCGGGCTCGCCTATCGAAGAAGCACTGCCAGTGATCATCGAGCGCGGCGATGATCGCGTAGAGGCGCCGCAGGGCGTGGTGCCAAAAGTTAAGAAGTCCGAACACGCGATTGTCGCGGGGCTTTGGGCCGAGTGGCCGGCTCTGCTTGGCTACAACCGCTTTGCGGCCAAGACGGGCGGCGATGTCGTTGCGAGCGTCGGGAATGATCCGCTGATCGTCGCCGGAGACTTCGGCAAGGGCCGCAGTGTTGCCTTCGCCTCGGACTGCGGACCACATTGGGCCCCGCCGCCTTTCGTCGAATGGGCTGGATATAATCGTCTCTGGACCCAGCTTTGCGATTGGGCAGCGGGCAAATGAGCCTCACCGTCAAGCAACCAGAAGATCCGTGGCAGCGCACGACCACGGCAGGCGGCTTTGCGGCCGATGAGGTGATTTCAGCGCTGCAAAAGTCGATCCGGCGTGCATTGGTGGACAATGCGCTGCTGCTTGCCTGGGAGATGTTTCGCACGAGCCCAGAGATGGAAGAAAAGCTCTGGTCGCGGCTCTGTGTCATTGCGGTGGAAGATATTGGCCTCGGCAGGCCCGAGGCACCGGTTCTGGTCGAGACGCTCTATCAGCAACACAAGCGCTATGATCGGCCAACGGGTGATCGCTTCCTCTTTGCCGCCCATGCCGTGCGGGTTCTGGCCGGGTCCGAAAAGGATCGAACCAGCGACGATATGGTCAATTGGGCCATACGCGGCACGCAATTGGGTGAACTTTCGCCAGAGATCATCGACGTCGCCAAAGATATGCACACTTTAGCCGGCCAGGAACGCGGGCGGGACTATCGCTTCTTCATGGAGGAGGCGAGCCAGGTCACGCCCGAGATCTCAGGCAAAGACCAAAAATATCGCGATTGGATCATGGCCGCATTGGATAGCGGCAAGCTGGTTTAGGGCGTTTGGGGATTTACGTCAGGACGAGGCGAAAAAGGTGGTTTTCGAGAACCGGAGCGGAGCGTACGTTCGGGTACGTGAGCACCGGAAGCGCAGAAAATCGCCGTTTGCAGTCCGGCATCACGGAATCCCCACACGCCCTAGGCCGAAAGCAGCGGCGCGAGGCTCTTGAGGAAGGCGCGGCACTCTCTGAGCGTCGCGCTCGCCTCGTCGGAAATGTCTTCGCGGAGGCTTTCCCCCTGTTCATTCAGCGTGTCGAGGAGGGCAAGCCGTCGCTCGTGCAGCGTCCTGCCGATTTCGAGGTCTGCAGCGGTCTCGAGTGCCCGGCGCATTTCCTGAACGCGGAGCAGCAGCGAAAAACTGGCATAGAGGCGCCGCGCTATCGAGGGATCGCGGCGCCAGTTTTCACCAGCAAAGATGGCCGAGGCTCGCTGACCGGCACCGAGGCAGTCGAATGCCTCACACCCCTCATAACCAAGCTCTTCTCGACGCGCGTGAATGGTGCAGCGAAAGGCGGCATCTAGGTTATGGCAGGGTTGGCCGGCGGCCTTATCGTGAGCGAATTGAGAGCCACGAGAGAAGGCGAGCGCAGTGCAGCATAGAGCAAAGCACTTGTCGCATTGGGCTGAAAAATCAGCGTTCATCGCTGTGCTTCCGGTTTCATCGCATTAGAAACAGCAAAGCCCCGGTTCTTTCGAACCGGGGCTTTTGTTATGATTATCGTAGAGAGGGATGTGTTTTT
>NZ_LMLO01000004.1:6464-138433 GCF_001421945.1 Devosia sp. Leaf64 | reverse complement strand
ATGACCAAGGGCCAATCGATCGCCCTCCCGGAACCAATCTCGCACACTTTCAACAGACAAGGGTCACGGACCCACGTGCAGTAGCTTGTGGCTCTCGCATTGGCCCTCGGGTCAAGCCCGAGGGAAGTAGAGTGGGTGTGGGAGAGGCGGTGGCGAAGGCAATCGGTCGGCTAACTTCACAACGTCATTAGCGCGAAAAGTCGGAATCGTGCCTCCGGGGAAATGGATTCCCGCTTTCGCGGGAATGACGCCAAGGATTTAGAGTGCGGTGAACATTGGAGGTGCCAGCAATCACCATACTTGCGGCGCATTGGCCGGAGCCTATATCCCTGCACCATGCCCCTCATCGATCCCCATCCCATCGACGCTGCTGCAGTTCTTGTCTGGTATGATCGGCATGCGCGGGATTTGCCGTGGCGCGTGCCGCCGGCCGATCGGGCGCGCGGGGTCAGGCCGGACCCGTATCGGGTCTGGCTGAGTGAGGTGATGCTGCAGCAAACGACCGTTGCTGCTGTTCGTAATTATTTCCTGCGCTTTACCGCGCTTTGGCCGACGGTGCATGATCTTGCGGCGACGCCCCTCGACGCATTGCTGCGCGAATGGGCCGGGCTTGGCTATTATGCGCGGGCGCGCAATCTTCATGCCTGCGCCCAAGCGGTGGTGGAGCAGCATGGCGGCGTGTTTCCCAACACTTCGGCCGGTCTTCAGACGCTACCGGGGATTGGCGCCTATACCAGCGCTGCGATTGCCGCGATCTGCTTTGATGAGGAGATTGCGGTGCTCGATGGCAATCTCGACCGTGTCCTTGCGCGCTACTATGCGCTGCCGGTTCCGGTGCGTGAGGCAAAGGACGAATTGCGGGCCGCCCTGCAACTGAGCGTTCCGATGAGGTCGGGCGATTTTGCGCAGGCCATGATGGATTTGGGCGCCACGATCTGCGCGCCTCGGACCGCATCTTGTCTGATTTGTCCGCTGCAGCCGGAATGTCTTGGCACACGCACGGGCAATCCCACCATGTTTCCGATCAAGCCGGTAAAGGCGGAACGTCCGACCCGACGTGGCCATGCCTTTGTCATGACCGACGCGAGCGGCGACGTTTATCTCCAGTCTCGACCGGGCAAAGGGCTTCTTGCGGGCATGACCGAGGTGCCGACATCGGAATGGAGCGCAGAGCCTGGAGCGGTGATGCATCCCGTCGCAGCGGAGTGGCGGCACCGGGGACAGGTGGTCCACATCTTTACCCATTTCCGGCTTGAGCTCGAAATATGGTCGGCCGAAGTTATGCCAGATGAACTTGAAAATGGCTGGTGGGCACCCGCGAGCGCGCTAAAAGGCGAGGCATTGCCGACGCTGTTCAGAAAGGTGCTGGCTCAGGCGGGGTTGGAATAACGCACTTGCACGCCCGGCGCAGAGACGCGCCTATTCCGGCGAACTCGCCTTGACGAGAGCGCGCAACTGGCGCGCGAGCATCGGTCCTTCAAGCTGGCTGGCGGAATAGCCTTCGCGCGCAATGGCCTGCTTTACTTCGGTGACGCTGGTGAATTTGCCGCTTTTGGCAAGCTCGAACGCGCGTTCGAGAGCGGTGATATTTGGCTTCATATGTTTCCCCGTGGTTGAAAGCCCAATCGGGGCGAGAAAGGCCGCCGGAGGGCGGCCTATCCGTGAGCTTTAGAACGCTGCTTACTGAGCGAGCGTGAGATTGATAGCAGATTCACGGCCGTCACGACCGGTTTCTACTTCGTAGCTTACCTTGTCGTTTTCATAGAGGCCATCAACGCCTGAGCGCTGAACAGCCGAAATGTGAACGAAGTGATCCTTGCCGCCGGTTTCGGGCGTGATGAAGCCGAAACCCTTGGTGGCGTTGAAGAATTTTACAGTGCCGTTGATGCGGGACATTTTGTATTCCTGGGTAGCTCGGAGCCGAAGCGAAACGAGCGGTTTCCCCCTGCGACATGCAAGAGGGTCTAGAACGTTCGCAAGTAGATCAGAGCGCCGAGGACCGGAAATGACCGGCAGACACAGCCGACTTAGGCTGAAAACGTATGCTGCACTTATCGCATTCAATCGTGTCTTTGGCAAGGCGGGCGTTTGTCAGCCCCAGAGGCCGGCAGAGACCTAAGATATTGTTCAGAAAAAGAGACCGTCGTTTTTGATCTCAAACGATAGGACGAGGCGGCATTCTATTGTGGTCTTGAACGCCGTCGGCTCTTAAATGCTTTTTTTTCCAGCAGCGGTCGAATTATAGCCCCATCTGCGCCATCATGGTTCCGTTCGATTGGACTGTGAGATGTGTCTTGATGAAGCGCGCCCTTTTCGCCCTTTGCTGCCTCTTCGCCCAAATTCCCGGAGCGAGCGCAGCTTTGGCAGAGGACCTCGACGACTTTTTGGTGGGGCAGGGTTGCGCGATTGGCCCGGAGACCACTGACCTTGCTGTCGCGGCAGGGTTTTCCGCAGACGCACTGAGCGCGGTGGTTACCGAAGCGGAAGACGATCCCGAAACCTTTCGGACAGGAGACTGGATTGTGCTGCCGCCGACCCTTTGCGTCATCGCGCCGCCAGCGGTGAAAAGTCAGATCCGGATCGACGATCCTGAGGTCGTGGCCGTCACCTCGGGGATTGACGACTATGCTAAATTTGGCGAGCGCGGCTGTTTCCTTGATGGTCCTGGGCTGCCCAGCACAGTGCAACAGACACGAGGCTGGGATGCTGAAACGACGAACACAGAGTATATGCGCTTCCTCGCCGAGAACCTGCGGGCGGGCACGATTGCGTTTTTCAAGGACGATCCACTGAGCACGCCGGTGGGCATCCAGGTGCTGACCGGCGAATGCGCCGATGTGCCCAATATTTCAGAAATTCGGGCCAATCAGGCGCTGCGTGATCGTTATTTCGATGATCTCATCCGCGAAAACGCGACGAAAGTTGGCTGTGAGGAGGATGGTGGGCCGGGCATTGCGTTCATGGAACTCGCTGCCGAACGCACGAAGGGCAAAAATACCAATGCGTGGCTGTTTGCGGAGGTAAGGTTCATTGCCATGGGCGCGGGCTGGTATGCGGGCATGAGCGCGACCGAAAGGGGCACGCCGCGTCCACCGCTTTGCAACTACGAAACGCCGCGGCCATGAATATCTTGCGCGATCTGTTCGGCCCGAAGTCGAAGAGGGCTGTGTCCGCGCCGGACGGTCCGCCTGCGCGGGACCTTGCCGGTAGCGGAAGAGAAAATCCGATCACGGCCTTGCTGACTGCCTGGCGGCTGCCGCTCGATGAGCCGCGTTCGGTGATCGAAGCGCGCAATGGCATCGTTTCGGACCCGATTTATAATTGGCCGACTTTGCTGCTGCCGGAGGCAGAGCAATTGCCGGGGGCAATGCGGCCATGGGCGGCCTATGTCCATGATCGCACACCGCCGCAATTCCCGATCAGCCGCTTTAGCGGCCTTGTCTGGCTGGCGGACGATGCGGATTTCAATCTCCGTCGCACCGGCGAGCACATCGCCAAAACCCTTGGCCCGGCGCCGATCGGCCGTCGCTGGAACACGGTTGTGGCGTCCTGGACCTCGGACCTGGCGGAAATCCGGCTGACGGCGTGGCCGCCGCATCTGCAATCGGACAATCTCCAGAACCCCGCGGAGGAGCGCAATCCGCGCCTGCGGTCCGCGTGCCATGTGGAAATCGCCACGGGGCTTTGCCTGACGCTGAGCGAAGTGGAGAGGCAATGGGTTTCGTCGAGCCAGCGGCTCCGGCCGCTTTCGATTGGCGGCACTCCACCGCAATCCAGCGCGCCACTGGAGACGCAGCTCGAATATGCCCGTCGACTGGAGGCGGGGATTAGTACCGAGCCCAGGCTGAGCATAGCGGCAGGCGGCGAGGCCTTGGTGGTTCTCTCGAGCCAACTCTACGTCATCCCGCGATCGGCCATTCGCCGACTGGAGGTTGTCCGCCTAACACCTGCCAAAGGCAGCGGCGGCGCCACGCTCTACGCCATTTGCGACAGTGCCGCGCCAAACTCCGAGGGCCAGTCGCTCTTTCTTGCCGCCGATCCCAAGACCGATGGGCTCAATGAATTTGCGCAAAACCTTGCGGACCAGATCGGTTGTCCGCTCGATATCGGACCAGCTTTTGCCGATTGCTGACATTCAATCCCGAGATCAGAATGAACCGTACCGCCGACATCCAACTGCTTCCGCACGATCTGGCCGACGCCAACAAGCTGCAATTCATCAATTCATTGCGGCGGCCGCGCGGGATTTTGAGCGTTTTGTTTCTCTCGGCTGCCCTCTCGACGATATTCGGCCTTCTGGTTTGGGACGCGGGCAATGCCCTCCCCATTGCCGCCTTCACGATCGTTTCGCCGCTGGCCGTGCTTGCCGGGCCGGCCTTTGTGGTCTGGGTCATCAATCCGGGCACGGCGCGCCGGATTTTCAAGCAGCAGGCAAGCCTCAGAAAGCCCTATGCGATCGCTTGGGACGAGGCCCACTATCTGGCTCATTCCGATCTCGGCAATACGAAGCTGCCTTGGAGCGATCTTTTCCGCGTCGAGCACAACGACAAGCTGATCGTGCTATTTGAATCGCAGAACCTGCGCCGCATCATTCCACTACGCTTTCTGTCACCCGAGCAGCGCGCCGACATCGAAGGCGTCATCGCAGCGGCTGCGCCGCAGGCGATGGCGCGAGGCCTTGGCTGACCAAACCATTTTCCTGGGAGCGACGGGCAGGTTCGCGCATTCTTCTTGAAAGAGGAGATGCGAATGGATGCTTCCAAGGGAAATTTTACGGGTCGCTGGCTGCATGAGGGTGATTGGCAGGGCAAGGATTTCAGCCACGAATTTGCCGAATACGATCATGACGAGCACCCCGGCGCGCAAGGGGCAACGCCGATGCGCCATGCCTATGTCGAGCAGGGCGGGCAGCATGTGGCTGTCTGGGTGCCGGCGGAATGGTCGGATGCGCAGGTGAGACAGGCTCTGGAATCCAACTGGTAAGCTCAGGGCTTAAGGTTGGAGGCTAGGAATTTCGCCACGTCGTCGAGCACCGGCGCCATGCCGCGCCCCGGACGGCTCAAGGCGATGAGGGTCTGTGGGTGGCCGAGTTGCGGATAATGTTTTTCCTCAACGGTGACACCTACACCGCGCAGCCGCTTGGCCAAGGCTACGGTGTTTCTGGGGTAGACCAGCCCGTCTTTTTCGCCGGTTCCGAGGAACATGGGGGCGGCTGTGTGCCTGACATGCTCGATGGGCTGGGTGTCGCGCGGATGGGGGACGGCGCCAAAGGTGCGCATGGTGATTTTGCCGTCGAAGGGAAAGAAATCATACGGCCCTGACAGCCCGACGACGCAGCGCACGCTCTTGGCTAGAGTTGACTGCGCCAAATAATCCGGATGAAGCGCGAGCATGGTGGCGTTATAGGCGCCCGCCGAATGGCCCATGAGGCCGATCCGTGAGGAGTCCCCGCCAAATTCCGAAATATTGGCTTCGACCCATTTCAAGGCGATGAAGCAATCATCGAGGAAGGCCGGATATTCTACTTCGGGCAGCAGGCGATAATCGGCGACGACGGTTACATAGCCGAGGGCAGCGAGCGCGCGGCCGGCAAAATCGTAATTGTGCCGATCCCCATCCATCCAGGAGCCGCCATAGATGAAAAAGACCACCGGCAGCGGCCCAGAAGGGTTGCGCGGCGCATAGATATCGAGCTTTTGGCGCGGCTCAGCGCCGTAGGCAAGGTCGCGTGCGATCTTCTCAGATCCCGCGTCCTTCGGGGTTAAAGCATTGAATATCTGAAGCAACGACCACACGGCTAACGCCCTCACCAAACCGACGCAGCAACGTCAGCGAGGACGAAAATGTTTCGTCTCCTGTTTGTTCGCGCGTCGATTTATTGAATGGCTATCGCCGCGGGGCGCGGCATCACGTTTTCCGAAAACAAAAAGGCCGCTGGGGCAAACCAGCGGCCAGTTTAAGAGCCTGAGTGATTGGAGGTCAGGATCAGGCAGAAAGCAAATCAAGTTTTTGGCGCACACTTGCCCGGAGGACATCGATGGGCTCGGTTACGCCAAGAAAGTCGTGGTGCCAGAAGGTCCACCCGTTGCATGCCTCAGCACCCTGAACCAATGCGCCGACCTTGTGGATTGACCCTTGGTGCGGACCTGAGACGAGCGAGCCGTCTGCACGAACCATGGCAGAGTAACGTTTCGTTAAGTCGAAAAGTTGCGCACCCGGTTCGATCAAGCCTTGTTCAACGAGCGACCCGAACGGAATGCGGGTTTCCTTGCGCTTCGGGGTGACCGATTGCAGCGCATCGAACACTGCCGGACGGATCGAGGCGATGCGCTGGCGGGCCGCTGCGACATAGGTGTCCTCGCGCTCGATGCCGATGAAGTGGCGGCCAAGCTTGCGGGCGACGGCGCCGGTTGTGCCGGTGCCGAAGAACGGGTCGAGCACGATATCGCCCGGCTTGGTCGTCGCATTGAGAATGCGGAACAACAGGGCTTCGGGCTTTTGGGTCGGATGAACCTTGCCGTCGTCTTCGTCTTTCAGACGTTCGGCGCCGGTGCAGATCGGGAAGAGCCAATCGGACCGCATCTGCGTGTCGTCATTGGCAAGCTTCATGGCTTCATAATTGAAGGTCACGCGGCTCTTCTGGCTTTTCGAGGCCCAGATCAGCGTTTCGTGCGCATTGGTGAACCGGGTGCCACGGAAATTGGGCATCGGGTTGGCCTTGCGCCAGATGACGTCGTTGAGCATCCAGAAATCGAGATCCTGGAGCGCCGTGCCGACGCGGAAGATATTGTGATAAGAGCCGATGACCCAGAGGGCGCCATCGGGCTTCAGGACGCGGCGGGCGGCCTTCAGCCAGCCGCGAGTAAAGGCGTCATAGTGGGCAAACGAATCGAACTTGTCCCAATCATCATCGACCGCATCGACCTTTGACTGGTCGGGGCGCGTGAGCCCCTCGGCCAGTTGCAGGTTATAGGGCGGATCGGCAAAGATGAGATCGACGGAGCCGGCCGGCAAGGCATTCATGTGGTCGATGCAATCGCCCACAAGAATGGTGTCGATCGGAAGGCGAACAGCCTCCTCCGCATCGGCCAACGGGGCCGTACGCGCGGTACGCAACATGCAACTATCCCTAACGCAGTACTAACCCTGCCTTTGTACTTTGTCAGGGTTAATGGAGCGTTCGCAAGGGGTTAGCGAGGGGTTAACTCTCGACTACAACCACGGTCTGCGTGACGAGAAGCGCGGCTACCGGGGCAAAAGCCGAGCGGTGATGGCGGCAAGGGCCGTGCAAATTCAACGCCTTGAGGTGGGCCGCCGTGCCATAGCCCTTGTGGCCGGCAAAGCCGAAATTTGGCGCGTCGCAATCCATGATTGCGCACATGCGATCACGCATCACTTTGGCAACGATGGAGGCGGCGGCGATCGAGACGCTGCGGCCATCGCCCCCGATCAGCGCAATGCCGGGGCAGGCGAGCATGGGCGGCACATCGCGGCCATCGACGAGGACGCAATCGGCAGCGCAGGGAAGGGCGCGAACGGCGCGGGCCATGGCGGCGAGAGTGGCGCCGCGGATATTGAGGCTGAGGATGTCCGAGGGCGGGGCGCTGACAACGGACACATCGGCGACGGCAAGAATTTCGGCAAAGAGCTCTTCGCGTCGTTCGGCGGTGAGTTTTTTGGAGTCGTTGAGACCTTGTGGGATGCGTTCGGGGTCGAGACGCACGGCGGCAACGACGACGGGCCCGGCAAGGGGGCCGCGGCCGGCTTCATCGACACCGACGACGCACTGCGCACCACGGGCATAGGCCATGGCTTCGTGGGAGAAATCGGGGAAATCGGCCTCGGGCGCGAAGAGCTCTGCGCTGGTTTCCAAAATTGCTGCTGTTGCCGCCTTGCGTGCCATCAGCTCCTGCCGGTCATCGTCTGGTCTTTTTCTCAGGCGCACTGGTATAAGAGTCTGGCCGGGGGGCAAAGACGAGAGTTTGTTATGCGCTTCGCCATCGCCCTTGCCGCCCTCATCGCCTTCGCCGCGCCTGGTATGGCTCAGCCTTTCCATCATCCCTATGGCGAATGGCGCGAATATTTTCGCGATTGGCTTGCCTCGTGCCCCGACAATATCAACGAGGATGCGACCGACTTTTATGGCTATTCCTGCTTTGCCAGCACAGGGAGCCAGACGAGGAACAGCGCCAATCTGCCGGCCTATAAGCTGACGCTGATCCGCAACCGGCTCGACGGCACGCTCGATGTGGCGATCACCATTGCGACCGACAAAACCGCCTATGACGAGACGCGCCCGATGCGGCTGCTGTTTTCCGGCTCGGTTCCGGTGATGCTCAATATGGGCGCGGAAATCGAGACGCGTTTTAACACGACCAACCAGTATTTCGTCGCCGATCCCGAGCTGGCGCTGAGCCTGATCGAGCAGATGAAAGAGCGTACATCGCTCAAGCTCGTCGTGCCGATTGTCGGCGAGGGTAAGCCGGCTGAAATCTGGCTGTCGCTACAGGGCGTCATGGCCTCGCTCGATTTCATGGCGACCAATGCGCGCAAGATCGCGCAATACTGAGACACCCCCTAAGCCAACAGAGCTGTTGACGAATGCGCTGCGTTCGTGTGGTTTCGCGCCGCTTATTTAGGGACGAACCATGACACTCAAGCCTGGCGCTGGCCTGCTTTTCGATATCGATGGCACTCTCGTGGAAAGCGATCCGCTGCATCTCGAGGCTTTCAACCGAGCCTTTGCGCCCTATGGTCATCATTTCGATCGGGAGCGCTTTGGGCGGGAATTGCAGGGGCTCGCCAATGAGGCGATCGGCGCGCGCTTTTTGCCGGGCGAGACCAAAGAGCGGCAGTGGGACATCATGATGAGCAAGGAAGCGCTGTTCCGCGAACTCGCTTCTGAAGGGATCGAACCGGTGCATGGCCTGTTCGAATTGCTCGACTGGGCGGATTCGATCGGTTTGCCGGCAGTGGCGGTGACCAATGCACCGCGGGATAATGCTGAGCAGTTGTTGAATTCGATCGGCGCGCGGCACCGGTTCAAGGGCCTGGTGATCGCGGACGAGCTGGAACACGGCAAGCCGCATCCTCTGCCTTATCTTGAGGGTCTGCGGATCTTGGGGGCGGATGCGGCGAATTGCGTGGCGTTTGAGGATTCGCGCACAGGGCTGAAATCGGCCACGTCGGCAGGGATTGCGACGATCGGTATGGCGACGGGGCTTGAGCCGGCGCAATTGGTCGAGGCCGGGGCGACGCTGGCGGCGCGGGATTATCGGGATGCGGCGTTGCTGGAGTTTATCGCTGAGCGTGTCGCGGCGAGTGAGGCTTTAAGCCTTTGACGACGTCATTGCCCGGCTTGTCCGGGCAATCCACTTTGCCTCGATATGGACCACCCGGACAAGCCGGGTGGTGACGGCCACCACTATTCCGGCCGTCCCAAAACAAAGGTGAAAAACCTAAAACAAGCTCATCTGTTTGCTTTCGAGCTGGGGCTGGATGAAGAGGTCGGTGCGGAGGCTCGGGAGTTTGGCGTCGAGTTCGTAGCGTTCGCGGGCTTTTTCGAAGCGTTGGCGGAGGAGGGTGGCGTAGGGGCCTTCGCCGGTCATGCGCGTGCCGAAGCGGGAGTCATAGTCCTTCCCGCCGCGGGTGTCGCGGACGAGCGAGAGAACATGGCGGACCCGATCGGGGAAGTGGCGAAGGAGCCATTCGCGAAACACGTCGCGGACTTCGCCGGGCAGGCGGAGGAGGATCATTGAGGCGCTGAGCGCGCCCTGGGCTTTGCCGGCATCGAGAATGCGTTCGAGTTCCATGTCGTTGATCGCCGGGATCATCGGTGAGGCAAAGATCGCGGTGGGCACGCCGGCTTCGCTGAGGAGCCGGATGGCTTCGAGGCGACGGGCAGGCGAGGACGCGCGCGGCTCCATCTTGCGGCTGAGTTTGTGATCCATCGATGTCACCGAAATCGCGACTTTCACGAGACCCAGTTTGGCCAATTCGGTCAGGAGATCGAGATCGCGCAGGATCAGCGCCGACTTGGTGGTGATCATCACCGGATGGCGCGTTTCGAGCATGACCTCGAGGATGGAGCGAGTCAGCTTATGCTTGCGTTCAGCCGGCTGATAGGGATCGGTATTGGTGCCCATGGCGATGGGTTTGGGCCGATAGGACTTGGCCGACAGTTCGGCGCGCAAGGCTTCGACAGCATTGGTCTTGACGTAGATCTCGCGCTCGAAATCGACGCCCGCCGAATGGCCGAGATAGGCGTGAGTGGGGCGGGCATAGCAATAGGAACAGCCGTGCTCGCAGCCGCGATAGGCGTTGATCGAGCGCTCGAAACCGATATCGGGGCTGTCATTGCTGGTGATGATGGATTTGGCGCGCTCGGCATGTTCGACCGTTTCAAAGGTCGGCAGAGTTTCGACCGAACCCCAGCCATCGTCGAAATTCTCGCGCGCATGGATTTCGAAGCGCCCGGACCGGTTGGTCTGGGCGCCACGACCGCGGATGCGATCGGAATTGAGCAGCTCGCGCCGGGCGAGGTCCGCATCGCGGCTCTGGCTCAAGCGTTCAAGGGCTTCGAAAGACGGGGCCTGATAGAGGGCCATGAGAAATCTCCCTAATCCCAGCACGCTTCGGAATCGAACCGGGAACAGCACCGAATCTAGCAATCGGAATGGAACGCAACAAGAACAAAGTTCTACTTATGTTCTCACTTTTTGTTTCGCATTGCAGCGTTGCGACGCTCGGACTGGACGCTTTGAAGCGGAGATCCTATCAAGGGCAACTGTTTAAGGGGTGGCGCATCGGGACCAGACGATCGGGCCTGAATATGCTTCCAATCGGCCAGCAATTTGTGGCTGCTGACATCCCCTGTCGCGGAAAAAAAAAGAGCGATGTCGAACCGTAAAGACGCGGAGCGTCGTACGGATGTCGCGCGCTTGAGAGAGGGTTTGGAAATGACAACTGATACTGTTGGCTTCGATGGCTTGCCGCAAAGCGCACCGCACCATCCGGACAATGCCGCGCGCAATCGGCTGGTGATCGCGCTTTTGCTGGTGTCGACCTTCGTGGTGTTTCTCAACGAAACCATCATGAGCGTCGCCATTCCGCACCTGATGACCGATCTCGATATCAGCGCCAGCACCGCGCAGTGGCTGACGACGGCATTCCTGCTGACCATGGCTGTGGTGATCCCGATCACGGGCTTTCTGCTGCAGCGGCTCAATACGCGGCCGATCTATATGATCGCCATGACGGTCTTTGCCGTGGGTACGGCGATCTGCGCCGTATCGCCGGGGATCGAATTGCTGATCGTCGGGCGTGTGGTGCAGGCCATTGGTACGGCCATCATGATGCCGCTGCTGATGACCACCGTCATGACGCTGGTGCCTGCCGAAAGTCGCGGCAAGATCATGGGCAATATCTCGATCGTCATGTCGGTGGCGCCGGCCATCGGCCCGACCATCGGCGGGTTTATCCTTGCCCATTTCGACTGGCGCTTCATGTTCTATTTCACCCTGCCCATCGCGATCCTAGCGCTCGTGATCGGGGCGAGCCGTATCCGCAATGTGTCGACGCCGCGCTTCGCGCCGCTCGATATCCTGTCGGTAATCCTCTCGGCCTTTGCCTTTGGCGGCATCGTCTATGGGCTCTCGAGCCTCGGGGAAGGCGCAGAGCATGGCTCGGCGGTCCCGGCCTGGGTTCCGATCGTCGTGGGTGTGGTTTCGATGGCGCTGTTTGTGCAGCGTCAGTTCGGCCTGCAGAATGACGACAAGGCGCTGCTCGATCTGCGGACCCTCCAGCACCGGAATTATACGCTGGCGCTGATCACCATGGCGATCGCGATGGTGGCGCTGCTTGGTAGCTCGATCCTCTTGCCGATCTATACCCAGAAGGTGCTTGGCCTCGATACGCTGCAGACGGGCATGATCCTGCTGCCGGGCGGCCTGCTCATGGGTGTGCTTGGGCCTGTCGTCGGCCGGCTTTATGACCGGGTGGGGCCGCGGCCGCTTCTGGTGCCCGGCGTAATCGCCGTGTCGGCGGTGATGTGGGCGCTGACCATGGTCAGCCAATATACCCCGATCTGGGGCGTGATCGCCGGCCATATCGTCCTCAGCATTGGTCTGGCTTTCACCTTCACCCCACTCTTCACCTCGTCGATGAGCTCGGTGCCGCCAAAATTCTATTCGCATGCGAGCGCTATTCTGGGCTCGGTACAGCAGGTGGCGGGTGCCGCGGGTATCGCGCTTTTCGTGGCGGTGATGAGCCTGCAGACCGCTTCGGGTGCTGCCGCCGGGCTTGGTGAAGTCGATGCACTGGCCGCCGGTATTCGTGCGGGCTTCCTCTGCGGTGCAGTGGTTTCGGTGCTGATGATCGTTGCGGCCTTCTTCGTGAAGAAGCCGGAAGGCGGTCACGGCGGCCCGGCAATGGGCCACTAGAAACACGAAGGGCCGGGTTCAACCCCGGCCCTTTTTCTTTGCCCTATTTGGCGGCTGGCTCGTAAAGCCCAGGAATGGCGGGACCGCGTGGGACGATGCCATTGGGGTTGAGCGTCTTGATCGAATAATAGCCGCGCTTGATGTGGTCGATATCGACCGTGGCGCGCACGCCCGGCACGTCGAGCACGCGCAGCATATAGGCCTGCAGGTTCGGATAATCGGCGATGCGCTTGAGATTGGTCTTGAAGAGGCCGTGATACGCGGCATCGAACCGAACAAGCGTCACGAAGGCGCGGATGTCGGTTTCGGTCAGCGCTTCGCCGAAGAGGAATGACTTGCCCTCGAGCTTGTCTTCAAGCGTGTCGAGCGCTTCAAAGACATCGGCATAGGCTTCGTCATAGGCTTGCTGGGTGGTGGCAAAGCCGGCGCGATAGACGCCATTGTTGAGGCGCGGATAGATATAGTCGTTGAGGGCGTCGATCTCGGCGCGGAAGGTTTCCGGGTAGAGATCGTATTGGTTGGACGCCAAGGCGCCGAAGCCAGAATTGAGCATGCGGAGGATATCCGCGCTCTCGTTGTTGACGATGGTGCCAAGCTTCTTGTCCCAGAGCACCGGCACGGTGGCGCGGCCGCTGACCTCAGGATCGGCCTTGGTGTAGATCTCGTGCATATAGGTGGCGCCATTGATCGGATCGGGCTGAGCAAAGCGCCAACCTTCGGCGCTGAGCTCGGGCTCAACGATCGACACGCTGATGACCTCTTCGAGGCCCTTGAGAGTGCGACCGATGAGGGTGCGCGAGGCCCAGGGGCAGATGAGCGCGACATAGAGGTGATAGCGACCGGCCTCGGCGGCAAAGCCGGCTTCGCCGGTCGGGCCGGCGCTGCCGTCTGGCGTGACCCAATTGCGGAAGGACGAGGTCTGGCGCACGAAACCACCCTTGGCGTCGACACCCTGAACCGGCTGCCAGTCGGCAGTCCATTTTCCGTTGACGAGCATGGCAAAAACCCTTTCCGCATCGCGCTGTTGCTTGCCCTGCAAGTGCGCTTCAAAGCGGATCGGGTAAAGGCCTCAGTGCCGAACGGGTTGTTCGACAGGGATTGAAAGTCAGCTTTCGCTAAGGCGCGGCATCAATTCGACGAAGTTGCAGGGCTTATGCCGGTAGTCGAGCTGATGGGTCAGAATGCCTTCCCAGGCATCGCGGCAGGCGCCACGCGAACCGGGGAGGCTGAAGACGAAGGTGGTGCCGATGAGGCCCGCCGTAGCGCGGGACTGGAGCGAACTGGTGCCGACCGTTGTTGCCGAATATTGATGGAAGAGGACGGAAAACCCTTCCATCCGCTTGTCGAACAGCGGCTCGACCGCTTCCGGCGTAACGTCGCGGCCGGAAAAGCCAGTGCCGCCGGTGGTGAGGATGACGTCGACTTTCGGATCGGCGACATAAGCCTGAACGGCCGCGCGGATGAGCTGGATATCGTCGCGCACAACTTGTCGGTCATGGCAGCTGTGGCCATCGGCTTCGAGGAGCGACTTCAGCAGCGCGCCGCCGGTATCGGTTTCGAGCGTGCGCGTATCCGACACGGCAATGACGGCGATGGACAGCGGCTTGAACGCCCGGTCTTCAAACTGTTCCGTCTTGAACATGGCGCTTATTCTCCGGGGTCTCGATCAGTTCATCGGGCACGGCCTCTTCGGACCGCAGCACCATTTCTTCTTCCTGATCCATATCAGCGCGCGGATCGAGCACAATCGATTCTGGCGTAACCTGCTTGTCATTGCCCATGGGCTGGAAGGGCGCGCGTTCCGAGGCATCGACGCTCTTGCGCACCCGCATGCGGAGATAGGCAAAGACCGCAACGACGGCGTGGAAGATGGCCGTGATGATAAAGAGCGCGGCAGGCGAGATATTGCTCATTAGCACCGAGGCGATGGCTGGGCCGATGGCGAGACCGACGCCGAGGATGAGCAACATGCCGCCGGCGATCTTGGCAAAATTGCCGTCGCTGGCAAAGTCGTTCGCATGGGCTACGGCGATCGGATAGAGCGGGTTGGCGGCAAGGCCGTAGAGGGCAAAGAGGATATACATCATCCAGCCCGCGGCCGGATTGATAGCGACGATGAGGACACCGACGACGGCCGAACAGGCGGCAAGGCCGATCATGACAAGGCGGCGATCAATACGGTCCGAAAGGCGGCCAAAGGGGATTTGTGCGACCGCGCCGGCAATGGCGGCGATGGCAAAGAGTAGCGCGATACCGGTGGAATCAAGGCCCTGCTCATAGCCATAGACCGGGGCCAGCGTGCCGAACGAGCCATTGGCCATGCCGCAGCAGAAGGCGGCGACGGCAGCGACGGGGGAAGTTTTTATAAGAAGCGGCAGGTCGAGCTTGGCGGAGGCCAGGGGGCGCGGCTGCGGGCTCGAGGTGAGAGCAGGCGGCATCAGGGCGCAGATGAAGCTGATGGCGCCAATGACGAAGGGCAGATAGCCGGCGGTGCCGGTGATCGACATGGCCATCTGGCCGACGGTCGAGGCGGCAAGGTTGATGGTCACATAGATCGAAAAGATCATGCCGCGGCTCTTGTTGTCGGCGACTTCGTTGAGCCAGCTTTCAACGATCATGGCGGCGCCGGCAAAGCAGAAGCCGGAGAGGGCGCGCAGCACGATCCAGCCGACGTCGTTGATCCAGAGGAGATTGAGGAGGATGGTGATGGTGCCGATGGCGGCCATGACCGAGAAGGCGCGGATATGGCCAACCTTGCGCACGATCAGCGGCACGGCGATGGAGCCGGCGACAAAGCCCACCGACCAGCCTGTGCCGATCAGACCAAGAGCGAGGAGCGAAAAATGCTCCTCCGCGCCGCGCACCGAGAGCAGCAGCCCCTGCAGGCCACCTCCGAACATCAACAGAGCCGAGCCAAGAAAGAGGGCATAGATTTTGACGACGGAAGCCATGGCGCTCGAAATATGTGGGCGGTCAAACGTTGCAAATCACGCGAGGGTGACCATAACGCGACAAAGCTGAAACGATAGGGCGGAATTAGGGAAGGGTGGGAAAAAGTTGGGGTGCGGTGAGCTTCTGCTGATGGAGGCGCTCATGCAGTGAGCGTGGATCACCCCCTCCCGGCCTCCCCCATCAATGGGGAGGTGTCAGATCGAGTTTGGCGCACCTTCAATCAAAGCCACCAGCGCAGCACCTCCCCCTAGATGGGGGAGGATGGGAGGGGGTGTCGGCAAACTCGATGGCGCGGGGCGCTCAACTCAGCCCCAAACTATCCATCTTCATCTTCAAACTCAGCAGATCCGCCCAGGCCTGCTGCTTGGCCGCCGGGTTGCGCAGCAGATAGGCAGGGTGCAGCGTTGGCAGCGCCGGGACCTCGTGCGTGCCGATGGACACATCCTGCCAGCGGCCGCGCATTTTGATGATGCCGGAGGTGGTCTTGAAGACGGTCTGCATGGCGGGGCCGCCGAGCGTCATGACGAGGCGCGGGGCGACGAGTTCGACCTGGCGATTGAGGAAGGGGAGGCAAAGCTCCATTTCCTCGGGCGTCGGCGTGCGATTGCCGGGCGGGCGCCAGGGGACGGTGTTGACGATGAAGACCTTGGTGCGATCGAGGCCAATGGCGCCAAGCATGCGGTCGAGCAATTGACCCGAACGGCCGACAAAAGGTTTGCCCTGGCGATCCTCTTCGGCGCCGGGAGCTTCGCCGATCAGAACGATCTTGGCCTCGGGATTGCCATCGGCAAAGACGAGCTGGGTGGCGCGGAATTTGAGGCTGCAGCCGTTATAGGCTTCGAGAATGGTACGCAACTCGTCGAGCGACTGCGCGGTGGCGGCAAGGCGGCGTGCTTCGCTGGGGTCGCCGGTGATCGCAGCGGTGGCCGGGATCCGGGCGGGGGCATTGGGCGTTGCGGCCTGGCGTGCCTGTTGGGCAGGTTGCGGCGCGGCTGATTTGGCAAAGCGGTCGACAGGGTCTTCGCCAACGGCAAGATCCACGCCGGCGGCGCGATACCAATCCAGCACGGCAAGCAGTTCGGCCTTGTCGAGTTCTCGAACTTGAGACATGAGGCTCGTTATGTCACACCGCGCGAGAGGCGACCAGTCGCCTAAAATTCACGAGGACTAGAGAAGATGGCTGAGGCGGGCAATCGCGAGACGCTTTCGACCGATGTATTGATCGTCGGCGCCGGTCCTGCGGGGCTGGCCGCGGCCATTCGCATCAAGCAGCGCCATCCCGACATCGCCGTCACGGTGGTGGAAAAGTCTGCCGAGATCGGTGGGCACATCATTTCGGGCGCCGTGATGGACCCGGTGGGGCTCGACGCGCTCATTCCCGATTGGCGGCTGAAGGGTTCGCCGGTGGGGCCAAATGTCACCAAGGACAGCTACCACTATCTGACGGCCAAGGGCGATTTTGCGCTGCCCCATGCTTTGGTGCCGCCGCAGATGAAGACGCCGGGCGCGGTGATCGTCAGCCTCGGGCGGCTGGTGCAGTGGCTCGGCGAACAGGCGATGGAATTGGGCGTCGATATTTTTCCGATGACCGCGGCGGTCGATGTGCTGCGCAGCGGCGATGGGCCGGTGCGCGGGGTGATTACCGGGGATCTCGGGCGCGATGCCGAGGGCAATCCCAAGCCAGGCTTTGCCGAGGGCATCGCCCTGAAGGCCAAATATACGCTGATCGCGGAAGGCGCGCGCGGTTCGCTTGCCAAGGCCTTGATCGGCGACTTTGCGCTCGGCAAGGAGCCGCAGAAATATGGGCTGGGGATCAAGGAAGTCTGGCAGATCCCAGCAGATAATCACCATGCGGGCCAGGTCGACCATTATCTTGGTTTTCCGCTCGACAATGGCACGGCGGGCGGTGGTTTCGTCTATCACGCCGAGGACAACAAGCTTTATGTCGGGCTCGTTACCTATCTCGATTATGCCGATCCGACACTATCGCCCTTCGACGAATTCCAGCTGTTCAAGACGCATCCGTCGATAGCCAAGCTTTTGGAGGGCGGCACTCGCGTCAGCTATGGCGCCCGGGCGGTGACGGCTGGGGGCTGGCAATCCATTCCGACGCTGGCCTTTCCGGGCGGTGGGCTGATCGGCTGTTCGGCTGGCTTCATGAATGCCCCGCGCCTCAAGGCCATTCACAATGCCATTCTCTCGGGGATTGGTGCGGCGGATGCGGTGGGCTCGGCGATTGCAGCAGGCCGGCAGCAGGATGTGCTTGAGGATTTTGCGCAGAGTATCATGCGCACCGGCATCGAGAAGGAATTGAAGGGCGTCGCCAATGCCAAGCCGCTCTGGGGGCAGTTGGGGACGATTGCGGGGTCGCTGGCGATTGGCGCCGATCTCTGGATCGCCTCGATCTTTGGTCGCTCGCCGATCAAGCTGACCAAGCACGGGGCGCAGGACTATGCAAAACTCAAGCGGCGTAAGGATGTGGTGGGGCGCAGCTATCCACGGCCCGATGGGAAAGTGACGTTCGATCGGACGTCGTCAGTGTTTCTCGCCAATCTCGCGCATGACGAGGATCAGCCGGTGCATTTGCGCCTCGCCGATCCCAGCGTTCCGATCGAGAAAAACCTGCCGCTCTATGGCGAGCCGGCGCCGCTCTATTGCCCCGCGGGTGTTTATGAAGTTGCCCAAGAAGAGGGGCGGCCGGTCTTTAGAATTCACGCGGCAAATTGCGTGCATTGCAAGACCTGCGACATCAAGGACCCGGCCCAAAACATCACCTGGGTGCCGCCGGAAGGTGGTAGCGGGCCCAATTACAGCGGAATGTGACCGGTCAAATCATGCGTGGCCTTGCGGCGCGGCCGTAAAACAGACAATCTTTGCCGCCAAATCGTGCCGCCTGCGGCATAGGGAGACTTCTGCAACGTGACCTTGCTTTCCAACCGACTGGTGCGGCCTTTCATGGCGGCGATCCTGGCCATGTCACTCGTGCCCGCCGCTTCCGCCCAGACGGATACCAAGGGCCTCCTAGACATGCTGCAGCTCTTCAAGCCCAGCGCCACCGGCTCTTATCTCGCCGGGCGCCAGGCGCTCAATGAACTGCGCACCGATGAAGCCGCCCGCTATTTCAACCAGGCGGCGCAGAGCGATTGGGACAATCCGGTTCTGGTCGAACGCTCGTTCATTGCCTTTGCCGCCAATGGCGACATGGGGCAGGCCTCGCAGGTCGCGAAGCGCCTGATCGAGCTGGTTGGTCAAAATGAACTCGCCGATTTGGTCGTTGCGACCGAGGCGCTAAAAGAGCGCCGCTATACTGCGGCTGAAGACGCGCTCGAAACCATCTCGCAAGATACGTTTACCGGTATTACCGCTGGTATTCTTCGGGCCTGGGCTCTCGTCGGCGAAAAACGCTATGCCGAAGCCGATGAGTTGATGAGCAAGCTTGGTGCAACGGGGCTCGAGGATTTCCTCGTGTTCCACCGTGCGCTGATGGCGGAAGCTTCGGGCGATAAGGCCAAGGCGCTGGAACTGGCGGCCAAATCGTTCGAGAACGAGCCCTATGTCGCGCGCATGGTGGAAGTCTATGCGCGGATGCTGGCCAATGACGGGAAGTTCGACGAAGCTACGGAAGTCATCAAGACTTTCGAAGACCAAGGGCTGACCCATCCGCTCGTGACCGTGGTCAAGGAAGCGGTAGAGGCCAAGCGCCGGCCGGGCGTCTTCACGACCAATGTGCAGATCGGCGCGGCTGAGATGTTCCACGGTATCGGCGTGGCGCTGTCGCGCGATGGGAGCAAGGACCTGGCGCTCGTCTTTCTGCAGCTGGGCCGTTACCTCGAGCCCAACGCCGACGTGATTTCGCTCGCGGTCGGGCAGTTGCTCGATACCGACGCCCAGCACGATGCGGCCAATAAGATTTACGAATCAATTCCCGCCTCGTCGGTGATGAAGCCGACTGCCGTCGTGCGCATTGCCCAGAATCTCGACGCCATGGGTGACCGCGCTGAAGCGCTGCGCCGGCTGCGCAATATCGTCTCGACAAGCCCTGACGATCTCGACGCCGTTTCGGTGCTCGGCGATCTCTTGCGCTATGACGAACAATATACCGAGGCCGCTGACGCCTATACCAAGGCGCTCGAAATCTCGGGTGGCGAAGCGCCGGCCGATTGGCGCTTCTATTATGTCCGTGGCATCGCCTATGAACGCGCCAAGGAATGGCCGAAGGCTGAGGCCGATTTCCTCAAGGCGCTCAAGCTCAATCCGGACCAGCCGGCCGTTCTCAACTATCTCGGCTATTCCTGGATCGACATGGATATGAACCTCGACGAGGCGCTGACCATGATCGAGCAGGCCGTCGATGCGCAGCCACAGGACGGCTATATCGTCGATTCGCTGGGATGGGCGTTCTACAAGCTCAACCGCATCGACGAAGCGGTGGAAACGCTCGAACGCGCGGTCATGCTGCGGCCCAACGATGCCGAGATCAACGACCATCTGGGCGACGCCTATTGGAAGGCGGGACGGCACCTTGAAGCTCAATTCCAGTGGAAGGTCGCCCGGTCGGTGGACGAAGTGGGCAATGTAGCCCAGCGCGTCGACGCCAAGCTGACCAAGGGTCTCACGCCGGAAACCGCGACGGAATAAACTGCATGACTGAACCGGTCGTTCAGGCAGCGCCAGCCAAGATCAATCTGGCGCTGCACGTTACCCGTCGCCGTGAAGACGGCTACCATGACCTTGAAAGCCTGATCGTCTTCGCCGATGTGGCGGACGAGTTGGAGGCCGTGCCCGCCGACGCAGACGGGCTCGATATTTCGGGCCCTTTCGCATCGGCACTGAGCGGCGGTGGCGTCAATCTCGTGCTCCGCGCCATCGGCGCCTTCCGGCAGCGCTGGCCGGGAACTGTGCCCGATGGGATCGCGGTGCATCTGGTCAAGAACCTGCCGGTTGCGGCCGGCATCGGTGGCGGCTCGGCGGATGCTGCTGCGGCCCTCCGCATTCTGGCGGACATGTCCTCGGCGCCCATTCCGGTTTCGGAACTGGCTGATCTCGCGTCGACACTTGGTGCCGATGTGCCGGCATGCCTGATCAGCCGGCCGTTGGTGGCGCGTGGCGTGGGCGAGATCCTGTCGCCGCTGCCGCAGTTTCCCGATTGCCATGTCGTCTTGGTCAATCCTCTCGTGCCGGTTTCGACGCCAGACGTGTTTCGGCGCCTCCGGGCGCATGACAATTACCCCCTGCCGGCGCTTCCGGAACCGATGACGCGACCGGCGCAATTGGGGCTGTGGCTGGCTGAAACGCGCAATGACTTGCAGCCACCTGCGGTCAAGCTCGTGCCTGTGATCGGGGAGATCGTCGACGATCTCGCGCAGACCCAAGGCTGCATCCTGTCGCGCATGTCGGGATCAGGCGCGACGGTGTTCGGGCTCTTCGGCTCGGAGGGACAGGCCTATCAGGCCGCGCAACTCATGCGCGAGCGCAACCCCGATCATTGGGTCGCAGCGGCGCCATTGCTGACGCCTTAAGCGTTACGATGCGCGGCTGACGCTGTGCATCACCACATCGGCGAGCAGGGTCTTCATCTCATTGTCTTGCAAGGAAGCGAGGGCGGCGACAGCGGCTTCGGCGTGGGCGTGTGCCTTTTCGAGCGTGCGACCAAGCGTGTTGTGCCGATTGAAGATCGCAACCACCTGATTGACTTCGAGCTCCGACGCATCGGCCTTGCCGAGAGCGCCGGCAATGATCGCGCGTTCGGCTTCATTGCCATCGGCAAGCGCGAGGATCACCGGCAGGGTCATCTTGCCTTCGCGGAGGTCGTCGCCGACATTCTTGCCGAGCGCACCGGACTGCCCACCATAATCGAGGGCATCATCGACAAGCTGGAAGGCATTGCCGAGTTCGAGGCCATATTGGGCGAGTGCAGCGCGCCCGGCGGCATCGGCGCCGCCCGACATGGCGCCGACTTCGCAGGCCGCCTTGAAGAGGATCGCCGTCTTGGCGCGAATGACCTCGGCATAATCGGCTTCTGTGGTCGTCAGGTCGCCAGTCTTGGCAAGCTGGAACACTTCGCCTTCGGCCATGACGGCGGATGCGGCAGAAAGCACGCCAAGCGCTTCGATATCGCCGGTTTCGACCATCATCATGAAGGCCTGGCCGAGGAGGAAATCGCCGACAAGGATCGAGGCCTTGTTGCCCCAGACCATGCGGGCCGCTGGCTTGCCGCGGCGCATATCGCTTTCATCGACGACATCGTCGTGAAGCAGCGTCGCATTGTGCATGAACTCGACGGCGGCGGCGAAATTGACCTCATTGCCCACACCCTTGCCGAAGAGCAGGGCCGCAGCGACCGTCAACATCGGGCGCAGACGCTTGCCGCCGCTCTCGATGAGGTAGCGCGCGAGCTCGGGCACCATTTCGACATGGGAATCGGCACGGCTCAGGATCAGGCTATTGACCCTAGCCATGTCATCGGCGGTTGCTGCCAACAGCTTGTCGACCGCATTGCCTGCCGGGATGTCATTCTTTTGGGTCAGAACAGAGACCGCCATTACCGTCCTCGTTTGCCGCACGGCAGCAAATCGGTTGAGCCTGTGAGATCAGCGCAATAAACTCGCGCTGAACCAGCCATCAGGGTGCGATGTCCCTAGACCAGCCAAGTGACTTTGTAAAACACCAAACCACAACGCGCGATGCCTTTTTGGGTGGCCGGATCACTCTGTCGCAACCTCAAAAGGGTTTTCGGGCTGGTTTGGACAGCGTGCTCTTAGGCGCTGCGGTGCGGGCGGGCACGGGACAACTTCTCGATCTTGGTGCCGGCGTAGGGACGGCTGGGCTCGTGGCGCTGTCGCTCGACCGGGCTAAAGAGGCCGTACTGGTGGAGCGGGATGTCGCGACGGCTGACCTTGCCGCACAAAATATTGACGACAACGGATTTGGCGAGAGGGCGAGAGTTCTCCCGCTCGACATTATGTCGCCTGGACCCATGAAGCGCGCGGCGGGTCTGGCTGAGAATTTTTTCGACGTCGTGATCGCCAATCCGCCATTTTTCGAGGCGGGGCAGGGGACGCTGGCGCCCGAAACAAGCCGGGCGGACGCGCGGCACATGGATGGCTCGGCACTCGAAAATTGGGCGCGCTGCGCGGCAGGGTGCGCGAGGGGCGGCGGCGAATTGATCGTGATTTATCCTGCGCAAGGCCTCGTGCATTTGCTCAATGCCATAGCGCCACGCTTCGGCGGCGTCACCGTGCTGCCGATCTCGCCGCGCAGCGGCGAAGACGCGACGCGCCTGCTGGTGCGCGGCACAAAAGGATCGCGGGCGCCGCTGACACTGAAGGCCACCCGCGCCTTGCACGGCGCGGCAGGGCGCGATTTGGCACCCGAATTCGACGCAATTTTCCGTGGGCAGGCAGCGCTCGACTGGTAAATCCTTAAAACCATGCCTAAATCACTGGAAAATAAAGGAGAGGACATGGTTGAGACGGTCGCCCCCAAGCCTAATTTTCTGGCCCGGCTGCTGCGCCGCCCTCCCGTCATTCCTGTGGTTCGCCTGCAAGGTGTGATTGCTGCCGATCAGCGGCCTGGGCGGCTGAATATCGACTCGGTCGATCCGCTCCTCAAACGCGCTTTCGATATGAAGGCGGCTCCGGTGGTCGCCATCGTCGTCAACTCGCCGGGTGGCTCGCCGGTGCAGAGCCGGTTGATCTCCAATCGCATCAGGCAATTGGCCGACCAGAAGGGCAAGCGCGTACTCGTCTTCGTCGAAGATGCGGCCGCATCGGGCGGCTATTTCATTGCCGTGGCGGGCGACGAGATCATTGCCGATCCCTCATCGATCGTCGGGTCGATCGGCGTCATCATGGCTGGCTTCGGCTTTGTCGGGGCGCTTGAAAAGCTTGGCATCGAACGGCGCGTGCATACCGCTGGGCGCAATAAATCGACACTCGATCCGTTCTTGCCCGAAAAGTACGAAGACGTCGAACGCATCAAGCGCTTTGAGCTAGACATCCATCAGGTCTTTATCGAGCACGTCAAACGGCATCGCGCCGGTCGGCTCAAGGCCGATGACGATGTGCTTTTTACCGGCGAATGGTGGCCAGGCCTGCGCGGCCTCGATCTTGGGCTGGTGGATAGTCTTGGTGAACTCCACACGGTGCTGCGCGAACGCTATGGCCAGAACATCGTGCTCAAGCCCATCGCGGCAAAACGCCCGTTCTTTGCCATGCCCCGCCTCGGCTTTTCGGCGAGCGGTGTGGTAGAGGAACTAGCGACAAGTGTTGAGGATCGCGCGCTCTGGGCGCGGCTGGGACTTTAGGTCGAGAGTGTCATGCCGTTACGCATTCTGATTTTCGCGGCACTCGCCGTCATCGTCTATCTCGGCGTCAGGCGCATCTGGCGCGACTGGACGAGCAAGTTCGACAATGACGCGGAAGACGCCAAGCGCCTGCGCCGCGAGCGCGACCTGGCCGAACGCCAGCGCCCCGACGTCATCGACCTCAAACGCGATAAGGATGGAACGTTCAGGCCGAATGATCGGGACGACCGCTAGGTCAGAAGAATTCGCCGGCACCACGCCATCAGGGCGGCATCGTCGGCGGCGAAAGACCAGTAAGCAGCGAGCCATCGTTTCGCTGGACTGAACCCATCATCAAACCCGCGTCAGCCAGCCATGACTGTGCTTGCTGCCTGTCAGCGTCGGTTGCGGCTGGTGAAATCTCTGCATCAAGATAGGCCACGGCACTCCAGAGTTCGAAACGAGCGTCACCGATTACGGACGACGCGCCAAAATCAAGAACGGCCGTGATGCGTTCTCCTTCGGCGAGAACGTTGGCAGGAAAATAATCCAGATGGACCAGAGCCGGCGCTGAGGGTTCATCCATAGGCCTATCCGCCTGAGCCAGAACAGCGGCACGGAGGTCCTCGGGGCAATGCCGGGCGCTCGAAAGGATGCGGGCCTTTGCGTAGTCTCTCCAGAAGTCGCGGCGAAGAGCACCATCTCCCATGATCGGTCCAAAGCTAGTGGCCGGCAGGATAATGGACGAAGTAGACGCGGCGGCGTCGAGATAATTTTGGATGAGGCGAACCCGCTCCAGTCCCGAAACTATCTCGAGCAGCTTCGATAGCGGGACGCCGGATAGCGTGCGTTCGATGACCGCGATGCGCTCGCCTATTTTATGGATGGCCAGCACTTCTGGTGTGAGAAAATCAAGGTGCCGGGCATTGGACATGATGGCGTTGAGGAGGCGCGCCCTCGCTTGCGCATCAGAAAAGCTCGCGCCCGGTCGTGTAAGGCGCAGAACATGAGTGCTCCCCAAGCTATAAACGCAAGCTTCGCCGCCCGAGCCCAAGAGTGGAGCATGGGGAAAACCGAGAGCCGCCAACACCGCAGCGTCGTCGAACACCCGTTTCAGCCTCCACTCTGCGCCATTGACCCGACCATGCGGTCAAACTAGAGGTTTGTCCCGCATAAGTGCAGGACTTTACCGATGACCAACCGCCCCGCTCACATGGACCCGAAGAATTCCTTCCAGGGTCTGATCCTGACGCTTCAGAATTTCTGGGCCGAGCAGGGCTGCGTCATTTTGCAACCCTATGACATGCCGATGGGTGCGGGGACGTCGCATACGGGCACGGTGTTGCGTGCGCTGGGGCCAAAACCCTGGAACGCGGCCTATGCTCAGCCGTCGCGCCGGCCCAAGGATGGGCGCTATGGCGAGAACCCCAACCGGCTCCAGCATTACTACCAGTTCCAGGTGATCCTCAAACCATCGCCGGACAATATCCAGGAGCTCTATCTCCAGTCGCTCTATGCCATCGGCATCGACCCGGCAGTGCATGATCTGCGCTTTGTCGAGGACGATTGGGAAAACCCGACGCTGGGCGCCTGGGGGCTGGGCTGGGAAGTCTGGTGCGACGGCATGGAAGTCAGCCAGTTCACTTATTTCCAGCAGGTTGCGGGTTTCGAATGCAATCCGGTCGCCGGCGAATTGACCTATGGGCTGGAGCGACTGGCCTGCTATCTCCAGAACGTCGACTCCATCATGGAGCTCAACTTCAACGGCGGCGTGGGCGATGCGAAGGTGACCTATGCCGACGTGTTCCTGCAAAACGAGCAGGAGCAATCGAAGTACAATTTCGAGGCGGCAGACACCGAGATGCTGTTCCGCCACTTTGCCGACGCGGAAAAGGAATGCCGCGCCATTCTCGCCAAGGGCGCTGAAGCAAATCGCCAGACCATGGCAATCCCCGCCTATGAGCAGGTGCTGCGCGCCGCGCACAATTTCAACATGCTCGATGCGCGCGGCGTGATCTCGGTCACGGAACGCCAGAGCTATATCCTGCGCATCCGCGAATTGGCCAAGTCCTGCGGCGAAGCCTGGCTGCAGACAGCGGGCGGCGGCGCGGAGTAATGGCGGCGGCGTCGGACGGCCTAGTCACTCCGACGCTCCATCAGCTTGCTCCGATCCTTGATGTTATCGGACTGCCGCCAGCGCTCGCCGTGACGAGGATGCCGGGTGGGTCGAACGCGGTGTTCCGCGTCGATCTTGCGAACGGTGAGCGCGTCAATATCAAGACCTCTGACGATTTGCGCGGCAAGGCGCCGGCGCGAGAGGCTCATGCGGCAAAGCTTTTGGCAGACGCGGACATCGCTGCGACGCGCTATCTGTTTTCTGACGAAAGCTGCACCCAGCTTCCATATCGTTTTGCGGTGACAAGCTATCTGCCCGGACAAACTCTTGAGCAGCTCAAATTAGCGGGCGGCATCGGGCTCGATAATGCCTACCGGGAGATGGGCGCGCTACTGAGACAGGTGCACGGTGTGTCGCTGCCTTTATATGGGGCGATTGATGACGGCGAGGACACGCACCGACATCGGACAAATTCGGCCTTCATCGCAGCCTTTGCCACCGCGGCGATTGAGCGTTTCCGCGCGGAAGGTGGGGCGGCCGAATTGGCGGTGCGAATGGAAGTGGCCGTGTCCACGCATCTGGATGCAGCCGATCACAGTCTTGGTCCCGTCTTTGCCCACAATGATTTCCAAATTGGCAATGTCCTCGCTGAAGTCAGGAACGGCGCGGTCGTCGTGACGGGGCTGATCGACTTTGGAAATGCGCTGGCGGCCGACGCTATCTTCGACCTCGCCAAGGCAATTTTCTGTACCGAGCATATGGTGTCGGGCGCGGGCGCTCTGCTGCTCGAAGGCTATGGCGTGATCGACTATCCAGAACCGCAGCGCGCGCTCTGGCTCTATACGCTGCTGCATCGGGTTTCGATGTGGGCCTGGCTGCGCCATATCGGCGTGATTGCGCGCGGTCAGCATGATGCGTTGATCGATGATCTCGAAGCAATGCTGGCCGAGCGCGGTCTATAAGAAGCGGTCGCCGAGCAAAAGCCGACTAAGCCTCCACCGGTGCTTTTACCGTTTCCACAGTCAGCTTGTGGCGCTTGTCCGCGCGGTCGCGCCAGGTGATGGATTGGCCGGTTTTGAGGCCGATCAATGCGGTGCCGATTGGTGTCATCACCGAAATGCGGCCCTGGTCGATGTCGGCGTCGGCAGGGTAGACGAGGGTGACGGTCTGCTGCTGGCCGCCATTGGTGCTGTAGGTGACGGTCGAGCCCATGCGGGCGATGCTTTCGGGCACTTTGCCGTCGGCGACGACTTTGGCGCGTTCGAGCTCGGCAAGTAGCCGATCGGCAAGGTCTGGCCAGCGGTCGAGGCCGGCTTCGGCGAGGGCGGTGAGTTTGGCGTGGTCGCTCGTGCCCAACACGATGGCGGGGGCGAGATCGCGGCGAATATCGGTCATGATGGATCCTCTCGGTCCGGCGCGCAAAACTGCGGCGACTGGAGCCGTTGTGAAAAAATAAAAAGATGCCGGTGGGGCGAAATGCCGAGCCCTAAGCAGGCTCCGGCGGGCGCATGCCTAGGGTCTCTATCCTGCGAGGAGGACGATACGGCGATAGGTGTGGCGCATGGTGTTCATGCGCACAAAGCTATGCATTGACGCCGCGAAGTCAAGCCCGGCGCTCTCGCGCCCCGTTGCATTGGCCAAGCCAAACTGCCAGTGTCCGCTCCGTTGGCTTGAGGGAGTTGAGCGCAATGGAATGGGTCATTCTCGCCCTGGTCGTGGGCGTCGTCGGTTATGCCATCGTCATCTACAATGGCTTGGTTCGAAACCGTCAGATGGTGGCCGAAGGCTGGTCCGGCATCGACGTGCAATTGAAACGCCGCACCGATCTCATTCCCAATATGATGGAGACGGTGAAGGGCTATATGGGCCATGAGCGCGAGACGCTGCAGGCCGTGGTCGAAGCGCGCGCCAAGGCAACGAGCGCAAGCGCGGCCGGCCCGGAGGCCCGCGCCAAGGCGGAAGGCGAATTGTCCTCGGCCCTTGGCCGGCTGATCGCGGTGGCCGAGGCCTATCCCGACCTCAAGGCGAATACCACTTTCCTTGAATTCCAGACGGCGCTGCAGACCGTGGAAGACGAAATCCAGATGGCGCGGCGCTACTATAATGGCGCGGTGCGTAACTTGAACATCCAGGTCGAATCCTTCCCGTCCAACCTTGTCGCCAACACTTTCAAATTCGAGAAGGCGCAGTATTTCGAGCTCGACAACGAAGCCGAGCGGCAGGCGCCGGTGGTGAAGTTCTAGAGACATGAAGGCACTTGTCGCCTGGGTCACGGCGCTTCTGGCGCTGGTTTTTCTCGCCATGCCGGCATTGGGGCGCGAGGAAATCCGCGCCTTTGCCTCGGACGTGACGCTGCGCACCGATGGTTCGGTGCGTGTGATCGAAACCGTTGATGTCAATGCCGAAGGGCTCGAGATCCGCCGCGGCATCTATCGCGATGTTCCGACCGTGCTGCAGGGGCCATCGGGCAACAAGATCCGCGTCGGGCTTGAGGTCGAATCGGTGACGCGCGACGGTAATGCGGAGATGTTCCGCACCGAGCGCATGGGCAATTTCCAGCGCATCTGGATCGGCGATCCCGACCAGTTCATTGATCGCGGCGCACATCGCTTCGTCATCACCTACACCATGGACCGGATGGCGCGACCATTCGAGACCTATGACGAGCTCTATTGGAACGCGACGGGCAATTACTGGAATTTTCCCATTCTGCGCTCGGTCGCGCGGGTGACACTGCCTGAGGGCGCTGTCATCGAGAACATGTCGGCCTTTACCGGCGACGTCGGTTCGAGGGAAACGGCCGTGACCATCACGCGGACATCGGACAACCAGGCGACGTTCCGCACCCAGCGCGAATTGGGGCCGGGGGAGGGGATGAGCTTTGCCGTCTCGTTCCAAAAGGGCATCATTGCCTTTCCGACCGGCGTCGATGCCTTGGTTCAGGAAGCGTCCGACCTGCGCGAGGTCTGGCTGCCGGTCGTCGCGGTGCTCCTGCTGCTCCTCTACAATTTTGGCGCCTGGATACGCGTTGGCCGCGATCCGCCCAAGGGCACGATCATTCCGCTCTTTCATCCGCCCAAGAATTTCTCGCCGGCCCTAACGCACTATGTCCACAAATGGGGCTTTGCCAATTCTGGCTGGACGGCGATGACGGCGGCGATCTTTGATCTTGGGGTCAAGGGGCTGGTGACGATCAAGAACACCGACGATGGGCTCACCGTCCAAGCGACCGGCAAGGCGCCCGATGCGCCGCTGCCGGTTGGGGAGGAAGTGCTCAATCGCTATTTTTCGAGCCAGGGCGAGGTGACTGTCGGCAAATCGACGGGCGTCGAACTGGCGCGGCAGCGCAGCGAATTCATGAGCGCCATCCAGCGTGAAAACCAGAAAATCTGGTTCAACCATAATTTCGGTTTTGCAGCGTTGAGCGTAGTCCTGACCATTCTGATGCTTGTCGGCATGGTGGCGCTCGATGTGCTGGAGCCGGTCTGGCTGATCGTCGCCTTTGTCGGCGGAATTTTTGCCGCGGTGATCGGCTCGATCATTTTGAGTGTGATGAAACAGGGGGGCTGGCAGCGTTATCTGACGCTCGCAATTATCGGCATTTTCGGCTTCAATTTCGTCGGTGGCATGCTCGAGACATTCTCGGGTGTAACGATCAACTCGGCTGCTCTCGCCGCGGGTTCGATGGTGCTGATCACAGCGATCTTCGCGGTTCTGATGCGTGCGCCGACCGTGCAGGGCCGGAAGGTGATGGACGAGATCGAGGGTTTTAAACTCTATCTCGATACCGCCGAAAAAGAGCGCCTTAACATCATGGCGGAGCCGCCGATGACTGTGGAGCGGTTTGAAAAAATCCTGCCCTATGCCATTGCCCTAGGCGTCGAAAAGCCGTGGTCGGAACATTTCGAATCCGAACTGGCGCGCAATGCCGTCAGCGATGTGTCGAGCACTGGCTACAATCCTTATTGGTATTCGGGCGGCTCGCGCGGTTTTTCGCCGGGCTCGATTTCCAATACCGTCAGCGCCGCAACGACCGGCATGGCCGCGGCGATGATCGCGGCGCAGCCCGTTCAGGCAAGTTCTTCCGGCTCGAGCGGCGGTGGCGGCGGCTTCTCCGGCGGGGGTGGCGGCGGCGGCGGAGGCGGGGGCTGGTAGTGGCGGCCTCACCCTATGAGCGGGATGTCATCGCGCCTGTCGCCATTTATCATCGCGTGGAATTTGGCGACCCGGATCCCAACCTGCCGGGCCAGTTCGGCTATTTCTACAACTATATCGACTACGACTTCACACTGGGCGGCCGCACCCTTTCGGCGCGGCATTATCTCGATGAGCCGCAGCGGGCGCTTTTGCTCGGGACGCCGGTTGAGGACGAGCTGACGCTGCTGGTCCTGCAGTTTTTGTTGATGCGCTACGACACGCTCGAATGGCTTGGCCGGGATGGCTATCTGAAAGTACCCAAGCCGGTGATGAACGCGGTGCGGGAGCGGCTCGACATCCACCTGGCGCGTTCGGGTTAAGCGCTTGGTGGACATTGGCCGATGCACTTGCTAGGCAAACACGCGCTCTTTGACTGGTTAGACCATGCCCGAACTCCTGCTTGAACTCTTCTCCGAGGAAATCCCCGCCCGCTTCCAGCGTCGCGCTGCCGAGGACCTCAAGAAAGCCGTCACCAATGCCTTGGTCGATGCGGGTCTCGTCTATGAGGGCGCCAAAGCCTTTGCGACGCCGCGCCGCCTGGCGCTGACCGTCAATGGCCTGCCGGCGCGCTCGCCGGATACGCGCGAAGAAAAGAAGGGTCCCAAGGTCGGTGCGCAGCAGCCGGCGATCGACGGGTTCCTGCGCTCGGCGGGGCTCACCTCGCTCGATCAGGCCAAGGTCGAAAGCGATCCGAAAAAGGGCGACTTTTACGTTGCCGTCATTGACAAGCCCGGCGCTGACGCCGTGACGCTGCTCTCCGGTATTTTGCCGAAAATCCTGACCGAATTTCCCTGGGCCAAATCCATGCGCTGGGGCTCGGGCAGCTTTAACTGGGTCCGTCCGCTTCGCGCCATCACCGCGACGTTTGGCACCGAAAATGACGAACCGACCGTCGTGCCTTTTACGGTTGCTGGCACCGCTGCCGCGCAAACGACTTTTGGCCACCGCTTCCTCGCGCCCGACGCGATCCGCGTGCGCCGGTTCGACGACTATGTGACCGCGCTTGAGCGCGCTAAGGTCGTCCTCGATATCGACCGCCGCAAGGATATTATCCGGGGCGACGCCGATCACCTGGCTTTTGCGCAGGGCCTGACTGTCATTCACGACGAAGGCCTGCTCGAAGAAGTCGCCGGTCTCGTCGAGTGGCCCAATGTGATGATGGGGTCGTTCGATCCTGACTTCCTCAAGCTGCCCGAGGAAGTGATCATCGCGACGATCCGCGCCAACCAGAAATGTTTCTGCCTGCGCGATGCGACCGGCAAGCTGGCGCCCAATTTCATCATCACGGCGAACACGATCCCGACGGATGGCGGCGCCGTCGTGATCGCTGGCAATGAGCGCGTCATCCGCGCGCGCCTCTCGGACGCGGCATTCTTCTATCAGGGTGACCTCGCCATTCCGCTCGAGCATGGTCTGCCCAAGCTCGAAGACATGGTGTTCCACGCCAAGCTCGGCACGCAGTTCGCCATGGTCGAACGGCTAATAAAGCTGGCGGCCGAGATCGCGCCGCAGGTGGGCGCCGATATCGAAAAGACCAAGCGCGCGGCGATGCTGGCGAAGGCCGATCTGGTCACCGGCATGGTTGGCGAATTCCCCGAATTGCAGGGGCTGATGGGGCGCTACTATGCGACGGCGCAGGGCGAGCCGGCTGAAATCGCCAATGCGCTCGAAATGCACTATAAGCCCGTCGGCCCTTCGGACCGGGTGCCAACGGAGCCGGTTTCGATCGCTGTGGCACTGGCCGATAAGCTCAATGTCCTCTCGGGTTTCTGGTCGATCGACGAAAAGCCGACTGGCTCGCGCGACCCCTTTGCGCTGCGCCGCGCCGCGCTCGGCGTCATCCGCATCATCACCGAAAATGGCCTCAAATTCCCGATCAAGGTCGATGCGGATCTCTTGGCGTTCTTCCATGATCGCCTAAAGGTGTCGCTGCGCGATGCCGGGGCGCGGCATGATCTTGTCGATGCCGTCATTTCCGCAGACAGCAGCGACATTCTCCAGATCACGCAGCGTGCCGAAGCGCTATCGACCCTGCTCTCAAGTGATGATGGCAAGAACCTTCTCGCTGGTTATCGCCGCGCCGCCAATATCCTGGCGGCCGAAGAGAAAAAGGACGGCAAGGCCTTCGCTGGTGCAGTCGATCAGGCAGCGCTGAAACTGCCGGAAGAAGAGGCGCTGGCCTTTGCGGTGGATGCGGTCCACGCGTCGGTCACGAACCATGTGGCCAAGGATGACTACAAGGGCGCGATGGCGGAGCTTGCAACTCTCCGTGCGCCTGTGGATGCGTTCTTTACGGCCGTTCTGGTCAACGATGCCGACCCGGCGGTTCGCGCCAATCGCCTCAATCTGCTCGCGCGGTTGCGCGACACTATGCATCTCGTGGCCGATTTCGGCAAAGTCGCCGGCTAATTGCAACCGCGCCCGTGTGGCGCGGTTTTGCTTTTGCATCAACGGATTGAGGACCGTCCATGAGTGTTGGCCTGCTTGCTTTGCTCGATGACGTCGCCGGGCTCGTAAAAGTCGCTGCCGCTTCGCTTGACGATGTCGCGGGGCAGGCGGCCAAGGCGGGCGCCAAAGCTGCGGGCGCGGTCATCGACGATGCGGCGGTGACCCCGAACTATGTGCAGGGTTTTACGGCCGACCGGGAATTGCCGATCGTCGGCAAGATCGCCTGGGGTTCGATCAAGAACAAGCTGCTGTTCCTTCTTCCAGCGGCGCTGCTGCTGAGCTTTTTTGCGCCTTGGCTGATCACACCGCTGCTAATGATTGGCGGCGCCTACCTTTGTTATGAGGGCGCCGAAAAGGTCTTTCACATGTTCGCGCCGCACCAGGCCGAGCATCATGAAGCAGGCCTCGAGCCCGCAGCGATCGATCCGCAGACGCTCGAGGATCAAAAAGTCGGCGGCGCGATCAAGACCGATTTCATTCTCTCGGCCGAGATCATGACGATCATTCTGGCCGCGATCGAAGTGGGTGATTTCTGGACGCGGGCGGCTGTGCTAGCCGTCGCGGGTGTTGGCATCACCGTGGTCGTTTATGGCGCCGTGGCGCTGATCGTGAAGGCCGACGATTTCGGGCTCTTCATGGCCAAGAATGGCAAGACCGGCGCGGGTCGCGGGTTCGGCCGGGGGCTTGTCGTCGGCATGCCCTATTTTATGCAGGCGCTCAGCATCATCGGGACGGCGGCCATGACCTGGGTCGGTGGCTCGATCGTCGCGCATGGGCTTTATGAATTTGGGCTCGATTGGCCCGAGCATGTGATCGAAGCCGCAGCGCATTGGGCCGAGCACATCTTCCCGTCGATCGCGGCTGTGGCGGGGTGGTTTGCGACGGCGTTTGTGGACTTTTTCTTTGGGTTGGCCCTTGGGGCGCTGTTGATCCCGGTCGCTGGCTATGTGATTGCGCCGGCTTGGAAGGCGATTAAGCGGATGCTGCCGAAGCGGGCTTGAGACTCCCCTCTTCCCTTTTCCTCTCCCCATCGGGGAGAGGTGGCTCGGCGTAGCCGAGTCGGTGAGGGGGCGCTGTCTGCGATCACCGCTACATACCCCTCATCCGACGCTGCGCGCCACCTTCCCCCCGAGGGGGAGAAGAATAAGAGGGCGTTCGCGCAAATTCAAAACGGCGGCGCGAAACCTTCCGAGGCCTTCTTGCCCTTGAACGGCGCCATGCCTTCGCGGGCGAGTTCGTCGGCGCGTTCGTTGAGTTCGTCGCCGGCATGGCCTTTGACCCAGTGCCAGGAGATCTGGTGGCGCTTGGTCGCTTCGTCGAGCGCTTGCCAGAGTTCGACGTTCTTCACCGGCTTCTTGTCGGCGGTTTTCCAGCCGTTTTTCTTCCAGCCGTGGATCCAGCCCTGGACACCGTTTTTGACATATTGGCTATCGGTGTGGAGGTCGATGGCGCAGGGGCGCGTCAGGGCGTTGAGCGCTTCGATGGCGGCGGTGAGCTCCATCTTGTTGTTGGTGGTGTGCGCTTCGCCGCCCTTCAGCTCCTTGCGGTGTTGACCGAATTGCAGGATGGCGCCCCAGCCGCCGGGGCCGGGATTACCCGAGCAGGCGCCGTCGGTATGGATGATGACAGGTTCAGCCAATGCTTGGTCGCCTCAGGATATGGAATTGGCAGGTCAATCCGCCGGGCTCGACCTCAACGTGTGTCGGCTCCATGCCGATCTTGCGGAGGACGGCAAGGGAGGGTTCGTTGCGCGTATCAGCAAAGCCGATGAAATGCGTGCCGGTCGTTTCGCGAAAATACCAATCGCGGAGGCCGGCGGCCGCTTCCTTGGCAAAACCCTGGCCGTGGTGCTCTTCGAAAAGCGCATAGCCGATTTCGGGCTCGCCAGTGGGGCCATAGATGCCGAAGCCGGCGCGGCCGATAAAGGCGCCATCGCTTTTGCGGGTGAGGCGCAGCTTGCCCAATTGGCGGGTTTCAAAGAGATCGATCCAACCGCGCAGCGCAGCCTCGGCCTTTTCGCGTGGCCAGGGCTCGCCGCTTGCCGAGAGATAGCGAGCGACATTGGGCGTGCCATGGAGCGCCACAAGATCATCGAGTTGATCGAGCCGCCAGCCGGACAGCACCAGCCTTTCGGTCTCGAACAGGGCTAGGTCTTTCATCGGCCGACGGCCACTTCCATGGTGCGCAGCACCTTCGGAATATTGAAGGCGATGTTTTCTTCGGCGGTGGTCTTGGTTTCGACCGTCACGTCATAGCGCGCGGCAAAGGCATCGATGACTTCCTCGACGAGGCTTTCTGGGGCCGAGGCACCCGCGCTGACGCCGAGCGACTTGATGTCACCATAACGCGACCAGTCGATTTCGCTGGCGCGATCGACAAGGGTCGCGATTTTGCAACCGCTGCGAAGGGCGACTTCGACGAGGCGCTGGGAATTCGAGGAATGGGGCGAACCAACCACGATCATGGCTTCCACCATCGGCGCCACGGCCTTGATCGATTCCTGGCGATTGGTCGTTGCGTAGCAGATGTCTTCTTTGTGCGGTCCGTTGATCGCGGGGAAGCGCACCTTAAGGGCAGCGACGATCTCGCGCGTATCATCGACGCTGAGGGTCGTCTGCGTCACGAAGGCAAGCGTGTCGGGATTTTTTGGCGTGAAGCTATTGGCGTCGGCAACGGTTTCAATGAGCGTGACGGCACCCTCAGGCAATTGGCCCATTGTGCCGATGACTTCGGGATGTCCGGCATGGCCGATCAGCACGATCTCGTGACCTTCTTCGAAATGCCGCGAGGCTTCGACATGGACTTTGCTCACGAGCGGGCAAGTGGCGTCGAGGAAGAACATGTTGCGCGATTTGGCATCGGCCGGCACGCTTTTGGGCACGCCATGCGCCGAAAAGACCACAGGAGCCTCGGTGGCCGGGATTTCGTCGAGCTCTTCGACGAACACCGCGCCCTTGGCCTTAAGGCCTTCAACCACGTATTTATTATGGACGATGGCATGACGCACATAGACCGGCGCGCCATATTTCTGCAGCGCCAGCTCCACAATCTGGATGGCGCGATCAACGCCCGCGCAAAATCCACGGGGTGCACAGAGCAGGATGTCGAGGTGTGGCCGTTTTTCCATGAGAGATCAGATGCTTTCGGTAACCCCTCAAGTCAAGTGCTGTTGCAGCCGGAGGGGGCGCTGAGGCAATATGAGGCGAGAATGAAGTCAGGGACGGTTGGCCGGTGAGTCTTGCCCAGGAAATGTTTGCGATCGCCCCGGCCCAGGGGAAGGCAAACCTTACCTCCGCGCAGCTCAAACTGCTGGCCGGCAAGGCGCGCTGGATTTTTCGCGTCGGCGAGGCGGGTTTTCCGACGGTGCCCACGATCGCGATTACCCGTGCCGCTTGGGAGGCACTGCAGGCCGAACGGGGGCGGCTCGATACGCGCCTCAGAACCCATTGGGTGACTTGCCTTTTCAAACTCGTCGATAAGGACGGAAAGCCGCCTCTGCTGGCGGTGCGCACCTCGGCGGCAAATCACAATAGTGGCTTGCAGCCGGCCCGTATCGGCATTGCGGCGCCGACAGCGCCAGAGGATTCGGTCGATCCGACCCGGGCTCTGGCGAAGGCGGTCAAGCAAGCCTTCGACAGCTATGGCTTTCCGCAGAAGTCATGGGCGAGTTTCCGCCAGGATGACGACCGGGCAAGGCAAATCGTGCTGGTGCAGGTGGCGGCAGAAGGCGAGATCGAACAGTTTCTGACGCGCAATGCGACGACGGGGGCATTGGGGCCCGCGCCGCTCAATGGGGTGCCACTGCCCAAGCTGCCAGAAGGTGTGGGATCGTTGATCTCGCTGCTCGATGCCAAGGCCGGGCGCCATATGGCCTGCCTCGTGACGATCAATCGCGGCAAGGTGCAGTTTCTCTCGGCCCGTCCCGTGCAGGCTTCGGCAGCGGCCGAACTAGAGGCGGCGGTCGATCGGGTGCAGAACAAGATCTGGTCGCCGCATAATGCGGTGAGCCGCGTCGATCCAAACCGCCTGCCGCAATTGCTGCATCCGCGCATCAAATCGACCGACGATGTGGTGCCGATCGCGACGGGGCTCGGCGTGTCGCCGGGGGCCGCAAGCGGCATCATCACCTTTTCAGCCGACGACGCCGCGCGACTACGGGCGAGGGGCAAGCATTGCATTCTTGTCGTCAATGAAACCGGGCCGGCCGATATCGAAGGCATGAAGGCCGCAACCGGGATTTTGACGGCGCGTGGCGGCATGACGAGCCATGCCGGGGTTATCGCGCGTATCACCGGAAAGCCTTGCGTAGCGGGGGTTCGCACACTGTCGGTCGATACGGTGGAAATGGTTTGCCGCATCGGCTCGCGGGAATTCCGGCCCGGCGATCGGCTGACGATCGATGGTAGCGACGGTTCGGTCTATACCGGCACACTGCCCCTTTCGCAGCCGCATATCGGCGGTGCGATCGGCACTTTGCTCGGCTGGTCCGATGCGAGCCGCGCCGTTTCGGTCCGCACCAATGTCGAGACGGTGGAATCCGCTGCAACCGCGCTGAGTTTTGGGGCCGAGGGCATTGGTCTGGCGCGGTCCGAACACATGTTCTTCTCGCCCGAGCGCATGGTGGCGCTGCGGCGCATGATCCTGTCCGAGGACGAAGAGGCGCGCAGCCTTGCCGTCAACGGGCTGGTCGATTTCCAGACCGGCGACTATTCGGCGCTGTTCTCGGTGATGGGTGGACTGCCCGTGACCGTCCGTCTCTTCGATCCGCCGCTGCATGAATTCTTGCCGCGGAGCGAAGAGGAAATCGAGGACACGGCGGCCTCGCTGGGGGTTGCCGTACGTGCCTTGCGCATGCGGCTAGAGCGGATTGCCGAAGTTAATCCGATGCTGGGCCATCGCGGCGTGCGGCTTGCCATAACCTATCCCGAGATTCTGCAGATGCAGATGCAGGCTGTGATTGCCGGCGCGCGGGAGGCGAGCGAACGTCTCAACAAGACCATTCCCGTCGAGGTCATGGTCCCTTTCGTCTCGACTGCGTCCGAAGTCGCCTGGGTGCGCGAACGCATGATGGCGATCATCGCCAATTCGGGTCTCCTTAAATCGGACAAGGTGACTTTCTCCTTCGGCACGATGATCGAATTGCCGCGCGCATGCCTCCGCACGGGCGACATCGCCAACATGGTCGATTTCATCTCCTTCGGCACCAATGACCTGACGCAGACGACGTTCGGGATTTCGCGCGACGATGCGCCGACATTCCTTGCCGTCTATCAGCGCAAAGGCATTTATGAGCGCGATCCCTTTGTGACCATTGACGAAAAGGGGGTCGGCGAAATGATCTCCATCGCCATCGAGCGGGGGAGGGCGGCCAATCCCAAGCTCAAGATCGGCATTTGCGGCGAGCATGCCGGCGATCCCGTTTCGCTCAAATATTTTGCCGGCCTTGGCGTCGACTATGTTAGCTGCGCGCCATACCGCGTGCCGGTCGCGCGTTTGACGCTGGCGCAGGCGGCGACGTGACGCGCCACACTTTTGGCTGACCCCATTCACATTCGACGCTTTTGCCCCAATATGTTGGCAGAGAAGAACGAAAAGAAGAATGGGGAGGGCTGCCGGTGAATAGTGTGCAGTGGTCGACACTTGCGGTTTTGGGTTCACTGGCCTTCACGGGGACGGCTTCCGCCCAATCGGGAAATCAATGCTCGTCCATATTGGCAGACGGCGAACGCCTCGCTTGTTATGACAGTGTGTTTCGAAACGGTCCGAGTGAAGCCGCGCGGAGCGTTACTTTTAACTCCGAACAGCTTATTCCCGCTCGCCCAAGCGGCCGCATGCCGGCGACGATGACGATATCGTGTGAGGCGGGAAATCTGACGATCGCCTTTGCTTACGCGGGCAATACTATGTCGGCACTGGGTCGCGATGCGGGGCTGACGACGCAGGTGGATCTGCAGGCGGCGCGCAGCCGCACGCTCAATGTCAATCGGACCAATACTGCGGTCGTGATCGATAACACCTCGGATTCATTGGCTTTTCTGGATTCACTGCAAGGTTCGAACAACCTGACGACACGCGTGACGCCGGCGAATTCGCGCTCGCTTTCTGTGCGCTTCAGCCTTGCCGGCGTGCTCGAACAGGTCGAGCCGGTGCGGGCCGCCTGTAGCTAAAAACTCAGACAAAAGCGGCGATCATATTCCTGCCGCGCTTTGACCCTTTGCACGCCCTCTTGGGAATTTACTCCGCGCTAACCTTAATAAGAGATCATCACAACTATCGGCATTTTAGCGTCACCTTTGCCGAGCTTAGTTCGTGTTGCGTAGCGTTGAGTAGAGTTTATGGCCCATCCACACCGGCCGGTCGTGCGTTCGCACGCGGCTAGAGCGGTTCGCCGGAGTTTTCCAGTCGCCAAGACCTTGGCGCTGGGACTGTTTGCCTCCGTCGCCTACATGGGCTTTGCGGGAGGCGCCTTCGGCCCGTCTTCCGATCTGCCTGACCAGACCAAGCCCGAGCTGGCTCTCGCGAGCCTAAGCTATACTGGCGCCGAGCCCGTCATCACCGGCTCCGTCGACAACCTTTTCAAATCCATCAGCTTTACCGGGCCGAACCGGTCGGAAAAGACCGATCGCTATCGTCCGCCGGTCGATGTTGCGGCCTTTTCCAAGAATTTCGAGCAGGCGCGCATGCAGATTGCAGCGCTGCGCGACGAAAACGTCGATCCCAATGCGCTCGGCCAGTCGCGCGTTGCCGCGCTCGAAAACCAGCCGGAAGAAACGGGGCCGCGCATGTCCGTGGCTTCGATCGATCCGGCAACGGCAGCGGCACTCGATGCCATCGCCGGTATCGCGCCGCAGACGGCATCGCTTGGTCCCGTGGGCCCAATGATGCCTGCCGTGGCTTCCGAACAACTGGCCTATGCCCGTGCCAATGCCCCGGTGACCGGGGCTTTTTCGACCATGGCCCCTGTTGAAGTGTCCGACCGGGAGAAGTGGTGCCTTGCCACCGCGATCTACTTCGAAGCGCGTGGCGAAAGCTATCGCGGTCAGGTGGCCGTGGCGCAGGTGGTGATGAACCGCGTGAAGGATCATCGCTACCCGAGCACGATTTGTGGTGTGGTGTTCCAGAACCAGGACAAGCGCAATGCCTGCCAGTTCTCGTTTGCCTGCGACGGCATTCCAGAGGTCATCAGCGAGCGCGAGCCCTGGGTTCAGGCTGAAGATATCGCCAACCGTTTCCTCGCCGGTGAGCTTTACCTGACTGAAGTCGGCACCGCGACGCATTACCATGCGACCTATGTGAGCCCCAAATGGGCACCGCGCATGGAGAAGGTCACCCAGATCGGGTTGCACGTCTTCTACAAGTTCAAGCGCGGTTGGCTCTTCGGCTAAAAGCCTAGCAATAATAGAAGCTTGGCGTTGAAATGCAGGTCGAGGTGCGGGTCTGGCCGCGGTGGGTCTTATAGGTCGTCACGGACACATAGGAATTGCCATTATAGGTCCGCATCCGGTTCCAATGGCCATTGTTCCAGTTTGAAAAGCTGAATTGATTCAATGCGTTATCGCGTTCGTTGACGCCTGGATACTGCACATGTGGCGAAGCGATGCCATCATCCGAATAGGTGCCGGTCGCGGTCTTGGTGATGGTGACGTTGCTCAGGCGACCGCCTTCGATCTTCTTGACAGTGACGGTGCTGACCGGATCGGTCGAGACCCAATCGTCATAGGTCACGCCTTGGTCGTCGCCGAAACGGACGAGATTGTCGCCGTCAAAACCGTCTGCGAAAGCGGGGATAGAAACGGCAAAAAGACTGCTGGCGAGTAGGCCGAAGATGGCGCGACGGGTCGGCAGATGCATTTGATGCGTCCCATTCTGATCCAGTGCTGGTGCACGTGCTTAACGGATCAGTAACCATCGCGATGCGGGCGTGCCAAACCTTTCCTCAGCCCTTGGTTAATTCTGCCACGGTTTCAGGCGGCGGGAATAAGTGTGGCTATGGTCTCGAAACTGGCGATGAAACGATCATGCGCCTGGCGGGTCGGCCAGGGCTGGATCAGGCGATCGAACTGCTCGATCTCGAAGGCGGCAACGCCCGGCTCACCGAAGAATTTCGTGGCTTCGCCGGGCTCGAAACCGGCAAGCGTGGTGGCCTCGAAATAGGCGGCTTCCTGATCGGCCTTTTTCATCTGCTTCTTGAGCGCAGTGGATACCGTGGCGGGAAGGGAAAAGCGGAGGTAAATTGCGGACATCAAACGGTTTTCGACGTCCTTGTAATTGCCGCCCATGGCCGTCTTGAAGGGCGAGATGATGTCGCCCATGACATATTCGGGCGCGTCGTGAAGGAGCGTTTGGAGGAGGGCCGCGGATGAGGCGTCCGGATTGGCGGCGCGGAAAAGCTCGAGGACGAGAACCGAGTGCTGCGCGACGGAAAAGGGATAGTCACCAATGGTTTGGCCATTCCAGCGCGCGACGCGGGCAAGGCCATGGGCGATGTCGGAAAGCTCCACATCCATGGGCGAGGGATCGAGAATATCGAGGCGGCGACCGGACAGCATGCGCTGCCAGGCTCGGGTGCTTGTACGGGCCATCTGGGTCTAATTCGTTAGCATCACGGTATCGTCGAGACTAACAGATGGCGTCGATTCGATAAGGTTTGGTTAGTCGGGGATTGGCGACCGGCGATACCCCCACCTAGCCTCCCCCTGGTAGGGGGGGACGCATCGGGGATGCCGTTAGTCTTCGGACGGGACCGAATCGCCGAATTGGTAGGTGGCCCAGGCGGGGAGAGATAGTTCGACGGTTTTTCCTTCGACGGTCGCGGCGGAGGGGTCGGTGATGCGATCGAGGCGCAGGATGGCGACGGCTTTGCCGTCGACGACCTGGCCGATGGTGCCGGCGTCACGGCCATTGGCGATGACGGGGGTGCCGGCGGGGGCATCGACGCCGGAGACGATGACGGGGCGGCGGCGGGCGGTGCCGCGGTGCTTCATGCGCGAGACGACTTCCTGGCCGACATAGCAGCCCTTGGCGAAGTCGATGCCGTCGAGAATGTCGAGGCCGATATCGTGGGCGAAGGCATCGTTGGCGGGGAAGTCATTGCCCTGGTGGAGGATACCGGTGGCGATGCGGGCGGTGTGGTAGGCGGTGTCGTCGGTTGACCAGTCGGTCGTGGCTTCGACCGGGGCGATCACCCGGAAGCCAAGGGCGACGGGGCCCCGGCGGTCATCATGGGCACGGTGACCGGCTTCGCTGGTAAAACCCATCCGGTGGGTTTCGCGGAGATCATCTATCTCGACCTTGGCGCGAAGCCGGTACATGCGCATGCGCTTATAAAAATCGTCGGCGACGGATTGATGGACGTCGAGCCAGATGGCTTCGTCGGCGTGGGTCGCGAGGCCTTCAGCGAGAATCTTGCCTTGTGGGGAGAGCAGGGCCCAGAGGCTGGCTGGCTCCGCGTCTTCGATGGGCATGAAGCCAGTGACCACATCGTTGATCAGCCGATGCGCGTCAGGGCCCGAAAAACGGAAGACGGCACGGTCGCTGCGCAGATGAATGGTCATGGAATGCCTTGCCTCGCGGAGTTTTCCTCCGCTAAACCAGCCCGGAACCGAACCCGCGGAGGCCTCAGACATGGCGCAGTACGATACGATTTTCAAGAACGCGACTGTGGTCAACCATGACGGCGAGGGGCAGGCCGATATCGCGGTCAAGGGCGGGAAGATCGTTGCGCTCGGGACCGTGACGGGTGAAGCGGCCGAAGTGGTCGATTGCAAAGGACTGCATATCCTGCCGGGCGTTATCGACACGCAAGTGCATTTTCGCGAGCCGGGGCTGACGCATAAGGAAGATCTGGAAACGGGATCGCTTGGCGCGGTGATGGGTGGGGTGACCGGCGTTTTCGAAATGCCGAACACCAATCCGCTGACGACGACGCGCGAGACGTTTGAGGCAAAGATCGCGGCGGGTACGAACCGCATGCATTGCGATTTCGCGTTCTATATCGGCGGGACGCACGAAAATGTCGGCGAACTGGCCACGCTCGAAAAACTGCCGGGGTGTGCGGGCGTAAAAGTGTTCATGGGATCGTCGACCGGCTCGCTGCTGGTGCAGGACGATGCCGGGGTCGAGGCGATTTTGCGGACGATTTCGCGCCGGGCGGCTTTCCACTCTGAAGACGAATATATGCTCGAAGAGCGCAAGCATCTGCGCGTGGCGGGCGATCCCTCGAGCCATCCGGTCTGGCGCTCGCCGGAAGTCGCAATGAGCTGCACGACGCGGCTCGTGAACCTGGCGCGCAAAACCGGCAAGCGCATCCATGTGCTGCACATCTCGACCAAGGAGGAGATGGTCTATCTCGCCGACCATAAGGATGTAGCCTCGGTCGAGGTGACGCCGCACCATTTGACGCTGGATGAGACGGCGTACACCCGGCTTGGCACCTATGCGCAGATGAACCCACCGGTGCGCGATAGGCATCATCGCGAGGGCATCTGGAAGGGCGTCGGCAATGGCGTGGCGGATATTCTCGGGTCCGACCATGCGCCGCATAAGCGCGAGGAAAAGGACCATGCTTATCCGGAAAGCCATTCGGGGATGACGGGGGTGCAGACGCTGGTGCCGACCATGCTCGACCATGTGAATGCGGGGAAACTGAGCCTGCAGCGGTTTGTCGACATGACGAGCCATGGGCCGAACCGGCTGTTCGGGATTGCCGGCAAGGGGCGGATCGCGGTGGGCTATGATGCGGATTTGACGGTGGTCGATCTGAAGCGGCGCGAGACGATCACCAATGCGTGGATCAAGAGCCGCGCGGGCTGGACGCCTTATGATGGGGTGACGGTGACGGGTTGGCCGGTGGGCACGGTGGTGCGCGGGCACAAGGTGATGTGGCAGGGGGAGCTGGTGACGCCGAGCCAGGGGCAGCCGATGCGGTTTTTGGAATCGCTGCCGCAGGGGTAAGGCAAAAAAAGAAAGGCCCCCTCACCCGAATTGCTTTGCAGTTCGACCTCTCCCCCAGAGGGAGAGGTGTCGCTCCGCGACTTTGGTGGAGCCGCAGAGCGGTGGGTGAAGGGGCCTTTTTCGCGTTACTCCGCCGCCGGCACCTTGATCCGAAGGATATCGTTGGTTTCCGGGCCGAAATTATAGCGGTCGGTCAGGATCGTGTCGGCGCTTTCCCAGACCAGAGAGCCGAAATAATCGATGGTCGGCAGGATGAGGAGCGTCTTGCCGGTATCGTAGTCCCAAACGGCGAGGGCGCTGGCGGTTTTGCCCCAGCGTTCGGGGCAGGAGAATTCGGCGGCGACTTGTTTGCCGAAGGGGCTGAAGGAAATTTGGCTGCTGGCATAGGTGCAGCCATCGCGAAGGGTCAGGCCATAGAGGGTGCCCGCGTAGGCGGGATCATCGACGGAGCCGATGCGGATGCCTGTGACGGCGCTATCGCGAAGCTGATCGATCTTTTGGGCATAGGTTCGGCCATCCGGGCTGAGGGCGGTCTCGATACCATGGCTATAAAGGCCTGCCGTATCGGCGATATTAGCCGGGACCGGATCTTCAGTGTTTAACGCGATCGGCCAGCCTTCGGCATGGTTGGCGTCGGGCAGGCCGGTCGGGTCTGTCCCCATATCCGTCAAAAGCCAGCCGCTTTTGTCAAAGGCCACATAGCGTGGAAACCAGCGATCGACTGTGCGCAGGATTTTGCCACCGTCGCGGCTGATGACATGGGTCTTGTTGTGAATGAAGGAGAGCGCGACCGTCTGGCCATCGGGGCTGACGGCCATGTTGGTGACGCTGGCTTCGGGTTGTAGGTCGTTGACGAGCGTCGAGTGAATGGCCTCGCCGGATCTTGCGTCGATTTCCACGAGAGCGAGCGGGTCGGAGCTGTTGTCTTCGCCGGGGAGACTGGCAACCAGAATATTGCCGTTCGGCAACAGCCCGAGGGGACCGACATTGCGCGCGTCGAAATGCGCGACCTTCTGGCAGGCGCCATGATTAAACATCAGTCCAAGGGTTTCGCAGGGCCAGAACCAGCCCGCGCCCCAGGCATAGATGCCGCCGCTGACGGCCGCGATTGCGGCGACGCTGACCAGGCTTTCGACGAATCCCCACCGCATGCATGTCTCCTTGCGCCTCAACGCTTTGGATTGCGGCAAAGGCGGATTTTTTTATGGCGGGGCGATAGCGGACTTTCTTAACCCTCACGCAGGATTGCACGGCGCGCATTGCTCCATGACAAAGAACGCCGCTTTCATTTAGTAAGAAGGCATATTATATGCACGCTTACTAAAGCGGGTATGCCTGATGAAAAGTATGGAGACAGCGCCGATTTTTTACCTGATCCACGAGGTGTTCCGGGCCTTCCGCCGGCAGCTCGAGGAGCAGACGCGCGGCAATGACCTGACGCTGCCGCAATGGCGCACGGTGACCAAGCTCGGGCGCGAAAACGGCATGTCGCAGGTGGCGCTGGCATCTGCCCTCGATACCGACCCGATGACCATGAGCAGTATTTTGAAGCGCCTGACCGAACGCGAACTGGTGCAGCGCGAGCCGGACCCGCAGGACGGACGCGCCAAGATCGTGACGCTGACCCCGGAAGGCCGGGCACTGTTCTCCCAGGTCGAGGGGATGGGCGTCGAACTCTACAAGACGGCCATTGCCGGCATGGCGCCGACCGAGACCGCGGCCCTGATCGAAGGGCTTGCCAGAATTCGCGATAATCTGAGCGGCGGCGACGCCGAGACCAAGGACTGACCCGATGAACGCCCACGCAAAAGAACCAAAGCCCGGCGAAGCCACCCCTGTTGCTGCCAACGAGGTCACGCCTCCACTGCCACCAACCGAACCTGCCAAGAAGAAGCGCCGGCCAGGCCGGCTGCTGCTGATGGTCAGCGTGCCCGTGCTGCTGGTGGCGGCGGGTGGTTATTTCTACCTGACGGGCGGACGGTTTGAAGAAACCGACAATGCCTATGTGCAGCAGGCCAAGGTTGCCCTTTCGGCCGATGTCGCTGGGCGCATCACCGAAGTGGATGTGGCCGAGAACGTGATGGTGCATGCCGGGGACGAGATCTTTGCGATCGATCCCGAGCCCTACCAGATCGCGCTCGAACAGGCCAATGCGGCGCTGGGCACGGCGCGCGTCAATGTGGAACAGCTCAAGGTGGCCTATGCGACGGCGACCAAGGCGCTGAACGCGGCCAATCAGGTTCTGGCCATTCAGCAGTCTAAGTTCGACCGGCAGGATACGCTGGTGACCCAGGGCATTGCCTCGACGGCAACGCTCGATGATCCGAAACTTGCCCTGCAGCAGGCGCAGAATGCGGTTTCGACGGCGCAGCAGCAGGTGGATAATGCGGCGGCAGCGCTCGGCGGCAATGCCGATATCGATACCGATGCGCATCCGGCGGTGAAGACTGCGCTGGCGGCAGTGAGCCTTGCGGAACGGAACCTGAGCAAGACCAAGGTTGTGGCCGTGACCGATGGCGTCATCAGCCAGGTGGCGAGCCTCAATGTCGGGCAGTTCGTCGCCGCAGGCACGACCATTGCGAGCCTCGTCGAGACCAAGGCGAGCTGGGTGGAAGCCAATTTCAAGGAAACCCAGCTTGCCGGCATTCGCGTCGGCATGAAGGCGGAAGTGGCGGTCGACGCCATTCCCGGCAAGCCGATCGAAGGCACGGTAACCAGTATCGGCGCGGCGACGGGCTCGGAATTTTCGCTGATCCCGGCGCAGAACGCGACCGGCAATTGGGTCAAGGTGACCCAGCGCATTCCCGTGCGCATCGATTTTGGCGACGCTGTGCCGGCTGATCTGCTGCGCTCGGGCATGAGCGCGGTGGTCAGTGTCGATACCGGCGCCAATACGCTTGAGCGCATGACGGGCGAAGCAAAGCCCCTCTGATGTGACGGGCCCACGGGCCCGCCTCCATTTCTCCCGAGGAGGCCAAGATGGCCGAAGCGATTTCCCAGCCCGCACTTGTCGTTAAGAACAAGGGCATGCTCACCCTGGCGCTGATGCTGGGCACCATCATGCAGGTGCTCGACACCACGATCGCCAATGTGGCGCTGCCGCATATGTCGTCTTCGCTCGGCGCCTCGCAGAACGAAATCACCTGGGTTCTTACCTCCTATATCGTGGCGGCCGCCATTGCGACGCCACTGACGGGCTGGATGAGCGACCGGCTGGGGCAGCGGCGGCTGTTTCTGTTCGCGGTTATCGGATTCACCGTCGCTTCGGCGCTTTGCGGCATCGCCTCGAGCCTGCCGGAAATGGTGATTTTCCGCGTGCTGCAGGGCATTTGCGGCGCCATGATCGCGCCTTTGGCCCAGACCGTGCTGCTCAACATCAATCCCAAGGAGCGCATCGGCCAGGCCATGGCCATCTATGGCATGGGCATCATGGTCGCGCCGATCATCGGGCCGTCGCTGGGCGGCTGGCTGACCGAGACATTCGACTGGCGCTGGGTTTTCCTCGTCAACGTGCCGGTGGGCGCGGTGTGCGTCGCCATGCTGCTGCTCTTCATGCCGCAGACCGAAATCAAGAACCGGCGCTTTGACTTTTTCGGCTTCGGCATGCTGGCGCTCGGCGTCGGCGCGCTGCAATTGATGCTCGATCGTGGCGCCGAGAACGACTGGTTCCAATCGATCGAGACCTGGATCGAACTCGGGCTCGTCATCACCGGCATCTGGGTGTTTCTCGTACACTCGCTGACAGCCAAGCAGCCGTTTGTTGATCTAAAAATGTTCAAGGATTTCAACTTCTCGCTCGCTTCGATCCTGATGGGCGTGATGGGGATCACCTTGTTTTCGGGGCTCGCGCTGCTGCCGCCCATGCTGCAGAACCTGATGGGTTATTCGGTGATTTTCACCGGGCTGCTGATGGCGCCGCGCGGTGCGGCAACGCTGGTGGCGATGATGATCGTGGGGCGCACGAGCGGCAAGGTCGACCCGCGGATCGTCTTGCTGATCGGCGCTTTGCTGATGAGCTACTCGCTTTACCTGATGACCGGCTTCAGCCCCGACATGGACTACTGGCCCGTGATCATCACGGGGGCGCTGCAGGGCTTTGGCATGGGCTTTTTGTTCGTACCGCTCTCGACCATGGCCTTTGCCACCATTGCGCCGAGCGTGCGCGCCGATGCGACGGCCATGTTTGCGCTGGTGCGCAATATGGGGCAGGGAATCGGTATCTCGTTGGTGTCGGTCGTGCTCTCGAGCATGATGCAGGTGAACCATGCAGAGCTCGCCGAGCGGCTGACAGTCGACTCCATGGCCGTGCAGACGCAGATGCCGGGGCTGATTGCGGGCAATGGGCAGATCATCGCGGTGATCAACGGGCTCGTGCAGAAGCAATCGGCTATGCTCGCCTATCTCGACGATTTCTGGCTGATGCTGATCCTGAGCCTGGCGTCCATCCCGCTCATCCTCTTGCTGCGGGGCGCAAAGAAGAGCGCCAAGCCCAAGACCAAGGAAGAGCTGGCGATCGAGCGGGCGCACGCTATGGCGGAGTAGGGGGCTTCCAAGCTCACGACGTCATTCCCGCGAAAGCGGGAAGCTCGTGCCTAGAAAATGAGATCCCCGCTTTCGCGGGGATGACGCGGTGGGCGTGAGTGAGGCCGCGCTTGCCTAGGCTTTTCGGCAATCCAAGCCAAAAATTACTGGAGAATGCGCTCGAGGTTGTATTCGCCGGTGCGGATGCGGTCGGGGAGCTGGGCCACGAGGTCGGCCGTGGCTTCGTCGCCATGCATGCGCACGAAGGTGGCGAGGGCTGCAAAGAGCGAGGCGTGAGCGAGGGAGGCGGGTTCGAGACCATCTTCCTCGGCGCTGTTCCAGGCCTCGGCCAGATATTCGAGGGCGATCTGGCGCTCGACCTGACCCTGCTCGAAGGGGCCCTGGCCGGAAGCCGGCGCAAAAATGGATTTGGTGGTGCTCATAAGGGGTTCCGTAGCACGCACCCCGTCCGATGGCGCGGCAGAAGTAAGCCGAAGGTTAACGCGGAGTAGGCAATTGCAGGCTTTCGCCGCCCTGCCTATTCGGCAAAACGCGTATGAATGCTGCGGGCCAATTGCTGGGCTTCGACCATCAGCCGCGACAGCGCCTCGCGCGAGGCCGGCGTGCAATGGCGGTGGAGGCGGGAAAAGCCCGTATAGCCGGAATTAAACGCACCGGCGAGGCGCTGGCGGCGGTCTTCATCGGGCTCATCGAGAGAGATCAATTCGGACATCTGGGCGCGCCAATCCTCGCTGCCGGCTTCGCAGAGCGGCTGAAGGTAATAAAGGCTGCCCATGACCTCGGCGAGGCGCTCCATCTGGCGCTGATAGGGCGGATCGACGGCGAGGGTTGGGGTCGTGAGGGTTAGGGCGAGGAGGAGGGGTAGGATTTTCTTGAAGATCGTGCTTGCCGCTCCACCCCCACCCTCCTCCCCCATCAAGGGGGAGGTGTCACCGAATTCGCTATGGCGAATTCGGTCGGACTGGTGGGTGGGGCGAAATGCTGCCCAGAACTGGATCGGCACCTCCCCTTTTATGGGGGAGGTTGGGAGGGGGTGCCGGCGCATGCGTTGGGCTACTTGACGGATCATGCCCGCCTCTTACCAGTTCTGGCCCAAAATTTTAAAACACTCTTTGATCACGTCATCGAGGCGCGAGGTGGTGCGCAGGGCGAGCAGCATGCCCGGGTCGGCCCATTTGTGATCGAGGATTTCGCTCGAGGGTTTGACCGTGCCGACATAATCGGTGGTGGTGAAGACGGCGAGGCGATAGGTGCCGTCGCGACCCAGTTCCTGGGTCATGACGTGGCGCGGATTGCGGACGGTGAGGCCAAGCTCTTCCTGCACCTCGCGGATGGCGCATTGCTCGATGGTTTCGTTGACCTCAAGGCGGCCGCCCGGAAAAGTCCACAGGTTCTGGTAAGGCGGCAGGGCGCGCTTGATGAGCAGGATTTTGCCGTGGCGTACGATGCCGACGCTGGCGGCATTGGGGAGAGCGGTCATGGCCCGAGCAGTTTGCGATTCGTCTGCAATGACATTACCTCGTGAGAAGTAAAGGAGACACGCCATGTGCGGACGCTATGCGGCGACTTTGCCGCCCGAAATGATGGTCGAGCTCTTCAAGATCTTGAAAGAGCTGCCCATGGTGCCGCGCTACAATATTGCGCCGACCCAGCCCATCGCCGCCATCTGGGAAGAGGGCGGGCAGCGCGAGGGACATTTTGCGCGCTGGGGGCTCGTGCCGCGCTGGGTGAAGGACCCGCGCGAATTCCCGCTGCTGGTCAATGCGCGGGCCGAGACCATGCGGGAAAAGGCGGCGTTTCGCGATCCGCTCAAGCACGGGCGCTGCATCGTGCCGGCGAGCGGTTATTATGAATGGCATACGGGGCCAGACAAGAAAAAGCGGCCCTATTACATCACTCGCGCCGACGGGCAGCCGATGGCGCTGGCGGGGCTTTATGCGACCTGGAGCGGGCCGGAGGGCGAAGAGATCGACAGCGTTGCGACCATTACCGTCGCGGCCAATGCGCAGCTTTCGGCGATCCATGATCGCATGCCGGCAATATTGATGGATGAGCGGCAGATCGATGATTGGCTCAATGTGCGCGAAGTGCGCGCGGAGGAAGCGGCGCAGATGGCGCTGCCGCTCGAAGATGGGGTCCTGAAATTCCATCCTGTGTCGACGCGGGTCAATTCGGCGCGGGACGATGATCCAGGGCTGATCGAGGAAGTGACGGAGGAAAAGCCGGAGCCGGTGGCTGTGAAGCCTAAGAAGGTTGCCGGCGGTGGTGGGCAGATGGATTTGTTTTGAGGTCCCCTCTCATCCGTCTCGCCCCTTGGGCGAGCCACCTTCTCCCCGAGAGGGAGAAGAATAAAAGAGGGGCACCATTCCTCTCCCACTTGGGGAGAGGGTGGATCGCGCGAAGCGCGAGACGGGTGAGGGGCTACATAATCTCAAAATATCCCAGCGCATCGCCCATGGCCTCTTCTTCCCAGCCGAGGTGGGAGAGGAGTACGCGTTCGAGGGCGTGATAGATGTCGCGGGCGTCGGTGAAGCGCGTTTCGCTTGGTTCGGTGGCGAGCGCGTTGAGGGCCTCGACAAGACGCTCGAGCAATTCGTGGACGACGACATGTTCCGCAGCCAGCCGATCGGCGATGGCCTTGAAGGCAGGGCCTTGTTGGGCGAGCACGGGAAAGAGGTGCTGATCCTCGATCGTGTGGTGGGTGTCGACAATGCCGCAATGCTGGCCGCAAAGATTGCCGAAGCGCCGATAGTTGGCGACCATGGCCATGTCGCTGGTTTCGGCAGCGATTTCGGCCGGGCTTACCTGTCGCGCATTGGCCCGCTCGATCAGCTTGCCGAGGGTTTTCATATTGTCGCGCAGATGATCGTGGATCATGCGCAGGTGGTGACCGGCCTGACGCTGACGATTGGTCAGATTGGGCAGTGTAGGCACGGGCGGACGCGTGGCGTCGTCGAGAAAATTGATGTTGAGGAGCATAACCGAAAGATGGGGCGCTCTGGCACGAGGAGCAAGAAGGCACAAGGGAGTGACCGACTTGTAAAAATGTGTGGGCAGGCTTACCTTAGCCAAGCTTAGCTAAGGGTGATGGCAATGACGATGGTCAATATGCTGGAGGCCAAGACGCAGCTGTCCAAGCTCGTCGAGGCAGTGGAAAGCGGCGCGGAAGCCGAGATCATCATTGCGCGCAATGGCAAGCCGGCGGCGCGGATCGTGCCGATTGTGGAGATGCGGCAGCCTATCCAGTTTGGCTTGGCCGAAGGCAAGTATGACCCGATCGACTGGGATGACTGGGATCGGCAAAGCGTCGAAATCGCCAAGATTATGGCAGAGGGCGAAATCTTCCCGCCGGCTAACGGCGATGATGATGCGTCTGCTGCTTGATACGCATGTGGCAATCTGGGTCGTTATGGACCCAAAGAAAATTCCCCAGCATATTCGTCGGCTGATGAGCCGGCCCGACAGTGAAGTGCTGGTTTCAGTTGTTTCCCTTTGGGAAATTGCCATCAAGTTCAGCAGGCGCGGCCACATGCCCTTTTCGGGAGAAATCGCGAGGCACGAATTTGAAGCTGCCGGTCTTCAATTGTTGAACGTCTCCGCTGAGCATGCCGTCGCCGTGGACGGCCTCGCTATGGCCCATGGTGACCCATTCGACCGGCTTATCCTTGCTCAAGCCCTCTCTGAGGGCATTCGCTTGTTGACACATGATGCGGCGCTCGCCGGGTATAGCGACTCCATCATCACCTGGTGATCTACAATTTATGACGGCTCAGAGCCGAGCATCTTCCCAGGATTGAGAATCCCGTTGGGATCGAGGGCCGTCTTGATCGAGCGCATCATCTCGAGCGCGACGGGGTCTTTGACCTGCTTCAACAGATCGACTTTGAGCTGGCCGATGCCGTGTTCGGCGGAGACCGAGCCGCCGAGTTTGAGGACCGTGTCGTAGATGACCTCGTGCACAGCCTCGTCATATTGCGCCATGAAGGCTTTGGAGTCGGCGCCGGCGGGTTGGGAGAAATTGAAGTGGATGTTGCCATCGCCCATATGGCCGAAGGGCACGGGGCGGATGCCAGGAGAGACGCGTGCCGCCGCGGCGGAGCCCTCGGCGATGAGGGCGGGGACGGCAGCGATCGGCACGGAGACGTCGTGCTTGATGGAGGCGCCTTCCTTGGATTGGCACTCGCTCATCTGCTCACGAAAGGTCCACATGCGGGTGCGTTCGGCAAGGGACTCGGCGAGTGTCGCGTCAGTGATGAGATCGCGCTCGAAGGCGTTTTCGAGGGCAGATTGCAGGGCGCCGGGTTCGGTGCCGGCCATGCGGGTCACCTCAATCAGCGCATACCAAGGCGAGGGGCTGGCGGTGGGATCGGCGTCGAGCATGCCGTGGCGGAGTTGGAAATCGAGACCGATCTGGGGGATGAGTTCGAAGGCATTGAGGCGACCGCCGAGACGCTGGCGCATAAGCTGGAAGAGGGTCAGCGCGGCATCGGGCGAGGCGACGTTGACGAGGGCGGTTTCGTGGTCCTCGGGCAGCGGGAAGATTTTGAGAGTTGCGGCCGTGATGATGCCGAGGGTGCCCTCTGCGCCGACGAGCAGGTCCTTGAGATCGTACCCGGTATTGTCCTTTTTGAGGGCATTGAGGCCCTGATAGAGACGGCCATCGGCGAGGACGGCTTCGACGCCCATGGTCAATTCGCGGGCATTGCCATAGGCGAGGACATTGACGCCGCCGGCATTGGAAGAGAGGACGCCGCCGATGCGGGCCGAGCCTTGCGAGGCGAGCCAGAGCGGGAACATGGCGCCCTGAGCTTCGGCGGCTTTGTGGGCGTTTTCGAGGATGACGCCGGATTCTGCGGTCATCACGCCGGCGGCGGTATCGAGCGCGCGGATGCGATCGAAGCGGGCGAGAGATACGATGACCTCGCTGCCTAGGAGCGGTACCTGGGCGCCGACGAGGCCGGTATTGCCGCCCTGGGGGATGATGCCGACGCGGTTTTCGTTAGCCCAGCGAAGAAGGGCTTGGAGGGCGGGAACATCGGGTGGCGTGACGACGGCAGCAGCGGGCTTATGGAAACGCTTGCGCGGTTCCTTGAGATAGGCGTCCATTTTTTGCGCGTCGGTGATGACTGCATCGTGCCCCAGAATGGTGGAGAGACCGCTGGCGATTTCGCTTTGTGACAGGGACATGGGGCCTCCGGAACGGCGCGTAGGATGGGTGATCTCATCTGCCACAGGCAGACGCCGGATGCCAGAAAGACGTGGCGGGCATGGCACATTCCCGTTTCTGTCTCTGGCATCATGAGGCAAATCGGGTACGGTACCGCCGGGTTCGGGATTTCGCGTGAAGAGCGGTTTCGGCCTGGGACGGGCGAATGGGCGTTCGTTTCGACTCTAGTCCAAGGTCGCGCCGCTTTTGGCGCGTTTATGCGCATGACCACCCCCGACTGGCCCGATTTCTACTTTGCCCGGCACGGCGAAACCGACTGGAACCGCGAACGCCGATATCAGGGCAGCATGGACATTCCGCTCAATCGGGTCGGGCAGCTGCAGGCCGATGCCAATGGCGTGTTGTTGCGGCAATTGCTCAAGCAGGATGGCGTCGATCCCGCTTCGCTCAACTGGTTTGCCTCGCCGCTGAGCAGGGCGTCGGAAACCATGGACCGCATGCGGGCGGCCTTTGATGTTGAATTGCCGCCGGTGATTCATGATCCGCGGCTGATCGAGATTTCATTCGGCGATTTCGAGGGCATGTTGCACGCGGAAGTAGCGCAGAAATATGCGGCTTTGTCGCCCGGTGAGCGCGACGAGAGCTATTGGGCGTTCCGGCCGAATGGCGGCGAGAACTATGATGACGTTTCGGCGCGACTTGTCGATTTCGCGCATGATCTGACCCATCAAGCCGTCGTCGTTGCGCATGGCGGCGTGTTGCGCGTCTTGCGGCATCTGGTCGAAGGTGCGCCGCGCGGGGATGTGCTGAATTGGCCGCCGCCGCAGGGTGTCATCGCGCATTTTGCCAAGGGCCGGATGACGCTGCATGCGGCAGAGAATAGCTGGGATTCCGCTTCTGCTTGAGCATGGCGATTGACCTCAGGGGGTGGGCTTTCTAGAAAGCCCACAACCCAAGGGGCTGCGCCATGTCTTTCAATACGTTCGGGCATCTTTTCCGTTTCACCACCTGGGGCGAGAGCCATGGGCCGGCGCTGGGCGTGGTGGTGGACGGGGTGCCGCCGGGCATTTTGCTGACGCCGGAGATCATTCAGCGCGATCTCGATCGGCGGAAGCCGGGGCAGAGCAAATATACGACGCAGCGGCGCGAGGATGACGCGGTCAAGATCCTGTCGGGCGTGTTCGAGGACGAGCGCACCGATGGTCCGCGGACGACGGGGACACCGATTTCGCTCTTGATCGAGAATACGGACCAGCGATCCAAGGATTATTCCGATATCCGCGACAAGTATCGTCCGGGCCATGCCGATTTCACCTATGACCAGAAGTACGGCATCCGCGACTATCGCGGTGGTGGGCGCACTTCCGCGCGCGAGACGGCGGCGCGTGTGGCGGCCGGCGCGGTGGCGCGGCAGGTGTTGCAGGGCGTGACGATCCGCGCGAGCCTTGTGCAGGTTGGGCCGCACAAGATCGACTACAAGAACTTTGATTGGGACCAGGTGGGGGAAAACCCGTTTTTCTGCGCCGATGCCAAGGCGGCGGAATTTTGGGCGGATTATCTTGATGGCATCCGTCGGGATGGCAACTCCGTAGGGGCAGTGATCGAGGTAGTGGCCGAGGGCGTGCCGGCAGGCTGGGGCGCGCCGGTCTATGGCAAGCTGAGCGCGGACCTGGCCTCGGCGATGATGAGCATCAATGCGGTCAAGGCCGTCGAGATCGGTGATGGATTTGGTGCCGCGGCGCTGACGGGGGTCGAAAACGCCGACCAGATGCGGGCAGGACCCGACAGGCCGTATTTCCTCTCAAATCATGCCGGCGGAATCTTGGGTGGGATTTCCAATGGCGATCCGGTCGTGTGCCGCTTTGCGGTGAAGCCGACGTCGTCGATCATTACGCCGCGGCAGACGGTGACCTCGGCCAATGAGGATGCCGATATCATCACCAAAGGGCGGCATGATCCCTGTGTGGGTATTCGCGCCGTGCCGGTGGGTGAGGCGATGATGGCGCTGGTGCTGGCAGATCATATGTTGCGGCATCGCGGGCAGACCGGGCGCGAGGGGGCTGTGGGTTTCCAGCGGAACTGACACCTCTCCCCGTGGGGATAGGTGAAGAGGGCTTAGGCCAAAGCCAACCGGATCCCCAAAAGTCCGCGTTTCACTTTCAGCGCGCCGCGTTGTTCCAGATATTCAACATGCGCCGCCATGGTCATCCGGGCGGCCATGCGGATTTTTGCGGGCTGGGTTGGGTAGATTACTTTCACCACCGCGCCGAGAGTCTTCGCGCCGTTGCCGACGGCGGCGAGCAGTTGGTCGTTGCGCATTTGCCGGTGCCCTTTGAGCGCCTCAGCATGGGCTCGGCCGTCCTCAATCGGGCCACCGTGGGCAGGGTGAAAATGCCGATAGGGCAGGGCGATGACTTTGTCGAGGGAGGCGAAGTAATCGGCCATGGAGCCGTCGGGGACCGAGACAAGGGTAGAATTCCAGCCCATGACGTGATCGCCGGATAAGAGAATATCGGGGAGGCCGAAGGCGAGGTGGTTGGCGCAGTGGCCGGGGGTGGTGTGGACGGTCAGTGTCAGGTCGCCGGCGGTGATGGTCTCGCCATCGGTAAGGGTTCGGTCGGGCATGAGATCCCAATCGCAGGAGGTCTTGATCGGGTTGCGCTCGAAGCGGCGAAGGGGACGCGAGAGGCGGTGGGGGCCGCCGAACCAGAGCGGGGCCTTGTAGCGCGCCGCAACTTTTGCAGCGGCGGCGCTGTGGTCGCGATGGGTGTGGGTCAGGAGAATGGCCGAGACCTCGCGGTCGGCGATGGCGCGGTGGAGCGATTCGAGATGGGCGGTGTCGTCAGGCCCTGGATCGAGAATGGCGACGCGATTGGTGCCGAGGAGAAAGCTATTGGTGCCGGTAAAAGTATAGGGCGACGCATTGGGCGCTGTTATGCGCGTGAGGCCGGGCGCGAGCGCGATGCCGGCGCCGACCTTAGGCGAGAACTGCGTATCGAATGTGGGAGGAGCTTGGGGAGCCATTGCGCCTGGTATCGTGACAGAATAGAACGGGGGTACCGAACACGGACGGTTGATCGACCCGGCCGTGCTCTCAGCTAGAAAGGTATGAAATGGCCGTCACTTTGACCACGCCCAATACGCTGCTCGGTGCATTCCAGCCCAAGTCCAATGCAGCCAAGCTGGCGACCAATCTCACGACTGTCGTGCTCGGCACGCTTCTGATCACCCTTGCCGCCAAGATCAATGTTCCGGTCTGGCCGGTTCCGGTGACCCTGCAGGGTCTTGCCATCGCCGCGCTTGCTGCCGCTTTCGGCGCGCGTATCGGCGTTGCGACCGTTGCTCTTTATCTCCTCGAAGGCGCGATGGGCCTGCCCGTTTTCGCGACCGGCGGCGGCCTGCCTTACCTGATCGGGCCCACCGGTGGCTTCCTACTCGGCTTCCTCGTGATGGCTGGCATCATCGGCTATGCCGCTGACCGCGGCGCTTCGTCCAAGCCCCTGACGCTGTTTGGCGCCATGCTGGTCGGCGAAGTTGCGCTCTTTGCCATTGGCTTTGCCTGGCTGCTGACGCTCTCGGGCAATGCCCAGTGGATCGACCAGACCAATGTCGTCGCCTCGGCCTGGGCCAAGGCGGTTCAGCCATTCATCGTCTGGGATATTCTCAAGATGGCTCTGGCTGCGCTGACCGTGACCGGCGCCTGGAACGTTTTTGGCGCCAAGCGCTAAAACGAACCGATCTAGAATTTGGGGGCTGGCCTTCGAGCCGGCCCTTTTTATTTGTCCGCCGAGAGGCGCTTGAGGAAGGCGAGGGTGCCGAGCTCCTCCTCGTCGAACCATTCGATCGGTCGCAGGCGCTTTTCGGGCAGCAGTTTTCCCTCTTCCCAATGCTCGAAGACTGCCGGGTGAATATAGCTCGAGCGACAGACGGCGCGGGTATTGCCGAGCTTGCCGGCGACCTGATCGATCACGCCGGTGACGAACCGTTTCTGTCCAGCCTTGGTTTCGGGAACTTCTGTGCCGCAGAGAAGGCCATAGGCGCGGACAGTCGCCGCCCAAGTGCGGAAGTGCTTTGAGGAAAAGCCTTCGCCGGCATGTTCTGCGATATAGTCGTTGATGTCGCGCGAGCTGATGGCGTGAAAGCCGTTTTCGTCCTCATATTTGAAGAGATGCTGGCCCGGCAGATCCTGCATGGATTTGACGAGGCGGGACATGCGGCGGTCGACGAGCTGCAGGTTCCAGTCCTTGCCCGACTTGCCCTTGAAGCGGAAATTGATGGCCTGGCCACTGATATCGACGTGCTTGCGGCGCAGCGTCGTCAGCCCAAAGCTTTTATTGTCGCGCGCGTAAGCGGGATTGCCGACGCGAATAAGGCTATTATCGAGGAGCCAGACGACAGAGGCAGCGACCCGATCGCGGCCAAGGCTGCGCCGACGCAGATCCGCATCGACCTGGGCCCGGAGGTTTGGGAGGACTTGGGCGAAGGCGAGGAGGCGGCCGAACTTGTTGCCCGATCGGTGGGCGGTCCAATCGGCGTGATAGCGATATTGCTTGCGGCCGCGCTCGTCGCGACCGGTGGCCTGAATGTGGCCATTGGCCTCGGCGCAAATCCAGACATCGGTCCAGGCGGGCGGGATGACGAGGGCCTCGATCATTTTCCGCTGCTGCGGCGTTGGGGCTTCGCCGTCTGCATCGACATAAGAAAAGCCTTTGCCGCGGCGGAGACGCGTCCAGCCCGGATCGCAATCGGAAGAAAAACAAAGGCCGGGCGGTGGCGCCGCAACGATCTCATCGGCCCGCATTCTGTCCCAAACTGGTCCCTGGCTGCGCATCGTGGTCTCCATCGTCCGTCGCCAGAAATGCGGCGGCGCGGTTGCGAGTTCCTTGTTTCACATGCGAAGGCGAGGAACGAAAAAGTGTGCTCGCACGTCTTTGGCAGAGCGAGGTGAAGATGAGCGCATATCGAAAAATTGGCGTGGGCGAAGATGCCGGTGACGCCGTGACGGTCGGGATCGAGGAAAACGCCGACGGCCGGGTGGTGGCGGCGGTCTGGTGGCCATCGCGCGGCGATGTCGATGCCGATGAGGCCGATTATGACACTGTCGACGAGGCCCTCAAGGCGGCAGAGGCAGCCAAGGCCCTGCATGGATTTCCCGAAGTGGTCGTGACGCTGCAACGCGACGAACTCTGGCAGCCGCGTTGGGGCACGCTCAATGACGGTGTGGCACTCGACGATGCGGAATCGTTTGAATTGGCGCGCGCGATGGAAGCAAGCCGCGACGCCTGATGCGTCGTTGCGGCGGCTTTTGCGCACCTGAGAACTTGGAGAAAGCAAAACGGGCGCCGCCGAAAATTCGGCGACGCCCGTTGCTATTGGTCGGAGTAGAGTGATTCGAACACTCGACCCCCTGCTCCCGAAGCAGGTGCGCTACCAGGCTGCGCTATACTCCGTCAGGAATTGCATCGCTCGGGAATGCGCGGGTAAAACCCGTCGCGGCGCGATGTGGCGGCGTTATAGCCAGAGACGGGCAAGGGTTCAAGCGCTTCCCGCACGCTTTTCTTCGATATCCTTAGCGGCAGGACCGCTACGCGGCTCGACAGCAGAATGGGCGAGAAACCAGCGATAGGTCAGGGTGATGCCGGTCTCCAGATCCACGCTGGGCGACCAACCGAGTTGGCGGAGCCGGGTGCTGTCGAGAAGCTTCCGCGGCGTGCCATCGGGCTTGGACGGATCGGGTAGGATCTCGCCGGAGTAGCCGATAATCCGGGCGATCGTATGCGCCAGATTCAAGATGCTGATATCGTCGCCGAAGCCGACATTGATTGGCTCCCCACTGGAATAGGCCTTGAGGAGAAAAACGATCGCATCGGCGCAATCATCGGCATGGAGGAACTCGCGGCGGGGCGTGCCGGTGCCCCAGATGGTGATGGACGGCGCGGACGCCAGCTTGGCTTCGTGAATTTTTCGGATGAGCGCGGGGAGGACGTGGCTCAAGAGAGGATCGAAATTGTCTGCGGTGCCATAGAGGTTGGTCGGCATGGCGGCGATATAGTCGCGGCCATATTGGGCGCGGAAGGCCTGGACGAGCTTGATGCCGGCGATCTTGGCGATGGCATACCATTCGTTGGACGGCTCAAGCGGGCCCGTGAGGAGCGCATCTTCGGATATGGGCTGCGCCGCGAGGCGCGGATAGATGCAGGAGGAGCCGAGGAAGAGCAGGCGATCGACGTCATTCGAGTGGCCCGAACTGATGATGTTGGTGGCTATAAGAAGGTTGTCGGCGAGGAATTCGGCGGGCCGGGTTTGATTGGCAAGGATGCCGCCGACGGTTGCGGCCGCAATAATGATGGCGTCAGGGCGGCTGTCATGAATAAAGCGATCGACCGCTGGTTGCTGCCGAAGATCGAGCTGGGCGCGGGTCGCGGTTACGAGCGTGCAGTTTTCACGCTGGAGGCGGCGGACAAGGGCACTGCCAACGAGACCGGTATGGCCGGCGACCCAGATGCTTTTGCCGGCGAGATCGAAGTGCATGGCCTTCTCAATCTGCGAGGCTGACGGGGAGGGCGAGGCCATGCGCGCTGAGAAGGGCGTGGCGCCGCGCGGCTTGATAATCAGCCTCGACCATTTCCCGGCACATTTCGCGAGCGGTGATCAGCGGCGACCAGCCAAGCTTTTCGCGCGCCTTGCTCGCATCGCCCAGCAGCGTGTCGGTTTCGGCGGGACGGAAGTAGCGTGGATCGACGCGGAGGATGATGTCGCCCGCCCGCACTTGCGGCGCGAGGTCGCCTTCTATCGCGGCGATGACGCCGACTTCGTTTTCTCCGGAGCCGGTAAATTCGAGCGTGATCCCGAGATCGGCGGCGGCCCAGATAACGAACTCGCGCACGGAATATTGCTGGCCGGAGGCGATGACGAAATCCTCGGGCTCATCCTGCTGCAACATCATCCACTGCATGCGGACATAATCGCGGGCATGACCCCAATCGCGCAGGGCGTCGAGATTGCCGACATAGAGGCAGGGCTCGAGGCCGAGGGCGATATTGGCAAGGCCGCGGGTGATTTTACGCGTGACGAAGGTTTCGCCGCGGCGCGGGCTCTCATGATTGAAGAGAATGCCGTTACAGGCATAGAGGCCGTAGGCCTCGCGATAATTGACCGTCATCGCATAGGCATAGAGCTTGGCAACCGCATAGGGCGAGCGGGGATGGAAGGGCGTCGTTTCGCGTTGCGGGACTTCGGCGACCTTGCCGAAGAGTTCGGACGTGGAGGCCTGATAAAAACGGGTCTTCTTTTCGAAGCCGAGAAAGCGGATGGATTCAAGGAGGCGCAGCGTGCCGAGGCCATCGATATCCGAGGTGTATTCAGGCGCTTCGAAGGAGACTTTGACGTGGGACTGGGCGCCGAGATTGTAGATTTCGTCTGGCTCGACATCGCGGATGATGCGCGTGAGGCTGAGCGTATCGGAGAGATCGCCATGATGGAGGGTGAGGCCATCGGCCTGGCTGTGTTGATCGCGATAGATATGGTCAATACGCTGAGTATTGAACTGCGACGAGCGCCGCTTGATGCCGTGAACGCGATAGCCCTTATCGAGCAGGAGTTCGGCGAGATATGAGCCATCCTGGCCGGTAATGCCGGTGATCAAGGCGACTTTGTTTGAACGCATACTGAACCCTTCGCTCGGCAACACAAATTGCGCGAGAGGGCAGGTCGATGTCTTCTTGTTATTGTTTAAAGTCAGTCATGCCCCTCGCAATACAGTGAGCGGCAAATACTTTGACGTGACAATACGTAGTTTCTGAAGTCCGTGTGTCGCTAGTGCAGCGCTTGCTGGCGGGTTTCGGCATCGACGAACCAGGCTGCAACGGCGCCGAGGAGGAGAAGGGCAGCAAAGAGGGCTATGGCGAGGCTGAAACTCTGGACGAAGACGAGGCCCATGAGCGAGGGGGCGAGGAGGCCGCCGAGACGGGCCATGGCACCGGCCGCGCCCATTCCGGTGGCACGGGAGACCGTGGGGTAGAGTTCGGGCGTGAAAGCATAGAGCGCGCCCCAGGTGCCGAGGAGGGCAAAGCTCATGAGGAGAATAGCGGCGCCGAGAAGGGCACCATCCCCCGCGACGAGGAAGAGGGCGCAGCCCGCAGCGCTGAGAAAGAGGAAACCGATCAGAGTTGGCTTACGGCCCACGGCTTCGACGCCCCAGGCGGCCAGCGCATAGCCCGGGAGCTGGGCCAGGGCGACGAGGACGAGGAAGCCATAGCCGCGGACATAGCCGAAGCCGTCTTGGGCGAGACGGGCGGGCAGCCAGGTGAAGACGCCGTAGTAGGAGATCGAGACGAGGAACCAGACGGCAAGGATCGCGACCGAGCGGCGGCGGAGGTCGGGCGAGAAAATGCCCTGCTTGGGTGGCTGCGGTGGGGCGTCGATGACGGCTCCGGCGGGGAGGGCGGATTTGCCGTTGGTCGTCAGAATGGTGTCGAGAACGGACTTGAGCGCCGGTTGCTCGCCGCGGCCAAGGAGATAGAGCGGGGATTCCGGGACCCAGAGGCGAAGCCAGATGCCGATGAGGGCGGGCAGGGCCGTGACGGCGAAAATCCAGCGCCAGGAATCGATCGGCATATAGATGCTGGCGGCCCAGGCGGCGAGGGCGACTGCGACGGTGCCGACGGCCCAAAAGCCTTCGAGAATGACGAGCCAGCGGCCGCGATTTTTGGCGGGGAGAAATTCGGCCATCATCGCATAATCGACGGGCAGTGTGCCGCCGACGGCGACGCCGGTGAGGAAGCGGAAGAGGAAGAGCAGGAAGAGGTTGGGCGCGAAGACCGAGAGGAGGCCGAAGACGGCGTCGCAGGCGACGGTGATCAGCAGCACACGGCGGCGGCCGAAGCGATCGGCGAGGCGGCCGAAGAGGCTGGCGCCGATGAGCATGCCGAGGAAGAAGAGCGTGCCGATCTGGAGGGCTTGCGGGACAGAAATGTCGAAGCTTGCGCCGATCGAGGCGCTGGTGAAGCCGACGGCGAGGACCTGCATGGCGTCTGCGGCCCAGACGAGGCCAAAAATGCCGAGAAGGCGGCGCTGGAAGCGGCCGGCGCCGGCTGTATCGAGAACCTGTTCGACTGTGTAGGCCATGATCACTCCCCCGTGATGAACGGGGTTTACGCTGAAGTGGCTTGGGTGGGAAGGGTGAATGGAAGCGGGTGCAGGGATTAGAGGAAGGCCCCCTCACCCGCCGCTTCGCGTCGACATCTCCCCCAAAGGGAGAGGTGGCGGGCGCCTGACGGGTAGTGGGGTGATCGACGGCCTTTAACCTAGCTTCCCCTTCAACGATTGCTTGATCTTAAAATAATCGGGCCAGGGGTTTTCGCTTTTGGCGCGGCTGGCGGCGGCGTCTAGGGAGATGAGGTTGGCCGCCTTGAGGGTTTTGACTTCGTCCCAGGAGATGGGAACGGCCACTGGGGCGTTCTCACGGGAGCGGGCGGACCAGGGGGAGATGGCGGTCGAGCCGCGTTCGTTGCGGAGATAATCGATAAAAAGCCGGCCCTTGCGCTTGGCTTTCGACAGATTGGCGGTGAAGCGATCGGGTTCGTCGTCGGCAAGGCCTTGTGCAAAGCTCTTGCAGAAATCCTTGACCTCCGGCCATTCGACCTCGGGCTTTAAGGGCACGATAATGTGGATGCCTTTGCCGCCCGAGACCATGGGATAGCTCTTGAGCTTCTTGTCCGTGAGCCGCGCGGCGATCTCTTGGGCTGCAGCGATGACGGCGTCGAAGCCAAGTCCTTCGTCGGGGTCGATATCGAACACCAGACGATCGGGCTTTTCCACGGCCTGCCGGCGCGAGCCCCAAATGTGCCACTCGAGCGCATTCATCTGCGTCCCGGCGATGAGACCGGCGAGATCGTCGACGTAAAAGTAGTCCTGTTCCTCGCCATCTTTCTCCGTGATCGAGGTCGACTTGATTTCGTCAGGGAAGCCGCCGGTGTCATGCTTCTGGAAGAAGCAATATTTGGCGCGACCTTGGGGGCAACGGACAAGGCTGAGCGGCCGGTCTTTGATATGGGGCAGCATGACCTCGGCGACGGCTTCATAATAGGCGACGAGATCGGCCTTGGTGATGCCTTGGCCCGGAAAGACGACTCGGCTCGGGGAGGTCAACCGGACGCCGAGGCGCTCGGCGACTTCTTCGCCATCGTGCTCCAGCGGCTTGGGCTTTTCCATCTTTACGTCTTTGGCAGGTTTGTCGCCGCGGAGGCCGATAAAGCTGGGATGGCGGAGGATGTCGTCGCCGGTCAATTCGGTATAGGCGATCTCGGCGACCAATTGCGGCTCAACCCAATGAGCGCCGCGGGCGCGCTCTTTGGGGACGGCCTCGAAGGGATTCGTCTTGCGCGCGAGTTTTTCCAGCTTGCCGTCCATCTCGACGAGCAGATTGTGGGTGAAGCCGGTGCCGACACGGCCGCGATAGAGCAGCTTGCCGTTCTCCCAAGAGCCGAGGAGCAGCGAGGCGAAGCCTTTGCGCTTAGTGGAGGGCGACCATCCGCCGATGACGAATTCTTGGCGTTTTAGGCATTTGATCTTGAGCCAATCGCGATTGCGTTCGCCGCGATAGGGGGCGTCGGCGCGCTTGGCGATGACGCCTTCATGGCCATCCTTGCAAAGCGCATCGAGCACTTTCTGACCGTGATCGCGGACATGCGACGAATACTGGATCGGGTCCTTGCGAGCGGATTTACCGAGGAGCTTTTCGAGCCGCGCCTTGCGCTCGAGAAGCGGCAGTTTGGTGAGGTCCCGCCCCTCGGCCTCAAGGATGTCGAAGGCGAAATATTCAAGCCGTCCGCCATCCGCGAGGGTGTTCTTGAGCGTCGTGAAATCGGTGCGGCCTTTGGCGTCGAAGGCGCAGACTTCGCCATCGATTAGAGCTGAGCCGATCTTGAGCTTTTGCAGTGGCTCGACGAGAGCGCCGAACTGTTCGGTCCAATCCAGGCCATTGCGGGTGAACAGCCTGACGCTATCGCCCTCGACCGAGGCAAGGCAGCGATAGCCATCATATTTCATCTCGAATAGCCAATCCTTGCCGGCAGGGACGCTGTCGACGAGAGTGGCGAGCTGGAGGGGACGGAAGGCGGGCGTCTTGCCGCTATCCGCCTTAGCCATGATACGGGTTTTCTGGTCGGCTTTTTCAGCCTCTTCGGCATCGGAATGCCAGACGGCGTCGGGCTTGACCTTGCTTGCTTTTGCCGTCGCCGCGCCGCTCGCAATCTGCTTGAAATCGCGGGTCGTGGCCACCGAACGGGTAAAGCGCGTGGTCAGCGTATCCTTGTCCCGCGCATAGGAATCGCGGTGTTTGATGAGGAGCCAGTTTTCGCGGTCAGGGCCCGATTTGCGCTTGGCGTCGCGGCCCTTCATATGGACGAGGACATATTCGCCTTTGAGGCGCTCGCCATAGATGCGCATCTTGAGGTCGCCGTTTTCGAGGCCCTCATGCGGGTCTCCGATCGGCTCCCAAGTGCCATGATCCCACAGCATGACGGTGCCGCCGCCATATTCGCCTTCGGGGATGGTGCCTTCGAAGCCACCATATTCGAGGGGGTGATCCTCGACCCGGACCGCGAGGCGCTTATCCTCAGGATTGTTAGAGGGGCCTTTGGTGACGGCCCAGCTTTTGAGGACGCCATCGAGCTCGATGCGGAAATCATAATGAAGGCGAGTAGCGTCGTGTTTCTGAATGACGAAGCTGCCGCGCTCGGACTTTTTGCCTGTGGCCCCGTCACCGGCAGGTTCTTGGGTCTTGGCGAAATTGCGCTTGGCTTTGTAGTCCTTCAGCAGGTCTTGCGCCTTGGCGGCCATGATCAGCTCCCGACGGTCCGTTGTGTCGATTCAACGTCGATAAAGCGACCGCGTTCCGGCGCATAAAGGCCAGTTGACAATCACCCCGCGCCGGTCAAAATTTGACTGACTGGTCAAATTTCTTGACCGAAGGGAACGTGGGGACGGGACTATGGAATTCGGCATTACCTTCAAGGGTTTCGTGGATGCGGAACGCGCGCGTTATCTGGTCCGCGCTGCCGAATTCGCCGGCTTCGATTATTGCTGGTTCTATGATTCACATATCTTGTGGCGTGACTGCTACTCGGCCATTGCCATGTGCATGGAGCATACGCAGAAGATGCGGTTTGGGCCGCTGGTGACCAATCCAGACGTGCGGGACTGGTCGGTGGCGGCGTCGATCTTCGGTTCGCTGTCCAAGCAAAGCGGCGGGCGGTTCGACCTCGCGGTGGGCCGCGGCGATAGCTCCATGCGCGTCATGGGCAAGAAGCCTGCGACGCTGAAGCGCGTGGCGGAATTTATCGACAAGACTAAGGCCATGGTGCGGGGCGAAGAGGTTTCCTATGGCGAAATCCCGGCGCCGGTGAAGTTCCCATGGGCGGTTGGCCACGACATGCCGAGCTGGATCGCCGCATATGGCCCGCTGGCGCTGAAGACCGCGGGTGAGAGCGCCGAGGGCGTCGTGCTGCAGATCGCCGATCCCGGCCTCTGCAAGTGGTTCACCGACCAGTGCATCGAAGCGGGCACTGCGGCGGGCAAGGATATGTCGAACTATCGCTCCATGGCGGCCGCGCCGGCTTACTTTGGCGACAAGAAGCGGGCGATTGAGAAGGTGAAGTGGTTCCCGGCGATGGTGGGCAACCACGTGGCCGATATCGTCGAGAAATACGGGACCGAAAGCGGCAAGGTGCCGGCCAGCTTGACGAGCTACATCGAAAAGCGCCGGGGCTATGATTATTCCAAGCACGGGCAGGCCGATAACCCGTTCCTCGATTTCATCACCGACGATGTGGTGGAAAGTTTCTGCGTGCTGGGCGAGCCGGACGAGCATATCGCCAAGGTGCGCGAGCTTGAGGCGGCTGGGGTGACGCAGTTCAATATCTATCTCGATAGTGGCGATGAAGAAGAGATCATTGCCGGCTACGGGCGGCATGTGATCCCGGCTTTTCGCTGATAAACTCATCCCTCCCACGGCGTCATTCCCGCGAAGGCGGGAATCCCTGACTGGGAGATAAATCCCCGCTTTCGCGGGGATGACGCGGTGGAATGAGGCATGGTTCCGAGATAGCGGGGACGTCCCGGGAGGAGACCAAAAGAATGCGGTTTGGATATAAGGCTTCGGCCGAGCAGTTTTCGCCCAATAAGCTCCTGCAGTTTGCCGTCGAGGCGGAGCAGGGCGGGTTCGACTCTGTGTTCGTCAGCGACCATTTTCAGCCCTGGAAGCATACCGATGGCCATGCGCCATTTGCGCCGGCATGGATGGCGGCGGTTTTGGCCAAGACCGAGCGGATTACGCTTGGGACATCGGTGCTGACACCGACATTCCGGCTGCATCCATCGGTCGTGGCGCATGCCTTTGGCACTCTTGGGGCGATGTTTCCGGGCCGGGTTATTCTCGGCGTCGGAACGGGCGAAGGGCTGAATGAAGTGCCAGCGACCGGGATTGAATGGCCGGAGTTGAAGGAGCGGTCGGCGCGGTTGCGCGAGGCCATAAAACTAATCCGGCAGCTTTGGAGCGAGGATCGGGTCAGTTTCGAGGGGCAGTATTACAAGACTGTCAACGCGACGATCTATGACAAGCCCGACGAAATGGTGCCGATCTATATCGCGGCAGGCGGGCCGCTGAATGCGAAATTTGCCGGGCGCGAGGGGGATGGCTTCATCTGCACCTCGGGCAAGGGCGCGTCGCTCTATGTCGACGAACTGCTGCCGAACGTGGCGGTTGGGCGGCAGGATTCCGCGCGGGCGGATAAGCCCTATGAGCGGATGATCGAGGTGAAGGTGTCGTTCGATACCGATGCTGAACGGGCGCTGGAGGACACGCGCAACTGGGCAGCCCTGTCGCTCTCGGCTGAGGAAAAGCACTCGGTGCAGGACGCCGAGGAGATGGAAAGGCTTGCCGACCAATTGCCGATCGAGCGGGTGGCAAAGCGCTGGATCGTGTCAAGCGATCCCGATGAACACGTGGCGCAGATCAAGACTTATATGGACTACGGGTTCGACCATCTGGTGTTTCATGCGCCGGGGACGGACCAGAGCCGGTTTCTGAGCCTTTATGCCAAGGAAATCCTGCCGCGGCTGAAGGCGCTGGTCTGAGGGAGACGATGATGTCGGTGCCAACATACAGCGTTTGGGGCGTAACCGGCATTCCCGAGATTGCCGAGGGCGATGATCTCGTGGCGCTGATCGCTGCGGCGATTGCCGAGATGGGGCCGGAACATGCGCTGGTCGATGGCGATATTCTGGTCGTGACCAGCAAGATCGTCTCGAAAGCCGAGGGGCGGCAGGTGCCGGCCGCGGATCGGGAAAAGGCCATCGCCGATGACACGGTGCGTGTCGTCGCCGAGCGCGTGCATCCGGGCGGGGTGACGCGGATCGTCGAGACCAAGCAGGGCATGATCATGGCGGCGGCTGGGCTCGACATGTCCAATGTGCCGGAGGGCTTTGCGCTGAAATTGCCGGAGGATCCGGATCGCTCAGCGCGGGCGCTGTGCGAGGGATTGCGGGAGCGGTTCGGGATCGAGCTTGCGGTTGTGGTGACCGATACGGTCGGACGCCCATGGCGCGTCGGGCAGACGGATCTGGCGATCGGCGCGGCGGGGCTGCAACTGACCGATGACCTGCGCGGCGCCAATGACGCTAATGGACGGCCATTGCATGTCACCGTGGCGGTGGTGGCCGATGAACTGGCCGGGGCCGCAGACCTCGTCAAAGGCAAGACTTCGGGTATTCCGGTCGCTGTGGTGCGCGGCATGGGGCGGTTGGTTGCCGGGCTCGATGCGCCGGGGGCGCGGACGCTGGTGCGGACCGGGGACGATGACATGTTCCGCTTCGGTTCGGCCGAAGCCTATCGGCTGGGCTATGAAGCCGCGATGGCGGAAATGAAGAGCGGCAAGATTTCTCACGAGCGCTCGAACGAGCAAAAGCAGGACTAAGCCATGCGTCACTCCCTTTCTCTTCTGGCTGCTGCGGCTGCCGGGCTTTTTGCCGTGCCTGCTTGGGCGACGGACTATCCCCTGCAGCTCGACAATTGCGGCATGGCGCTGACGATTGCCGCACCGCCGCAGCGGGTTGTCGCTATCAAGTCGACTGCCGCCGAACTTCTGCTGGCGCTGGGGCTCGAAGACAAGATCGTGGGCCTGGCCTTCCTCGATGGGCCACTGGCCGAACCCTATACGGACAGCACCTATCCCATCCTGTCGGACAAGCTGCCGTCGCAAGAAGTCGTGCTCGAGACTGAGCCGGATTTTATCTATGGTGGCTGGGAAAGCAATTTTGCGGCTGATGGCGCGGGCGAAAGGCCGGCGCTGGCTGAACTGGGGATCACGAGTTATGTCGCGCCGGCAGCATGCCGCTCGGTGAAGCCGGAAAAACTCAGCTTTGATCAGCTCTTTGGCGAAATCACCGAAATGGGCGCCATTTTCGATGTCGGGACGACGGCGGAAAATCTGGTCGAGGAGCAGAAGGCGGCGCTGGCCGGAGTGAAGGCGGATGATCGCGGGCTGACGGCGCTCTGGTATTCCTCGGGCACCAAAACGCCCTATGTCGGCGCCGGCAGCAATGCGCCGGAAATGATCCTCGAGGCGCTGGGGCTCAAGAACATCTTCGCCGATATCGACGAGGGGTGGACGCAGGCGAGCTGGGAGGCGATCGTCGACGCCAACCCCGATGTGATCGTGCTGGTCGATGCGGCCTGGAACTCGGCCGAGGCAAAGAAGAAGCTGCTGGCAGAAAATCCGATCACCTCAAAGATGGATGCGGTGATCAACGAGCGCTATCTGGTTATTCCCTTCCCGGCTTCGGAGGCGGGAGTGCGGAATGTGCCGGCGACGGTGGATCTGGCGGGGCAGTTGGCTGGGTTGAGTTTCTAGCACATGCCGGATTTATGCGCACACCGGCCCCGCTCCCCAACCCTCCCCGCCAGGAGGAGGGTGCTGGTTTGGTGGGTTGGGCAACATGCTGCGCCAAACTGGGTGAAGCACCTCCCCCTTGACGGGGGAGGTTGGGAGGGGGTGTCGGTTGGCGCTCAAGCCTTTTGAAGCGCTCGCTCACTATAACGGCCTTCGCGTCCCTCTGCCTCCTCCTCGTCGCCAGCGCAGTCATCGCCGTCACCTTCGGCCCTGCGGACATCACCCCCGCTGAAGTCTGGGCAACCATCCTCCATCACCTCGGCCTCGTGGCCGAAAGTCCGGTGTCGCGGCTGCGTGATGCGATTGTGTGGGATTTGCGGCTGCCGCGGGTGATTGCGGCGCTGGGCATGGGGGCGGGGTTGGCGCTGGCGGGGGCGGTGATGCAGGCGCTGACGCGCAATCCACTAGCCGATCCCTATTTGCTGGGCTTGTCATCCGGAGCGGCGCTGGGGGCTGTCGCGCTGGTCGTGATGGGGCTGACGGCCTTTGTGCCGCTTGGCGCGTTTGTTGGGGCGTTGGCTGCGCTGGCACTGGCATTAGTCGTGACGCAACTGCTGGGCGGGACGACACCGGTGCGCGCAATTTTAGCGGGTATCTCAATTTCAGCACTGGCCTCGGCTGCCACGTCGTTCATTATCTTCTGGTCGGCGACGGGGGATTCCTATCGGGAAATCCTCAGTTGGCTGATGGGCTCGCTGAGTGGTTCGAACTGGTTCGATGCGGCGCTGGTCATTGGAGCATTGATCGTCTGTGCGCCGCTCATGGTGCTCTCGGCGCGCGGGCTTGATGCCTTTGCGTTTGGCGACAAGGCGGCCGCAAGCCTCGGGGTGGATGTGGCGCGGTTGCGTTGGGTTCTGCTGCTGGCGTCGGCGCTGCTGACGGGGATCATGGTCTCCATCGGTGGTGCGATCGGTTTTGTCGGTCTCGTCGTGCCGCATGCCGTGCGGCTGGCAGTGGGGTCGGGACATCGGCGCCTGCTGCCGATGGCGATGCTGGTGGGCGCAATTTTCATGCTCTGGGCCGACACGTTGGCGCGGACGGTGTTCGATCCGCGGGAACTGCCGGTGGGCATCGTGACGGCGCTCGTCGGGGCGCCGGCCTTTTTGCTGATCCTCATGCGGTTCAGGCGGATCACATGAGTTTGGTGGTTTCCAACCTATCGGTGGCGCTGGGCGGAAAGACCATTGTCGAGAGCGCCAGCTTTTCCGCGCCGCAGGGAAAAGTGACGGGACTGATTGGGCCCAATGGCGCCGGGAAATCGACCCTCATTGGCGCAATCGCCGGATTGCAGAGGCCAGAGCAGGGGACGCTTGGTTTCGGTCAGCAGGATTTGCTGGCTCTCGGCCGGCGGGAGCGGGCGCGGCTTTGCGCTTTGGTCGAGCAATCGGCGCAGACGGAAGAGCGGCTGAGCCTTGCCGAAGTTGTTGCGCTCGGGCGTATTCCGCATGCAAACATGTTTGCCGCTGATCATATCGAGGACGCCGATATCATCGAGCGGGCGCTTGCCCAAGTTGGCTTGGAGGCATTCGCGGGGCGGCAATTCAATACGTTGTCGGGCGGTGAGCAGCAGCGTGGGCAGATCGCGCGCGCCCTGGCGCAGGCGCCGCAACTCTTTCTGCTCGACGAACCAACGAGCCATCTCGATATTCGGGCGCAGATCGAGGTTTTGACGCTGCTCCGTAGCCTCGCCACTTCGGGGAAACTCGTGTTGCTGGCACTGCACGATCTCAATCTGGCGCTGCAATATTGCGATTGGCTCATCGCGATGGAAGGCGGAAAAGTGGTGGCCGAAGGGACGCCCGGAGATGTCCTCAGTCCAGGTCTTATCGCGCAACTCTATGGTGTGTCGGCAGAAATCTTCGACACAGGAGCTGGAGCGATTCTCGCTTTCAAAGGTATAGTTTAGCTCGCAATTTACGGCTTGTTCAGCATCGCAACAGCCGTGAACATGGCGTAAGAGATCGGTAAAGCCGAAGCGGGTAGTGCTAGCTCCGTAAATTTACGGATGTCGCGCTTTGTTTTCACTTCTCGACTTCTTTTTTAAAGACCATGATTTTCTCTATGTCGGCATGGCAGCGGCAGTCTGTATGCTGTCTGCCTATGCCTGCATGAGCCTTTTGCGGCACGCTGTGGGCATGGAAGGCCGGACAAGGACGATCTGGCTGACGGTCTCGGCGCTGTCGGTGGGGCTTGGCATCTGGTCGACCCATTTTGTAGCGATGTTGGCGTTTCGCGCGGGCTTCCCGCTGCAATACGACATCGTTCTGACGGGTGTGTCGCTGCTGATTGCCATTATCCTGTGTGGCGTCGGGCTCGCGGTCGCGGTTCGCGCGACGACCATTCACGACCGGTTTCTTGGCGGTGCCGTGGTCGGCGCCGGCATTTCGGCCATGCACTATGTCGGCATCGCCGCCCTCTTGCTTCAAGGTAGGCCGGTGTGGAGCGATGGTCTCGTCGCCACCTCCATCATCGCGGGCATTGTCCTGTCGGGCCTTGCCATTGTCACTGCGATGGGCGGCAGCCGGTGGCGCTTGATCGGCGGCGCCGTGCTTTTGACCCTTGCGATCTGCGCCATGCATTTTACCGCCATGGGCGCGGCCGATTTCAGCAATTGCCTGCCGCTGATCCACAACGGATTCGATATCGACTGGCAGATGATGTCGCTGATCGTCGCCGTCATTACGCTTCTTATTCTGACGGCCGTGCTGGGAAGTATCGTTCTCGACGAGGCCGACCGTCGGCGCACCGAACGCGAAATGCTGCGTGAACAGCTCGATGCCGACCGGATCGCATCGGTGACGCAGAAGCTTGAACTGGCCTTGACCCATATGGGCCAGGCCATCGCGCTTTATTCGGCAGAGGGCAGGATACTTCTCCATAACGAACGCATGCTCGAGCTTCTCGGCTTGCCATCGCACACGTCGGTGGAGGGCAAATCGCTCGAAGAACTGGCCATGATGTCCTACGGTTTCAATCCGGATGACGAACTGGGGCTCGCCGGGGTGGAACGGATCGCGCGCGAACATCGCGAACTTGCGCAACGCGGCGGCGAAATCGTTCACGCCATCGGCGATCGGTTCATGCGCGTTCGGCACAATCCCATTGGTGACGGTCGCTGGGTCACGATGATGGAGGACATTTCCGAAAGTAAGCGCAACGAAGCCGCGATTGCCCATCTGGCGCTGCACGACACGCTGACGGGCCTACCCAATCGCGCGCAGTTCGACGAACTGTTTGAACGCGCCTTGGTCGAGGCGGAGGAAAAATCCGGCCATGTCGGCGTCGTTGCCATGGACCTCGACCGGTTCAAGGAAATCAATGACAGCTATGGCCACGCGACTGGCGACCAGGTGCTGCGCGTTCTCGCCGAGCGCTTCACCTCGGTCTTGAAGCCTGGCGAGGTTGTGGCGCGCCTTGGGGGCGACGAGTTCGCCGCCTTCAAGCCCTTTGGCTCCATCGAAGCCTTGCGCGAATTTCTCGAACGCATCGAAGGCGTGCTCTTTGGCAATGTGCAGCACCATGAGGTGCTCATCGCCACGGGCGGCAGTATCGGTGTTGCGACTTATCCCGAGGATGGCAAGGACCGCTCGAAGCTTCTCAGCAATGCCGACTTGGCGATGTATCGCGCCAAGGCCGATTTCGACGCTCATATCTGCTACTATGAAGCCGCGATGGACGAGAGCGCCCGCTGGCGCCGCGCCATGGTCAAGGACCTCTGGAACGCCATCGAGACCGATGGGTTCGAACTCGCCTATCAGGTGCAGAAGTCCGTGGCGACGAGCGAAATAACGGGCTACGAGGTGCTGTTGCGCTGGAACCGGCCGGGACATGGCTGGGTGTCGCCCGCCGATTTCATCCCCGTGGCTGAAGAATGCGGCGCCATCAACGCTATCGGCGCCTGGGTGCTACGGACTGCATGCATCGAGGCTGCGAGCTGGCCGAGCCAGCACAAGATCGCCGTGAATGTTTCGGGTGTGCAGCTGGCACAGCTTGAACTCGTCGATCTGGTCAAGATGGTGCTCTACCAATCGGGGCTGGCGCCGGAGCGGCTGGAGCTCGAAGTGACCGAAACGGCGATCATCTCGGACAAGAAGCGGGCGCTCAATACGCTGCGGCAGATCCGGGAAATGGGCGTCTCGATTGCCATCGACGACTTTGGGACCGGCTATTCCTCGCTTGAAACGCTGCGCAGCTTTCCGTTCGACAAGATCAAGCTCGATCGCTCTTTCATGCAGGAAGTGGAGAACTCCGAGCAGTCCAAGGCCATCGTGCGGGCTATCCTGGCGCTGGGCCGCAGTCTCTCCGTGCCGGTTCTGGCCGAAGGGGTAGAAACCATCGAACAGCTTAATGTCCTGAGGCACGAAGGCTGCAACGAGGCGCAGGGCTTTTTCCTCGGCCGTCCGGGCCGAATGACATGGGGCGATCAGAAACTGGTCAGTTTGGTGATGGCATAAAAAAAGGGGCGCCGGAGCGCCCCTTTCCATGTGTGCTGATGGGAGATCAGAACGGACTGTCTGGGAAGTAGAACTGCTCGGCATTGTCCTTGGTGACGAGCGGCGCACCCAGAATATATTCGCCCTGCACGGGGCCATTGGAGGTGAAGTTGGCAACGGTCACGTCCATGGCAGTGGCGATCATCGCCGGCGGATAGAGCACATCGACCGGGATCAGCGCGTCGCCATCCATGATGCCCTTGATGACATCCTTCATGCCGGCGCCGCCGACGATGAACATGTCGCCTTCGCGGCCGGCCTGACGCACGGCTTCGACAACGCCCATGGCGATATCGTCGTCCTGCGCCCAGACGCCATCGATGTCCGGGAAGCGGGAGAGGAAGTCCTGCATGACTTCAAAGCCGTCATCGCGGTTCCAGTTGGCGAACTGGTTGTCGAGGACGTTGATGCCCGAGCCTTCGATGCCCTTCATGAACGCATCGAAGCGCTCGGTATCGATGACGGTCGGAATGCCGCGGAGAATGACGATGTTGTCGCCTTCGCCGAGACGCGTCTTGAAGTATTCGGCAGAAACCGAACCGAGCTCGGTATTGTTGCCGGCGACATAGACGTCCTGAATGGACGTATCCGGCAGGCCGCGATCGACGACAGTGATGAAGGCGCCCGATTCCTTGGCCATGCGCACCGGCTCGACCAGCGGATCGGATTCGAAGGGCAGGACGACGAGCGCGTCGATCTGCTGCACGGAGACAAGATCTTCGATATCGCCAGCCTGATCGGCCGGGCTATCGGCGGTCACGAGCGTGATGTCGATATTGGGATTGGCCGCTTCGATACGCTTTTCGGCTTCCTGGGCGTGCCAGTTGAGGCCACCGGCCCAACCATGGGTCGCTGCGGGGATCGACACGCCGATCTTGATCTTTTCCTGAGCAATCGCAGTGCCGGCGAGCGCGGTCGTGGCCGCCAATGCCAGAGCCAATGCCTTGATGTACATAAGTAGTCCTCCCTCTAGTGTGGCGCCTTTGGCGCCGGTTTCGCCCGGCCGAGACCGGGAATCGCTGTGTTTATTCGGCCTTTTTGCGCTTGGATGTGAGGCTGCCGCGCTGCAGATAGACTGCTGCGACGATGATGATGCCCTGCACGGCGCCATTGAGATAATTCGAGATGATATCGGTCAGGTTGAGGATATTGCCGATGGCGGTCAGGATCAGCGCGCCGATAACGGTGCCGCCGATGCGCCCAAAACCGCCCTTGAGCACGGTGCCGCCGATGATCACGGCTGCGATGGCTTCGAGTTCCCAGAGGACGCCGGTGGCGGAAGATGCGGAGCCTAAGCGCGGCACGTAGATGATGGTGGCGAGCGAGACGCACAGGCCTTGGAGCACATAGGTCCAGGTACGGATGCGGTCGACCTTGATGGCCGAATAGCGCGCCACCTGCTCGTTGGAGCCGATGGCCATGCAATAGCGGCCGAAGGCGGTGCGGTTCATCAGGATCCAGCCGATTACGGCGACGATGATGAAGACCCAGACAGGGTAGGGGATGCGCAGGAAGCTATCATAATAGACCGGGCGATAGATTTCGCGCGCGCCGTTGTTGAGCGAGAGCGTGCCGCCATCGGCGAAATAAGTGATGAGCGAGCGATAGATGCCCATGGTGCCGAGGGTGACGATGAAGGCTTCGATCTTGGCCTTGGTCGTCAGGAACCCGTTGATGAAGCCGGCGCCGATCCCGAGGATCAGCGAGCAGCCGATGCCGAGAAGAACGGTAGCGAGCGACGCGCCCCAGCTATCGACCGCGGCATTCATGATCAGAATCATCATGCCGGCGATGAATGCGGCCATGGAGCCAACCGAAAGGTCGATGCCGCCGGCGGTGATGACGAAGGTGGCGCCCACCGCGATAATGCCGATAAAGGCCGAGCGCGTGAGGAGATTGGTGACATTGCCCTCGTTGAGGAAGGCCGGATTGAGGCTATAGCCGAGGATGATCAGAAGGACCAAGGCGAGCAGCGGCCCGGCGGTCTTGAGATCGATACGAAAGCCTTTTGGAGCCTTTTGTGCTTCAGGCACTGAGACGGTCATCTTCGCCACCCTGTTTGATGCCGGCTGCGTAGCGCATGATTTCGGCTTCGGTTATTTCCGCGCCCTCGAGCATGCCGGCCATTCGGCCCTGGCGCATGACGACGACCCGATGGGACAGCCCGATCACTTCCTGCATTTCCGAGGAGATGACGATGATGGCTTTGCCCTCGGCCGCGAGGGCCGCAATGATGTGATAGATCTGCTGCTTGGTGCCGACATCGATGCCGCGCGTCGGTTCGTCCATGATGACGATATCGGGCTCGCTCTCCATGGTCTTGCCCAGCATCAGCTTTTGCTGATTGCCGCCCGAAAGCTTGCCGACGGGAACAGAAGGGTCGCGGGCGCGGATATCGAACCGGCGCACGGCGCGCTCTAGCGCCTTGGTTTCGCTGCTGCCGTCGAGGAAGCCATTCTTGAGATGCTTCTTGAGCGTCAGAAGCGTGAGGTTCGGCGTGAGGCCCGCATTGAGGAGGAGACCGCGGCCTTTGCGGTCCTTGGTCATATAGGCAAGGCCCGCAGCAACGGATTTTGAAACATCGGTGAAGTCGGCGGGGTGGCCTTTTAGGGTCACGCTGCCATTGGTCTTCTTGGTGAGACCAACGATGGCTTCGGCGACCGCGGTACGGCCCGAACCGATGAGGCCGGCAAAGCCGAGGATTTCGCCGCGCATGAGATCGAAGGAAATGCCGGAAATCCCGGGCGCGGACATGTCGCGCACAGAGAGCATGACTTCGGAATCGACATCCGGCTCGTGCTTCGGCGGATAGAGATTGGAGAGTTCGCGGCCGACCATCATCTGGGCGATGGAATCGGGCGTCAGGTTTTCCGTGCCGACGGTCGCGATCAACTGGCCATCGCGGAGCACGGTGACGCGGTTGGCGAGCTCCATGATCTCGTCGAGCTTATGGGAGATGAAAACGATCGCCACGCCCTGTGCGGTCAGGCGGCGGATCTGCTCGAAGAAGGTGCGGGTCTCGGCGACCGAGAGAACGGCGGTCGGCTCGTCCATAATGATGACGCGCGCGTCCTGGCTGATCGCCTTGGCGATTTCCACCATCTGTTTGTCAGCGACCGAAAGCGTATGGATGCGGGTATCAGGGTCGATATTGACGTGAAGCGTATCGAGGATGGCGCGAGCTTCGGCGCGCATCTCTTTGAGCTTCAGGAATCCGCCTGACTGCATTTCACGGCCGAGGAAGATGGAGTCCGCAACCGTCAGATGCTCGGCCAGCAGGAGTTCTTGATGGATGACGACGATGCCCATGGCCGCCGCCTCGCCATTGGGGGGCAGGGTGACCTGCTGGCCGCGATAGGTGATCGTGCCGGAGGTGGGCTGTTCGAGACCGGAGAGGATCTTGATCAGCGTCGATTTGCCCGCGCCATTCTCGCCGATGATAGCGTGAACTTCGCCGGGGCGAATGTCGAAGTCGATGCTGAACAGCACCGGGATTTCGCCGAATGATTTTGAAATGCGATGTGCCGACATGATCGGCGGCACAGCAGCACCTGCCCCCTCGGACATGTGCATCTCCTCCCTCTGAAGCCGGAGGACTTTGTGTCCATTCTGCGGCCATGCCTATCGATGTAAAGGTTTTCATGGATCGTGTAAAGGTTTACAGTTCAGCAAAAGCATATAGCCTGAGTTGAAGGCCATGGCTTCTTTCATGGCTTCTGCTAAGGGCTGAGGCGCGCACCGCTTGGGCGGTATCGCGCGATGGGCGGAGCGCTGAGTGCAGCAGCAAAAACTGGCCACGATCGAGGATGTCGCTGCCTTGGCTGGGGTCTCCATCGCCACGGTCAGCCGCGCCATCAATGAGCCAACGAAAGTAGCCGAAGCCACGCGCCGCAAGGTGACCGAGGCTGTTGCCCGCACCGGTTACACCACCAATGCCATGGCCAGGTCGCTGCGCATGCGGCGATCCAACATGATCCTCATCCTGGCGCCCGATGTGGGCGATCCAAACTTTTCCAATATTCTCGTCGGGCTCGAAACCGAGGCCAGCAAGCGCGGCTATGGCGTGTTGATCGGGAATACGCAGAACGATCCCAGCCGCGAAACGGATTACCTGCGGTTCATCAGCTCAAACCAGGCCGATGGACTGATCCTTTTTACCGGCCACCTGCCGTTCGGCTATGGCCAGGATGGCAATGAGGCGCGTCTGCCGCCCATGGTCGCGGTCAATGAGCCAGTGCCCAATGCCGATGTGCCGTTTGTCGGCGTCGATAATTTTGCCGGAGCGCGGATTGCGACCGAGCACCTGATCTCGCAGGGGCACAAACGCATCGCCTTTATCGGAAGAGCGCCGGGGCGCGAGGTCAATCGGCTGCGCGAAGAGGGTTATCGCACAGCCCTGACCGGAGCCGGGCTGACCGTGGATCCGCGCCTCATCATCGATGGCGATGGCACGACGGAGAGCGGCCGCGCGGCAGCCGAGTTGATGTTCGTGCGCGATGCACTGCCGACCGCCTTCTTCTGCGTCAATGACGCGACGGCGCTCGGCGTGCTGATCTCGCTGAGCGCGCGGCATTACGACTTGCCGCGGCAATTCTCGATCATGGGCTTTGACGATATCTCGTTTTCAAGCTTCGTCTCGCCGTCGCTCACGACGATGAAACAGCCGCGCACGCGCATCGGCGAGGCCGCGATGGACTTGCTGCTCGGCATGCTCGCTGGCGAGACGCCAAAGGAAAGCCAGATATTGCTGCGCGCGGAACTGATCGTGCGCAACTCCGTGGGGCGAGTTGGCTGACGTCCAGGCGTCAACCCCTATTGCGGGTGCTTGGCGAGCCAATCCTGCATGAAGGCGATTTCGGCTTCCTGCGCCGCGATGACGGCTTCGGCAAGTTTTTTGACCTCAGGGTCCGAGCCGTATTGAAGCGCGATCTTCGCCATGGCCACCGCACCCTGGTGATGGGGGATCATGCCGCGCATGAAATCGACGTCAGGATTGCCGGAATAATCGATGTCCATATTTTCGTGCATGGCCATGTTGGCAGCGCGAAAGGCGGCGGTGGACGGGGCTTCGCCGGCCGCGGCGGCACTATGGTCAGCGTGCTGATCCTGAGCGAAGGCCGGTGCGGCAAGCAGAGTGAAGGCAAGGGCGAGAAGCGCTGGTTTCATTGGGGTCTCCTGTTATCGGTTGCAGCCTGCGGCCTTGCCAGATGGCAAGGTCAAGCAGGGACTTTGGGCGGCTTTACGCTGGCTCGGGCGTGTAACCGGCTTCCTTGATCGCTTCTTCGCCCTTTGCGCGGTCGCCGGTGAAGCTGACCTTGTGGGTGTCGAGATCGACGGAAATTTCGGCGCCGGGCAGGGCGGTTTCGAGGGCTTTGCGGACGGTGCCGACGCAGTGGCCGCAGGTCATGTCGTTGACGATAAAAATGGTCTTGTCGGTCATGTCAGTGTCCTTTGGTTTTGGTTGAGCTGCCTGCGAGATCATCGAGGATCGGGCAATCGGGTCGGTCATCGCCATGGCAGCAATGGACCAGATGCTTGAGCGTGCCGACCATGGATTGGAGTTCGGCGATCTTGGTTTCGAGCGCCGAGATTTGGCCGGCGGCAATATCGCGCACTTCGCCGCTGGCGCGGGTCTTGTCCTGCCAGAGAGCGAGGAGCGCGCCGGTCTCCTCGATGGAAAAGCCGAGGGTGCGCGAGCGGCGAATGAAGCGGAGAACATGGACCTCGTCCGCGCCATAGACGCGATAATTGCTGCCGGTGCGATGCGGCGGCCGGATGAGCCCGATCTCCTCATAATAGCGGATCATCTTGGCGGAAACGCCCGTGACGCTCGCGGCTTCACCGATATTCATAGCGCTTCTCCCTTGATGGCGCGGAGGCGCTGGGCGTTGCTGACGACGAAAACCGAGGACAGCGCCATGGCGCCGGCGCCGAGCATGGGCGAGAGCAGGATGCCAAAAGCTGGATAGAGCGCGCCGGCAGCGACGGGGATCAGCACCGTATTGTAGCCGAACGCCCAGAAGAGATTTTCCCAGATATTGCGCATGGTAGATCGGCTAACCTTTAGGGCATTGAGTACGCCTTTGAGGTCGCCGCCGAGCAAGACGACATCGGCGCTTTCAATAGCGGCGTCCGTGCCGGTGCCGACGGCAATGCCGATATCGGCTTCGGCGAGGGCTGGGGCATCGTTGATGCCGTCGCCGATATAGGCGACCGTGCGGCCGCCTTGCCGGAGGGACTTGATCGCCTCGACCTTATCGGCGGGCAAGACTTCGGCGCGGACTTCATCGATGCCGAGTTGGGCGGCGATGGCGGCGGCGGTGCGCTGGTTGTCGCCCGAGATCATCGCCGTCTTGAGACCCATGGCATGGAGGCGAGCGATGACGGCCTTGCTGGTCGGCTTGATCACATCGGCGACCACGATGGCGGCCGCGATCTTGCCATCCACGGCGGCAAAGACCGGCGTCTTGCCTTCATCGGCAAAGCGCCGCAGCGCTTCTTCGAAGTCCGAGAGATCAAGGCCGTCCATCAAACGCGCGGAGCCGACCTCCACCTTGCGGCCGTCGATGGTGGCCGTGACGCCGTGGCCGGCGTCCGAAGCGAAGTCTTCCAGTGCGGGCAGTGTCAGGCCGGCCTTTTCGGCGGCAGCGACGATGGCCAGCGCGATCGGATGTTCGGAGCGGCTTTCGGCTGCGGCGACAAACGACAGCACCTCGTCATGGGCAAAATCGTCGTCAAGGATGAGGTCGGTGAGCACCGGCTTGCCTTCTGTCAGCGTGCCGGTCTTGTCGAAGGCGACGACGTCGGCATCGCGAAGACGCTGCAGGGCTTCGCTTTTGCGGAAGAGGACGCCGAGTTCGGCAGCGCGGCCGGTGCCGACCATGATCGAGGTGGGTGTTGCAAGACCCATGGCGCAGGGGCAGGCAATGATGAGGACAGCGACCGCGTTGACGAAGCCGAAAGTCAGGGCAGGATCGGGCCCCCAAATGAGCCAGACGAGGAAGGTCAGCGCAGCGAGAGCGATGACGGCGGGCACGAACCAGGCGGTGATGAGATCGACGGTGCGCTGGATCGGTAATTTGCCGGCCTGGGCTTCTTCGACCATGCGGATGATCTGGGCGAGCATGGTATCGCCGCCGACCTTGGTGGCGCGGAAGCGGAAGCTGCCGGAGGTGTTGAGCGTGCCGCCGATGACGGATGCGCCGGCAGACTTCGAGACGGGCAGGGGTTCGCCGGAGATCATGGCTTCATTGACATGGCTTGTGCCGTCGATCACCTCGCCATCGACGGCGATCTTCTCGCCCGGGCGCACGACGACGATGTCGCCGACGCGGACTTGGGCGATATCGACTTCGAGCGATGTGCCATCGCGTTCGATGCGTGCCGTCTTGGCTTGTTCGCGCACTAGACGCTGGATGGCTTGGCCGGTGCGGCCCTTGGCGATGGCTTCGAGCCAGCGGCCGACGAGGATCAGCGTCACGATGACCGCAGCGGCTTCGAAATAGACGTAGCGGGTTTCCGCCGGCACGAGCTGCGGGGCGAAGGTGACCACGGTTGAGAACAGCCAGGCCGCCCCGGCGCCGAGCGCAACAAGGGAATTCATCTCGGGCGCGCCGCGCAACAGGGCGGGGATGCCGGCCTTGAAGAAGCGAAGGCCGGGCATGAAAAGCACGAAGGTCGTGAGCACGAAATAGGCAGCATAGAGCACGTCCATCGGGATGACGGAGATCAGCCATATGTGGAAGGGCATGTAGAGATGGCCGAGCATTTCGAGCGCGAAGAGCGGAATGGTCGGGATCGCGGCGATGATGACATCGCGCCGGAGCACGGCGGCATCTTCGTCGTGATGATGCGCGTGGTCATGCGTGGGCTGGTCGGGCAGGCGGATGCTGCTCGTGTAGCCCGCCTTTTCGACGGCCTTCATCAGTGCATCCCGGTCGCCACCTGATACCGTTGCCCGCTCCGTTGCAAGATTGACGGAAGCCGCTTCGACGCCCGGGACTTTCAACAGTGCCTTTTCGACACGCGACACGCAGGACGCGCAGGACATGCCGGTGATGTCGAGCGTGATGGGTGTGGCAGCGGTTTTTTGGACGTGTGCGTTCATGGCTATTACCTCGTCCGCGTAGAGATAGACCTTCCCATGATGGGAAGGTCAAGGGCTGTCTGTCTCTATTTGAGGCGCGCCTCGGTTTCGCCATGCGACGCGTTGGCACAGCGTCAAAAGTGCGGATTATCTTGGGAGCGGATGAGGCGTAATCACGGAACTGTCAGGAGCAGTTCCATGCAGACGGTTCGCAAAGACATCCACAATTCAGACGTGCCCATCCTATGCCAAAGCTGCGAGGCGCGGCATCAGGGTATTTGTGGCGCGCTGACGCCTGAGCAACTCGCCGCACTTGCCAAGCAAACGCGCCGCGTCAAGCGCGAAGCAGGACAGGAACTGATGGCCGACGCCATGCCGATGCCGGCCTATGCCAATGTGCTGCGCGGTGTCGTCAAACTGACCAAGGTGCTGGAGGACGGGCGGCAGCAGGTCGTCGGCCTGCAATTCGCGCCCGATCTTCTGGGCCGGCCCTTTGCCAGCGAAAGCCGGGTCAGCGTCGAAACGGCATCGGATGTCGAACTCTGCATGATTCCCAAGCCTGCGCTCGAAGCGCTGATGCGTGATGGTAGCCCCGTCGAGCACCGGGTGATGATGCAGGCTCTGCGTGAGCTCGATGAAGCGCGCGACTGGATGGTAACGCTGGGTCGCAAGACGGCGGCCGAAAAGGTCGCAAGCTTTTTGTACCTCATTGCAACGCATATCGACCCCACCGAAGAGGGCGCGCTCGGAACTTTCGACCTGCCGCTGAGCCGCGCCGATATCGCCGATTTCCTCGGGCTGACCATCGAGACGGTCAGCCGGCAGATGAGCAAGCTTAAGACGGATAGGGTCATCGAGATCGCCAACTACCGGCACGTCACCATCGTCGATCTCACCCAACTTCGCCTCCGCTGCGGCTGAGCCGACCGAACAAATCTCTGGTTTGCCGAGGGGCGCGGTGTGCATTTCAAATGTGATGCGCTTGGCGTGAAATGGCGCTCGAAGTGACCCATTATGGGAACCAGCCGTTAACCACAGCGGCGTAACCCTTGGTACAAATACGGATGCCCTTATCCGTGTTGATCAGGTGCTCTCATGAAAACCCCGGGTAGTATAAAACTCGGAGCCAAATTGGCTCTGGCGTCCCTTATTGGCATTATCGTCGTCGCAATTATGATGGCCGCGACGATTTTCGGGACGGGTCTCACCAAACAGGCCGACGATTTCCAGGACCGACAGATGGAAATCAGACGGCTGATGCTCAATGCGAGCATTTCCATGCGCGATATGGAAATCGCTGTTGGCCAGCTTAACGATGTGGCCAGTGCCGCCGAAGCCGATGCTGCATATCAAGCCGCGGCCGAAGCCGGCGGACGGATGGAAACGTTCATCACGGACGCCAAATCCCGCATGACGCGGCCGGAAAATATCGCCAATGCCGAGGCAGTCCTCACGGCGCGCGAACAGTTCATTGCCGAAGCCGTCGGCCTCGCGGCTAATGCCAAGAAGGCGCTCGACCCCGCAGCGGCAGTAGACGTTGCCAGCGAACATAGCGCGCTCAAGCAAAAGCTTGCTGGCCTCGGCGCCGACATGTCCGAACGTATGCAGCACATCACGGCGCTCGCTTCGGAATTGGCGCAAAACGCCAACGCCGCTGCCGATGGCCAGCGCGATCAGACATCGCTCATCAGCACGGCCTTGGGCGGCCTCGTCATCCTCGTCTTGATCAGCACAGCCGTTTTCGGCGCTCGCTCGGTGGCGCGACCGATCGCTGAGATCAACAAGCGCATGACCGCGCTGGCCGAGGGTGATCTGGCGAGCGAAATACCTTTTGCGGGCCGTGGCGACGAAATTGGAGACATGGCCAAGGCTGTCGCCGTTTTCCGCGACAATGGCGAGCGGGTCGCCACCATTGGGCTCGAGGAAGCCGACCGTGCCCGTGCAGCGGCGGCCCGTGCCAAATTGATGGATGCGTTTCAATCCGAGTTCGATGTCGTCGTGCGCTCGGCCAGCAATGGCGATTTCAGCAAGCGCATGCAGAGCCAGTTCGCGGATGCCGACATTGCCGGCATCGCAGCAAACTTCAACGGCATGATCGACACGATCGAAACGGGTCTAAATGAAACCGGAGAAGTGCTTTCCGCGCTGGCCCGCACGGATCTAACTCAACGTGTGACTGGGCAATATCGCGGCGCCCTCGATCGGCTGAAATCAGACACCAATGCTGTTGCCGACAATCTAACCAGCGTCATGGGGCAACTTCGCGAAACGTCCCGCGCCCTGAAATCGGCCACCAGCGAAATCCTCGCCGGCGCCAACGATCTCTCGGAACGCACGACCAAACAGGCCGCGGCCATCGAACAGACATCGGCCTCCATTGAGCAGCTTTCGAGCACCGTCGTCGACAATGCCCGCAAGGCAGACGACGCGGCCGCTTCGACCACCGCATCCGCCCGTCTTGCCGGTGAAGGCGGTCAGGTGATGAACCTTGCGACCGGCGCCATGGAGCGGATCACGCAATCCTCCGCCAAGATTTCCAACATCATCGGCATGATCGACGACATCGCTTTCCAGACCAACCTCTTGGCGCTCAACGCCTCGGTGGAAGCGGCCCGTGCCGGTGAAGCCGGCAAAGGCTTTGCGGTGGTGGCCGTCGAAGTGCGTCGCTTGGCGCAATCGGCTGCCGAAGCCTCTGCCGAGGTCAAGGCGCTTATCGAGCAATCGGCTAACGAAGTCGGGCAGGGCAGCCGCCTTGTCGCCGATGCTGCCGGCAAACTTAGGGCTATTCTCGACTCGGTCGAGACCAACAGCGCGCTGATCCAGTCCATCGCCACGGCCAGCCAGGAGCAATCCTCGGCCATTGCGGAAGTCTCCGTCGCCATCCGCCAGATGGACGAAATGACCCAGCACAACGCTGCCCTCGTCGAAGAAACCAATGCGGCAATCGAGCAGACCGAGTCTCGCGCCAGCGATCTCGATCATATCGTTGATCAGTTCAAGATCAGCGCCAGCGCGACACCCGTCTCTCGTGCCGCAGCGTCGGCACGACCAAGCCCAGTCAAAGCCGTGCAAAACAAGATCGCCTCTGCCTCGCGCGCCTATATCAGCCGGGGAAATACCGCGCTCAAAGATGACTGGAGCGAATTCTAGTTTGGGTCTCGCAGACCGCGAGCGCAGCTTGGGGTTTGCATCCATCAAGATGCGTCTCTAGCAAAGCATGCTCCGTCTTTTATGATCTGGGGTGGAAAGATAACCTTCCACCCCATCTTCTTTGCAAGGACCCGATATGGCCTCCCGCTTCCTTCTCGAACTCAACGCTCCTGCCTCCGGCTTTACGGAAAGCTTCCTGCTCGGCAATGGCAGTTTTGGCGCGTCGGTTCTGGGCAAGCCGGGAACGGAGAGCTTTGCGCTCAATCTCGATACGCTCTGGTCGGGCGGTCCGCTTGGCGATGAACCGGGGCCATCTCCCGCCCATCTTCTTCAGCCGCTGCGCGATGCCATTGCCGCGGGTGATTTCAAACGCGCCGATGCAATCAGCCGCGATATGCAGGGGCCTGGTTGGACTCAGTCCTACCAGCCGCTTGGCACGCTCAAACTCACCTATGCCGCTGCGGCTGAGATTAGTGGCTATAACTGTTGCCTCGATCTCGCGAAGGCCGAAGCGCGCGCCACTTACGATAGTGAAAACGGATCGGTGCAACTCCGCTCGCTCGTTTCGGCACCGGCAGGTGTTCTCGTCGCCACCATCGCAGGGCCGGGCATTTTGGCTTTCGTCGAAATGGCACTGGCCTTTGATACGCCACACGAGAAGGCGGAAATCGCTGTTGCCGAGGCCGACGGCATCAAATGGATGACCGTCACGGGCCGCGTGCCTAAAACTGTACTGCCCAACTATGTCGATGACGAACCGGCCATCGTCTACGCCGATGACATGCCCGATGCTTCAGGCACAGTAGCCGCGGGGATGGGCTATGCCGTGGTTGCGGCGCTCCACCAAGATGCGGCGGGATCAGCGCGCCTGATCGTTTCGGCGGAAAGCGGTTTTCGTGGGTATGATCAGCGTCCCAGCGCCGATGTCGCGGCCCTTGCGAAAGCGGCAAAAGACCGCGTAACCGCAGCGCTTGCGCAACCGATCCAGCGTCTCGTTGAGGATCATCGCGAAGACTATTCAAGCTATTTCGACCGCATGGATTTCGACCTCTCGCAGTCGCCCGTCCATGATGGCCTCGATCCGCGACGCGCCGAATTGCTCTATCACTATGGCCGCTATCTGATGATCAGCAGTTCCCGCCCCGGCACGCAGCCAACAAATCTTCAGGGTATCTGGAATGTCGATGTGCGCCCCGCCTGGAGCGCCAATTACACCATCAACATCAATACCGAGATGAACTATTGGCCCGCCGAAATGACAGGGCTGGGCGATCTTGCAGCCCCGCTCCACCAATTCGTCGCCGAGGCTGCAGGCGCGCGAGGCCAAGTCGCCGCGCGGCACTATTATGGAGCGCGCGGGGCTACCATTCACCACAATACCGACATCTGGCATTTCTCGGCGCCTGTTCATGGCGATCCGAGCTGGGCCAATTGGGCATCCGGCCTCATCTGGCTTGCGGTTCAGCTTAATAGCCGTTTGGACTACTATCCGGAAGACGATGCATTTCTACGCACAATAGCCCTGCCTGTGTGGCGCGAGGCGGTGCCCTTCGCCTTGGACATGCTGGTCGAAGACCAGGATGGCGCTTTGGTCGCAAGTCCTTCGACATCACCCGAAAACCAGTTCTTCGCGGCTGATGGCGCGAAAGTCGCGGTGTCCGCTGGCTCGGCCATGGATCAGGAAATGATCCGCGAACTGCTCGAAATCTTTGTCGGCTTTGCAACCGCGGACGATGCCGCGCTGAAGGCAGAAGCGCGCGCTGCGCTTGCCAAACTGAAAATCCCGCACATCGATGCCACTGGCGCTTTGAGCGAATGGTCCGTCGATGTCACCTCGGCAGAAATCGGCCACCGCCACCTCTCGCATCTCTTCGGCCTGCATCCCGGTCGCCGCATCACCGCTCAAACTACACCCGAGGCTTTCTCCGGTGTGCGCAAGGCACTCGATGTTCGCCTTGCCAATGGGTCGGGTCACACCGGCTGGAGCCAGGCCTGGATTCTCTGCCAGGCTGCGCGTCTCCGTGATACCGCTCGCGCCGACAAGGCCATCCATGGGCTCCTCAACGATCTGGCTTTCAAATCTCTGATGGTGCTTCATCCCCATTCGGGTTGGGAAGAAGGCAATGTCTTCCAGATCGACGGCAATTTCGGCGCCGTGGCGGGCATGACCGAACTGCTGGTTCAGAGCCGCAAGGGCCAGATCATCATTTTGCCGACGCTTCCCGCCAGCTGGCCCACCGGCAGCGCCCGGAATATCCGCACCGTCGGCGGCCACAGTGTTGATCTAGCTTGGAAGGGTGGCGCGCTGGCGAGCCTGACGATCAGAGGGGGGAGGGCCGAAACCATCGAGGTCGAACTCCCAACCAGCGAACTCGCTCAAATGATGATGCGGATGGCGGGCGTGCTGGCTGTGGAGGGCAAAGTTTGTCGCATCGAACTTCAGGGCGAGAAGGCTCTCAACTTCCAGTTTTAATCTCGCTAGAGCGGTGATCAGCAGGGGACGGGCCGGGCAAAGGGGCAGTCTAGGGCACATAACTTTGCCAAGCCGGAGTTGTGTCAGCCATTTGTCAGCAGGGCTGGATTATTGAGAGAACTTTGGCCGATGCACACCACCAAAGTGTGGTGGCTGCAGTCAGGATCGTCTCAGCAATGGCTCCCCGCAAGAAAGTTCTCCTGGTTGAAGACGAAGCGATGATCGCTGTCTTCTTGGAAGGAGTTTTGACAGAGGCGGGCTTTGAGACGGCCACTGCTTATGGTGGCGCCGCGGCTCTGGACCTGCTGGCCAGCGCCTATCCGCGCTTTGATGCCGTCATTACGGATATTCACCTGCCCGGGACTGTTAGCGGATGGGATATTGCGCGCCGGTCGCGTGAAATCAGCGCTGCAACGGGCGTTATCTTCATGACGGGTGACACTGTCAGCGCAGCGGACAAGGGCATGATCGAGGGAAGCGTGCTTCACCAGAAGCCTACCCTTGCCGCAGACCTGATCGCGAGCGTGGAGATGATCGTACCCCGCGACTGAGCCGCCAGATCGACCGCGATCAGTGCGGCCAGATGAACCAGCGGGGCAGGGTGGCCAATGTGATGATCGCGCCGATGGCTAGGGCTACCGGGATCGTCATCGATGGTTTGTTCCAGGGCTCAGGCAGCCAGCGGCGCCCGACCTTGGCGACAATGAAGCCGATCAGCGCATAGACGCACATGTCTATCAAGATGGCGAAGCTCAGGAAATCCATCTGTGGCCCGCACAACGTAAACTGCTGACGGGAATAGATACCTAGGCTGTATGGCTGTCTAGTTTGAAAGCATGGTGATGTTGTCGATTTCGTTAATTCGAAATAGCAGCCGACAGCAAAGATAACAAATAGCTTACAACGCTGAACATTGAAATGTAATAATAAAAACAATTACTTAGAGGGAACGCTAGGTGGTACTCGCCGTTATTTTGGCATGGATAACGAGGACGCGGCTCACATCCGGCAGCAAAACGACAGAGCTGCAATAGCTGCCCATTCTGGATCGTCCTCATCATGACTGTTTGCCACTAAACGGCCCAGCCTAAGGCTCGGCCAGCCGCCCCTTTGGGGTGGTTTCAAGAGGAGGAAAGGATGCTCGTCATTCTTTTGTTTTTGGGAATCGTTGGTCTTGCCTGCCTTGCGTCGGCGGGCCTGATCTTCACAGCAACGGATTTCTCTGCCGTCGAGCGGACCGGCAGCGATCTGGTTGCGCCCGAAACGTCAGCCTCTTGAGCTTTCATTGCGGCGCCCTGCGCTCGCCCCCCTAACAATCTCAAACCCTGGAGACATCAATGACTATTGAACGCGAAACAATCATCGAACGCCCAGCGATGACCGAGACCGTGGTCACTGGGGGAAGCCCATTTGGCATTATCGGCGGGATCATTGCTGCGGTCCTCGCGGTCATCTTGATTATCTGGCTGGTCAACGGTGGCATCGCCAGCAATGGCGAGTCCGTCAACGTCGATCTGCCCAACGTTACGGTCACCAATTAAGGCCCATGCGGAGACGGATCTCATCTATTGAGCGCTAGGTATCAACGACTGCTGATGGACAGCAGTTTAGGCTGCCCGGCGTCGAGATTGATCCGTTTCGATAAATATTCTTGTGGCGCCGTTTGTCCTCCGACGAACGGCGTCGCGCGTTTGCAAGGTGCGACAGGGCGAAGGTCCATCCCGATACGCCGTGTCTAACCCCTGGACCTCGGCGACGTTCATGCTGGGTTTGAAAGCGAGGAGGCCGCTCCAACGGGCTTGGGGGGCGGGGATATGTCGGAGCGGCCTTTACCATCAAGAGGTCGAAAATCCAGCATGGGCGGAGCTCGACCGAAACCAGTGTCTCACAATTGGCGTGACGCATCTGTGAGTGTGCCTGTAAGCACTCTGTCAGCTTCAGCAGGATAGAATTGTGCCATGCGGATCCTCCTTCTCATGCCCTTGATGATCTTTCTCGTCGCTGCGCCTGCGCTCGCCCAGGGCAATGGCAATGGGGGAGAAAACGGAAATGGCAGCGGCAACGGTTCTGAAAAATCCCAGCAGGATAGGAACGCAAACGAAAATGGCAATTCCGGAAACGGAAACGGAAACGGAAACGGAAACGGAAACGGAAACGGAAACGGAAACGGAAACGGGAACGAGGGGAATAACGGAAACGGCAATGGGAATGCCGGGAACAATGGGAACGGCGATGGCAACGCCGGGAATAACGGCAACGCTGGGAACAACGGCAATACTGGAAACAACGGAAATAATGGCGCGAGCCAAGGATCGACGGGGGCCGGAAGCGGTGGCGGTGCACCTGCAACAGGCAGTACGGTCACGCAGGGGGCAGGCGACACGATCGCGGCGCCAGACACTACAGTGCACTACAGTACCGATTATGCGCGTGATGCGGTCAACGCTGGACGCGCGGTGAGCCTGAGCAGTCTGTTGCCGGATTTGGCTCAGCGTGCCGGCACCAATGTCATCGACGCAGAAATGCTCAGTATTCGTGGCTTTCTCGTCTATTCGATCCGCGTTCTCCGCGCCAATGGCACGGTGACGACGGAATATTATTATGCCCAATCAGGGCGCTTCATCGGGAGCGAGCCATGAAGATCTTGGTGGGCGAAGACGACGACCGCATTGCCGAAGTCCTGCAATCGAGTTTGAGCCGGTCCGGTTTTGAAGTGCAGCGCGAGAGCGATGGCGAAGCTGTGTGGTTTCGGGCCGACACCGAGACTTTTGACGCGGTCATTCTCGATCTGGGCCTGCCGCAAATGGACGGGCTGACCATCCTGAAGCGCTGGCGCCGCGGCGGCCTTCAGACGCCTGTGCTGATCCTCACTGCTCGCGGGCAATGGGAGGAAAGGGTGGAAGGGATCGAAGCTGGCGCCGATGACTATGTGGTCAAGCCATTTCACGCCCTCGAAATCGTTGCGCGCATCCGCGCTCTGATCCGCCGCTCGAAGGGCCTTGCATCTTCGCGCGTGGCTTTCGGCAAATACGAACTCGACATGCGGACCATGGCGGTCACGGAAGATGGTCTTCCCATGGACCTGACGGCACAGGAATTTCGTCTGATGGCCTATCTGTTGCACAATCGCGGGCGGGTGGTGTCGCAACTCGAGATCACCGAACACATCTATCGGCAGGACTACGAGCGAGATTCGAACGCCGTCGAGGTTCTAGTCGCGCGCCTGCGTAAAAGGCTGGGCCATGACGTTGTCAAAACCCGCCGCGGCTTTGGCTATACGCTCGGTGACAACTATTGATCCGGCGCTGGCTGCCAAACCGGCGGTCGATCGCTCTGCGGCTGATGGGCCTAGCGGTGGTCATGGTCGTGGGGTCGCTCATCCTCTCCGGCATAATTCTGCAGGCGCTTTTCGTCGCCAATCTGGAAGCCAGCGTTAAGCGTGACCTCGAAGCGGCAATGACAAGGCTCATTGCCGTTATCGATCCATCCACATCGACCCCATCCATCTCGGCACCCCTGCCAGATCCGCGCTATGAAACACCTTTGGGCGGCCGCTATTGGCAGATCGAGGCTCTCGATACCAAGGGCGTGGCGCGCTCGCGCTCGCTCTTTGATCAGCAATTGGATGTCGCGCCTCAAGCCAATGGATCGATCGTCCATTGGACCAACAAGGATCGTTTTCACCTCATCCTGCTCTCTCGCGACATCACCATAGATGGTCGTCCCTATCGGGTAACGCTTGGCGAAGATCACGATCCGATCCACCAGGCGTCGCAGGCCTATGGATGGGATATCGGGCGCCTCTTTGCGCTCATGGCGATTGCGATTGTCGGCGCGTCATGGGCGCAACTGCAACTGGGTCTTGCTCCGCTCAACCGTCTGCGCAGCGCGGTAGACGATGTGCGCTTTGGCAGCGTTGGCCGGCTCGAGGGCGCGTTTCCGTCAGAAATCGAACCGCTAGTCAGCGAGGTCAATGCGCTGCTGTCCGAACGCGAAGAACTGGCACAGCGCGGACGGCGCCGTGCATCCGATCTTGCCCATGGGCTCAAAACGCCGCTCGCGGCCCTCCATGGCATCGCTATGCGCCTGCGCGACAAGGGGCAGGGCGACGAAGCAACCGTGCTCGATGATCTGGCTCATGAAATGTCCACGCGCGTCGACTATCAGATGCGCCTGGCCTCATTGCGCACCCGGACGGGCGAACATCGCGAAAGCAGTTCGCTCAACACCGCCGTGCTGCGCACCGTGGCAGTGTTGCGGAAAACGCAGGACGGCGAAAACCTTCACTGGATGGCGCAACTGGGTGACGACCCCGATGTGGATATTCATCGGCAGGATCTGATGGAGCTGATCGGCGTGACGCTCGAAAATGCATCCAAGTGGGCGCACGCCTCGATTGCGGTTTCAACGGCTACGGCCGGAGCCATGGCTCTGTTGACGATTGAAGACGACGGCCCGGGCATTCCGGATGAGCTTATCAAGAAGCTCGGGGGGCGAGGGATGCGTCTTGACCAGAATGTTCCAGGAACCGGCCTTGGCCTCGCCATTGCCGGCGAAATCCTCGACATCAATGGCGGCGCGATTGCCTATTCCGCTGGTGAGCGTGGTGGGCTCAAGGTCGAGGTTCGCCTGCCGCTTGCCCGCCGCTGAACCGCGCTACGGCCGTTTTGGATGTCGATAGTTTGTTGAAAACGTCGGCCGACTGCAGAGTATAATGATGTAATAATAAATGGAATGCCTGAATGGACTGTATTAGTTCCTTACATTTGAAATACGATCATTGTAACTACTATATAATATTGGAAATGCGGAAATAATTACTGGAACTGGACGGGCGTTGATGAGTTCTAATTTCATCTTCCAACCCTCCCAGAGGATACGATGAAAAAGCTTTTTATCAGCGCTCTCGCTATTGCCGCCCTTGCCGTTCCCACCGTTGCGCAGGCGCAGATTATCAAGACGAACCCGGATGCCAATGCTGATGCCGCCGTGGGTGGCGCCGCTGGCGGCGTCACCGGGGCCGTCATTGGTGGCCTCGTTTTCGGTCCTATCGGCGCGGCAATCGGCGGTTTCGCTGGCGCGTCGGTGGGCGCTGCAGGTGGCGTCGAAGCCGGCTCAGTTGAATATGTTCGGCTGCACCCGACGGACCCTGTCGTGATCGATGGCGCCATCGACGTCGGCTATACGGTTCCAGAAGCCGTCGTGCTGCACCCGATCGAGGGCGACGCCACCCATGGCTATTTCTACACCAATGATCGCGTCTATTTCGTCGATCTCAGCAGTCGTGCCGTGGTCTACTCCCCCGGTACCGTCGTGGCTGTTCAGGCCAACTGACTTTACATGGCGGCCAGCAAGGGCCGCCATTTTTCATTAGGCGATTTATCGAGATGAGCAGGGCCTGGAAGTTGAGGTTCCTTCCTCGACAAAAACGCACCGAGCATGTCGCTATTTGCTAGTCGCTGAATGTCTCGAGCATGGACATGAAGCTGTGTCGCTCGCTCTGTCCTGGCGTCAGCCTCACGCGCCCCTCTATATCTCCCAGATGGGTATCCATCAGCGCTTGGGCCTTTCTCAGATCGCTCGCGCGCAGGGCGTCGACGATCTGGCGATGATGATCTGCGCCACAATCATCCTGCCGTTCATCTTCATATAAAGCCATCACCAGAGAGAGGCGGGCGACCAGCTTGGCCAGCATCTCACTGAGCACTTTATTGCCGGCGATCGCTGCGAGCTCGACGTGAAATTCGCCGATCGTTGTCGCCTTTGCCACCTGATGACCATGCTGGTGGACGCGTAGCTCTTCGGCAGTGATGGCATCGAGCTTCTCGAAATCAGCCGCGGTGATCCGTTGCGCCACAAGGCTAAGAATAGTGCGCTCGAGCGCCCGCCGTGCTTCGAACAGTTGGTGCGCCTCTTCAATACTGGGTTCGGCGACGAACGTGCCGCGATTGCGCTTGCGCTCTAGGAGCCGCTCACGCTGCAAGACGCCGAGCGCACCGCGGACGACTGTGCGGCTGACGCCGAAATGCTCCGCAATCGCCTCTTCGATGATCTTGCTTCCAGGCTTGAGTGCACCGTCGGCGATGGCCGTCGACAGCGTCGCACAGATGCGGTCGTTGACATCCTCGGCATCATCGATGTCGATCTCGACGGGCTTTGCGCGGGGAGCTTTACGGGGCGGCATGGTCGGAAGTCCTGATTTGCGATGCCTACAAATACATCACATGACGCACGAATGTGCAAAATAATGTGCGAATTATAATTCGTAAGAATTTTCGAAACTGGTTTCGCAAACATTTCATGAGTGAATTTTGTTCATTTAAGTCAGTTGCTTAAGACAAAAATATGCTGGCCACGCTCGATTTGGCACGCTGATTGCGATGTTTCGGTTGGGATCATCGTGAGTGCCTGACCATGACCGATCAAGCTTTAGCCGTCGATCAGCAAGCAATGGAAACACAACCGCAAGGGCTGGTCGTCAACAGCCTCACGTACCGGTATGGCACAGCTTTGGCGATCGACCGCATCACCTTCGATGTGCGGCCGGGCGAAGTCGTGGCGCTGCTGGGGCCCAGCGGTTGTGGCAAGTCGACCGTGCTCCGCTCGATCGCCGGTCTGATCAAGCCCCAAGAAGGGACGATCACGATGGGAGCGCAACGGCTCGATACGATGCCGGCTCGTACCCGCGGGATTGGCATGGTCTTTCAGAACTATGCGCTGTTTCCCCATCTCACTGTCGAAGAGAATGTCGGCTATCCCCTGACCTGTCAGGGGCTGCCCCGCACCGAGCGGCGCCAGCGCGTTGCCGAACTCTTGGCGCTGGTGCGCCTTGACACCATGGCGCGCCGCCTGCCGCGAGAGCTATCGGGTGGCCAGCAACAGCGTGTGGCGGTCGCCAGAGCGCTTTCCGCGCGACCAAACCTTCTGCTTCTCGATGAACCCTTTGGTGCCCTGGATCGTGCGCTCCGCTTCGACCTCCAGGTCGAAATGCTGCGGCTGCAGCGAAGCCTTGGTATCACAACGCTTATCGTTACCCATGACCAGGAAGAAGCCCAAAGCCTCGCCAGCCGCCTTGTGCTGATGAACAAGGGGCGGGTCGAACAGATCGACACGCCGACGGCGGTCTACGACGCGCCCAAGAGCCTTTTCGTCAACAGCTTCATCGGTCAGGCCAATCAGCTTCCCGGCATCATCGAAAGCACCAGTGCCGATCACTCCATTGTCCGGCTTGCAGTCGGTCAGACGATCAAGGTCCCGCGACAGGTTGAGTTCGTTGTCGGTTCGCCCTTTGTCGTCACCTGTCGACCGGAGGACGTCACCCTCGTCTCGGAGGCTAATTCCACGACGCTCGCGGCCGGCGTCAGCGTCGCCATCGCCCTGGGGCCGACGCTTGTTCACGAGCTGACGCTCGCCTACGGCAACGAAATTCGCGCCAGCCAGATGCGCGATCCATCAACGCGTCCCGGCAAGCCCGGCGAGGCGGTGTTCCTCTCCATCGATACCGCCAGGTGTCATATCTTCCCGGCGCCAGCCGGTTCTAGCCTGTCTTCGTCTCCCTCCCACTGAAGTCCAAAGGTGCCTTCATGACGACCAGACTTTCCCTCCGCCATTTCAACATCCTTGCCCTCGGCGCAGCGGCCGCCGGCTTCCTGCCAATGCAGGCGCGTGCCGCCGGCGGCCTCGTTGCCGCGACCTTCCCGGGCAATTGGGAAGACGGCTATCGCCGCGTGCTCACGCCGCTTTTGTCCGAGAAGGGGTTCGACCTCACGATTTTGCCCGCGTTGGCGCAGGATCAGTTGGCCAAGGTTATGGCCAGCCCCGATGCTCCGGCCTTCGACACGCTCTTGATGTCGCCAGGGCAGGGCGCCGTCGCCATCGAGAACGACCTGATCCAGAAGATTGACCCCGCGCGCCTTTCCAATTGGGACAAGCTCGATCCTGCCTTCCAGGGCGAGTATGGCCCGACTGTTACCGTCGAAGTCAACGGCATCTGCTACAATCCAGGCCTCGTGCCGCGTCCTGCCGGCTATGCGGATCTGTTCAACAAGCCGGAATATGCCGGCAAGGTCTCTTGGACCGGCTTCGGCTCCAACACTGCCGTCATGGCCTATACCCAGCTCGCCAAGATTTTCGGAACTGGTTCCGATGATATGGAAGCCGTGTTCCAGCTTTTTCGCGATCACCCGGATCAGCTCAACAATGTCGTCGATAGCACCAATAGCCAGATGACGCTGTTCCAGCAGGGCGAGATCGCCGTCTTCATGTGCTCGACCGGTAATGTCGCTAAGCTCAAGAGCCTTGGCCTCAATGCCGAATTCGTCCATCCCGAAACCGGCTCGCCGGCTGCCCCCGTCAACATTCACCTGACCAAGGGCTCGCAAGATGTCGACGCGGCCTATGCCTATATGGACGCCGCCATCTCCGCGGCCGCCCAGACCGAACTGATGGCGCCGCCGACGGCGACTTTCCCAACCAATCACGATGTCGCGCTGACGCCCGAAATCGAGCAATATGTCACGCGCGAAGACCTTCCCAACCTGGTCTATCCCGATTGGACGCTGATCAACCAGAACCGCGACGCCTGGATCCGCGCGTTCGACGCTGTCGTGGCGGGCTGATCCCATGCGTGCGAGCGGCGTTCCCTTCCTGACCCCGATGCTCACCCTGTCGGTGCTGTTCTTCGCGGCGCCGCTCGCCATGCTCGTCGGTTACAGCTTTGTCGGGGAGACAGGATTTACCCTCGACAACTATGCCCGTTTTCTCGGCGACCCTTTCAACTTCCGGGTGCTGGTCAACACGTTCCGTCTCGGCATCCAGACCGTGTTGGGCGTGACGCTGCTCGGTATACCCATCGCCTTGCTCTACTGGCATAGCGGACCGCGTGTTCGTCAGGTGATTATTTTCCTGACGCTCATCCCCATGCTCACCAGCAATGTCGTGCGGACCTTCGCCTGGATCGTGATCCTCGGTCGCCAAGGGCCAATCAGCGAAACGCTTCTTGCCTTCGGTTTCACCGACGGCCCGATCAGTCTCATGTTCACCGAATTGGGCCTGGTCCTCGCCATGACGCAGATCGACTTGCCTCTCGTGGTCTTGCCGCTCATTGCCATGCTCTCGCGCTTGCCGACAAGTCTGGGCGAGGCCGCGGAAGTTTCGGGCGCAGGCCCATGGCGCATTCTCATAACCGTTCTTATTCCACTGATGCTGCCGGCCCTGCTTGCCGGCTGGGTTTTGGTCTTTGCCAGCACCAGCGCCTCCTTCGTCACCCAGGCCGTCATCGGCGGGGCCCGCAATGTCTATATGCCGCAGCTGATCTACCGCGAGGTCGGCACCCTGTTCGATTGGCCGCTCGCCGCCGCCATCGCTGTTGTTCTGTTGCTGACCTCCGGCGCCGTGCTTCTGGCCATTACCTTCCTTTCCCGCCACAGGAGGCTCGCCAACCATGGCTGACAGACGCCAAACCCTGTTGCCTGCCGCCTTCTACAAAATCTTTGTTTTTGGCTTCGGTACGCTTTGCGTTGCCTTCATGGCGGCGCCGATCGTGATTGCCATCGCCATGAGTTTTACGGGCGGCCAAACCCTGCGCTTTCCGCCGGAAGGCTTCTCGTTGCGCTGGTACGAAGCCTTGCTCGATCCGGCTCGCTCCTCGACCGAACACATCGCCGCCTTCAACTCGCTCAAGATCGCCGCTGCGGCTGTTCTTGGCGCGTTGCTCTTTGCCGTCCCCGCCGCCATTGGCGTCAGTCGCGTCAAGCGGCGCACTGCCGGTGCCGTCGAGCCACTTTTGCTCCTGCCACTTGTTTTGCCCAGCCTCGTTTATGGCCTGGCAGCACTGATCGTTGCCGGTTTCCTCGGCATCAGGCCGTCCTTCTGGTTGACCATTGCAGGCCATGTCGTCGTCTTCGGTCCGCTGATGTACCGCTCGGCGGCAGTGCTGGCGCAAAGCCTCGATCCGAGCCTTGGAGAAGCCTCGACCGTCATGGGGGCCAGTTGGGTGCGAACTCTTTTCAAGGTGACCCTGCCGCTGATGTTGCCGGGCATTCTTGCGGGCGCGTTCCTCGTCTTCATCCAGTCGCTCGACAATGTGTCGATCTCGCTCTTCCTCGCCGACCCCCAGACTACCGTGCTGCCGCTGCGCATGTTTGCCCTCATCGAAGAGGGGCTCGATGTTCGGGTAGCCGCCATGTCCGGGATTTTGATCGGCCTCGTTCTCATCGGCCTCATCCTCGGCCGGAAGGCGTTGGCCCGTACCTAAACCAAGTCAAGGCGCCGCGCGCCACCAACAAGGACCACACAGATGAACATGCATTCGCCTGGCGCCCTGCGCCGGATTGAGAACCTGCTTGCCGATTTCGAGCCGAATTTCGACTTCGTCGCTCCCCCGCCGCTTCCGGAAGCCGAATACGAAGATCGCCTCCGCCGCATCCGCCGCGAGGCGGTCATTGCTGGCCACGATGCCTTGGTGATCCACACCGACATGGTCGGCTGGTTCCACACCTCCAATGCCTATCTTCGCTATGTCCGCGACTGGATGCGCGAAGGCGTCCTCATCATTCCAACCGACAGCGATAAACCGCTGACCCTCGTCTCGTTCTTCACCCAGTCCGTCATTCTGCCGCCAGGGGGCGAGCCGGTTCTCGTCGAAGACATCTGGCAGGTGGGTGCCATCGGCCGGGAATATGCCGATCGTCCCGGTTCATCCACCACGCTCACGGCCGAAGCGACGGCACATCTGCTGGATAAGCTCGGTCTATCCAAAAGCCAGATCGGGCTCCTCGGCGATCGCACCTCTCGCGACTTCTGGTCCGATCTCGATGAAGCCATGCCCAAGGCCAAATTTGTCCGGGACAATGCCATCATCGATCGCATGCAGAAAATTCGCAGTCCCCGCGAGGTCGAGATGTTTCGGGCTGCGGCTCAACTCATTTCCATAGGAACGCAGGCCGCTTATCACGTTACGCGCCTGGGCGTGACCGATGCCGAAATCTACGCCGCCTTCACGTTTGCCCAGCTCGCGCGGGGCGGGGAAACCGGCGACGGATATCAGATCGGCATCAACGAATACGGGACCCATTGCGGCAAGCCTTATGGACACGTCGTCCGGCCTGGCGATATCATCAATCTTTACATCTCCAACGTCACCTATCGCGGCTATACCGCCCAGACTGCGCGTATGATTGCCGTTGGGGACATCACCGAGCGCCAGGAAAAAGTCCTCGCGGCCTGCACCCTCGGCGTCAAGCGTGCTGAAAAACTGATCAAGCCCGGTGCCCTCATCAGCGAGGTCAACAATGCCGCCTTCTCATCCTATATCGAGCACGGCTTGCTGACTTCGCCGCATGCGCGGACCATGCCCTACAATTGGAGCCCCGCTGACGATGGTGGTGCCCGGCTCGTGCCGCGCCAATATGTTCCCGATGCCGACTGGGAAGCGCAGGGCCGCAAGCTCATGCACGTTTATCCGGCTACGCATGGGCCGCATAATCCAAACCTCGGCCACTCCGTGGGCATGGCGGGTGCGCAAAACAGTTTTAATGTGTCCTCGCACAACTTCGACCGGCTCGAAGAGGGCATGGTTTTTGTGCTCCACACCCAATGGCTCGAAGCCCAATCGGCCGGATGCAATATCGGGGACTGTTATCTTGTCACCAAAGACGGCTTCGAAAACCTCAGCCGCCACACCCCGCTCGAAACGCACCGGGTCGCTGTGTGATGGAGCATACCCATTTCGACTTTGGCGCCCTCAATGAGCGCGAGCGCTACAAGCTGCTTATCGGCACCGTCATCCCGCGCCCGATCGCGCTTATCACAACGCTAGGGCGGGATGGACGAGCCAATGCCGGTCCCTTCAGCTTCCTCAACGTCCTCACTCACGACCCCGCCATCATCGCGGTTGGGGTCGAGAACTATGCCGACATGCGCTTCAAGGACACGGCGCGCAATATCCGCGAGACGGGCGAGTTCACCGTGCACATCGTAGACCAGGCGCTGGTAGATCAGATGGAGATTTGCGCCATCAAATTTGGTCCGGAGGTCGATGAACTCGCTGAAGCCGGACTGGAGACGGTGCCGGGGTATGCCGTTGGCAGCCCGCGCATTTTGGCGGCTCCCGCGGCTCTCGAATGCCGGCGCTACATGACTTTGGAAGTCGGAAAGGCACGCGAGATCATTCTGGGGGAGGTGGTTGGTCTCTATGTCCGCAGCAGTGCGGTGGATACCAACAACCTTCACATCGATCAGCAAGCCATGGATGCAGTCGGCCGCCTTGGTGGGCATAGCTATACGCGAACGCAGGACCAGTTTGAGGTCAAGACGCAGTCGCCAGAGCAGTGGTTCGCTGAGAAGTCGTCGACTGTGCGGTAGGCCACGAAGGCAAACCTTCTGTTCAGACCGCGATCCCGTCAGTCTTGCGGCGTAATGGTCGCTTGCAGAGCACCGGCTGAAAAAAGACTCATGACGTCGTTCTGGCGCACTGATTACGAATGGTAATTTGAAGTGAAGGGACTCGTAAGTGCGTTTTCTCAGACTAACGAAATCGTTGGGCGCAGAAATGCCGAATCGTGGGTTGCTAAGGAGGGCCGAGCTTCAGGCGGTGCCGTTGGCCTGCCAGCTCTTTAGCTACTTCGAGACACCGGACGTCAGCGTTCGGGAACCTCGATCTTCCGATGATCAGAGCAATAACAGATATTGGAGTGCAGGACGACTTCGGCCGTCGTAAATGCCGCGCAGCTAGAGAGCCGTATGCTTTTTAGGAGTAAGCCCGATCTGCCGCAGGATAACAATCGCCTAGTATTGAGGAAGACCTTGCCTTCTTTAAATCGCTGCCAGCTGAGCAGTGCCGCCATGCGAAGATAGCCGTAAATGGTCTCTGTTTGATGATCGGGGGGCTACACTGCGATACGGATAACACCGCTTGCGCTAAGGCTGGCTTTCACTGAAACGGTCGTAAGCCCCGCCATTCAACACTTTCGGGCCGACGTCTCCTTCGACTTCTATCAGCTGCGGGCGCTGCTTGTGCCTAAGTTAGCACCATCAAAAAGGTGCAGCTTTATCTCACGTGTTATTCGTCTGTAGAGACAGTGAGATCCACGTCGCCGAGGCGCAAGTTTTTCGCGAATGCGGCGGCCTGCTCTGCGGTTTCAAAGCCGCTTAATTGCATGCGACCACCGGTAAGCGGGGTTTGTATAAACGGCGAGAGCATCACCTCGCCGTCAACAGCAACGTCTATTCTTTTCTGCACGTTTGCTCCGGTGAATATCGCGAAATCTTCAGCGCTTTCTTGAGTAAGCTGAACGCTCACCGCTGGAGTGGAAGTAACGGGGTCGAGCAATTGATGTGCGTGAGCGACATTAAGTTTCAGCTGCTCGGCATATCCTGGAATCGCGAGCGTGACTGCCAAACCGACAAATAGAATAAACCGACGCATGATCTTCTTCTGACAATAAGATGGGCGGGGGATGTAAGAAGTCACAACAAAAAGTCCCTGATTTACTAAAAATCCTTACCCTCTGCAAGCTGGTCGGCGATCTGTTAAGATTGTGGAACAACTGTGACCTAGGAAGGATGCGTTCTCGGTAACTTGTCCCCACGGGCCTTCTGTTGACAATATTCTGCCGACCAGTCTGACTGAGGCAAGCCACACTCAAGTGATCAACTTGGAGTTTGGGTAATATGCAACCGTAACCACTCGGCTCAAATGGTCAACCAAGTCTATCAAGCGTGGTAACCGACTTGACTGCCGTGTTCTGGGATACCTTTCGGCTTTGGCCCAAGCAAGCTCTACTGCCGCTGCACGTTAAAGAACTCTGTTGATGGCCGAGACACAAGTGGCGGCGAGACATTCTCGTCTTCATAAATTTCGCATGAAGCCATTTATGCACTGTTATGTCAATGGGATTAATTTCTAAAATACGGACCAGAAGACAACATTATTGGGATATTTTGGTTTGTACGTGAGCGAATGTTGTCACAACTTCAAGTAGCGCTAGCAGATTCCATTTTGGAGTCGCTGTGATCCTCAAATGACCTCCGGGGGACCGCCTTAAGAACTGAGAAAATGGACTACTTCATTGTAATATTAATAGAATTACTTGAAAAAACGGGAATGAAGCGGCTGGCAATTGTTGTGTTCTTGGTTTCTATAATTGTTACAATTGTATACTACTGTAATATATTAAACTATTAACCAATAGATATCGATAGAGGGTGTTCGATGGCAAGCAACGTTAACGGAAGTGGCCAGTCTGCTGGTGTAGTTGATCGGCCGGGCAGTGGTACTTTTATTCCTAATGATGGTAGTGAAGCGACGATACCTTGGTATTCTTCAAACCCAGTCAAGATTACATTTGAAATATCGAAATCATTTAATGCGCTTAACTGGACACCTCCTTCGAATGCAACGGTTAGATTTTACGACCCTATTACGGATACAATGAGGGAGCAAAGCTTCTACGTCGGAGGAGTTGGATCAACAAGAATTAGCGTAACAACAGGTCCAAAGTGGAACTCAGATTTAACTTGGGGTGAAATTGGCGTCAGTGTAGTGCCAGCTGATGAGCAAGAATTTCCTCCTTTTTTCCCTCTCAGTTTCCTTTATCCGTTATTTAAGGCGTTAGGAGGCACGGGTACGGTATATCAAGGATTAAACGGCAGTACAAAATATGATCTGGGTCTAATCTCAATAGATCCTGTTCCGCGAATGGATCCTATAAACCCGCAATGTTTTCCTTCCGGAACAAAAATACTTCTTGCGGATGGTAGTAATAAAAATATTGAAGACATAGTTGTTGGGGACTGGGTGTCTTCTTTCGATCAGTCCGCAATGAATGGGAGCGATGTCCTAGTAGCCGGATTGGTCTCAAATACCTTCAGTGATATTACGGAAGAATTTATTGTTCTTTCAAACGGAATTGTTGTTACTCCGGGGCATCACTTCTTAGATAAGTTTGGAAATTTTCGCACTATAAAAAGCATATTAGAGACTGACGGTTTTATTATAAATGCTCTTGGTCAAGCTGAGTTCGTTGAGGGTCGGGTTGTTACACATTCGGAATCTACAGCGAGTATGTTTGAGCAGAGTGAAAGGTACGAGCAGGTAAATAGCGGCTCATTGGCGCTCGATTCGTTTTTGAAGCGTGGTTGGAAAACGTACAACTTCGAGGTGCAGCGCTATAATACGTACGTTGCTGAAGGCATTAGAGTGCACAACCAGTCGGTTTTCACGCCAACCGGTCTCGACTTGAATGTTGGCCAGACTTACGTAGCCCAGAACGGCTTGGAGTATACGGTCAATCCTGATGGCTCATTGACCAGTGAGACCTCTGGAGCGACTTCTGAGCCGACGCAATATCCACAGATGTATTACAACGTTCAGCACGCGGAAAACGTACTGAAGCGATCCATATCTCCTGCCGAACAGTACGAGATGGGCAACGACGTTGCTTTCGCTCGATGGCAGGTGACCGGACGTGGCCCCTCGGTACAATTGGCATCTGGCGCAACAGCTACTGTTGGTACGGTTTTCGGCGTAGGGAACGGATATACAAATATCGTCAATTCTGATGGTTCAGTAACCAATGTCGACACCGGACGCACGAGCGGGAACGGCACCCGTAGATATGACATAGATTCCAATACATGGGGCACTGTAGGTCCAAACGGTGAGTTTAATCCTGATGGTATCGATTGGGATGACGACGATCTGGGTAACATAGATTGGAACGGCTCTCTCACGGACGATGGTGCTCCGCCGTGGCAGGGGGAAGATCTTGACGGCGACGGCGTTATCGGAACCGGCGCGGGCAGGCCAATCCTCCTCGATCTCGACGGCGATGGCATAGAGATTGCGCCAATCGGCTCATCAAACACCTTCCTCGACACGGTCGGCGATGGCCTCAAGCATCGTACCGCTTGGGCCGGCGCGGGGGACGGGGTACTTGTCCGTGACCATGGCAACGATGGCATCATAAATCTCGCTAATGAGATCGACTTCACCAAGTGGGACACGACTGCACGAAGCGATATCGAAGCTCTCCGCAATATTTTCGATACCAATCACGATGGCAAACTGAGCGCGGCCGACGCAGATTGGTCCCTGTTCAAAGTCCTGGTGACCAATAGCGACGGCACGCAGACGCTTCGAACCTTGACCGAACTCGGCATTAAAGAGCTCGGTCTCAGGACCAACAATCAGGAAGTGGTGCTGGCAGACGGCTCAACGATAAAGGGTACGGCGAGCTTTGTCCGGACGGACAACTCTACCGGTACGCTTGCAGACGTGACGCTCACTTATGATGCCAATGGTTATGTCGTCACGGAAGTTCTTGTCACGAACAGCAATGGGAGCAGGACGCTTAAGACCGAGGCGCGAGATACAGCGGGCAATCTCTCGAATAAGACCACTCTCACAACCAGTGCCGATGGGCTTTCGCGAACGTTAGCCTTCGACAACAACGGCGACGGCGTTACTGATCGAGTGAGAACGATCGTTAAGGTCATCAATGCTAACGGCTCGACATCGGAGACCGTGCGTGATTTCGACGGATCGGGCACCATCCTGGTGCGCCGTGAGGTCACGACGATCAGTGCCGATCAAAAGTCCGTCACAGTCAGCACCGATTCGACCGGCTCAAATACGATCTTCGATCGCGTGGAGACCCGTGTTACCGCTGCCAGTGGGACGCAGACAGTCACTTTGCAGCTCAGACATGCCGATGGCAGTGAGCGAAGCGAGGTCACTACAGTCACCACACCGGATGGCCTGAGCAAGACAGTTCAAAGCGATAAGGACGGCAACGGGAGTATCGACGCAAGTCGCATCGAAACCACATCAGTTGCCGCCAACGGGACTCGAACCGAGAGCGTTACAGCCTATTCTGGTACTGGTACGACCGCCGCGCACCGCGTCGGCAGCACGGTAACCGCGACTTCAGGCGATGGCACGGCCAAAACGATCAGCAACGATATCGATGGCGATGGCGATATCGACCTGACGATCGCAAGTACCATCGTTCATAACAATAACGGCAGCAAAACAACCACGGTTACTACGAGCAACGGAAACTCTTCCTTGCGCGAGCAGACGGTGACCACACTGAGTGCAGATGGCCAGAGCCGAACCAGCCAGGCAGATCTGGACGGTGACGGCGATATCGACAGGGCTGGTTCTGACGTCAAGACGTTTGGCAGCGATGGTTCTACTACTCAGACAATCGAGCTTCGCGCGGGCAACGGCGCACTGCTTAACAAATCAGTCTCCACTTGGAGTTCGGATGGCAAGACGCGAAACACGCTGATCGACAGCGATGGCGACGGCAACGCCGATGTGACGCAATCAGTATCGGTGGTGAGCGGCAATTCCGTGGAGGTATCCTCCGTCCGATCTGCCAACGGTGCAACCTTGGTGACGCGAACCGAGACAACGACGAGCGCCAATGGCTTGAGCCGTACCTCATTGATGGACCTGAATGGCGACGGCATCACAGATGCAGTGCAAAGCATGGTCAAGGTCATCAATGCCAATGGCTCATCGACTGTGACCGAGCAAGTGCGCGACGGCGCAGGTGCAAACAACATCGAGAAGATCCTGACGTCCACGAGTGCCGATGGGCTGACCGTCACTATCGAAAAGTTCCGGAACGCAGAGACATCGCCGTTTAGCAAAGCGGTAAGCACCAAAGTGCTCAACGCGAATGGATCGGTGACCGAGACGGTAACAGCTTATTCGGGATCGTCGCAGGCGCAGGTTGGCAAGACTATCACCACCGTGAGCGCCGACCGGTTGACCACCACCATCAGTTCATTCATCGGCTCGAACGCGCTTCCCCAGAGCGTCGAGACAATAGTGGTCGAAACCTCCGGTCTCACGACTAAAACTATTCGGCAATATGGTCTGGATGGAACCTCTCTCCTCAGCAAATCCGTTCAGACTATCAGTGCTGACGGTCTTTCGACTACCAAACTGACTGACGGCGACGGCGATGGCGACACCGACGGCACGATTATCAGCATACTCACCCTCAATGGGGATGGATCAACTACAACAGCCAGTTCAAGCTATGGCGGCGGCGGCGCGGCTGTTGCCAACCGGATCGCGACAGAGACCACCACCAAGAGCGGCAATGGCCTGACGACGAACATTTCCACGGATCGCAATGGTGACGGCGTGGTGGATGCTCGTAGCACTGAAGTGATCGTTCATAATGCAGATGGCTCTAAAACACGTACGGTGACGTCGCTTGATGGCACCGGCACGATTCAGTTGGGCAAGACTGTCGAAACGGTCAGCGACGACGGTCTGACCAAATCCGTCACGACATATCTAGGCAACCATACCGCGTCGGACGGTGCAGTCACCGAAATCACCGTGCTCAATGCCGACGGTTCCCGTGCGACGACGACCACAAGCACGGCCGGCAACGGCGCCGTGGTCGGAAAGGTCGTCGTTACGACGACTGGCAATGGCCTGACGCAAACCACTGCTGCAGACCTTGATGGCAACGGGATTAATGACAGCGTGACCACTAGTACGGTCGCGGCAGCTGGTGGTAAAACCATTTCCACGAACACCTATGGTTTGGCGGGTGCCTTAAAGTCGAGCTCCACTTCCGTCACCTCGGCCAATGGTCTCTCGACAACTGTCAGCACCGATCTCGACGGCAATGGCACAGTGGATCGCAGTTCGAGCGACGTGACGACGCTTCACAGCGACGGTTCTCGAACGAAGTTACAGACCACCTATAAGGCCGCTGGTGCCATTGAGGGCAAGGTTACTTTAGTTACCAGCGCCGATGGGCTCAGCAAGACAGCAACCTGGGAAGCAACCGGCAATGGTGTGACCCGCACCCAGTCCGACGTGACCTTGGTCAATGCCGATGGTTCGACCACGAAGACCGTTGAGAACCGAAAGGTCGGAGGGGTTCTGAATGACCGTTCGGTAACAACGGTCAGCGCCGATGGAACGCTGACGCGCATCACTACTGACGTCGATGGCAATGGTGTCGTCGACGAGACCATCGTGCAACGCAAATTGGCCAATGGCACGATCGTCACCTCGCAGATGGATGGTGCAGTCTCCTCGGCGGCAGGTCGTGAATTCGGCAGCGCGAAAGGCACTTACATCACCGAGAGTGGCAATGGCCTCACGCGCACGACCCGCTTCGACGCCAATGGCAACGGTTTGGCGGAGAGCGAGATCGTTGAGGTCACGGTTCTCAATGCCGATGGTTCGCAGGTCAAGACAACAACGCGTTCGAACCTGACGGGCGGTGATCCCGCTTCGGCCAACCCGATTTATACGGCGACTTTGAAGGATCGCGCTGTCACGACGACTAGCGCTAACGGACAGTCGATAATTACCAATTGGGATTTGACCGGTTCGGGATCATTTGGAGCGCAACGGACGCAGAGCACCACCTTTAATGCTGATGGTTCTTCCACACGCGATACCAGCTATTCAGAAGGTGGTGTCCTCAAGTCCCAGCATCAGGTTGTAACGACCGGGGACGGGCTCTCTGAAACCACATACTGGAATGCCGATGGTGTCGGAGCTTTCGATCAGGTCTCGACGAAAATCTTCGTGAAAAACGCCGATGGCTCATCAACGAGCACGGTGACCAATACGACCTTCGGCGGCGCTTTGCTGTCCAGGCTCGAGACAAGCACAAGTGCCGATGGCAGGACCGTGATACTCAAAGAGGATCCGTTCGGCGTCGGTTCGTTCACCAAAATCAAGACGACCATTACTGAAACGCTGGCCGATGGTTCTCGGACGGTCACGACAAAGGACGCCGATGGTTCAGGCTTCATCCTGCAGTCTAACACGACGAACGTCAGTGCCGACGGGCGCATCTCTACGATCAGCCGCGACGCAGATGGGTCAGGGACCATCGACCAGACAACGGAAACCACCACTCACGTCGATGGTAGCCGCACTTCCGTGGTCAAGGACTACAACACCAGCGGCGTCCTGACGGTACAAACAGTGACAACGACGTCGTTCGACGGTCGTATCATGACAACCGAGCAGGACGTGGATGGCGATGGTGTGTTCGATCGTCGCATTGTCCAGACCTCGCACCAGTTCGCAGATGGTTCGAGTGAAGTCCGCACGGAATCTTTCCTCATCAGCACCCGGAGCGGCGGCACCTCCGTCGTCATCGCGCCGGTAAAGGACCAAGTAGAGCTCGTAGTGACGAGCGCAGACGGCAGGACCAAGCAGACGACGCTCGATGTGTTCGGCGATGGAACGATCGACGAGAACACGGTGACCGTGCAGCAGATCAACGGTGCTACGATGACCACCGTAACAACCAGTGCTTTGGCTCGTTCAGCCAACCTCGGGCACGAGATCACCTGGAAATCCGCTGTCCTGGCCAACGCCACTGTTCCATTCACCAAGACGGTCACGACAACCCCTGATGGTAGGACGATCGTTGCTGCAGACTATGACGGCGATGGTTTCTCCGAGCATCAGGAGGTTTGGACCAGCAGAATCGACGGAACGCAGACTGGTCTCATCACCGATATCACGACTGGAGGCGTCACGATTGCCAGCGGCGTCTACACCATCAGTTCCGACGGTTTGGTGGCGACGTTGGATCGCGACAACAATAATGATGGCATAGTCGACTACCGTGAGCAGGCAGTCACGCGCATCGACGGTAGTGTCGTGAAGAAGACTTATGAACGCAACGGTGCGGGCGATTTCGATCTCGTCTGGTCGACGATCTCTCATGCCAACGCTCAGTCGCTGCGCCTTCTTGGCACCGCTGGAGACGATACGCTGATCGGTGGCGCCGGAAACGATGCACTGTTCGGAGAGGCTGGCAACGACACCTTGGACGGCCAGGGCGGCGCCGATCGCATGGAAGGGGGAGCAGGTAACGATATATACATTGTCGATGATCCTGCTGATCAAGTGCTCGAGGCGATCGGGCAGGGCACTGATTTGGTCCGGACATCCGTCAGTTTTGCTTTATCCGCCAATGTTGAAAATCTGACGCTTCTCGGTACTGCGTCGATCAACGGCAGCGGCAACAACCTAAGCAACATCCTGATCGGAAATTCGGGCGCAAACACGCTGAATGGTGGCGCTGGAAATGACACGATGTCCGGTGGTGCCGGCAACGATACCTACGTCGTTGATAGCGCCGGCGATGTCGTTACCGAGCTCGCGTCCGAAGGCACGGACATGGTTCAGTCTTCGATCAGCTATGTCCTCGGCGCCAACCTTGAGAACCTTACACTCACGGGCTCCGCTGCGATCAACGGCACTGGCAACAGCCAGAACAATGTGATCACGGGTAACAGTGGGAATAACACCCTCATCGGTGGGGGCGGCAACGACACCCTAAATGGTGGCGCGGGCGCGGATCAACTTACTGGAGGAACCGGCAACGACACCTATGTGGTGGACAATGGCGGAGACGTCGTGACCGAACTGGCGTCTGAAGGAACGGATCTCGTTCAGTCCTCGATCAACTACACTCTCACTTCGAACGTCGAGAATCTGACGCTGACGGGATCGGCAGCGATCAACGGCACCGGTAACACCCTCAACAATGTCATCATCGGCAATTCCGCTGCCAACACGCTGTCTGGTGGCGCCGGCAACGACGCTTTGAATGGCGGCGATGGCAACGACGTATTGATCGGCGGGTCCGGTGCAGATGCTTTGAATGGCGGAGCCGGCAGCGACACGGCCAGCTACGAAACGTCGACATCCGGCGTGACCGTGAACACTGGCGCACTATCGTCGAATACCGGAGATGCCACCGGCGATACTTATACGAACATCGAGGCCATCCGCGGCTCAGCGTTCGACGACCATATCCTGTTCGTGGGGAGCGGCATCACCGTCGACGGTGGTGATGGCAATGACAACCTCGTGGCCGATGGGCTTGGAAACACGATCTATGGCGGTGCCGGGCATGACTTGATGCGTGCAAAGGACGGTGAAAACGCCCTAAATGGCGGCAACGATGTCCTCGACGGCGGATCCGGCAATGACGAGATGTATGGCCTTGGCGGCAAGGACATCATGATCGGTGGGACCGGCGATGACACGATGCTGGGTGGTGCTGATGACGATATTTATTACGTCGACAGTGTCGGCGACGTCGTCCTTGAGAACAGCGATCCGGGTGAAGGTATCGACCTCGTTTATTCCTCCGTCACCTATACTTTAGCCAACAACGTCGAGAACATGACCCTGACCGGGGCCGCCGCCATAAACGGTACCGGAAACACCTTGGCCAACATCCTCATCGGCAACTCTGCTGCAAACACGTTGAACGGCGGGGGAGGCGACGACACGCTTATTGGAGGTGGCGGGAACGACACGCTCAATGGAGGGACGGGTGCAGACCTGATGTCGGGGGGCACCGGTGATGACACCTACGTCGTCGACAACATCGGAGATGGAGTCACCGAACTTTCGGCTGAGGGCACCGACCTTGTTCAATCGTCCGTGACCTACACGTTGGGCAACAACGTCGAGAACCTCACGCTGACTGGATCGGCCGCGATAACCGGCCGAGGCAATGAGCTAAACAATACGATCATTGGCAACAGCGGTGCCAATGTTCTGAACGGCGGAGATGGCAACGATATTCTCATCGGCGGTGCAGGTGCAGACTCTCTTAACGGCGGTAACGGCACCGACACAGCGAGCTACGAAACCTCGTCCATAGGGCTGACCATCAAAACGGCTTCCTCGAGTTCAAGCACCGGTGACGCCGCTGGAGATACCTTCTCAAGCATAGAAATTCTCAAGGGTACGGCTTTCGACGATGAGATCGTTTTTGTCGGCGACGGTGTTACGCTTCATGGTGGCGACGGAAACGACAATCTGATCGCAGATGGTATCGGCAACACGATCTATGGCGGTGCCGGCAATGACCTGATCCGCGCAAAGGATGGTCCCGATGTCCTCAACGGCGGGAACGACGTCCTCGATGGCGGATCCGGCAACGACGAAATGTACGGCCTCGGTGGCAACGACATGATGATTGGGGGCACTGGCGACGACGCAATGATGGGTGGGATGGGAAATGACACCTACGTTGTCGATAGTGTCAGTGATCTGGTTGTCGAAAATGCGGGAGAAGGCACCGACCTGGTGCAGACCACCGTGTCGTATACGCTCGCTGACAACGTAGAGAACATGACCTTGCTCGGGTCCGGTTCGATCAACGCTACCGGCAATGCTCTCTCCAACGTTTTGATAGGCAATGCAGGGGCAAATACGCTGAATGGCGCAGGCGGCGCCGACACCATGTCTGGAGGTGGCGGCAACGATCTTTACATCGTCGACAACATTGGCGATGTCGTGAACGAGCTTACCGGCGAAGGAACGGACAGCGTCCAGTCTTCGGTCACCTACACACTCGCCTCGAACGTCGAAAACCTGACTTTGACTGGTTCGGCGGCCATCAACGGCACCGGCAACACCCTGGACAACGTTCTTACCGGGAACTCCGGCGCCAACACGCTGATCGGTGGCGGCGGTAACGACACTCTGAACGGCGGAAGTGGTTCCGACACCCTGTCGGGCGGCACAGGGAATGATACCTATGTCGTCGATAACTCGGGCGACGTCGTCACAGAGGCAGCGTCTGAAGGCACGGATCTCGTCCAGTCTTCGATCAGCTACGTGCTTACGGCAAACGTCGAGAATCTCACCTTGACCGGTTCGGCTTCGCTGAATGGATCGGGCAACGACCTCAACAACGTCATCACCGGAAATTCCGGAGCCAACACTCTCAATGGTGGCGCCGGGAATGACACCCTCAGCGGCGGCGATGGCAATGACGTGTTGATTGGTGGAATCGGTGCTGATGTCCTGAATGGCGGCAATGGCATTGACACTGTCAGCTACGAGGCAGCGACGGCCGGCGTGACGCTAAATACTTCGACCACAACATTGAGTGCGGGCGAAGCAGCAGGCGATACGTTCAGCAGCATCGAGGTGATCAAGGGCACGTCGTTCAACGACAACATCACGCTCAACGGTGATGCGGTGACGCTCTACGGAAACGACGGCAACGACGTTCTGAGAACATCTGGCAACGGTGCGACCATCTACGGCGGCACTGGCAGCGACGTGATCCACGCCATGAATGGCAGCAACCCGCTCGCCGGCGGCGACGATGTCATCGACGGTGGAGCCGACAACGACGAGATGTACGGTTACGGCGGCAACGACATGATGATCGGGGGTACGGGCAGCGACACTATGCTCGGCGGCTCCGGAAACGACACCTACGTCGTCGACAACAGCGGAGACGTCGTCGTCGAGAATTCGGGCGAAGGCATGGATACGGTCCTCTCGTCAGTCACCTATACCCTTTCTGCAAATGTCGAAAACCTCACGTTAACGGGCTCGGCTGGGCTCAATGGCACGGGCAACGGCCTGAGCAACACCATCACCGGCACATCAGGCGCCAATACGCTCAATGGCGGCGATGGGAATGACACGCTGATCGGCGGCGGTGGCGCGGACGTTCTGATTGGTGGAGCAGGCTACGATATCGCCAGCTACGAGACGTCGACCGCTGGGGTGACGATTAACACAGGTACACCGAGCTCCAACGCCGGCGATGCCGCAGGCGACACCTACAGCAGCATCGAGGAGATAAAAGGTTCAGCCTTCAACGATCAGATCACGCTTTTGAACGTAGGGCAGACCGTCAGAGGCGGTGCTGGCGACGACACCATCGAAATTCTGTCCGGGCAAGCAATTGCCTTCTACGGCGAAGCCGGGAACGACACGCTACGAGGCGATGCCGGCAACGACTATCTCGATGGCGGCGGCGACAACGATACCCTGAGAGGTAATGGTGGCAACGATACGCTCATAGGGGGCGGCGGCAACGACACGCTTTATGGCGGTGATGGAAACGATCTTCTGTCGGGCGGGACAGGTGGAGATGCCTTCTTCGGTGGAGATGGCGTGGACACCGTGACATATGCCGATGCTGCCGCTGCCATCGCGTTTGATCGCAATCAGAACCCGAGCACTTATTCGGGGGACGCAGCGAACGATACCTTCGACTCGATCGAGATCTTCATTGGGTCCGGCTTTGACGACACCATCCATCTCATTGGACAAGGGGCGACGGTCTACGGCGGAAACGGCAACGACCTTATTAATATCTGGTCAGGTCCGGCGGTTAGTTTCTATGGCGAAGCGGGAGACGACACACTCTGGGGCGACTATGGCGACGATTACCTGAACGGGGGCACTGGTAACGACACAATCAATGGCTTTGCCGGCAATGACACGATGGTGGGTGGGATCGGGAACGATACCTATACCGTCGATACTGTCGGCGACGTCATCGTTGAAAATGCGAACGAAGGCACAGATGGCGTCAGAAGCTCGATCACCTACACGTTGGGTACGAACCTTGAGGACTTGATCCTCACCGACAACGCGTCGATCAACGGAACGGGCAATCAGTTCGCCAACGTCCTAACCGGAAACTCCATGGCAAACGTCCTAAACGGTCTTGGCGGCAACGACACCATCGACGGCGGTGCTGGCAATGACACGTTGAACGGTGGCGATGGAAACGACATCCTCAAAGGTGGGGCAGGGTCGGACGCCCACTTCGGCGGTGCAGGTGTCGATACCATCTCGTACGCCAGCTCCCTGGCCGCGATATCGATCGACTATCAGAAGGCTGCGAGCACATACACTGGCGACGCAGCCGGCGACACCTTTGACTCCATCGAGATCTTCGTTGGTTCCGCCTACAATGACAGCATTCAGCTGCAAGGCGTCAGTGCCACCATCTATGGCGGCGATGGCGATGATCTCCTGAATCTCTGGAGTGGACCTGCAGTCACTTTTTACGGCGAGGCCGGCAACGATCACCTAATGGCCGACTACGGTGATGATTATCTGGATGGCGGAACCGGAAACGACGTGGTCGAAGGCTACGACGGAAATGACATGGTCATCGGTGGATCTGGCAATGACACCCTCTTCGGCGGCAACGGCGACGACACGCTATCCGGCGATGCGGGAGACGATACGCACTACGGTGGATCTGGCGCGGACACGTTCGTTTTCCGTTCCGGAATGGGTGAAGATCTGATCGGCGATTTCGAGCTAGGGATAGATACGATCGAAATACGGGACCAAGGAAGCATGAACTTCGCCAGCCTGATGGCGAATGCCGAAGAGTACGGCGGCTATTCTTGGCTGCATCTGAACGATGGCGGAACGATTTCCCTCATCAACATCAGCTTGAGCGATCTGTCGGCCAGCGATTTCCGCTTCGTCTGAAGTCAATCCAGCAATTGCAGCGGGCATGCCCGCTGCAAAATCATCTAGGCTTCAGCCCGAGTGTGCGAGTTGACTGTCAACGCAAAGTCTCTGACGAAGGGCCTTCGGGGCCCAATAGCGGCAATGGTTGTGCTGAGCGTGGTGTCAAACCTGCTGATGCTGACCGGACCACTGTTCATGCTGCAGGTATACGATCGGGTGCTAGCCAGTCGGTCGGTGCCCACATTGGTCGTGCTCACGATCTTGATAGCCGGGCTGTTCGCTTTCTACGCATTCTTAGATGCAATGCGATCGCGAATGTCCGCACGCTTTGCCAATGTGCTCGATTCCAAGATCTCGGGGCGACTGCTCTCGGCTGGCATCCGCATGCGCCTCTCAGCCGGAAATCGGTCCAACCTCGACCCCGTCCGCGATGGAGACGCCGTAAGGCAGTTTTTGGCAAGTCCCGTCCCATTGACGCTGCTGGATCTGCCTTGGGTTCCTTTCTATTTGGGTCTGGTCTTCCTTTTTCATCCCTGGCTCGGATGGCTGGCCGTGGGCGGAAGCTTGGTAGTCGTGATGCTCATGATCGCCAATGAAGTTCTGTCGAAGCATCCAGCCAAAGAGACCACTTCGCAGCAGCAGTTGCGGCAAAGGCAGGCCGACGACGTTCGGCTCAATGCCGAAACCGTGGTCGCGATGGGAATGGGTGAAGCCCTTCAGCGTCGATGGTCCAAACAAACCGATCGAATGCTCTCGGCCCAGGTTACTGCCGGCGACAGAGCAGCCTTCTTCTCAGCCACAACAAAAGGTCTCCGCTTTTTTCTGCAGTCGGCAGTCCTTGCTCTCGGTGCTTACCTTGTCATCCAGGGTTCGATGACCGCCGGCCTAATGATCGCCGCTTCGGTGGTTACGGCCCGTGGGCTTGCGCCCGTCGAGCAGATCGTAGGCCAGTGGCGCGCCTTTGTGACGGCTCGGCAATCATGGGCCAGAATCAAGGTCGTCTTGAACAATCCCGAACGGAACGAGCGTGAAGTCGAGTTGTCCTTGCCGCGACAGACGCTGACGGTCAGAGGATTGGCCACGGCACCTCAGGGTTCAAAATCTGCTCTTGTCGGTGGCGTCTCGTTTGACCTTTCCGCCGGAGAGGCAGTTGGTGTTCTGGGACCATCGGGATCGGGGAAATCGTCCCTGGCGAAGGGTCTTCTCGACATATGGCCTCACTTGGCAGGCGAGGTGCGCTTCGATGGCGCGCCGCTCTCCCACTACCGGTCTGGTCAGATCGGGCGGATATGCGGTTATCTCCCGCAGCGAGTGGAGTTGTTCGACGGTTCGGTGGCGGAGAACATTTCGCGTTTCGCCGCGGAAGCCGACAGCGAGCAGATCATCGCGGCCGCGATGACTGCCGGTGCGCACGAATTGATCAGCTCGCTTCCGGATGGCTACAACACGCGTGTGGGCGAACAAGGCGATCTCCTGAGCGCAGGTCAGCGCCAGCGCATTGGCCTTGCTAGAGCAGTGTTCGGCTCTCCGTTTCTCATCGTGCTCGACGAACCAAATTCCAATCTGGATTCAGAGGGAGAAGCCGCTCTTTCAGCAGCCATCCAGAAGATGAAAGAACGTGGTTCTGTCGTCATCGTCGTCGCGCACAGACCAAGTGCATTGAACGCGGTCGATAAGGTTCTTTTCGTTCAAAACGGGCGACAAGCCGCCTTTGGACCCAAGGACGAAGTCCTGAAGAAAATTGTGCAGCCGGCACAGAACGTCCTCCCGATCAAAGTGCCCGCCCAATGAGCGAAGCAGCGCAAAACCGAAACGACTTGGCGAGCCTCAAGCTTCATGGCTGGATCGGCTTGATTTCGATCGTGGGTCTCTTCGGAGCGTTGATCGCTTGGGGCGCCACAACAGAAGTTTCAGGTGCGATCATTTCCCACGGGTCCTTGATGGTCCAATCCAGCGCCAAGCAGGTCCAACACCCAGAAGGCGGCGTCATCTCTGAGCTTCTCGTGCAGAATGAGGATAAGGTGCAGGCTGGCCAACTGCTTGCGTCGATCGATCAAACGTCAGCTGCTGCGGCCCTGGAATCGTCAGACGCGCAATTGCGCCAGCTTTTGGTACAGGAAGCGCGTCTCTTGGCTGAAGCGTCTGGAGACGCCACCTTCGAAATTCCAGAGAGTGCGACTAAGTTCTTCTCCGAGGACGATTTGCGACCCGTGCAATTGCTCGAAGAGCGAATCCTAGGGGCTCGGCAAGCCACGCGTAAGGGAAGCATCGCCCAACTTCAGGAACAGGTGATCCAGCTTGATCGTCAGGAGGATGGGCTGGTTCAGCAGCAGAAGGCCATCTCTGACCAGATTGGCATTCTTAAAAGCGAGCTAGCCGATTTCGATCACCTGTTCGCCAGCCAACTCGTCAATGAGAGTCGCGGAACCGCGTTGCACAAAGAGCTGGCGGTCGCACAAGGGCAGTTGGGTCAAATCACGGCGTCTATAGCCGAGGGGCGCGCCGCATCCGCCGAGAAAACGTTGCAGATCTCTCAAATCGACTATGAACACCTGAATGTCGCTCTGAACGAATTGGCGCAGGTTCGTAGAAGCATCAGCGAGGTTTCGCAGAGAAGGTTGGCAGAACAGGATCGGCTCAAGCGCACGGAGATACGTGCACCTCAAGGCGGAATAATTCATGAACTCGCCATCCACACGGAAGGCGGCGTCGTTCAGGCCGGCCAAACGTTGATGCTCGTCGTGCCAAGCGATGACCCTCTGATCGTGAACTCCAGGATCGAGATCGTCGATGTTGATAAGGTTCATGTCGGCCAGGAGGTGGTTCTCCGATTTTCCGGTCTGAACCCCCGGACCACTCCGGAACTGGTTGGATCGATCAGTGCGGTTGCTCCGGACGTCACCCGAGATCCCGCCACGGGCGCTGTTTTCTACTCGGTCCGAGTAGTTATAGCAGACGATGAGTTGGCGAAACTTCCAGAAGATATCGTTTTGGTGGCTGGCATGCCGGTCGAAGCTTATGTTCAGCTCGCAGACCGCGCAGTGTTGAGCTACATGTTCCAGCCTTTTTGGGACCATTTGCGGCTCGCTTTACGCGAGGAATAGCCAAGACTGGATGAGCCGATCGTCAGGCTAGCCGGCCTATAAAGCGACGCCTTTAATTAGGCCATCCGTCTTCGTGGTCGAGGTGTTTGGCTCATTGCTAAAGATTGCCAGCGCAGTCAAGCAGCAGGCGCCTGCGTAATCGCACATCTAAATGCGCCGTTTTCTTTGAGAGGGTACCTCGTTGCCTCGCCGTATATGGCGAACGTGATAGACCGACCACTTTGCTTCGGGACTGATGAGAGCTCGTACGGTGCCAGCAACATACTGGGAATGGAGCCTCATTCGTTCCCTCAGTTGGCGCGCATCCGAGAAAGATGCTGCGGAAGATCTTGTATAGCGCCGAAAAGGGCTGAGCAGAGGACAAAAGAGTCACTTCTTATTGCACGCATGCTAGTTTTATTCGTTGTATTTGATCTCTCCTCTTTGACTCGAGCCTTTTTCGCATTACCAAAGCTTCGAGAGACGCGGAGTCGGTAAGTCGGCATGGTGCCAGATTTACCAGGGCGGCTTCGCGTCTCCAATGCCAATGTCGACGCCGTGGAAAAATTGTTTTTACGACTAAGTAAGCGATCGGCTCAAAGACTGACGGTTCGGCGAGCGCGCTTTTTTCCCGTCCTGAGATCGATGTCACTCAGCACCTGCAAAATCCTTCCTTGAACGCGAGAAATGTCTTTGCGGCGGTAAAGGCTCACTCCGATGCGATCTTGGTCAAACGCCGGGCGAACGCCCGTCCTGCGGAGGACCCGAGCAATTCCTGGAGACGAGGAGTCCAGCTGCTTTCGGAGTGCGTTCTGACTGACGTAAAGCGCAGCGAATGTCTTTAGCGCGCTCTCTCGAATGCCACGAACGTCGCGGTTCGTTGCCGGATCGATCCAGGCTTCAGATGGCAAGAAACCCTCGCGAAGAATCTTTCGCATCGAGGTGGGATTGATCGTAAGGATGCGCGCTGCGTCTTCGAGGGTGAGCAGAACATCTGCGCTCGCAGTGAACGGTTCTAGATGTTTAGGGTCGACCAGAATGTCCCCCAAGGTGAATACCGTGGCCTCCGCTGAGAACAGGGCAATCTTTCCCTCTAAGGCAGCGTTTAGAATTGCAGTCCACGGCAGGCCGCAGCGCACCGAAGAGTGCCAGATGTCGAGTAGCCCTGTGTCTCCCGTCGCCGGAGTGCAGTGTTGCCGGAGGCGGGAAATGAAAGCTTTAAGTGTTGCTCGTTCAAAATAGCGGATTAACTCGGCAGCCGGGCCTTGCCGGCTGAACAATGGCGCAATCAGGCCTGCATTACACAGCGCATCCAGGTGATAGTGATGTATCCCCAGCGCTTTTGCGGCCTTCTCGTTGTGTAGGCTACGCCTCAATTTGGAAAGAAGGTCCGCTACCGGAAAGACATTGAAGCTTAACTCATCCGCCGGGACGTCTTCGCCAACCTCAGAGATCACCTTCTGGTCGATCAGTATTGCGCGCAGTTCTGCCTCGGCCACACCAAAGCGTATGACTGCTTGAGCTACGGTCAAACGGCCTTCGCCGGGGACTGGGAGGCCGAGGACTTCTGTTTGCTGCGAAGGCATGATCCGCTGCTCGGTACCAATCGCCACCACCATCTGTCGGACAGCGAGCATGTCGTTCCGTGCGAGGCGGTCAAGGCGCTGAAATAGCGGGCCAAACACCCGTCTTAAACCAATTTCAGTGACATTGTCAGGGTTGGCAGCGCGGCTGATTTCTCTTAGGCGTTCTGCAACTGCGGCCTCGCCCGCTAAAGCAATTTCGATGCCCTGGTCCATGAGTGCTCGGCGCTCGGCACTGTCCTCTGGCGGGAGCGGCCAACTCCGCGGGCGATATGTGCCGCAGAGATATTGGCTCAAAAACAGCGCATCAGGCAGCGTCATACTGTCGAGAAACGTCCATCTGGTCTCAGCTCCAGAAAGCCGATTTGTGAGGTATTCATCCGTTGGCGATGATGGCACGCGCACAGCTATGGGCAAATCATCTGGAGTGTTGAACTGGCCAAGATGGACCGCAAAGTCTTCAGCCGGAACGCCCGCAACGAGTGGTAAGGCTATCAGTCGTTTTTGATGGTGCACGCAGACATGGACCAACCTGTGGCACCAGGAAGCGCGCTGCCAACCAGTCATGTACATCGGATCACCCGGAATGCGAAGGGCGTCTTCACGAAGACAATCCGGACACATCCGCACCGTGGGGGATCGGTCGTCGAATGCGATCAGGTTAGCTGCCAAAAGGTATTTCGGGCCGTTTCGTGTCCTAGCACCCAGGAGCTCTCTCAACGGTACGGCACAGAGCGCTGACAGTGCAGCGATGGCCGTCGGATCGCCGGCAATTAGCGACCGACGATTTAAGCCGAAGGCTCGACAAAAACGGTCAATGCGCTCAAGACCAGTCCGCGATGCAAGTGCACAAACGAAGCTGTTGAGGGTTTGACCGCTGTGCAATTCGGCCCTGACGCCCAAGGTGCATCTCGATGTTGCGTCTTGCATAGCTAACGGGCCTGGTCGAGTTCGGCGATATCGCGTTTTTCACGCAGGTCTAGTTTACCGACATAGGCAACATAAAACGGGTTCTCGTCTGCGGGGCTACCATTGCGAGCAGCGTAGACCCTGCCCAGCTGCTTGAGAGTGACGGCGGGCGCTTGTTCTTGTGCAGCGAGAAGAACTGCTTCGCGGCATATTTCGAGTGCCATACCAACGGTCTTTTCTCCAGCAAGGGAAATTCTCTGGCCAAGGTCATTGACGTTGATGTCGAACGCAAGGTTGGCTTTGGTCGCGTAATGCCTCAGCGAGGCTTCAAGAGCAGGGTAGTAATGCGGGGTCATCTGCTCAAAGATGACAAACCTGGACCGACGCCGAACTTGGTCCATGTTTTTCGAATTCCATAGCGGTACGGTCTCCTCGGTTCCGCTGACCACCAAAGCGACGGGCCATGCCGGGTGGCTGATGAGCTCGTTTATGGTGGCTGAAAAGCGGTCGGCTGCGACAGATCGGTCGGCTCTCCCGATCGTTTTTACTGTTGTAAATCGTTGAATCTCATCGAAATGTACGAGACCAATTCTGTTCTCCCTCAAGTGATGGCTGACCATTTCCCACATCTGCGGTTCATTCAGTTTTCCGGTCGTCGTCGTGCCCATCATGTTGAGGAGCTGTCGCGCGAATTCTTTGGCGGAAAAGGGGGAGGGCAGGGGCGCCGAGAGCACCTTTAGGCAATTACCGTCTGGGTCAATGAGTGTGGGTTCGCGTTCACGGATCGCCCTTTCCAGCGTGGTCGTCTTGCCCGCACCGGTGGCACCCGACACGACAAGTGCATGTTGCGGCGCCCGGTTGTTATGCCCGTAGGGTTTTTGTAGGTCGCGGCGGTTGAACAGGCGAGAGGTCAGCCATGTCAGCTGTTCGTCGAGTTCCTTGTCGCGCGGGAACTCTATTCGAGCCTTCTCCAGCTGCTCGGCGAGGGAAAGTGGGGGAAGGTTGATGTTTGATGCGCTCATGATCAGTCCTTTATGGAATAGTCGATAGACGATGGTAGGTCCGTCGCCGCCGGCTCGACCGCACCCGGGATCAGGAACGGCTGATGCACTTCAGCCTTCTGAGCCGCCAGGAAATCTGGATCGCCCCAACGCAGGAACTCGTGGACCTTCTTTTCTTGTCGAGCCTCTAGGTATTCGCGGCCGATTGGAGGCCGGGACAGTTGTCTCGCGGTTGCTTCCTCGACTTTGCGGTTGAGGGTCTCCATGGCCGCACGGGCAGTAGCCTCGCTGGTTTCGCAATCGTAACCAAACCGTTCTGCGAGCTCGTCGCTTGCATCGTCGAGGTCACGCAAACTGAAGCGCCTGTCGATCTTTGGATGCGGTACGGAAATCCACTGTTCGCCGCGATATTCCTGGCGTGCCTGCAGACGTTTGGGGATCTTGACTAGCACTTGGCGGAGGTCCTCGTGGTCAATTTTGACGTCTACAAATGCACCGTCCCCGATTGCCTGCCGCAGAAGCTGAAGTTGGTCCGACTGATATTGCGTATAGTTGATCACTAGGCCTGCAGCGCCCAAACGATAGCGGACCTCAAGCCCGAAAATCTCGGAAATCTGGCGAGGGGCGAGCGGAGGATAGGGCGGGTAAATCTGGGAGAGGATATAGTAAGCGCGTCTGGGAGAAATGCCGGTGCCGTCGTGTTTTTCACTGTGATAAACGTCGACGATCCATAAGATGAGTGCCTCTTCGACCTCCCGTCGGGAAAGAACGGCATAACTTGCGTTTTGGTAGTCGTCGCGGTCCCTCGGATTGGAGCCCGTTTGACCCAGGATCAGGGTCAGAAGTTTGGTGGCGACGGTTCTGAAAAACCTCTCGATACGTCCGCGGTGCCAGGCCATGCCAGCGATCGAACTCTGCCGAGTGTTCATCGCCTTCAACGTCTTCCAAGTGATGTCAGCGGTTTTGAACGCCGGGTTGTTGTCGGCCACAAATGTCCCAAAAGCCCTAATCTCCCAGCTATTTTTGCAGCCAAGCGCTCGGGCGACAGGTGACTTGTCCTGAATGGTCTCTCGGAGTGCTCCCTGGATCAGAGTTTCATCTTCCGTCCAGCCAAATTTGACTGAAACGATCATGCGAGTGGCTGTGTCGATTGCGACAACTATGTAGAGCCGAACGGTTTTGAGCTTTTTCCTCTCGTCTGGTGACAGGTGCGCCACGTCTTCCTTTTCAAGCAAAGAATGAAGGTGAACATACCAACCATCGACTTCAATTCGCTCACCTGGCCGGAAGGAGAAAAGGCCACCTACGTTTTCCCTATAAGCCTTTTCCGCCGTCTCAATGCCGTGCTTGAGCGCCAGCCGCATGAATGCGTCGACGTCCTTGACGCGGCGTTGGAAAGTTTTCAGGCATGGCGCATCCAGCGCTTTCAGACCTTGAACTGCTCGGCTTTCATTCAAACTTGTTACTGCTCGTTCGAGCGATCTATGCTGATGGGGCTGCGTACCCCCGTGGGGGCGCAGCCAACGCGTAACGGCTTGGTCGAGAAGGTCCTCCACATCCTCGTGAATGCGGTAATTTGACTGGCCAGCACGTGTGTCGATCAATGCTTGTGGATTGTCGTTGCATTCGAGCAGTGCATTGTTCCAGTCATTCCAGGTGGACAGCGGCAGGCGCTCTTTTTTCGCGATGCGGCTTGGAAATTCGCTCGACAGATTACGTAGACGCAGTTGAGGCCAAACCTCGTTTATCGCGACCTCTTTACGTCTCTCGATATCTAGTGGCAGCTTTTTCATGAAGTCGCGCACCTCCATGACCGCGGTATATTTCAGGCTCAGATCAGATCGCTTGATATCGTTAAGGTCGTGCAGCGGAGCCATTCGCCTTGCGACCTTCAACTTGGCGCTGGCGTTGGAGTAGTAGTCCTTCTCAAAAGACAGAATACCAGCATCTGTCAGGGCATCTATCTCTGTCCATAGGACCTGATGAACTGCGTCGGGCGCACCAAGCTCATGAAAATATACCGCTTTTGCGTCGGTCGCTTTGGTGCGTACCTCAACCTTATTCAAGAACACACGGTCAGCAGCGCCGACCGTGTACCTTGCATATGGAGCCCCGGAGCCACGGGAAATGCGCCCGCTCATTTCCGGCGGCCGCGCTTAAAATGCTCACGGTCGATGGACAAGCGCCCCGGCTGGGTCAGCATAGCCATGATTTGGGAATTCAATATCTCTGTCAGATGAGAGCGTTCGTCACCAACCGGCGCGAAAATGAGACCGTCTTGACTTTGCCCAAGATAGCGGTGCGCCACACCATCGATCGTGACGAGGTCGGCTGGAGTGAACTCTAGGATATTCACGCTGGTCATGGCATAACCAGCGTCGACATGCCGATATAGTCGTGGGCGCACAGATGAACGGCGCGCTTCGCCAAGAGCCAGACGACTGCCCAGAACTCGGTCGACAGCGCCAAGAAATGATCCGCCATAGGCACAGGTCGTAGTCTGCGCAGATGTGCGCAAATCTGGCCGATCGTCATTTCCCGATTTTCATCAATGATGAAATCGTAGGCGAGCTCGGCCGCTTCTGGGCGGTCGTGGGTCAAAGCAATGTTGAAGAGGTTGCCCGTATCGACCTTGACGGGATCGATGTGGTGCTGAGTATAAATCTGGGCTACGTCCGCCGTGCCGGGCGGGATTCCAGCACAAATCTCTCGCCAAAGAGCCTTGTATCGGTCCGACGCGGCGACCTTAAAGTCTTTGACGGAGACAAGCTTTCGCAGCCCATTCGCGAGGGTTACGAAGACGTCCCAAATAGTGGAAGTTTTGCCATCGATGAGCCGATGAGGCGTTCGGACAGCCTGGAGTTGGATCCCAACGATATCGTCATCGGCGAGAAACTGCAAAACGCAGCGCCGCTCCAATTCTGAATCGAATTGGACGGGTAGTCGAACCGAGCCGAGCAGCATGCTGCCGCCCATCGAGCGTGTGCTGCTTCCGGCAGTTCTCAAAGCATTGTTGGTGGCAGGCTCGACTGAATTGAGGTCGGATCGAAGGCAGGGGATAAGCGTTGCGAATTGGTCGCTGAAAAGCTGTTCGCGAAGGGATATTTTGGACATGATTGTTCCTGCCCACCCACGAGCCTGCTTGACCTTCAATGATGGTCATGGCAGATTCAAAGGGCAGCTGATGAAGGTTGTGATGGCGGATAGGCTTGACGGCGATCCGGTGGAATACAGGGATGTTCAGGCTCCAACCTGAACGTCCCTTTTTATTTTAGTTGCGTCACACTTTATTTCTCCAACGGTTTGTCTGGTTTCCTAATGAGCAGAGCGGCTTAGGAGCGCATGCCCATTTATCATTCGAAATTTTTGAAAAAGGCAAATCTCGCTCAATTAAGCGAAAAATAGTGCTTGCAAGCTTGCTAGCTAGCAGCATTTTAGTTAATAGAATCAGATACTTAGCAAAATAGGGTTTTTGCCGTCTGGGGTGTTTGCGCTGTCGAAGCTCGGCGAGGCACCGCCAACCAAATCTGGGAGGCCAGAAATTTCCTGGATTGACTCAACAAGAATCAGGCGGTTTCTCGGGCCGAGATAACGGTGTCCGCCCCGAATGGGCCGCGAATATGAATATCTAGCAGACCTTTACATGCCATGGTCATGATCCAATCGGCAGCGAATTGGTGATGTTTGACACGATTTTTCAGAGCGTGACCAACCGCAACAGGACCTTCGCTCAGAATGTCCGCGACTTCCAATGTGAACTGAGGATCGACCTGCAGGCCGCGACGAGACCATATCATGCGTGCGGTCTCTACAGCCGGCCCATTGAGTGCGGAGCGTGGCACTGCAATTTTTAATTGCTCATTGGCCTTGGATAGGGCGACGTTAGTTGTTCGATCGCACAGCAATGCGATGGAGCTCCCGCCGCCGCGCTCAAGCTTGACCGCAAAGAAACAGTCTCTCGGTTTTTCATAGGAGGCCAGCTCAATTGGCTCGATCCTCTTAGTTGCCGGATCGAGAGTGGCCAGCACCAGGAAGTCCCGACAGCAGCGTCGCGGATATTGCATGGCCTTGCACTTGTAGGACGAGAAGCCGACCCAATGGGTTGGCTGAATGGGAGGACGAACAACTGCTGCAAACACGGAGCTTACCGCCTGAACGAATGGACACCTTGATGTCGGTGGCCGCTGCGTGGCCCTGAGGGGAGTTTTCACAGCTTTGCACTCAAGTTCAACTAGCTAGCTAGCTGATAGTTAGCTACGTGGCTTAGCGTCGGCTTGGCAATTGATGTAAATTTGGCCTGAAGACAGATTGTCGGAGTAAGTTAGAAAGGCTTTTTCTGCGATATTCGTCAGTGTATCGATTTTCGCAAGACCACCTTAAGAGGGGGTCGAGCCGGCGGAGAAGTGCCCATGCCGAAAGCCCCGCGGGACGATGGCCGCATTCAATACCTAGTTTACTTGAAGCCTGACCTAGTAAGAAAGATCAAAGAAGCGAGCCTATACGGCGAGCGGTATGGCTATTTAGTGGTTGAAGAGGCCCTTGAGGGAGCCCTTGATCATATTGTAGCGCGGGCAAAGGATGCTGCTAAAACTCGTCCGTAAGAGTTGGGTGCGGATTGCCTGGTGAGATACAGCTATTCCCTGGAGCCAGATTACCATTTAAGTGCTCGTTAATGCATTTCGCCACCGCTAGCGCTAACTTTTGGCCAATTCTCTGGCTTCTGACTACCTATATCGACGGGCATGCAGCGCTCGGCCGCCGATCAGCCCCACTATCGTTGCTCATCGTGGTCATCCTTCCCTCATATCTTGCACTTTCGGAGACTTATCGCTCCACTAGTCAATCCGTGCCTTCGATGTTCGGATGTTCGCCCTCATCGCAGTAATGCTTGGACATGCGTCAATTCTTGGGTCTGCCGACCTTGCTCAAGCAACCCTGTTAGCCGCTCGTATCGAAGGGGAATTAGGGTTGGGCGAACAGGGGCTTGTAGCAACTGTTCAGGGCTCATCCTACAACAAATCTGCAGCCCGGAGAGTTATTGAGGAGGCAGCAGGTCGTGCTGCCTCCATTCTGATTGCAAACGAAAGCAAACTGAGCAGGTCCGCCAATCTGACATCGGCCTCCTCAAAAGACCCGAGAAGATTAAAGTGGAACCCCACATTACACTAACGATAGGGTCGCAGGTGCTTCCTATTGTGTCATCCATGGCGCACTTAACTATCGGGCCTTGTGATAATTAGGCCTTTATAGAAGGCTTTATTGCTGCCATACGCGCTCTAGCTTCTGCGTGCATTGTGACGGGCGTGGTGGATAGGATCCGCATCACCATAGTCGCAAGAAAGCGGGCAGGAGCAAGTTCATTTGGAGTTTTATCGTGAAGGATCGAAACCTTCGGCAAGTTTGCTAAACCCTTTGCGATTTCGTTTTCAGGGAGTTCAGCGGGCAATTCTGCTGTTTCATCGTCGCTGCCAGTTCCTGGTAGCTCGGCAGTGCTATTGTCACCATCTGGTTCCGGGACCTGATACGAGGTGCCGTCGTACTCCATCAGCACTAGGCAGGTTGCGTGATAGGCGTCATCTTCCTGTCCAAGCTTTTCCAACAGGTCGAAGAGCCAAGGCGCTTTATTTGGCGCTTTCTCGAAAATATCGGAGCGCAGCCCAAAAACAAATCCGAGGGACGCGAGGGGATGGCGCAATCTAAGATTTTTCGCGTCGCCATAAGATTCCTCAACGCGGTTTGCCGCGTTCTTTCCATAAGACGAATCCATTCTTTTGGTTGAGACCAGCAACTCTGGACCTGTAGCCCAGTCCGATATCACCACGTCAACTTGCTTCGTGTAGTTCTTGCCCAGGATAATGCTTGAAGCCGAGGTAACCCCCTTTATGCTCGCTGTATCTGCGATGACACGCTCCAATTCTCTACGAAATGGCGTGTTTAGGTTCGAGATTAGGGCTGCAACGGGGGCCGGTAAAATGCGAGGATGGGAAGGTCGAGGCCACACCTGGTCGGTTTGAAATCCCGCGCGCCTGAATTCATAGCTTAACCAAACATCTAGGGCGAGGGCAGGTACGCCTGATTGGGTTCCCGCCGCCAAATAGAGAGGCACGCCTAGAAGGCGCTGCAGAGTATCAAAGTCAGGAGAGAAAACGGCTTGGCCTTTCTCATTGAGGATCCAGGGGTTGCTATGCAGGCCTCTGGGTGCAGCATCTGCGACGATGTGATCGAAGTAAACCCAGGCCTCGCTCTTTTTAGTTGCTTTCTTAGCCAATGAACTATCCCTCTAAATTGTCTAGTCGGAATGAGGCTAAGATAAAAACAGCGATTCTACAGCCTATTAACCGTCGTAGTGACGCCAATGCTGCATTAAGACAATCGCGTCCTCAAGCTCGTCCGCAGATCCTAATCGAACAGGAGGCATCGCAGGAAATAGTACTCGACTAGCCTCTCGGGGCTCTAGCTTTAGCATTCCGCCGCCGAGCGCATGACCTTCAAGCTCACAACTCAGGCGCACAAATGGCGACGACCAATAAGGGAGGAGTTCATTAGCTCTTTTGTAATCACGTATCCGAACGGCATGGACACTATTTGTGCAACTAACGCCGGCGTCGTTGCGAACCAAATTTACAGAGCGACCTGACCCGTAGCTCATCATAAATTGGGGTATTTGAACGTCGGGCACAGCGTACCAGGGAGCGCGATTGCGGCACTTGTAGCCTTCTCGCGCCCGCTGCCCCTCACTGCTGTTAAGGTATGAGCGTACCGTCGCAGGGATGTCTCCATTTTTCGGCAGATGTAGTAGCAAAATAGGGTCGTCGGAACGTCTCCATTGCTCAACTGTCGCCTGAGTAATGACTGCCGGTGGCATTGACCGACCGTTGCGTAACGAAGGTTGTAGGAAAGTAGGCGGGATTTTCAGATGCTTCGCTTGCGAAGGCCGCAAGTGAAAGAAAGAATTGTCTCCGCTGACATAGCCGATGCCAACTTGAGCAAACTCCCCCAGTTGTGTCGTGCCTGGGTCAGCCAGAACGCTAGCATAGAGGTCCCGAACTGCAGCAGGGAGGAGATAAGGCCTTAACCTCCGGTTCCAGACAGTCTGCCACTCAGCGATGTCTACTCGTACCGTAGGTGGTGGCACAGTCATCGAGGGCCTGAAAGTGTCCATATCGGTAAAATCAATTGTCTTGGCCACTCCACCATAACCGTCAGCGTACAACAGCCAGCAGTCCTCAGACAGGGCTGGGAAAAGTTTTTGGCGCACAGCCAGAATATGTACCGTTGAGAAAGATGAGACTAGGAAGTCAAGTAGAGGTGCTGCGTAAGGGGCGTGGCCAATTTCAGCGGGAACAACAAAAGACATCCGCCCATTTGGTTTTAGTAGACCTGCTGTCGCAACAAGGAATGGCGCCCAGGATGAGGTCAGGCCACTGAAATTTGCTCCTAGCCGCTCGCAGAGCTTGATTGCGCGACGTCTCAACTCGCCCGAGAACGATTGAAATCGAATGAAAGGGGGGTTACCTGCCGCGCATTCAAATCGCTCATTCGTTTCGCTTGCCCAGGCGAAGAAGTCGCCTTCGTGGACAAGTGCACCAGGAGCACGCTCAATAGCTAGACGTGCTGAGAGAGGATTTTGTTCGATTCCAACGCTATTAGGATGAAGTACGAGAAATTCGCCATCCCCGCACGACGGATCGAGTAACCTTTCTGAGGGTGTGCGGCACGCCCAAGCGACTAGAGACGCACTGACGTCACTCGGCGTGAAGTAGGCACCCGAGCGCTTTTGCGAATATTCTGGAGTTGTCGCGCTCATGGATCGGCACCGATTGAAATGAATCTTTTTGGTACCAATCCGAGACAGACATAGCAAGAACACGGACGAGCTACGACGTGGAAAACCCGATGGGAAAAGCAGTTCGGTCCAGATGCTCAGAGACGCTCGCCTAGTTGAAGACGTTGGTTCCCATTAGTTTTATGTAGGCAAAAGCTTCGGCTGTTGTGGGGCCGACAGCGGACTGGCAGCTTTCAGGAGACGATCTCGAAATAGCTGTCGTCCGCCGCGGAGCGGACGATGGCAACTGCCGACCCCTTTTCGGACATTCGCTGGTCTGTCACGCTACCCCATTAGCTGCCGTTGGTACGTCCGGGCTTTTCGCGCTTATGCTGTTTCTCCCTTGAGCCGGACCTAAGGTCCTACCTAATAACGACGCTGAAGGGAGCTTGGGATGAATAAGCTTGGAGCGTAAATTTGACTGACATCGCCAGAATCTGCTCATCCCACGGGTTTGTGAGTGTGCGAATCCTGCGTGTTTACAAAGGGCATGTCCTGATCACCCCGCAGCGCACGACTAAGGAAAGGCGTCTGTATAGTGCCAAAGAGGTATCTCGGCTAAGCGAGATGCTATCCCTAAAGGCCCTTCGGCCTAAGCTTTCGCGTATCGCTCTGCACTCTGTTGATGTTCGCTTCGGCCCGACCAGTATAGATCGCCAAGACGAAGCGTCTGAAGCTGCGAGACAGTGGCGCTGCTGGATCTAACCAACGGTGATCCGTCCGTGGTTGTTTCGGCGCTGGGCCAGTTTTCAATTATTGCGACAGACCTGAGACTTTCTCGATGGCCCGACGCCAAGGCCGTAGCAGGGGGGGCTCGCGTCAGACCGCTCTCAAACTGTTGATTTCCGCCGAGAAGTGACCCGGGGTTTCCATTGAGAAGTGACCCGCCTGTTAGTTTTGTTTCGGGTCGGCTGCTGCGGTCAAGGGTCTAGGTTTCTCCTTTGGTTTTGGCGGCGGATGGGCTGAGCTGTTCTTGAAGCGGAAGCTGTCGTTTCCGGTCTCCAGGATGTGGCAGTGATGGGTGAGCCGGTCGAGCAGCGCAGTGGTCATCTTGGCATCGCCGAAGACGCTGGCCCATTCGCTGAAGCTGAGATTGGTGGTGATGATCACGCTGGTGTGCTCGTAGAGCCTGCTGAGCAGGTGGAAGAGCAAGGCGCCACCTGAAGCACTGAATGGCAGATATCCCAGCTCGTCGAGAATGACGAGATCGGCGTGGGCAAGTCGACCGGCAATCTGACCAGCTCGACCCTGCATTTTCTCCTGCTCGAGCGCGTTGACCAATTCGACGGTCGAGAAGAAGCGAACACGCTTTTGATGGTGCTCGATCGCCTGCACACCGATGGCAGTGGCAATGTGGGTCTTGCCTGTTCCTGGTCCGCCAACCAGCACGATATTGTTGGCCTGTTCGATGAAGTCGCAGCGATGAAGCTGGCGCACCAGTGCCTCGTTGATCTCGCTGCTGGAGAAGTCGAAGCCATTGAGGTCGCGATAGGCAGGGAAGCGAGCGGTCTTGAGCTGGTAAGCGGTCGATCGAACCTCCCTCTCTGCCGTCTCGGCCTTGAGCAGTTGCGACAGGATCGGGATGGCAGCCTCGAAGGCGGGAGCACCTTGCTCGGTCAACTCGCCCACGGCCTGGGCCATGCCATGCATCTTGAGGCTTTTGAGCATGATGATAACGGCGCCGGCGGCAGGGTTATGACGCATGACGGGTCTCCGCTGCTTTGCGCAGCGCGTCATAGCGCTCGACATTGGCCTTGGGCTCCTTGGTCAGCACCAGAGCCTGGGGCGCATTGATGGTCGGCGGTGTAATGGCCTTGCCGTCAACCAGACGATGCAGCAGGTTCAACACGTGGGTCTTGGTGGGCACACCCGCCGTCAGCGCCATCTCCACGGCCACGAGCACGGCATTCTCGTCGTGCTGCAGCACCAGCGCCAGGATCTCGACCATCTCCCGATCACCGCCCGGCTTCTTGAGCAGGTGCTGCTGCAGCGTTCTGAAGGCATCTGGCAGTTCGGCAAAAGGCGCGCCATTGCGTAGCGCGCCCGGTTTGCGCTGCACCACAGCGAGATAGTGGCGCCAATCGTAGACTGTCCGGCCGGGCTGATCATGGGAGCGATCGATGATGCGATGGTGCTCGCAGATGACCATGCCCTCGGCCGCGACAACGATCCGATCGGGATAGACCCTGAGACTGACCGGTCGATTGGCAAACGAGGCCGGCACGCTGTAGCGGTTGCGGTCCAGGTGCACGAGGCAGGTTGGCGTGACCCGCTTGGTATATTCGACAAAGCCATCAAACGGCCGCGATGCCGGCATGAGGCTTGGCACTTCCTCCGCCCAGAGATCGGCAATAGTGCCACCCATTCTGCCGTGAGCGGTCTGGGACCAGAGTTCCTTGCAACGAGTCTCCAACCAGTCGTTGAGCGCGTCCAGCGTTGGAAAGCGGGGGATGGGCTGCCAGAGCCGGTGGCGAGCGTCCTGCACGTTCTTTTCGACCTGACCCTTCTCCCAGCCTGAGGCGGGATTGCAGAACTCAGGTTCGAACAGATAGTGGCTCGCCATGGCCAGGAACCGAGCATTGACGTCCCGCTCCTTGCCGCGGCCGACCCTGTCGATGGCGGTCCGCATGTTGTCATAGATGCCACGCTGCGGAATGCCGCCAAGTACCCGGAAGGCATGGGTATGAGCATCGAACAGCATCTCGTGGGTTTGCAGCAGATAGGCCCGGACGATGAAGGCTCGGCTATAACTGAGCTTGGTATGCGCCACCTGCAGCTTGGTGCGCTCACTGCCGATGATGGCCCAGTCTTCGGACCAGTCAAACTGGAAGGCCTCCCCAGGGGCAAAGCTCAGCGGCACGAATGTCCCGCGACCTGTGGTCTGCAGCTCACGCTGCCGGTCCGCTCGCCACTCTCGGGCAAAGGCTGCCACTCGATTGTAGGACCCCTCGAACCCCAGGCTCACCAGATTGGCGTGAAGCTGTTTGAGGGTTTGCTTTTGCTTGCGCGGCCTATTGGCTTCCGTCTTCAACCATGCCGCCAGCCGATCCGCGAAGGGATCCAGTTTGCTCGGTCTATCGGGGACCTTGAACTGCGGCTCGACGCCGTCGGATCGAAGATATTTGCGAATGGTGTTCCAGGAAAGACCGGTCCTGCGGCCGATCTCCCGGATCGATAGATGCTCTCGAAAATGCCAGCGTCGGATAACGCTCAGTAACGCCATGTCGATCACTCCACAGCCCCCGCTGAAAACAGCCAGGGCACGGTTGGAACATGGGTCAAATCTCGATGGAAATAGTCCCGCCTAACGGGTCACTTCTCAGTGGCAATCAACACCGAGAGCATCAACGGACTCTACAAGGCCGAGGTGATCCACCGGCGCGGACCCTGGAGAAACATCGAATCTGTTGAGTTCGCCACTCTCGAATGGGTGGATTGGTTCAATCACCGGCGCCTCCTCGAACCCATTGGAAACATCCCGCCAGCGGAAGCTGAGGCAAACTTCTACGCGACACTGGAACAACCGGCCATGGCCGCATAACTTAAACCAAACAGCCTCCGGAATTTCCGGTGCGGTTCAGTGTCAGATGATTGGCAGGGTTTTCGCGGCGCACACTTGATGCCCCTAGTCCCAGCCACAAAGGCTAGCCACCCAGACGTCTAGGGCTAATCAATCCGGGTTATCATCCGGTCTTAAAAGGTATCGAAATGGGCGCTGGACACGAGCAAGCTGGAATTACAAAGGTTAGCTGTCTAGTTGGCCTCCGAGTGCTGGTGTCACTCAGCGATGGATCCTCTCGGTCGGTCGATATGGCGCCTCTTCTGTACAACAATCGTAGTTTTACAAAGCTGCGTGACGATAAGCAGCTTTTTGAGACACTAAGGGTAGCTCAAGAAGGACGAGTTCTTGAGTGGGCTAATGGATCACGCGTATTAACGAGCTCCGTCCTGCGACTGCCGAATGCATCTATGACCACGTCGGAGTTCAGGGCGATCATGGGTGAGCTCCGCCTAAGCGTAGAGGGATTAAGTCGACTCATGC
>NZ_LMLO01000004.1:0-6446 GCF_001421945.1 Devosia sp. Leaf64 | reverse complement strand
GGCCCTGTCGCTTTGGCGATGCGGTACATATCCGCGATCGGACAGTGGTGAAATTTGGCGACAATTCGTGGCCTGAATGATTTGTTCCATCGGCTTCGTGATTGATCAAGTTTTCACGCGACTTCTCGATGGAAATAAACGTCCGGTTTGCTAGTCAACAAAATAAAAGCGGTCATTCCGCATTCCACCCCCAAACCGATCCCTCAAGAGGGGGGAGCCCCCAGGACTTAGCAGTCACATACCAACATTAGAACTGCCGGATGTTTGGTCAGCAGCAGGCGCACGGATCGTCAGTCCACCCCCAGGCGCTCCGCAGTCAGGGCAGAGCTGCTTTTGCTTAAAGTCATAATCGACCTCTGCATCGCCGTAAGTCTCGAGCGCTGCAGCGAGGTCTATCTGGTGCGAATGCCCGTCTCCAGAACTGCAGTGACTGATAAGCTCAATACCAGCATCCCTAAACTGCGAGAGACGCGTAATCGGCTTGAACTGCTTCGGCGGAAAGTCAGGCACGCGGACAATCATTGACTTTCAATCGGTCTCCATCACCGGCTCGGCGCTTTCAAACTCCAGTAGCCGCAAAAACTCTGCAAGATCGGCGATCTCTTTGTCGTCGAGATAAACTCCAGAGATCGGCTCAGACGCCCAGGATTTCAGCTGGTCATAAAATTGGACCCGCTGTTCGCCTGTCATCGTTTCGGGTGAAAGGCCAGCGAGGGGATCGATGTGCAATCGAATTGCATCCTCGAGACGCTGAACCGATCCAGAGTGGAAATAGGGTGACGTCTTGGTGACGTTCCACAAGGGCGGTGTGCGGAACAGATATCGATCATCGTTTCGCATCGTGACGTTGAAGCGACCGTAGTCGATGCCGAAGCCGTTCTTACCCGAACCAAGCTGCGGCGTAGCGATGGCATGGAACTGGAAGTCGCTGAAGTAGGGGCCGCTGTGACAGGCAGCGCATCGCCCTTTCCCGACAAAGATCAGCCCGCCTGCCAGCTGCTGTTCTGACAGGCTGCCATCTTCGAACACGAACTGATTGAGCGGATTATCTTGGAGACGGAAATTGGTTCGTATGAATGCGGCAATCCCCTCGGCCATGTCGAGAAATTCGAGATCTTTAACGGCCTTGCCTTTTGCCGCTGCCAGCTTTGGACCGATGTCATCCCTGGCTTTGATGCGGTCAACAAGCGTGTTGTAGACCACCTGAGCGGCTTCCACGCTTTCACCTTCGAGATGGTCGTTGTGAGGGGCATCGTCGACCATCTCACCGACTTCGACGGGCGGAAGGTGAGCAGCAACCACGAGCGGGTCGTCCGAAGGCTCTGAACCCGCGAACTGACTGCGTATCGTTCCGGAAGAGGCATCGACCTTTCCGTCCCAAAAGAAGATGTCGAACCCTTTGCCTCCTCTGCCCCAGAACGGCAGGGCGTTTCGAGGAATAATATCGCCACCACCCGCCAGGCGTTGCATTCCTTCGCCTTCACCACCAGTGCCTACGGCGTTTGCCAAGCCATCCGCAGAACCGAAGCGATCAACATGACAAGACGCGCAAGCGGTCTGTCGGTCCAGCGACATATCTTTCGATTGGAAAAGCAGCTTTCCGGCCGCGACCAGGGCCGCGTCGGTCTCAACGTGTGTCTCTTGATACGGCATCAGGCCGTTTCTTAGCAGGGCCTCGCGCAACACGTTGTCACGCATGCTGTCCGCAGCCGCGGTCAGCGGCACCATCGCCAGGATGCCAGCATAGAGGAGCGGATTAATAACGGATTTCATGGATGCGCACCACGTCGGCAAGGTTTTGCGCCCGGTCCTCGATCGCGACCAAGGCCATCTCGCTCAAATCGTTTTCGCTCAGGCCCCAACGGATCAAGTGCTTCCGCAGAAGGTCGTAGTCCTGGCAGGCGATCAAGCCAATTTCCATGGCACGAAGGCCATCGACGTTTGCCTTTGAAGGATCCTGGTCCAGGCGCTGTTTGGCAATCAGGTGGTCCCGCATCGCGTAGTCGCAGCGGTACGACAGGCTGGCATAGTCGTCTTGATAAACCGCTGTCAGACCTACACGCCACATTGGGGCAGCAGCGGTCGCAAATGCAGCACCAGCCACAAACATGCCGAGACCGAAAAGGCTACTCCGCCACAATTTTGAGCGCATCGAGGACCTCTGGAGTGATCGTTCCGGTAACATTGAGGCTCCAGTCGGCCTGCATCGAGGAGATGGCCAAGCGAGTTGCTGGCCCGACAATTCCGTCAATTTCGCCGGTGTAATAACCCCAGCTGTAAAGCCCCAACTGCACCTGCTTGGCGATTTCCAGAAACTTGTCTGAATTCCCTGGCAGAACCTTCAGAGCTGCGTCTGGTGAGCTCGGCAAAATCGTTGATGGTGAGGTGCTATCGGAAGCCGGAGGAGAGTAGAGCTGCGTCGTTACCGTGGGCGGCGTGTAAACAGTCGCAGGTGCAGGCGGGGTGTAGGTGGGCGCCGGTGCGGTGTAACGGGGTGTCGGCGGCGGTGTATAGACCGGGGCGCGGTAAACCGACCCACCACCTGATGATGAGCGATGGCTTGAATGCGACGAGTGACTGGAATGGGACCGGTGACCTGCAAGCGTGAAAACGTGCTGCAATTTGAAGGTCTGAAATAATGTTGGCTTCGCATCCGTCGTGGGATGCGAGCTCTCTGGCGCCGGGATGGCTGCAGCAGATTGCGGAAGAATTCCTATGGCGGCCAAGCCAGGAATGAGAAAACGCTTCAGTTTCATTGCCGCTCGAGCCTCAGGTAAGCTTGGTCGCTATGCCATTCAAAAAAGCCGCTGCAGGAAGTGCGCAGCTTGCACCCGTCGCATTCGGGTAGAAACTTGTTCTTCCAGTCAGAGATCGTTGCTGGCGCCAATGCCCGATAGGCCGGCGGCACAGTGCAAAGCGGGAAATTGTAGAGGAGGACAGGGATGTCCGAGACTCTTGCTATGTCGATCGCTTCAGCCAATCGATCGAACGCGACCGAATTGTCGAAAAACAATTCATTCCAGCGGTTCTTCGCAAAGCCGATCCGTTCGAGCTGCATAATCGCCCAAGGCGCTGCAAACGGGACAAAGCGGGCGATGAAGTGCGCCAGCTCCGTCAGGACTTCAGAGTTCATCCGGGTCAAAACAGTTCGAAGTTCGATCTGCGCGCCGGAGCGACCTAAGATCGCCAAGCCAGTTTGAAGCCGCTCAAAGGCGCCAATTTTTCCAACAATTGAATCGTGCAGTGCACGATCGGCGGCATATAGCGGCACGCCCCATTGGACCTTGCGTCCTGCTGGCGAGCTGAAGAATTGGATATCAGCATCGGTGAAATGTTGTCCGTTCGTCAGAACGTGAAACCGAAGATCGGGCCGGGCGTCGTGCACCCTTTCCAGAAGGCCGAATAGCTGATCCTTGTATAGGGTCGGTTCGCCGCCCGAAAAACCCAAAACGGCATTCGTCGGCGCCAGCTGCGACGCTTTCTCGAAATGCTCGAAATTGTCGAAGTGGGTCTTCTTCGGTGGTTGTGAACACATCACACAAAGCTGGTCGCACCGCTCAGTCACCACGAAAGTGTTATGCCGTGATTTTGCGCGGATCAGCCGGTGCATGATCGCTCGTTCCGGATCGAGCAGAACCACATCGCCCGCATATTGGGAGGTGTCAGATCCATTGAGACGCGCCCGCGTGCGACCGTAGGTGACCAGCAGGGTATCTGGGTCCGTTTGACGAAGCACTGCGTCGTTAACGTGTGAAGCCTCTGCTGTCAGCCGAACGACAAAGGGTTTCTCAGCACCGCGGATATCAGCCGGCACGATCAATGAGATCATGGCTTTACCTCGGAGTAGGAGGCGGGCCACGTTTCAATGCCAAGCCACTTGCAAAGCGAGTGCTGGATCTTCGGATCTTTGCTGGTGATCATGGCAAAGGCTTTGTCAAAAAGCGCCAGATGCCGACGGCAGAAGAAGGTTTCATGACGCGGTATATCGATCCGCCCATAGCGTGAAATATCGTCGATAAGATCGACGCCGCAAAACGGTTGGTAGGCGCAATGCTGACAGTCGGGGTCTTGATCGTTGAAGGAGGCGGAGTTCAGGCCGGCGACCTTTGACCAGTCTTCGCCATCCTCGACATTCCCGATGGAGAGATCGATCTGGCCGATACGGGCCATCATGCGGGCTTCATCGGTCGGGAAAAGCGTGCCGTCGTAATCGACAACCACGTAGTTGGCGCCTACCGGGTTGGGATTGCGAATGTCGACATGACCGTTTGCGCCAAGCCCCAAAATGCGGCGTAGCAGGTGCGTGAAGTAATATTCTTCAACGACGACCTCGCGCTCCCAGTTTTGCTCCACGATCAAATCGATGAACTGGGCATGGAGCAAATTCCAAGCCTCCAACTCCCCAACTGTCTCAGGGCGGCGGCGGGCAAAACCCTGGCGGTTGATCGGTCTCAGGTAAACTGAGTGGATGCCAAAGCGCCCATAGGTCTCAACAAGACTTTCGAGGTTCGGCGGATTCAGAGGGTCGATCGTCGGAAGCGCAGACATGCGACCATGCCCAAAGCGCTTTACGAATTCTTCGAGGTTGGAAAGCAGCGCCAACGTCTGATCGACATTGCCGGTACGCTGGTGAGTATGGGTCGCAACATCGCCATCGATTGATGTGCTGAGCTGGGTATCGTCGTCAGCGAAAAAGTCCCAGATAGCCTCATCCACGATCTGGAAATTCGAGCACACCACGAACCGTGACTGCTTGAAACGGCGTCGGCAGAAGTCCCGGACGACATTCAAAATATCCAACCGCAAGAGTGGCTCACCACCTTGGAATTCGATCTGAATGCGGTCGGTCGTAAGCTTATCGAGATAGGTGAGAACCCCCGCCAGGGTTTCTTCGCTCCAATCGAACCCCTTCGCCCCTTCCGCCGCCCTCGAGACCTGGCAGTAATCACACGAGAGGTTGCAGCGAAGCGTCGGAACAAGAATGACGTAATCTATGGCCCTCGCGGTGGCGGTGCGCCGAGCACTCCATCGAAAAGCATGAGAGGTAAACGCAAGATCGCCGACTTTCTCGAAGGCAAGTCCGGATTTCCGCAAATAGGCTTCATCGTCTTCGCTGGCCCTTCCCGATGCGTATCGGTCGAGAAACTCTGGTTTGGCGAGAAACCACGAGCCAGCCTCGTTGGACATCAGGATGTCCTCGCCAATGTTCCGAAATTGGAGCGGCCAAACGTGCATCACGACATAACCGACTTCAACAGAAGCTCGCGCAGAGGCGCTCCCTCGGCTCGGATGCGTTCCCGATAAAGGGCGTAATTGATTTCACGACGAGCCAGCGACGCCTGGCTGTCTGATTCAACGCTGACATTGACCTTCGCAACGTCTGCGGAAATGCTCCAATCCGGATACAAATAACGCAGCCGGGTCACTGCGGCATCAATGTGCCAGGCAAAGCTTTCAGCGATGTCGACTTCCACGTTGATTTTCACAGCAGTGTCCCAAATTTCTGGCGTTGTTTACACCCTCTCAGCGTCCTGCTTTATTTGCTTGGCATGGCTGATTTATCTATTGTACTCAATAGATAAACAGGAACCAAGCGCAAACTTGATAGCAGCCGAATTCCTGACGGACTCGGGTCCCTTCAATGGGTCCGGTGGGGATGAGGACAGGGCAAATGAATAGATATCTGGCATTTGGAGTAGCGGCCATCGGCCTTGCCTTGCCTTCCGTGAGCAGCGCCCAGGACATTCCTGGGCTTATCGGGATGGCGTCGCTGACCGGTACCTGCGACCGTCTCATTGCGGCTGGAGATGACTTCTCCGCTCATTGCTCTGGGATGATCATGCAGTCGATCTACGACACTGGAAGGACAGGGTTCACGCTGGTCATTGGCGACAAAGGAACGATAGTTACGTTCAGCGGCATGGAGGGTAAAAAGCCAGATCCGGATTCCCAGCTGCAAAGCGTCGACAAAGTAATCCTGAACCTGGGAATCGACGGCGTTCCACCAACAGCGACTGAAACTGATGGGAGCTGCTCGTACCGCAATCCATACAACGGCCCAATGACGATTGGTTGCCACGCCATGGATGCCGAGGGTAAATCCTATCTCTTGCAGTTCACCACGGATGGGTCAGACCCCGAGTTTGCAGACCTCTAATCTTCGGCGTCATGAGTCCAGTACAGCGGCCATTCGACGTCTGCTGTCACCAGAGCAAACTTGATAATCCTCGGAAAGTGATCCGTCGACTCAGGCACTCTCGCAAAGGCCGGTTTTTCCGAAGCGCAGTCGCCAAAAATGGCCGGTCACCTCGCCGCTCACGATATCCCGCTCGAGCAATGTCCGCTTCTGCGTTGGGTCCATCCAAAAGCCGCCAGTCCGCAATCCATCTGTGGACGCCCCGTAAGACGCAAGCGGCATTTTGAAGGATTGCACGTAGTCGGATGCT
>NZ_LMLO01000003.1:2551-20072 GCF_001421945.1 Devosia sp. Leaf64 | reverse complement strand
TCAGACGAGAAAAGACTAGAGCGGCGAACGCTCGGCGTCACGTGGAAGGTCCGTTTCCAGGGAGATCCTCTTCAACAGCCAAAGGCCGCAATGGGGTCGGCAGCCGCTGTGCTCCCCTAACCCGCTTTGCAGAAGGATGTCAGTATTCCTGTAGCGAGCAGGGCATGGTAGCCCGGAGGTCATCCATGAAAGTAGGCGCATCATGAGACCGACCTTGAGGGCGAAAGCTATTTCAGTCTGCGACGACAAAATCGCCAAGAAGGGCAACGGTGTCGGTCTGTCATTCTATGCATTTTTTGCGAACAAGAACGATGACCCCGACCTGCTTTTGGAAGCTGCCGAGTGGTGGATCAAAACCCATGCTCTCGATCATTTCGAGAAAGCGACCAAAATTCGTGAAATGATCCAATCTGGACTATAGGTGACGTCTGTTCTCAGGATCGTCGCCTTGGGCGGTAAATGCCTGGAATGGGGTCGGTAGAAGACCGGCGCCTCTGGGCTAAGATGCGGACTGTGCTGTTGGGTGAGAGGGCATCGAGGTTCTGTGCGCAACCAATGACAACGGTTTGAGCGGCGTCCAATGATCAGATGCCCCCTATGGGCTCGGACATTGGAGACTATCGATGCACACCAGAAAAATATTGATGGCTGCCTTGCTCGCCACCATCTTTGTTCACCCCACAATGGCCCAAGTGAAACCTGATGCACCTGAACGGTTTGCAGTTGGGAGTATCGGGCTGGCCTGTGCCCATCTGCCATGTCCCTCACGCGGTATCAGCGAGTTAGAAGGCACCCGAACAGGACGGATTTTATGGACTAATGATCTGCCGCCGAGGCTCACCGGCACGCCGGAGGTCATGACATCGGTTCAAGCTGCTTGGGATACAAATGACTGCCTCGTCGTAGAAGGCAACTTCGGCGTCCGAGGTTTACACGTCGAGAGAATTGTGGGTCGGTGCAACTGAGGGGTAGAGATGTCAGCTCTATGGCGGACCTTAGATCTCGTGCTGAAGCGTCCCACACGCGGTCGATAGGCGGCCGGCGCCTGCGCGGTGAGTACCCGACAGTCCGCTTTCGGAGGGGAAACAAAGTAAGCGGACTTATGCGGAAGGCTGGGAGCAGCGAGCAAGTAAGCTACGTACCATCGTGCGGTGGCGAAACAACGAGACGGTGGTATTCTTGGGTATAGGCGAGACCGTGAAGGTGTCGCCTTCGCCGACGGAGTATGACTCCCGCAACAAACGCGCCTGCCAGGATTATCCCTATGATGATTGGGAAGGCAGCAATGTTGGTGCCATAGAAAATCGAGAAGATTATCATGGCAAGGCCGACTAATGTCACTGCGATCAATCCGTAAAGAAGAGACGAACCCACGGGCTTTGGCGCATAACTATTCGCCGCAGCGCGCGCGCTGGCCTCACGCTGTCCCTCCAGCAATCCGTCCTCCACATTTGGGTCCCTAATCGTACGAAACGGCACTGCTAGGTCGGAGCCATAGCGCGGTGAACCGCTTCCGCTTGGGGCGTGCCTCCCATACGGAGCAGAAAGCTCTCAACATCGGCCTCAGTAGCTTGCCCACCTGAACTTGCATTGGGTTCATGCCGGACTGACACTCCGGAGACGCCATGAATGAGCAGCCAACGATCTCCATTGGTGCTGCGATAGACTTCCCTTGGCGGCTCGTGCCGCCACATGTTGAATACCGTGGTGTCACGCACGACCACTTCCACATCCATCTGCTGGAAGGCGTTGCTTGGGCCGACGAAAGCACCAGCTGCCGGGACCGCTTGAGATATAAGCCTGGCGACGGTCGTTGGTACCAGGCCAGCGGCTCCCATAGTCGCGTTGGTTGGATCGAAGGCGATCCAGCCCGGCCCGGGAACGAAGATCTCCACCCAGGCATGGGTCGCGCCGGCTCCGACGGTCTCACGACCGTCGGGCAAGAGGTATCCAGACACCAAGCGAGCGCCAAAACCCAGAACGCGCGCGGCTTCTACCAGCAAGACGGAAAGATCGCGGCACGATCCCCACCCACGCGAAAGCGTGTGAGTTGGCGACTGCGTACCTTCGTCCTCCCGACTTTGGTACCTGATCTGGCGATGCACGCCGAGGTTTATGTCCTTCAGCAAGGATAAAGTGTCTGTCGGAGATGATGCAATAAAGCCGCGCGCCCACTGCTCCAGTTGACCATTCGCATCGGCATATTGCGGGCATATAAGTGAACCAAGATCGTTCCAGTCATCCGCAGCATAGGTAAAGGGATACGACATGGCTGAATTTTCGATGTCGAATACCGGCCAGGCTGGAGCACTCAGCTCAACCACTGCAGTGCTTTCGATAGTCAGGCTATCCGAGCTTGTGGCAAACCGTGCCGTCGCCACTTCATTGCCGAACACATCTCTGGACCAGGTCAAATCGGCCGCGGGTGTGCAGACGATGTCGTGGGTCAAAAGTCGGAGCTCGCGATTCTCGCGCGGTCTGAGATTCAGGCGGTGGGGCAATAATTGTATCGAAGCAGAGTAGCGATAGGTCGTCCGATGCAGCAGATTAAGCGTCGGCATTGGCTTGGCTCCTCAGGAGTGACCGGTGTTGATATCCGACTGCTGGTCGTTGGCCAGGGTGCGATTGAGGTCGTCACCGGTCACGGCCCATGCCTCACTCCGACCCGGATAGATCAGGATGATCGACATCGACGTACGGCTCGAATGCCACATGACGTCGAGGTCTTCTTCCTCGATCCGCAGCTCAAAGGTGCCAGGCGGGTGGGGCCTGTCCATGCCGGGCAGTCGGAAGGGATGTCTGAATGTGATTGGGCGGCTCAAAGTGCGGGCTGTCATCAGCTTGTTCCTGTGCAGGGCGAAAGCTTGCGTCACCGACATATGCTGGTGGCGCTCTTGTGGAGTTCGATGCTAGCGGGCTATCGCGCGGTACTTCTCGGAATCCGGCCAGGGAGCCTCAATGGCTCGGTATTCAGAGCGACTGCCGTCGCAGCGGATAGTCTGGGGAGTAGTAGAGCACTCGGATCGCGTCGCCCTCATGCCTCTTGTCATCGCTTTCGATGGCCGTCGAACGCAAGGCGGTCAAGGGAAGCTCTTCGACGGCGAAGCGGACTGCTTCAGCGGCTGATGGAAACCGCTTGTACCGGCTGCCACGCGACCTAAGTGCGGCACTGGAATACAAGTCCGCGGGGGTCGACCAGTTCATTGCACTCATCGCTTGGCGACGGCGATTTTGAAGACGCTCTCCGCCTCGGAAACGTCAGCCTTCACAACATGGCTGGGAGACAAATCCACCTCGTCGACGACGCGCTCTACTGCTTCTCTGTGGGAGCGTATGCGGTAAAGGATTGGTCCCTTCTCGTGCGGCAGGCAAGAGATGACTTCGCAGGGACCGGAGGGCCTATTGCTCTGCCGAGGCGCGGAGCGCAGGTCCAGCATTTGACCGGTCTTGAAACGATGCAGCATAATCGACTCCTTGTTGCAAAAGAGCACCGGGGGCGCTGTCCAAACGGTTCTGACCAGTTGCAGGTGGATGGCGGATTCACGACCATCGCGGCCGTTTTCAAGATCGTAGCTAACCTTCTGACCGTCACCCAGAGCGGCAATACCGGCGCGTTCCAGCGCCGTGACGTGCACGAAAGCGTCGCGGCCGCCCTGATCGGGTATAATAAAGCCTAAGCCTTTGGTGGAGTTGTAGAACTTTACGGTGCCAGTATTCATCTTAGCGCCCCTTCATATTCGCTCGAAGCAATGCAAACGACATTGCTACCTCTCAGCATTATCCCGCAGAGGCCGAAAACGTTCACAAATAGCAGGAAAAAGCCAAGCGCCGGGAAGATCGGCAGGATGAGTTCAGCCAACATGAGGCAGTAAAAGTACTACATCATTCTGCCTCAATTGCGTTCAAGTTAAGGCGCTATCTAGACCGATATTTATCGGGAGGTGGTCGGAAACGTTCTGTTGAGCCAAGACGAGCTAAGCTGCCACCAGTGTATGCACGGCGTCTGCAATGTCTGATGCCTTATAGGGCTTACCGAAAAACCGGCTTCCATCGGGCATGTCGCTCATCCGCACGTGCCGAAGACCCGATGTGACGATAATCTTGATCGGCGGCCAGCGGTCGCGAACTGTGGCGGCCAGCATCAATCCGTCCATTCCACCGGGCATGTCCACATCGGTAAACATCACCCGAATGTCCGCATTGGCGGCGAGCATCAAAACAGCCTCTTTTGCGTTAGCAGCTTCGAGCACCTTGAAGCCCAAGTCCTGCAACTGATCGGCGATGTCCATTCGGAGGAGGGGCTCGTCTTCAACGACGAGAACGGTGATGGCCTGGGGCACTGCATATCCGATACTAGCTGAGGTCTGCGCCCAGACCGATGAAGCACAACCGTCGTAACGGATATTCGATCCAATCATTGCGGTCACGAAATCTAATGTGCTCTCGCTTCGTTGCTAACTTCTGATAAACCGCACACAATATGCGGGCGAGGGCTTCGGTGACCGTTCTTGAGAGAAACAATGTCCGTCTCAACGGTTCGGGCGACCGAGCGATGGTGTTCGCCCACGGGTTCGGCTGCGATCAGAACATGTGGCGCTTCGTAGAGCCGGCTTTCCGGGACAGGTACCGGACAGTGCTTTCCGACCTTGTTGGCGCCGGTCGCTCGGATCTGAGCGCCTACGACAAGGACAAGTACGCCGACATACGGGGCTATGCCTCCGACCTCGTCGAGATCGGGCGCGCGCTCGATCTGCGCGGTGCCGTCTTCGTGGGTCACTCGGTCAGCGCCATGATCGGGGCCCTTGCATCGATCGAGGCGCCAGGAATGTTCGGCCAGCTGATCATGGTCGGGCCCTCCCCACGTTATATCGACGATGGCGATTACTACGGCGGGTTCAGCGCCCCGCAGATCGAAGAGCTGCTGGCCTCGTTGGCCGACAATCATCTCGGCTGGTCGGCGGCCATGGCGCCGGCGATCATGGGCAACCCGGATCGGCCTGAGCTGGGCGAGGAACTGACCAACTCGTTCTGCCGGACGGATCCCGAGATCGCCAAACTGTTCGCCCGCGCCACCTTCACATCGGACAACCGTGCCGACCTGAAAAAGGTCAAGGCCGAGACATTGATCCTGCAGACCCGCGACGACATCATCGCGTCCGAGCACGTCGGTGAATACGTCAACCGCGAGATCGAAGGCAGCCGCATCGTCTACCTCAATGCTACTGGTCATTGCCCCAATCTGAGCGCGCCAGGCGCAGTAATCGCGGCTATGAATGACTTCCTCTGATCAAACCGACAACGACTTCCAGGACCTCTATGAGAACGCCCCTTGCGGATACCTCTCACTCGGGGCGGATGGCCGGATTGTTCGGGTCAACACTACCCTCTGCAATTGGTTGGGCAGGACGCCTGATGCGCTGATCGGCAAGCGCCTGCGCGACCTGCTCAACGTGGCCGGTAGTATCTTCTATGAAACGCACTTCGCTCCCCTGCTCCGCATGCAAGGTTTTTTCGAGGAGGTTGCCCTCGACCTAGTGATGCAGGATGGAACCACAATGCCGGTGCTCGCCAATGCTGCAGAACGTCGACTGGAGGAGGCGGTGCTCACGCGCGTTACCCTGTTCCGGGCTCCGCAGAGGCGGCGATACGAACGCGAACTCGGGGAGGCGCGCCGCCAACTCGAGGAACGAAACGCCGGTTTGGAGAGCAAGGTTACCGACGCTGTTGAGCTTCAGGCATTATCTGAGAGAAATGCCGAACTGCGCGAACAGTTTATTGCCGTTCTCGGCCATGATCTTCGCAACCCGCTGGCTGGCCTATCGGGGGGCACCAAGATGCTGGCGCAGATACACGCTGATCCTAAATCAGTCCGCATCCTGAGGCTCATGAACGAAAGCATCGCGCGTATGAGTGGGCTGACCGAGAACCTTATGGACTTCGCCCGTGGCCGCCTGGGCGGCGGCATCGGCATCCAGAGGACGACGGGCGTGCGGATTGAGCCGTTGTTGGCCCAGGTGGTCAACGAGATGAAGGCCGGCTATCCGGAACGCGACATCCAGATGCGTTTTGATCTGTCTCAGCCCGTGGACGTCGACCACGCTCGCCTGGCGCAGATGTTTTCAAACCTCCTTGGCAATGCCATTACTCATGGTTCCGATGAGCAACCTGTCGTCGTGGAAGCCAGGATGGACGACGGGGAGTTCGAGTTGTCCGTTGCCAATGGTGGCGAGCCGATCCCGCAGGCTGCGTTGGACCGGTTGTTCCAACCCTTCTACCGTGGCGAAGTGCGACCCAGTGCTCAAGGTCTTGGCCTAGGACTGTATATTGCCAGCCAGATCGCTCAGGCCCATCACGGTCGAATTGACGTGACGTCTGACGAAATAGAGACGAAGTTCGTTTTTCGTATGCCGATGGTCAAAGGTTTGGGCATCTCATAACTTGGTCATTCTCGGTCGGCCGTCCGGTAATGCCGATACAACTGGCATGTCCAAAATGGAGTCGCACTGTCCGGCCCTCACCACGGCTGCCGTCAGGTATCTTAGTGTTTACGGTGACGAGGCTCTCACATTCTGACGCGGCCGAGATTTGACGGCATCGCTTCGCCGGTGTGCTCAAACTAACAATCTTGCGTCATGATTGACGGCGAATATCCTGCAGGCAAAGGAGTTTCATCCATGCGATCACTGATCAAGATAGGTCTACTATCCATCGTACTGGCAGGCGCGATGGCGACGTCTGCCTTGGCGCAAGTGCGCAACGAGACAGTCCGTTTTCCGCGTGGCACCTCGGGCACTACCGTCGAGGACAGCATCACCGGCAATGAAAGCGTGCGCTATTCGATCGGCGTTTCGGCAGGTCAGACAATGGATGTCCAGCTCGATACCGACAATCCTAGCAACTACTTCAACATCACTGCGCCCGGTGCCAGCGAGGCGCTGTTCAACGGCTCCATCTCGGGCAATGGCACTTCGTTTGTTGTCCCCTCGAGCGGCAACTACATCATCGATGTCTACCTGATGCGCAATGCCGCGCGCCGTGGCGAAACTGCGGACTACGACCTAAACCTCTATGTCGAAAATTCCCAGGGACGTGCAGCGGCCCCAACCACGCCGCGTCAAGTTAGCCCTCCTCAGAACGGCACGGCGGACCAGCTCGATACATGCCAGATGCCGCGCTTCTGTGCCGGCGAGGCCTCGGCGGAGTTCGGCGTGCGGCCGCAGGACATCACCGTCAACGCCGCCTTCCAGAGTGGCAACCGCTACGTGACGCAGGGATATTTCGATCGCGACGGCGAGAGCACTTTCTTCAATTGCTGGTTCGCCCTTGATGGCAGCTTCGATTCATTGAATTAATTCAGCAAAACGAGAGGCACCCCAACGGGGGTGCCTTTTCAAGGCTAAGCCGGGGGCGCCATGTCTGACACTTCATTTGCCGCGTCGCCGGCATCGATTAATGGCGCGGAGCGGTTCAGGCTTAGACTGTCGGCCGTTGCCTGGTTTGTGCTTTTCGTCGCCTTCCTGCTGGGGCTGCCGGTATTGTTCGGAGACTGGGCATGGATGCCCCTGATCGTCGTCGCTCTCGCGCTGGTTCTGGCTTTTCCCGTGGCCTGGACAGTCCGACGACTCTTTTCCGGCCAGCGTCGACAACGCTGGTGGACAAGCTATGTCAAGGCAGCGGCCGGCACGCTCTTCGTCTTAACGACCCTACTCGCCGCGCCGATCTACTTCCTTGCGCTTCGCACCGCACTCGATCCTCTCACCGTGCCGCAGGCGACCCTGTCAAACGGCACCAAGACCGTTGTTTTCCAGGGCATGATGCACGTGGGATCCGAGGGCTTTTACAAGAGCGTGATTTACGACCTGGAGAAGGCATTGAGCGATGGCGACGTCATCTATTACGAGGGTGTCGTCGGCGATCCAGAAGGGGATGCCTGGTTCTCCCACACCCTGGCGGGTGGCGGCGACCTCAGTGCAAATTACGAAATGCTGGGCAATACCTGCGGCCTCTCATTCCAGCTCGACTACTTCCAATTGCTGCGCGCGGACATGACGGCGCATCCAGAACGGCATATCAATGCCGACGTGTCGACGGCGGACATGATGCATGAATACGAGCGGATGGTATCCGAGGACCCCGCCTTTGCCGCTGCTGTTGAAGCGGAAAAGTCCGAGTCCAGCAGCAGCGACACCGGAGGGGGCGGTATTGGCCAGCTTCTCGGTCTTCTGCAGTCGGCAACCCCTGAACAACGCAGTCTCATCGGCACCGCGTGCCGGGGTTGGGTGACGATGGCACTGTCAGGCCATGAGGCGCCCAGCGCTCTTGACCCCGTGATCCTCGACTTCCGCAACCGCAAGCTGGCGGAGCGGATCATTGCCGACACGCACCAGAACATCTACATGACTTATGGCGCGAGACACCTGCCCGGGCTACTCGCGGACCTGAAAGCATCGGATCCAGGTTGGGAAATCAAATCCCTCAAATGGATGCGAACGATCGACACGCCCGAGGACCTGTCCGGAGCGATCGACTAACCGCGATGGCGGGTTGCGACCCGCCTTGGCTGGCCTGAGAATGGCTGAAGTGGGGGAGGATACAGCCCCCTGCATCATCATCTTGGGGGTGGGTAGCGGACTGGCAGGTTCTGGTGCGAGACTGGGATAAGCGGACGCAGCTCCGCGTCCGCTTGATACCGCTGCCCCGTCCTGCCCTAAAACTCTTCATGTGTAGATGGGTCGGCATCGAAGATGCGGCCATCGGCGCGGTTCAGGGCTGAGATCGCTGACATTTGCGCCTCGTTGAGCCTGAAATCCTCAATCGTAAGATTTTCGACCTGGCGGGAGGGCGTCGCCGATTTCGGGATCGGCAGCACACCAAGCTGCACATGCCAGCGCAGGACCACCTGCGCCGGAGTCTTTTGGAGCTCTCGGGCAATGGCGACGATGGTCTGCTCCTCGAGCAGTGCGGTGTTCTTGCCGATCGGAGTCCAGGCCTGGGTGAGTACGCCGCGCCGCCGGTCAGCCTCGCGCTGTTCTTTCTGGTTGAAGTAAGGGTGAAGTTCGACCTGATTGACGCTCGGCGTCACGCCGGTCTTATCGATCAACACATCGAGATATTCAGGTAAGAAGTTCGATACCCCAATGGAGCGCACAAGGCCCTTCTCGCGTGCCTCGATCATGCCTTCCCACGCTTCGAGATAAAGGCCTTGGCTCGGATTGGGCCAGTGAATGAGATAGAGATCGAGATAATCGAGGCCGGTCCTGAGGACGGACTCTTCGATGGTGCGAACCACCGCGCTTTTCTTATGGTGGCGGCCTGGAAGTTTGGAGGCAACGCGAATGTCTCCGCGCGGGATACCCGAACTTCTGATGGCTTTTCCAACGGCGCCTTCGTTCTCGTAATTCACAGCGGAATCGAGGAGCCGGTAGCCCCCTTCAAGGGCCGCAACCATCGCTTCAACGCCAGCATGGCCCCAAAGGCTGTAAGTGCCCAAGCCGACCTTTGGCAGAGTGGTCCCGTCGTTGAGGGTGTGGTGATCCGACACAATAATATCCTCCAAGAAAGTTACGCGGAATGTGTCACGCGGATGGGCAAACGCCTAGACAAGCCTTCCAAATTCAAGGGATCAAACCACGCCTGTAACTTGACTGCATGGGTCATAATATCTATGACCGCCCTGTCACCATAGGGAGCCTTGCTGATGAAATCGCCACTACTGACAGCACTCGCCGTTGCTTTTGCGCTGGGTATTACCGCCATATCATCCTACGCTCAGGATATCGCAGTGGCCCATGCACAGGGCGAAACGATTCTCACCAGTGTCCCGGAAAAGGTCTTGGTTCAGGATTGGGCGACGTTCGATAATTTGGCCGCCCTTGGGGTGACCGTTGCGGGCGTCCCGTCTTCGAACGTGCCGCACTATCTTGCCGATGCCGTTCCCGCCGATGCCATCAAGATCGGATCGCTGTTCGAGCCGGATTTCGAAGGAATTGCGGCATCGGAAGCAGATGTCTATTTCGTCAGTGCCCGGTCGGCGCAGGCCTATCCCACGGCCAAGGATATTTTACCCACGATCGACATGTCGCTGTCGGACAATTCCGACATCATCGGCGGAATAAAGGGTAACCTCACCAAGCTCGGGACGATCTTTGGACGCGAAGACAAGGCAAGCGAACTCAATGCCGCCCTCGATGCCAAGGTGGCCGAGGTCAAGGCGGCGGCCGAAGGCAAGGGCAATGCGCTGGTTCTCGTGACCAATGCCGGCAAGGTCGGCGTCTACGGCCCCGATAGCCGCGTTGCCTGGATCCACAACCAGGTCGGCATTCCAACCGCCATTGCCGAGGTCAAAGATGGTGACCATGGTGGGGATGGCGTGTCGTTCGAATATATTCTCGAAACCAATCCCGACTGGCTGTTCGTCGTCGATCGCGATGCAGGCACTGGTGAATCGAACGGCGCTGCCGCAGCGCTTCTCGACAACGAGTTGGTCAATCAGACCAAGGCGGCTCAGGCAGGGAACATCGTCTATCTCGATCCCCAAGCCGCCTATATCACCATGCACGGCTATACCGGCGTGATGCTGCTGCTTGACCAGGTGCTGGCCGGCCTCAAGGCCTGACCGGACGAGACTTCCCCGCCCATCTCCTTTGGGCGGGGGACCCCTGCTTGAGGGCCCCTCCCCTGCGTCTCCTCTTTCTCGCAATCGCCGCCACTCTCGTCCTTGCGCTGCTCAGTCTTTTTGTCGGCGTGAGCGATGTTTCCCTGGGCGCACTGTTTTCGACCAGCCCGGAAGATCGGCCCATGCAGGTGCTGCTGATCAGCCGCCTGCCGCGCACGCTCGCCATCATCCTTTCCGGAAGCGCCATGGCCGTCGCAGGTCTCGTGATGCAGATGATCGTGCGCAATCGTTTTGTCGAACCCTCGACGGCAGGAATCAGCGAGTCCGCAAGCCTCGGCTTTCTACTCGCTACGCTCCTGGTCCCAGGCTGGCCGCTGATGGGCAAGATGCTGATCTCGGCGGGTTTTGCCCTTGCGGGAACGGCGCTGTTCTTGCGCATCCTCAGGGCTGTGCCACTGCGTGAGGTGATGCTGGTGCCGCTTGTCGGCATTATGCTGGGCGGGATTATCGGCGCGGTGACAAGCTTCATCGCCTATCGCTTCGAGCTGCTGCCCTCCCTGCTTGCCTGGAACATGGGCGATTTCTCGGGTGTCCTGCGCGGCCGCTACGAGCTGCTCTGGGTCGGGCTCGGATGTGCTGTTCTTGCCTATATCGCGGCCGATCGCTTCACGGTGGCGGGCATGGGCCGGGATTTTACTACCAATCTCGGGCTAAATTATCAGCGGGTGATGGTTCTCGGACTCATCATCGTGTCGCTGGTCAGCGCGGCCGTCCTGGTGACGGCCGGCTCCATCCCATTCCTCGGGCTGATCGTGCCCAATCTCGTCAGCTTGATGGTCGGCGACAACATGCGGCGCACCGTGCCCTGGGTTGCGATAACCGGCGCTGCATTTGTCTTGGCCTGCGATATTCTGGGCCGGGTGATCCGCTACCCCTATGAAATCCCGATCAGCGTTGTGGTCGGTGTCATCGGCAGCGCCGTGTTCCTCTACCTGCTCTTGAGGACACGCCGTCATGCCTGAGCCCGCCACCGCCCTCGTCCCACTGCCTCGGCTTCACGCGGTCGGCAAGCTTTCGCGGCCGACGCTTGTCCTGCTGGTGCTCGGCGCTTTGGCGCTGATCTCGATCCTCTGCTTCATGACGCTGGGCGCCAAGGGCAGCTGGAGCTTTATCCTGCCCTTCAGAGGGCGAAAGCTCCTTGCCCTTTGTCTTGTCGCCTATTCGGTGTCGGTCTCGACCGTATTGTTCCAGACCGTCACCAACAATCGCATCCTGACTCCATCGATCATGGGTTTTGACGCGCTCTATGTGCTGGTGACAACGGCCACCCTGTTTTTTCTCGGCGCGGGCGCACTCACGAGCATCGATTCTCAAATGCAGTTTCTGGTGCAAGTGGTCTTGATGGTCGTCTTTTCTGGCCTCTTGTTCCGCTGGCTGTTTTTGGGAGAGGAGCGCAGCATGACCTTGCTGGTGCTGGTCGGCATCGTCTTCGGCATTCTCTTTCGCAGCCTCAGCCAGTTCATTCAGCGCATGCTCGACCCCAATGCCTTTCAAGTGCTGCAAGACTCGTTTTTCGCAAGCTTTGCGACTGTGGACACGACGCTTCTCGCAGTCGCAACCGCGATTGCTGCCCTGATCAGTTTGGTGGCCTGGCGGCTCGGACATACGTTCGACGTTCTGGCACTTGGCCGCGCCCATGCCATCAATCTCGGCGTCGATTACAAGCGTACCGTCATCCTCATCCTGATGCTGATCTCGGTTCTGGTGGCCGTCTCCACGGCGCTTGTGGGACCGATCACCTTCTTCGGCCTGCTTGTCGCGACCCTGGCGCATAGCCTCACCGGCAATAGCCGACATCGCTATATCCTGCCGGCCGCTGTCTTCCTCGCCATCACCTGCCTTGTCGGTGGACAGACCATTCTCGAACGCGTGTTTGCCTTCGATACCGCGCTCTCGATCATCATCGAGTTTTTCGGCGGTGTGGTGTTTATCTATCTTGTTCTGCGGAGGGCCGCGCGTTGATTGAAGCCCAGAATGTGACCAAAGCCTATGGCGAGACCTGCGTCGTCGATGGCATCACCGTCACCCTGCCCAAAGGTGGGATCACTGCCATTATCGGGCCGAATGGCGCGGGGAAGTCGACGTTCCTCTCCATGGTCAGCCGGCTCATGAGCATGGACAAGGGAACCGTCAGCGTCGATGGACTCGACGTCACTAAGACCCCGAGCGACGTCCTCGCGCAGCGGCTCTCCATCCTGCGGCAGGACAATCACATGACCGCGCGCCTCACCGTGCGCGACCTCGTCAGCTTCGGCCGCTATCCCTATAGCAAGGGTCGCTTGACCCCCGAAGATCAAGTCCACATCGAAAAGGCGCTCGGCTACCTCAGCCTGACCGACCTAAGCGACCGTTTTCTCGATGAACTCTCCGGCGGACAGCGTCAGCGCGCCTTTGTCGCCATGGTCCTTTGTCAGGACACCGACTACGTGCTGCTCGACGAGCCGCTCAACAATCTCGACCTACGCCATGCCGTCGGCATGATGAAACAACTGCGCCGGGCCGCCCGCGAGCTCGAAAAAACCGTCGTCATTGTCCTGCACGACATCAATTTCGCCTCGGTGTATGCCGATCACATCGTCTGCATGAAAAACGGCAAGCTGGCGCATGAGGGTGCGCCCGAGAGCATCATCACGAGCGATGTACTGAGCTCGATTTACGAGACGCCCGTGCGGGTTGAGCTCGTCGAGGGCCGACGCATCGGCATTTATTACGAATAGGAGCCTTTCATGGACCGTCCCGTCGCCGAGCGTGTGCGCCACGAGCTGAAATTCCGCCTTGCCGAAGTAGTACGCGCCGAGCGAATTACCCCGCACATGGCCCGGATCACGTTCACCGATCCGAGCTTTGCCGAGTTTCCCTCGCTCTCCTATGACGACCACGTCAAGATTTTCATAAGCCCCGAGGGCGGCGACCCCGCTCTGCCGGTCCTGGGCCCAAATGGTGTCGAATGGCCGGCCGGTGCACCCAGGCCGGAAGGGCGGGATTACACCCCGCGCAGCTTCGACAAGCAAAAGCGCGAACTTGTCATCGATTTCGTCCTCCATGAGGGCGGGTTGGCGGCAGAATGGGCTGCACATGCAAAGCTGGGCGACAGAGTCGGCATCGGGGGCCCGCGTGGCTCCTTTGTGGTGCGCAACGATCTTGATTTCTACGTGCTGATCGGGGACGAAACCGCCCTGCCCGCGATAGGCCGCCGCATCGAGGAACTGCCAGCAAGAACCAAGGTTGAGGCGCTGGTCGAAGTGGCCGAAGCTGGAGAACGCCAGACGTTCACCACCAAGGCATATCTGTCTATTACCTGGGTCGACCGCTCCAAGGGTGCGTCTTTGATCAACGCGGCAAAAGAGATGGCCTTGCCGCCCGGCCGCGGCTACATATTCATTGCCGGCGAAGGGAGTACTTCAACGGCACTGCGCGAGCACTTCGTGGACCAGGGCCATGACCCCGACCTCATCAAAGCCGCCGGCTATTGGCGCCGTGGCGAGGCTGACTTCGACGATGGCCACGCGCACTAACATCTCGACGAGAATTGGTGCTGCAGGAATACGAACTGGATTAAGCACATTCGTTCCAAGTTAACATTGGATTGCCAGCGCGAGGTTTGAGATCGGAGAGAGAAGCGGTTGCTCAGCGATAGCGTTTAATTAAGCGACTCTCACGTCCGAGGACCTGAACTAAAGTTCCTGTCCTGCGAAGCACGCTCCCAGCTAAATGCGGTGCGGGTTGTGATGGAACGGCTTCTGGACCTTGCCCGTATTGTGGCCGCAGGTTTCGCAATGCCGCGGTTCTTTTTCGACATCACGGAAGATGAAAGACAGTCGTAGACCCGGATGGCCATGAGTTGCCATCCGCTCAAAAGGCGCATGACGAGGCCGTCAGAACAGCGACGGCACTTTCCATGGATGCGGCGACGACCACTTGTCCACACGTCGTGGAAGTAGCCGTTTGCGATGCAAAACATCATGTCATTTGCGCCGCGACGGTGACGTTCGATCCTGGTCAGTTAGAACTGTAAAGTCAGCGCGTGTACGGCGTCCGCTACTCAGCGTACATCCGACCATGTTTTTAGGCCTGCCGGGGATTTCCCAATACACACGCGCCTGCAAGTTCTTGCTCGGTCCACAGCGGATGAGACTAGCCCCCAAGGCTAGCTCAACGGCTCGTTCTGGAGTGTTGGCCTCAACCAAACGCTGTGATTCGAGTTCGCCGTCGTTTAACTTCGACATGTGGAAAGAAAATTGTCTTCGCGTGGCATACTGGACAGGACGCGGTACCGCAGTATTTTCCGAATGGAAACCTAACGCGAACGTGCAGACAAGAGGCGAATGAGCCAGCAAGAAGAAGCCCGTATCGACCGCGAAATCCATCGGTCGAAAAGCGGGTCTGATCCATTCGCTGCAGCGATGCGTGCCACCCGCATGCCGATGCTGATCACCGATCCTCGGCAGCCCGATAACCCGATAGTTTTCGTGAATGAAGCGTTTGCACGTCTCACCGGCTACAGCCGTGAGGAAACACTCGGTCGCAATTGCCGCTTTCTGCAGGGTCCAGGTACGAGCCTCGACGACGTGGCAAAGGTACGCCAGGCTGTCGCTGACTTGACGCCGATCGAAATTGACCTCTTGAACTATCGTAAAGACGGTACCCTCTTTTGGAATAGGCTACTGGTTTCGCCGGTCTTCGACGAAGGCGAACTCACCTATTTCTTTGCCTCTCAGCTTGACGTGACCCGCGAGCGAACAGCGGGCATTTCCCCAGTCCGAGACGAGATCGAAGCCAATATGGAGCAGCGGATCGCTGACCTGACGGCAAGCGAGGATCGCCTTCAGTTCACGCTGAAGGCCGGCGGTTTGGGCACGTGGACACTCGAGCTGCCACAGCAACGGCTTGTCGCCAGCCCTATCTGCAAAGCAAACTTCGGTCGGTCGGCTGCCGATACGTTTACCTATGAGGACCTAGCGGCATCCATTCATCCTGACGACGTCGAGCGTTGGGGCGAAACGGTTCAGCAGGCGTTGGACACCAACGGCGACCTTCATGTCGAATACCGAGCGATCTGGCCGGACGGTTCACAACATTGGATCGAGATCCGTGCACAGACCCGCTATGATTCAGATGGCAATCCCATGCTCATGAGCGGCGTATCGATCGACATCACCGAAGCAAAAGAGGCGGAAGAATATCGCACTCTGATGACCCAAGAGATGGGACATCGGATCAAAAATATTCTGGCAACGGTGCAGTCCGTTGTCAGCCAATCGCTGCGGTCTGACGGAAATATCGAGGATATCCGCACGACAGTCATCGAGCGCATCAATGCGCTCGGCCGATCTCAAGATATTCTCACAGGGAAAAGGTGGGACATTGCCGGTATACGCGACACCGTCACACGCGCGATCGAGCCATTCAATCAATCGGGTCGGATTCATTTCTTCGGAGCGGATATCGAGATTGGGCAAAACGCGAGCGGTGCTCTGACGATGGCACTGCACGAGCTTGCCACGAATGCCGTAAAATATGGTGCTCTATCGAACGATAACGGTCGAGTCCGCATCGAGTGGGCGCAGACGAGCCATGAACTTGTTTTCACTTGGACAGAGAGCGGCGGACCGGAGGTTCAATCGCCAAAGCGTTCAGGATTTGGTTCGCGAATGATCGAACGTGCGCTCGCGTCAACGATCAGAGGCGAGGCAACGATCGACTACCGGACCCCAGGTATAGTCTTCACGATGCACGCACCGGTAGAAAATTTCGGCTAACCAAACCGACGTCTCAACGGCTCTGGCTTGGTAGCATCAGACAAGATTTGTTGCAGTCGTTCGCAGACCACCTCAGCGCTGAAAGGTTTGCGAACGAACACAGCGCCATCTGGGAGATCGTCCTTCTGTGGCTTCACATGCCGGATGCGATGAGATTATTGAAATGCGGCCATTGGTTGGCGCAATCCTGTGCCAAGGGAAAGCTGTTCATTTCGCCAGGCGGCATTTGCACGTCGGTGAAGAGCAGTTGAATGCTATCGGCGGCTTCTTTTAGGATGGCCAGCGCCTGGTCATATCCCGCATCCTCATGCACTCGGAATCCGGCAGCAGCTCAGGTGGTCGGTTCCATCGCTTCATCTGCATTTGAAGCGGCACTGCTACTATCGTCATCTCCTCGTCTCGAGAACGCAGACGTTGCTGTGAAGGCGGAGGCACGATGAGCGGGAAACTAAACGGGATGGACTATTTTAGTGTCCAGCGTATTGACCTCAGTGGAGTGGAAGTCTCAGCCTGCATACATGTCGAGGCAATGAGCGCCAAGCATGCGGCTGAAGTAGCCTTGGGTAAGCTTTGACACTATTCGGTACGCCTGACCGTTTACGTGCCAAGGTTTGGAGACCATCGGAAGACTTCACGCCCGTGATCGTCCTGCTCTATGAACGGTCAGAAGAAGCTTAGGCCCCCAGAAATCGGCTCCAATACCACCCGGAAATAGGCTTCGAAACAGCGACTTCGGGGGCGCTTTTCGATACGCGCCACAGGGGTGGAGTGCCGCCCGACCGCTTTTGGCGCGCAGACCAGGGAAAGCTGCCATTTTAGCGAGCGTCGTACTTCGACGGCAACGCGCCCCATTCCAGCTGTTTAGGCCGCGTTTGGATTTCCCGAAAGCTGCCGGTCGGCTTAGGTCGCCGCCACATCAAAAACGGGATGGTTTGCGGAATGGCTGCTTTCCGTGTGTGATCTACAAAACCGGACGTTGTTGATTTTCCCTTGAGAAGTTGAGTGAAATTTGGCCAAGAAAGAAGCTGATAGAATGAATTTCGACGGTCCACCTTCGGGGGAGTTCTATCGGTTCTAACGCCCTTTC
>NZ_LMLO01000003.1:0-2417 GCF_001421945.1 Devosia sp. Leaf64 | reverse complement strand
AGACAGGACGAAACGCATGAAACCTCTTACGTAGCTCTGACCGCGCAGGACGGCAACACTGTTCTAGCGACCCAAAGATAACTGCGGCAAGCGGCAACTGGCAGGCTTTGTGGGATTGGCAACCTATGTCCGCTGTGGGGTCGGATTCTGACCCAGGCGATTGGAATAAAAACTACTTACAGATGTCGAAAGCGGGATTTCCCATTCGTTCAATAGGAAGACGCAACTGGATAAAGGGTAATTTTGATGTCCTACATTGATGGCTTCGTGCTGGCCGTTCCCGCCGCCAACAAAGAACAATACATCGTTCATGCCCGCGCCGGGGCTGACTTGTTCAAGAAGTTAGGCGCTACACGTTTGGTAGAGGGTTGGGCAGATGATGTGCCGTACGGACAGCAAACCGACTTCTATCGTGCTACCAAGCTGCAAGCGGGCGAAGTGCCACTCTTTTCATGGGTCGAGTATCCAGATCGTGCCACCCGGATGAAGGCCGGTGAGGACATGATGAACGATCCTGACGTGCAGACCATGTCTGAAATGCCGTTCGACGCCACGCGCATGATCTATGGCGGTTTCGAAGTGATCAATGACACCGGAGCCGGGGCCAAGCCGGGATACATTGATGGCATGATCTCTCCGATCCCGATCGCCAACAAGGAAGCGTATCGTGCCGCGGCCCGGGCCCAGGCACCCCTGCTTATTGAACAAGGCGCCTTACGCGTCGTCGACACTTTGGGCGATGATGTCCCTCCAGGTAAGACCACCGACTTTCAACGAGCCGTCGCCACCAAAGCCGACGAAACCATCGGCTTCTCCTTTATCGAGTGGCCGTCACGGCAAATACGGGACGCCGCTTGGACTATTCTTATGAAAGATCCTCGGATAGCCCCCGACCCCTCAATCTGGGACGCCTCCCGTTCAATCATGGGCGGCTTCGATCCGGTTGTTGATCGGTAGCAAGTACATTGACCCTTCTGCCTAATTAAGTAAGCCAGCGGCATGGCGCTTCAGGTGCCAGCCGCTGGCGTGCGATCTGCCAGATGTTTGCCGATACGGCCGCTTTCAAGATTAATAGCCAAACTGTCCGATGTCCGAATAGGGTCATTCCCGGAAACAACCATCGCCGACTTCGGTACTCGTATTGCCTAAGCTGCATCTTGCCACGTTACTGTTGACGACCGCTGCGGTGAAATCTCCCACATGGGCGTGGAGCAGCACCGACCTGACCCGCATGGCGGAGAACAACGGCCTCATCAGCGTAGTGACCACAATTCCCAAGTTCGACATTGCCAGGCCTGCTTCTAGATCGACCGTTTCTAGAATGGTTCAATTGCGAGACGATTGGGCCCTGGATGACACGCACATGGACGCGACAGAAAATTCTGCCACCGGCGCTCTGTTGCAGGCGTGTATCGAAACAATACTTCCAGTGCTCGCCTGAACTCTCCCCCCAACTGTCTGGGCTTTGAGACACTAAAGCCGGAGATTGGGACACTTTGACCTTACGGGAACACGCAGACTTTTCGTTTGAATGATAAAGAGGCTCTCGTTCAAGGAGCCTCGCATGACCAAGCAGAACAAGCATCCACGTTCAGTCGTCAAAAAACCGTCTGATGAACTTCCGGACAGCGCACTTGATAAGGTTGCGGGTGGCGGAAACAGCGGAGTCCAAGGCGAGGGCATGACGGAAAACCCGCGGTACGATAAGCCGCAGTAGCGTCATGGGGCGTGAATTACCACCCTAACTTCCTAAGTGTCGTAAATGTCGCCATGGTGCGGGGTGTTTGCACGGCTAAGCGAATGCTTAAACACCGCTGCCGCGCCCAAAACGGCGCCGACATTGCTTGGAAAGAATGTCCTCATGCTCGCTCTCCCTTTATGGGAAGAACGGTAGGCTTTCTGGCCAAGTTTCCAATCTATCCGATTGAGCTAGACCCTTCCGCCTCATCATCAAGTGGGCGTAAGGCTGGCCCAAAAAAGAACCCCTGCGCCAAAGAGGGATCGCAGGGGTCTAGATAAGTCGGGGATGCTACTCCAACGTAGCGACGATCAACGTCCTTAGTCTTCCGCCGTTCCAATGACGCTGAGGGGCACTGAGTTCGCTTAATCTAAGTGATGGCGGCAGCCAAAAAGGCTGGATACTAGCGCACGGTTTCGAAGATGTAGCGAGCATCCATTCCATGAAGGTCCGTGCCTACCGCCTAGAGTTAGAGGGGGTGCTTTGGGTCTTGCTGGTTGATCCAGCAAGGTTCAACGAGATTCCTGAAGTCCAGCGCGAATACAAGTGGCGATCGGTCGGCGACATAGATATTGGCCAGCGCGCACCCCGTAACGCTCTCCACGCAATGAGCGACCTTTGAGCTGCTGCCGGTTTTGAGGACACCAAGATAAGGTGTTTTTGGAACTGGAGAGTTTTG
>NZ_LMLO01000002.1:279940-396868 GCF_001421945.1 Devosia sp. Leaf64 | reverse complement strand
CATTCGCGTCGTCAGCGTCGCGGTTTCTAGTGAAGTTCTTTTTCACTGTCAATCGCTTTTTTCGATTTTCTTTTCGGTTCGTTTGAACTCACCGAGGAGAATTTCGAAACCACCGTTAAGTCAGATTGCTCTTTCTTTTCAGTGGCTTGCTGCAGTTCGTTTCGCCGTTTGGCGGCTCGCTCTGCAGCGGTGAGGCGGGTTATAGGGAGGTCGTTCAGGGCTGTAAACCCCCTTTTCCAAACTCGATGACATTTCTGTCGCCTTGGGAGGGGGTGTGCTGTGGAAATGTCGGATGAAAGCCCTAGAAAACAAGGGCTAAGCGCCGATTTCAGATTTCCGTTCACCGAGCGGTGAATGTTTCAAAGCCCTATTTGGTTCCGGTGAAACTAGAACGGATAATGGATGTGTTCGGCGCTTTGCACCGTCATCCAGCGCAAATCGGTGAACTCGGCGATGCCGGCCTTGCCACCAAAGCGGCCATAACCCGAGGCCTTTACGCCGCCGAACGGCATTTGGGCCTCGTCATGCACGGTTGGTCCATTGATGTGGCAGATGCCGGACTCGATTTTTGACGCGATCGCCATGGCGCGGGAGACATCCCGACCAAAGACGGATGAAGCCAAACCGTATTCGGTATCGTTGGCGACCTGCACCGCCTCTTCAATGTCCGCTACCCGTGTGACGGCGACGACGGGGCCGAAGGATTCCTCGTGATAGATGCGCATGTCGCTCGTGACACCATCAAGGACGGTCGCTTCCATGATGGCGCCTTCTATCCCGCCACCCGCAACAAGGGTCGCGCCTTTAGACAGAGCATCCGCGATCAGTGCGCCATTGCGCGTCGCGGCTTGCGGATCAACGAGGCAGCCAAGCGGGGTATTGTTTTCGCGCGGATCTCCGGCCTTGAGGCTTTTAGCCTTGGCGCCGAGCTTGGCAATGAAATCATCGGCGACCTTGGCATCGACGACGATGCGTTCGGTCGACATGCATATCTGGCCCTGATTCATATAGGCGCCAAATGCGGCAGCAGCGACGGCTTCGTCGAGATCGGCATCATCGAGCACGATCATGGGCGCCTTGCCACCGAGTTCGAGCAGCGCGGGTTTGAGATTGCGCGCTGCGAGCTCCGCGATTTTGCGGCCGACATTGGTCGAGCCGGTGAAATTGATGCGGCGGATGGCGGGATGAGCAATAAGCGCCTCCACTATAGAGGGGGCATTATCAGCAGCATGCGAGATGACGTTGAGGACGCCCTTGGGGAGCCCCGCTTCGATCAGCACTTCGGCAAGGAGGCGATGGGTGCGCGGCGAAATCTCGCTCGATTTGAAGACCACGGTGTTGCCGCAGGCGAGCGGCGTCGCCAGCGCGCGGATGCCGAGAATGACCGGTGCATTCCACGGCGCCATGGAGAGAACGACGCCAGCAGCCTGTCGAACACCGTAGGCGGTCGAGCCCGGGCGATTGGCCGGGATTATCTCGCCGGTGATTTGCGTCGTCAGGCCAGCGGCTTCGCGCAGAATTTCGGAAGCGAGCATGACATTGAAACCGGCCCAGCCAGCAGTCGCGCCGGTTTCTTCGGCCATGGCGGCGATGAAATCGGGGGCGCGGGCAGAGAGGCGATCGGCAGCGGCAAGGAGAATCTTGCGGCGATAGGCGGGGGCGCTGCGGCTCCATTCGGGGAAGGCCGCTTTTGCCGCATCAGCGGCGCGGATGGCGTCTTCGACCGTGGCGGCGGCGGCACTGGTGACGACCTCGCCGGTCATCGGATTGCGGCGGTCAAAGCGCGCGCCATTGCTGGCATCAGCGCTCTGGTTGTCGATGAGTAGGCCGATCGCGGTCATCTTGGTCTCCCGAAGCCGAATATGGCGCCAAGAGAGAAAGCGCGAGGCGTTCGGTCAAGGGGCTTTATTGACGCTCTCTATAAAGCGGCCCTGCCTCCGGGCGGGGAGACAGGGCCGAATGTTTGCGATCAGGCCGCTTTGACGTCGACGACCTCGACGTCGAAGACGAGGTCCTGGCCGGCAAGGGGATGATTGGCGTCAACCGTGACGCTCTGCTCGTCGAGGCCAACGACGACGATGGGCAAAAGGCCACCATCGGAGGTGCGCGCCTGAAGCTGGCTACCGACCGCCAATTCCATGCCGGACGGAATCTTGCTGCGGTCGAGTTGCTGCACCGCTTCTTCACGACGCTGGCCATAGGCCTCGTCGCACCGAATAGTGACAGTGCTCTTCTCACCTACTTCCATGCCAGCGACATGGGCTTCGAGGCCCTTGATGACCTGGCCCTGCCCCAGCTTGAACTCGAGCGGCGCGCGGCCCTCGGAGGAGTCGAACGGGGTGCCGTCGGTGAGACGGCCGGAATAATTGATGGAGACGATGTCGCCGGTCTTGGCCTTGGTCATGGCTCAAACCTTTCGGGAGATTGGGGCTTTCTTGGCCCGTTTGAGTCTGCCGCACGCCTTCGCGAGAATAGCCGAAGGGCAGCTCGCGAAGCTTTGGCAGCGCGTCTTCAAGACAAAGAACGCACCGGATGCGCACGACGGCGATAGCGGGTAATGTAGGTGCCAAACCTCAGATGTAAACCGTGATCGGTCAGATAGCAGAGACTTCGATCACGTTTACCTTCGCTTGACGCTGAATCATCTATTCGCCATCAAGACGCCGCGATTACGCCTTAGGAGCCGCATGACAGAGACAATAAAGGACAGATCAATGACGGCACGCGTCTTGCCCCTGGCAGGAACGATTACGCTAGCCGTGCTTGTTTCGGCCTGCTCCATGGCCGGTATCAAGCCACTGCCTGGCAACAAATCTGCCACTGCCGCCATCGCGTCCCTGGCGCCCGCTTCGCCCGGCGATACGCCGGCTGGCTACATGCCCAAGGCTGCAGCCGTTCCGCGCGCCGCGCCGAACATGCTGCTTGGCTTTGCCGAAAGCGAGCGTGGTCCGATGGACGGCATGATCGCCCATTACGCGAGCGCCTATAAAGTGCCGGAATCCCTCGTCCGTCGTGTCATCGCCAAGGAAAGCGGTTTTAATGCCGGCGCCCGCAATGGCCCCTATTATGGCCTGATGCAGATCAGCCACGCGACGGCGCGCGGCATGGGATTTGGTGGCGAAGCTGCCGGCCTTCTCGATGCCGAGACCAATCTGCGCTTTGCAGTGCGGTATCTGGCCGGTGCCTATGTGACGGCTGGCGGCAATGAATCCCGCGCCATGCAGCTTTATGCCAGCGGCTATTACTATGACGCCAAGCGTCAGGGCCTCTTGGAAGAGGCGGGCCTGCGCTAAGGGTCTTGAAACCGTCTTGTTTAGAGTCAGATCTCGGCCCCCGTCTGGGGGCCGTTTCTTTTTGTAACTTGGCTCAGCGGGTGCTGGTGACGCCGTAGATCTTTTCGATATCGTCGAGCAGCAGATTGGCAGCAATAATGCCGCCGGCCGTATTCCAGACTGCGTCCGAAACTTCGTGCACCTTGCCGGCCTTGACGACGGCGAGGTTCTGCCAGAGCGGGTCGGCTGTCCAATCGGTCGCCTGGGTCGCGCCTTCGCCATTGCCGGTTTCATAGGTGAAGGTGATCAAGCGATCGCCTTCGAACTCGGGAATGCGCTCCTTGGTGATCTCTTCGGCAAACTCGTCCTTGTCCTGGCTTGCGGGACGCTGGAAGCCGAGTTCGGAAAGGATCAGGCCCGAAAAGCTGTCCTTGAACATGATGCGGGTCTGGCCGGACATGAAGCGGGCGATGGAAATCTTTTCGTCGAGTGACGCGCCCAGTTCATCGTGCAGCGCAGCGACCCGCGCATCGAACTTGGCAAGCGCGGCCTTGCCTTCTTCGCCCTTGCCGGCAGCGTCGGTGTAGAGCGCCATGTTGACCTTCCAATCGCCGCGGAGACGTTCGGAAATCACGGTCGGGGCAATGGCCGAGAGCTGATCGTAGATGGCCTCGTGGCGCAGCTTGGTGCCGAGGATCAGATCGGGCTCGAGCGAGACCAGCACTTCGAGATTGACGGCGGACTCTTCGCCGAGAACCACGACATCGGTCATATCAGCCGCGATGTGATCATACCACGGATCGCCGAGCCAGGATTTGACAGCGCCAACCGGCTTGATGCCGACGGCGAGCAGGGCTTCGGTGCCTTCATTGGTCAGGACCACGATACGCTGCGGATTATCCGGCACATCGGTAACGCCCATCGCGTGGGTGATTTCGCGCGCGGCGATCGGGCCACCGAAAAGAGCCACCAGGGCCAGTGGCGCGAGAATGGCGGAGAGAGACTTCATGGCTGCCCTTCTATTCTTGACATCAAGCATCAGAAATTGGATGGGTGCAAACAGTCAGAATTCAATATGACTGTCAATATCAGCATTACGAGGCAGGCTTGGCTTCCACAATGGCGCTTCCGAACAGGCGGTCCCGACTGGGGGGCTGGAAAGCGACCGTCTATGCGGGTCTGATCGGGCTTTTGGCCCTCTCCATGCTGATGAGCCTAACATTGGGCTACAAGATCTATTCGCTCGACCAGGTTTTTGGCGCGCTCTTTGCCCATGATGCGTCCGAGACCGCCGTCGTCATCGCCGGATTGCGGCTGCCGCGCGCGTTGATCGCGCCATTGACCGGGGCAGCGCTCGGCATGGCGGGGGTCATGGTGCAGACGCTGTCGCGCAATCGCATCGCGTCGCCTGATACACTTGGGTTGAACGGCGGTGCGTCGCTGGCGGTCGTCGTGGGCAGCGTCGTCTTCGGGGTGCAGTCGCTCGCTGGACTGTCGCTGGCCGCGGCGTTTGGGGCCTTTATCACCAGCATCGTCGTCTTTGGCGTCGCGGCAAGCGCGGGCGGCTTGTCGCCGCTCAAGATCGTGCTGGTGGGCGTGACCTTTGCGAGCCTTTCGCATGCGCTGGTCGAAGTGATCCTGACAAGCAATGAGGCTCAGCTCCAGCAATTGCTGTTCTGGCTTTCAGGGGCCTTTGTCGATCGGCCGATCAGTCTCTTTTATAATGGCCTGCCGGTGGTGCTGGTTGGCGCCGTTTTGGGGATTGGTCTGTCGCGGGCGCTCGATGCGCTCCAAGCGGATGACTCGACGGCCGCGGGACTGGGCGTACCGCTGGCGGCTGTGCGTGGATTAGCCTTTCTGGCCGTGGCGCTACTGACGGGTGCGGCTGTATCGATGGCTGGACCGGTGGCCTTTGTCGGCCTCGTCGTGCCGCATGCGGCGCGGCGGCTTGTGGGGCTTCGGCATATCCACCAGCTTCCCGCGGCGGCCCTGTTCGGGGCGGTCTATACGACGCTCGCCGATGTCGCAGCGCGCTTTGTGATTTTTCCAGTTGAGGCGCCGGTCGGTGCGATCACGGCGGTAGTTGGCGCTGTGGTCCTGCTCGTCCTTCTGGCGCGGAGGGCGGCATGAGCCTGGTGATGGATAGAACCAGCGCGCAACGTGGCCTCGGGATTGGCGCAATCGTGCTCATCGTTTTCGCGCTTTTCGTGCTGCTCGGCTTGGCTGGCATCGGATTTGGCTCCACCTGGATTTCGCTCGATAAAGTTGTGCATGTCATCTTCGGCGGCGGCGAAAGGTCCGAGCGGCTCGTCGTGCTGCAATTGCGCATGCCGCGCGTCATGGCGGCCGCCATTGCCGGGGCCGCGATTGCCTTTTCTGGCTATCTCCTCCAGCGCATTACCCGCAATGAATTGGCATCGCCCGGCGTCTTGGGCGTGGTCGATGGCGCAGCGCTCGGTGTCGTGCTGTTTCTGGCCCTTTATTCGAATGAATCAAACGCACTGACGGTACCTGTTGCCTGGCAGCCGCTCGCGGCGGCAATCGGCGCGCTGGCCGCAATCACGCTCGTTTTCATTCTCTCCGGACGGCAGGCGTCTTCGGCCATTCGCCTCATTCTCTTCGGCATTGCCGTTGCAGCCGTTGCAAAAGCACTGACGACGATCTTCATGCTGATCGGGCCGATCTATCAGGCGGCGCAGGCGGCGCGTTGGCTGGCAGGATCGGTCAACGCCATCGGCTGGGGCGAAATCCAAATCATGGCCTGGGCGCTGCTGCCCGTCGTTGCCATTGCCGGTCTCTTGGCGCGAGAACTGCCGCCGGCCGATCTCGACGATGTGTCTTCGCGCAGTATCGGGCTCAATCTGCCGGTCTATCGCGTGGCGGTGTTTGCGGTCGCAGCCCTGCTCACCGCGATTGCCGTCGCCTTTGTCGGCGGGGTCGGCTTTATCGGGCTGATAGCGCCGCATCTGGCGCGGTTGCTGGTCGGGCGGGCGCGCTTTGCGGGCATCGTCACGTCGATGATGCTGGGGGCGATGATGCTGGTTGGCGCCGATCTCTTGGTGCGCGTCGCCTTTGCGCCCACCGAAGTGCCGGCTGGAACCGTGACCGCCATTGTCGGCGCGCCCTATTTCCTCTTTCTTCTGATGCGCAAGGACAAGACCAATGGCTGAGCTCGCCCCAAGCCGCATCGAGGTGCGCGACCTGACCCTGATGTATGGGCACGACACCGTGCTCGACGCGCTAAGCCTACCCATTCCGGCGGGCAAGGTAACCGTTTTGGCTGGTCCGAACGGCTGCGGAAAATCGACGCTGTTGCGGGCCATTCGCCGGCTGCATCTGGGCCAACGCGGGCAAATTCTGCTCGATGGCGTCGATATCGGTTCGCTCGGGGCCAAGGATCTTGCCCGGCAAATCGGGCTTCTGGCGCAAAGCCCTTCGGCGCCGCCGGATATGAGCGTCGAAGAACTGGTGCGTCTCGGCCGCTATCCGCACCAAGCCATGTTGCAGCCCTGGAGCGAGAAAGATGGCGCTGCCGTCAATCGCGCAATGGAGGGCACGGGCGTCGACAATCTTCGGCATCGTCGGATTGGGTCGCTATCCGGTGGGCAATTGCAGCGCACCTGGATCGCCATGGTGCTTGCACAAGAAACCGACGTCATCTGCCTCGACGAGCCGGTCAACCATCTCGACATGGCCCATCAGCTCGATTGCCTCGACCTCGTCGCCAAACTCAATCGCGAAGACGGCCGGACTATCGTGCTCGTCCTCCATGATCTCAACCTTGCCGCGCGCTATGCCGACCAATTGGTGTTCGTGCATGAAGGACGGGTGCGGGCACTCGGCAAGCCGGAAGAGCTGATGATGCCGGAACTTCTGGCCGAGGTCTTCGAGGTGGACGCAGCAATCATGACCGACCCGGTGCATGGGCGGCCCATCTGCATTCCGCGCGGACGCGCCAAAGTGAAAAGCGTGCGGGAAGTCGCCTAGGCGCTAATGGCCATTGGCTCTGGCTGCGTCATGAGCTCGCGAATTTCGCACCAACGGTTCTGAAACGCGACGACGCAGCAAGGGTCGAAATGCGTGCCTGAGCAGCGGACGATTTCGGCATAGGCTTCGTCGAGGGACCAGGCCCGCTTATAGGGACGCTCGGAGCAAAGCGCGTCGAAAACGTCCGCCAAGGCAACGATGCGGGCTTCGAGCGGAATAGCTTCGCCTGCCAGCCCATCGGGATAACCGCTGCCATCCCACTTTTCATGATGGCGGAGCGCGATGAGTTCGGCAGTCTGGATCAGTTCAGAGTCGCCATTGCCCAGAATATTCGCGCCAATCGTGACGTGTTCGCGCATGCGCGCGAGTTCTTCGGGGCTCAGTTTGCCGGGCTTTGAGAGGATGGCATCGGCAATGGCGATCTTGCCGACATCGTGCAAAGGCGCCGCGAGATAGATCATCCGGCATTGGTCGGCATTGAGGCCAAGGCCCTCGCCGATGATCTGGCAGATGGTCGCAACCCGCGAGACGTGCTCACCGGTATCGCCATCGCGATATTCGATGGCGCGGGCGAGACGCCAGATGATTTCTTCCTCGCGAGCCAGGAGATGAGCCGTCGCCTTTTCGACTTCGCGCGCAAGGTGTTTTGCTTGATCGGCCAGCTCGACCTGCGCCATGCGAAGCGCAAGGAGATTGCCGACGCGGGCTTTCAACTCGGTCGCGTCAAAAGGCTTGGTCAAAAAGTCATTTGCGCCAGCGCCGATTGCTTCGATGCGAATGGCCTTATCGATATCGGAGGTGACCATGATGATGGGCACTGTGCGATACCGCGTGCAGGCGCGCAGGGCCTGGGTGAAGGCAATGCCGTCCATTTCCGGCATGATGTGATCGACGAGAACAATATCGTATTGATAGAGGTCGCACCGATCCAGCGCCTCAAGCGGATTGAGGCAGAGGTCGATATTGTCCCCTGCCACTTCCCGAACGATCGAACCCAATAAGGCAAGGCTCGATCGGCTATCGTCAACGATCAGCACGTGCACGGTAGACGCCCCCCGGCAATAACGGACCGATCCTATGAAGCTCCCCTTATTCAGAGCTTAATATTTGCGGCAGAAACCGACCGAACAGGGGCATGGTTTACTGGGACTTTCCAGCAGCAATAAATTTGTTCTCAGTTATCGAAGCCGGTTTCATCTCAATCGAGAAGCCGGGCCGCTCTGGCGGCATATACGCAGCATTCTGAATCACGCAGGGATCGAGGAAATGCTCGTGGAGGTGATCGACATATTCGATCACGCGCCCATCCTTGGTGCCGGAAACGACCAGATAGTCGATCATCGAAAGATGCTGGACATATTCGCAGAGTCCCACACCACCGGCATGGGGCCAGACGGCCTTTTTGTATTTTGCGGCCATCAGCAGAACGGAAAGAACTTCGTTGAGGCCGCCGATGCGGCAGGCATCGATCTGCACCACGTCGATGGCATCGCGGGTGATGAACTGTTTGAAGAGGATGCGGTTCTGGCACATTTCGCCGGTGGCGACTTTAACCGGGGCGATGGCCTCGCGGATTTTTCGGTGGCCTTCGATGTCGTCGGGGCTCGTCGGCTCTTCGATGAAATACGGATTAAACCGCTTGAGTTCGTTGACCCAGGTGATGGCCTGATCGACTTCCCAGACCTGGTTGGCGTCGATCATCAGATAGCGATCGGGCCCCATGATGGAGCGGACGATTTCGAGGCGCCGGATATCGTCAGCGAGATCGCGGCCGACCTTCATCTTGATATGGGTAAAGCCTTCGGCGACGGCTTCGGTCGCGAGACGCGTCAGCTTTTCGTTGGAATAGCCGAGCCAGCCGGCCGAGGTCGTGTAGCAGGCATAGCCCTCGGCGCGCAGCGTGGCGATGCGTTCGGCCTTGCCGGGCTCGGCCGCTTTGAAGATGGCGAGGGCTTCTTCGGGCGTGATGGCGTCGGTGAGGTAGCGGAAATCGATGATGGAAACGAGCTGTTCGGGGCTCATTTCGGCGACGTAGAGCCAGACAGGTTTGCCGACGCGCTTGGCGAGGAGATCCCAGACCGCGTTGACGACAGCGCCGGTCGCCAGATGCATCGCGCCCTTGTCGGGGCCGATCCAGCGCAACTGGCTGTCACCGGTCATATGGCGCCAGAAGCGGCCGGGATTTTCCTCGATCCAGTCAAGATCAAGATTGCTGACGCGATCGGTGAGCGCAGCGATAGCGGCGCAGACGACTTCATTGCCGCGGCCAATCGTGAAGGTGAGCCCATGGCCTTCGAGATCGCCATCGGTGCCGAGGACGACATAGGCGGCCGAGTAATCGGGGTCCGGGTTCATCGCGTCGGAACCGTCGAGCGAGGCCGAGGTGGGGAAGCGGAGGTCGTGGGTGGTGAGGGTGGTGATCTTCATCTGTTGCTCCGGGATACCCCTCACCCGCCCTTCGGGCACCCTCTCCACAAGGGGAGAGGGGGGCATCGTGGCTATCTAGGTCTCGGTTCTCCCTTCTCCCCTTGTGGGAGAAGGTGGCGCGCAGCGCCGGATGAGGGGTCAGGCGGTCCAGCCACCATCGATGATGTGCACTTGCCCTGTCGTATAGGTCGCGCCAGCGAGATACACCGCTAAATCCGCCACCTCTTCCGGGCGGGCGATGCGGCCGATGGGTTGGCGGGCGATGAAGGCTTTCCTGGCGCCTTCGAAATCGCCGGTCGCCGTCCAGCGCTCGTGAAGGCTCGGGGAATCCACCGTGCCGGGGCAGATGGCGTTCACGCGGATATTGCTGGTGGTGTAATCGGCCCCGATGGACTTGGTGAGGCCGACGACGGCGGCCTTGGAAATCGTATAAGCGGCGCGGTTGGGCACGCCTTTGATCGAGGAGGCGACCGTCGCCATGTTGATAATGGCGCCATCTTTCCGCTCGAGCATCTGCGGCAGGATCGCCTTGATGGTGCGGATCTGCGCCCGGACATTGAGATCAAGTGCGAAATCGAGATCGTCGTCGCTCATCTCGAGCAGCGCGCCGGAGTGGACGACGCCGGCGCAATTGAAGAGCACGTCGATATGGCCGATTTCGCTGACGGCCTTGGCGACGGCCTCAGTGGAAAGAACGTCAAGCACGCGCGTCGTGATGTTCTCGATGCTGTCGAGACTTTTCAGCTTTTCGGCATTGATATCGGTCGCGATCACCTTGGCGCCGGCCTTGGCGAAAGCGCGAGCTGAAGCTTCGCCGATGCCCTGCGCGGCGGCAGTGATGAGAACGATCTTTCCAGTGAGGTCGGCCATATTTTATTCCCGATAGAGAAGCCGGGCGGCGCAAAAGCACCGCCCGGGAAGGGAGATCAGTCGTAGAGCACGGCGGCGATTGCCGGGTCTGCCATGTTGGTCTTGTCGTACCAGTTGAAGCCCGAGTCGATGATCTTGGGCAGGGTTTCGCCCTTGAGCGCGCCGATGGCGGCCTTGACGGTTTCGTAGCCGATGCCGACCGGATTCTGGGTGATGGCGCCGGCCATCGCGCCAGATTCGATAAAGCCCTTCTGGGCAGCGCCGGAGTCGAAGCCGATGACGACGATATTGCTGTTGAGCTCGGTCTTGCCGTTGACGACACCGATCGCCGAACCTTCATTGGCACCGAAAATGCCCTTAAGGTCCGGGTTGGCGAGGAGGATCGACTTGGTGATTTCGGTCGACTGCAGCTGATCGCCACCGCCGTACTGAACCGAGACCACTTCGATCTTGGGATAGGCTTCCTTGATGCGGTTGACGAAGCCATCGACACGGTCGATGCCGGTGCGGCTCGTCTGGTCGTGAGCAACAACGGCAACCTTGCCTTCGCCGCCGATGAGTTCGGCCATCTTGTCGGCAGCAAGTGCGGCTGCGGCGACGTTGTCGGTGGTGACGGTGGTCAGCGGGATGTCGCTATCGACGCCGGAGTCGAATGCGATGACGGGAATGCCGGCATCTTTGGCCTGCTGCAGCAGCGGGCTGGCGGCCTGGCTGTCGAGCGCGGCAAAGCCAATGGCGCTGGGCTTGCGCGACAGGGCGGCTGCCAGCATGTCCATCTGACGATCGACCTGCGTTTCGGTTTCCGGACCCTCGAAGGTCACGGTGACGCCGAATTCGGCAGCGGCCTTATCGGCGCCGGCCTTCACGGCCTGCCAGAACTGGTGCTGGAAGCCCTTCGAGATCAGCGCGATATCGTAGTTCTCCTGCGCCACGGCGGGGCCGTGAGCAGCGGCTAACATGGCCAGGGCACTGAAAGCCCCCAGTAGAGTGCGGCGATTGAGCATGGTTTTCCTCCCACATGCTTTTGAAGCTTATGTCATTCCCGACGCCGTCTCAGAGAGCGCGGCGGCGGAGAATATCGGCGTAGACCGCCAGGATGATGATGGTGCCGGTGACGACCGTCTGCCATTCCTGGGGTACGGATAGGATGCGCAGGCCATTGGCCAGCACGGAGATGATGAGCGCCCCGATCAGCGTGCCGACCACGGTGCCGCGACCGCCCGAGAGCGAGGTGCCGCCGATGACGACAGCGGCAATGGCATCGAGCTCATAGCCTTGGCCGAGCGCAGGCTGCGCCGAGTTGAGGCGGCTGGCGATCAGGAGGCCAGCGACGCCGCAGATGGCGCCGGTGACGGCATAGACCGCGATCTTCCAGCGATCGATATTGACGCCTGACAGACGCACAGCCTCTTCGTTCGAACCGAGGGCAAACGTGTAGCGGCCAAGGGCGGTCTTTGAGAGCACGAAGGCAGCGACAAGGGCGACGGCAAAGAGCACCAACACGCCATTGGGCAGCGGCACGGCCGGGAAGACACTGCCAACGGCTGAACCCAGGGCGATCTGGTTAAAGCCAGGCGTGTCGTTGAAATAAATGGGTTTTGTGCCCGAAATGACAAGCGACAGTCCCTTGAGGATCAGCATCATGCCCAGCGTCGCGATGAAAGGCGGCACTTTCATCTTGGCGATGATCGTCCCGGAAACGAGGCCGCATGCTGTGCCCGCCAGGATGGCCCCGACGATGCCGACCGGAAGAGGAAATCCCCAATAGGTGAGAATGACGCCGGCAATGACGGCGCAGAAGGTCATCAGCGTGCCAACGGAAAGATCGATGCCGCCCGTGATGATGACCAGGGTTGCCGCTATGGCCAGCACGCCATTGACCGAGGTCGCCTGCAGGATGGCGAGGATATTCTGGGTCTGCATGAAATTGGGCGATGCGAGCGAAAAGGCGACGACCAGCGCGATGAGACCGGAAAAAGCCAGGAGCCGATGGAACGCACCGGAAATGCGCGGGCCGGTCTTGACGGCGGGAGCTGCGGTGTCGGTCATGCCGTCTTCCTTTGTGGTGCGCCCTCAATGACGCTGCTTTGGCGCAAGGTGGCCAGTCGCATGATTTCTTCCTGGCTCGCCCCACCCGGCAAAATGCCGGTGAGGCGGCCTTCGCACATAACGGCGATACGATGGGAGAGGCGCAGGACTTCAGGCAGCTCGGAGGAGATCACGATGATCGCCTTACCCTCGGCTGCAAGCGCGTTGAGGAGTTTGTAAATCTCGGACTTGGCGCCGACATCGATGCCGCGCGTCGGTTCGTCGAAGATCAGGATATCGCAATCGCGCAGCAGCCACTTGGCGATGACGACCTTTTGCTGGTTGCCGCCAGAGAGGAGCCGGGCTTCCTGGGTATCGCTCGGAGTCTTGATGGCGAGCTGGCGGATATAGCCCACCGCTTCCTTCTGCATGCCGGCTTCATCGAGCACGCCGGCGGGGCCGGTGAAGCGCTGGAGGCTGGCGAGCGCGATATTGTTCCGCACATCAAGCCCGGTCGCGAGGCCGAAATGCTTGCGGTCTTCCGAGAGATACCCGATGCCGGCTTCCACCGCGTCCTTGGGTGACGAGATGCCGACGCGTTTGCCATGAACCCAGATATCGCCGCTTTCGCGCCGATCGGCTCCGAAAATGGCGCGGGCGACTTCGGTGCGCCCGGCGCCCATGAGCCCGGCAAAGCCGAGTATTTCGCCCTTGCGGACGGAAAAGCTGACATCGCGGATTTCGCGGCCGCGATTGAGGTTTTTCACCTCGAGCGCGATGGGCGCATCGGCCGTGTTGGGAATGACGAGGGTGTCGCTGCTCAGCGTGCGGCCCACCATCATCGAAATGATGGTTTCGATCGGTGTATCGGCGCCGGGGACCGTGCCGACGTATTCGCCATCGCGCATGATGGTGACGCGATCGGAGATGCGTTTGATCTCGTCCATCTTGTGCGAGATGTAAACAATGCCCACACCCTCGGCCTTGAGGCGATTGATGATAGCAAAGAGTTCGGCGATCTCGGCATCGTTGAGCGCTGCGGTGGGCTCATCCATAATGAGGACGCGCGAACGATAGGACAGCGCCTTGGCAATCTCGACCATCTGCTGCTTGGCAATGGTGAGCGTTTCGACGCGCACGGTCGGCTCGAGTTTGAGGTTCATCGAGGCGAAGATGGCGGCCGCGTCACGATTGAGCTGGCGCTCGTCCAGAATGCCGAAGCGGCGCGGTTCGCGGCCGATGAAGATGTTTTGCGCCGCCGTCAGGTCGCGCATCAGCGCCAGTTCCTGATGGATGATGCCGACGCCCAGATCCTGCGCCTGGCGCGGCGACGTAATGTCGACGGGCTGGCCGTTGAGCAGCACAATGCCGGCGTCACGGGTGTAGACGCCGGACAGGATTTTCATCAGCGTCGATTTGCCAGCGCCGTTTTCTCCCATCAGGGCGTGAACTTCGCCAGGCAGCAGTTCGAAACGCGCCTTGGCCAGCGCACGGACGCCGGGAAACGACTTGTCGATGTCGGTCATTTCGACCAGCGGCACCGCAGCACCCGAAAAGGATGCCGGCGCGATTGGCGCAGCCATGTGACGTCCTCCCATTGCCTTGAGCAGTTGCGTTTCCTCCCGAACCGCCCGGCAATGGCGACAATCAAGGCGAAATTGATCAGGCTGTCAAGTGGTCAGACCAGTGGACATATGTTGGCGCCAGCGGTAATGGTTTCCGCGGATGAGCCGCGCAAAGCGGACGCCGGGGGGACTATGAAACTTCAGGCCGTTTCGAACCGGAAACTCTATATCCAGATCGCCGACCAGATCCGCGAGCAGATCCTGGCCGGCGCGGTCGATGGCGGGCAGCAATTGCCGTCGGAGCGGGATCTGGCGCTCAGCCTCGGAGTGTCGCGACCGACAGTGCGCGAGGCGCTGATCGCACTCGAGGTTGCCGGCTTTGTCGAGGTGCGGGTTGGTGTCGGCGCCTTCGTGCGCGATCAATCACGCGGCGGCGTGCCCCTCCCCGATGAAGGGCATTCGCCCATCGAGATCATGCAGGTGAGGCGGCTGCTCGAGCCGGAGGCAGCAGCCTTGGCGAGCCAGACGATTTCGCCGGAAGGCACGTTGCGTCTGGGAGAAACCATGCGCTCCATGCAGGCCGAAGCGGCCAAGGGCGGCTGGTCCTCCGAGAGCGATCGCATGCTGCACATGACGATCGCCGAGGCCTCGGGCAATTCGATGCTGCGCGAAGTGCTCGACATTTTATGGAGCTCGCGCTCCGAGGAAGTCGATACCCGCTTTCACGAACACCTCGCGGCAATGCCGGAAGTGCGTGAGCACATCATGGACGATCACGGCAAGATCGTCGGGGCGATCGTTGCAGGCAATGCGGAAGCGGCGCGGGACGCCATGGCGGCGCATCTGGATTTCGTGACGGCGGCGATGTTGAAGGCTTGGGATTGAGTTATTCGTCCTAGGCTGCCATCCAACCCGCTTGCTGTCATCCCGGCGTAGGCCGGGATCCATCTTGAGATCTCAGGATGGGCCCCGGCCTGAAGCCCGGGTGACATTCGAGCAGATGATAAGTGCAGCGTTAAAACCGTACCAAAATCTTGGTAAAATCCCCCGGCCGCTCATGCCAGGTCGCCAGCGCTTCCGGCGCTTCGGCCAATGTGGCAGTTCGCGTAACAATGAGATCCCCTGCCTCGGGCCGCTTGCGCAATTCGTCGATGACATCATCGAAATCGGACCGCAGCGCATTGCGGGAGCCGCGGATGTCGAGTTCCTTGGTGATGAAATACTTCGTGTCATAGGCGATAGGCGCCTTGGCGTAGCCGATATAGACGACGCGGCCGGCCGTCGCGACGAGATCGACGGCCTGCAGGAAGGTTGCTTCGGCGCCGACGGCTTCGACGACGACATCGGGCCCCTCCCCCGTCAGTTCCGCGACGCGGGCTTTCACGTCACCCGATGCATTGATGACTTCGTGGGCGCCAAGCTTTTTGGCGACGTCCAATTTCGCGTCGCTCAAATCGACAGCGATCACCTTCGCGCCTTGGCGCAGCGCGCCAAGGATGACGCCGAGGCCGATCATGCCGCAGCCGAGGACGACGACGGTTTCGCCCGAAGTAAGCTCGGCCCGGCGCACCGCGTGGAAGCCGACGGCGCAGGGTTCGACGAGCGCCAGATCGCGCTGGGAAATGCCGGCGACAGGAATAACCTTTTCGGCGGGGACGACGATGCGCGAGGTCATGGCGCCTTCGCGCTGCACGCCCATGGTCTGGTTGTTAGGACAAGCATTGGGTCGGCCGGAACGACAGGCCCTGCATGTGCCGCAATTGAAATAGGGGAGCACGGTTACGGGCGTGCCGATGGTCATGGCCTCGACCCCGGCGCCCAGTGCGGCAATGGTGCCGGAGATTTCGTGGCCGGGTACGCGAGGGTAGCTGACGAGCGGATTAAGTCCCCGATAGGAGGTCAGGTCCGAGCCGCAATAGCCGACAAAAGCGATGTCGATGGCGACTTCTCCCTCCCCCGGCTGCGGGTTTGGCTTGTCGGTGAGAGTGGCCTCATTGGGACGCAGGATAGTCAGCGCTTGCATCTTCCGGCCTTTCATCACCGTAACATGTTAGTGCTTATATCTGCCATACATGTCGGGTGACAATAGCGACCCGCGCGGGCTACACAGGGCACGAAGCCCGATAGTTGAGAGGACACGCGATGAAAACGCATCTGCCGACACGAGCCTTTGGCCAGACTGGAATGCAGATTACCAAACTCGGCATCGGCGCCTGGGCCATGGGCGGCAATATGTGGGGGCCGCAGGACGATGCTGACTCCATGGCGGCCATTAGGCACGCTATCGACAGCGGCATCAACTGGATCGACACCGCTGCTGTCTATGGCAATGGGCATTCGGAAGCTGTGATCGGCGACGCGCTGGCCGATCTTCCCGCCGACCAGCGACCGCTGGTATTCACCAAGGGCGGCATCGTGCGCGACGAGAACGGGCAGAACCCGCGCCGCATCGGCGAGCGCAATCATCTGCGCCAGGAGCTCGAAAATTCGCTCAAGCGGCTCAAGGTCGACGTGATCGACCTTTACCAGATGCACTGGCCATCGGACGACGTGCCGCTCGAAGACTATTGGGCAACGCTGCTTGAGCTTAAGAAGGAAGGCAAGGTGCGCCATGTCGGGCTTTCCAATCACGACGAGGCGCAGTTGGCACGGGCCGAAGCGATAGGCCATGTCGAAACATTGCAGCCGCCCTTTTCGATGATCCGCCGCGATACGGCGGCAAAAATCCTGCCGTGGTGCGCGGCGCATGGCACAGGCGTTATCTGCTATTCGCCGATGCAGGCGGGGCTGCTCACCGGCGCCATGACGGCTGAGCGCGTCGCAGCCATGCCGGCCAATGACTGGCGCAAGGACAGCCCGGAATTTCAGGGCGAGAAGCTGACGGCGAACCTCAAACTCGCCGAGGCATTGAAGACAATCGCAGAAAAGCACGGCACGAGCGTGTCGAGCGTGGCGCTGGCCTGGTGCCATGCCTGGCCGGGGCTGACAGCGACAATCGTCGGGGCGCGGTCGCCTGCGCAGGTCGACGGCTGGATCGATGCGGCGAGCCTGGAGCTCGACGCGGAGGATCTTGAGGTGATCGCGAAGGCGGTTGAGGCGACGGGCGCTGGTCAGGGGCCAGTACGCGCTTAAACTTCAATCACTGCCGACACCCCCTCCTAGCCCCCCCATCAAGGGGGAGGTGTAGAGGTGACTTAGACCAGATCGCGCCACACACTCGATAGGCACCTTCCCCTTGATGGGGGAGGATGGGAGGGGGTGAAGCGGCCCGTCATTCGAGCATAGCTCTCATGGCCTCCTTCGCCTCAAATCGCTCCACCGGAGCGATTTGCCCTGCGGGTTGGCTCAGGAGCCCTCTATCTCTTCCCTTAGCATTTCCAGCTCCAGCCATTGCTCCTCGGCCTTGGCCTTCTTTGTTGCCGCTTCGCTCAGCGCAGCGGAATCCTTGGCAAAGCCTTGCGGATCACGCGTGTAATAGTTCGGCTGGGCAAGCTTGCGGTTGATGACGACCATCAGATCATCGAGCTTGGCGATGTCCTTGGGCAGGGTTTCGAGGGCGTGTTTTTCCTTGAAACTCAGTTTGCGCTTTGACGATGAAGCGACGGCGGAGTTGCCGGACTTGCTCTTGGCTGCTGCCGCCTTTTCGACGACGCGAGCCGAAACCCCTGCCCCGCGCTGGGCGACCATGTCGGAGTAGCCACCGGCATATTCCAGCCAGTTGCCATTCCCTTCAGCCATGATGATCGAGGTGGCAACGCGGTCCAGAAAATCACGATCGTGGCTGACAACGATGACGGTGCCGGCATAGTCCGAGACCATTTCCTCGAGGAGATCGAGGGTTTCGAGATCGAGGTCATTGGTCGGTTCGTCCAGCACCAGCACGTTGGAGGGAAGCGCCAAAGCGCGCGCCAGGGCGACGCGGGCGCGTTCGCCGCCGGAAAGTTTGCCGATGGGCGTATTGGCCTGTTCGGGGGTGAACAGGAAATCCTTCATATAGCCGACGACGTGCTTGTTCTCGCCGTTGATTTTCAACGTATCGCTACCCCCGCCGGTCAGCGCGTCCTTGAGGCGCGTTTCGGGATCGAGGCGCGCGCGGCCCTGATCGAGCATGGCCAGTTCGATTGCCGAGCCGAGCTTGATCGTGCCGCTATCGGGCTCGAGAAGGCCGTTGAGCATTTTGATCAGCGTCGTCTTGCCCGCGCCGTTCGGGCCGACGAGGCCGACGCGATCACCGCGCAGGACGCGGGTCGAAAAATCGTTGACGATGGTACGCGTACCGTAGGTCTTCGAGATGTTCTCGGCTTCGACAACGAGCGCACCAGACGTGCGTCCCTCGGTGACCTGCATATTCACGGCGCCCGTAACGCGACGCTGGTCGCGGCGATCCTGGCGGAGGCCGGCAAGGCGATCGAGGCGGCCGACATTGCGCTTGCGGCGGGCAGTCACGCCATAGCGCAGCCAGTGTTCTTCGCGCACGATCTGGCGGTCGAGCTTGTGCCGGTCTTTTTCTTCCTGCTCCAGCACTTCATCGCGCCAGCCTTCGAAGGCGCCAAAGCCCTTTTCGATGCGGCGGGTGAGGCCCCGGTCGAGCCAGACAGTCGAGCGCGAAAGATCTGTGAGGAAGCGACGATCGTGGCTGATGATGACCATGGCCGAGCGCATGGAATCGAGTTCCTGCTGCAGCCATTCGATGACGGGCAGATCAAGATGGTTGGTCGGCTCGTCGAGGAGGAGCACGTCAGGCTGCGGCGCAAGCACGCGCGCCAGAGCGGCGCGGCGCCCTTCGCCACCCGAGAGCGTCTTGGGATCTTCCGTCCCCTTGAGCCCGAGGGCCTCAAGCAGATATTGCGCGCGATATTCATCGTCGCCCGGGGTCATGCCGGCTTCGACATAGGCGAGCGTCGTTGCAAATTCCGAGAGGTCGGGTTCTTGCGGCAGATAGCGGATCGTGGCGCTCGGTTCGGCAAAGCGCTTGCCGCCATCCTGCTGCACCATGCCCGCCGCGATTTTGAGGAGCGTCGATTTGCCCGACCCGTTACGGCCAACAAGCGCAATGCGCTGGCCCGGCGAGACGATGAGTTCGGCGGCTTCGAGCAGCTGGGTGCCGCCAAAGGTGAGCTGGATATTCTGCAGAGAAAGAAGCGGGGGCGCAGCCATACGATAATCCGGAAATGTGCCGCGGGTAGAGCATAGGCACGGGCACAGATCAATGTGCCAGTCCTTATCCCGAACCGGGACCCGCTTTGACGACAGTGAAATGAAAGAGGCCGATCAGGACGTTGAGGATCCTGATCGGCCCGGGGAAGACGGCAGCAGCAAGCCCCGTCGTCATTTAGGCGCTGCAGCCCACAGGCCCCACGGGGCCGCTGCACCATGGCCTCTATCAACCATGGTTAAACTTGATTGTCAAACTCATATTTGAGTTTGGCAGTCAGATTTTACGCCGCTGCAATTTCGTTGACGATGTCGCCCTGCGCATTGGCATTGACGGCTTCGGTGGTCGAGAGGCCCAGGCGTTCACGGATCGAGCGCTTCTTGGCCGCGAGATCAGCGATCGTATAGCCGGCCAGAACCTCAAAGAATGCGCCAAGCGCTTCACGCAGCGCGCCATTGAGATCGCATTCGCCAATCAGCGGGCAATCGGCCCCTTCCTCGAAACATTCGGCAAGAGCGAAGTTCTCTTCGGTGAGGCGAATGGTTTCGAGCAGCGTGATCTGGTCGGCAGGCTTGCCCAGCTTGATACCACCATGCCGGCCGCGCACGGTCTGCAAGAGACCATTTTCGACCAGTGGCTTGATCAGCTTGAACAGGAACAACTCGGAAATGCCATAGGCCCGCGCCACCTCGGCAACGCGGCTGAGATCAGGATCGTTGACCGCGCAATAGACCAGAGTGCGGATAGCATAGTTGGATTGGCGGGTCAGTCTCACGAGTGGTCGATCCTTCGCGTTTCAGCGGTCCGGCCAGGACCTCGAAGCGTCATGGCATGGAGTCGCAATTTAAAACCATTCTAAAATAAGTCAACCATATCCTGAACGATCACGTCAGGTTTAAAGGCCCTAAAAGGCGTCTGGACAGAATCTTAACTTCGCAATATGAAGTTAATTAAGGAGACCTCGACGTGCCCGCCACTGTGACCAGAGCCATTGTTACGACCGCAGCGTGCGAGACGACCGGTCTAGCCAAAGCCGATGTGACTGCCATTGGGCAGCGGATGTTCGAATTGATCGGGGACGCGCTCAAAGCAGGCGAAACGGTCAAGCTCACAGGCTTCGGTACGCTTGAAGTCCGTTCGCGCGCCGAGCGCGTCGGTCGCAATCCACGCACAGGCACCGAGCACAAGATCACATCCCGTCACACGGTGATCTTTACCCCAAGCGCCAAGCTGCGGACCGGGCTCGACACATTGAGCAAGACCAAGCTGAAGGCTGCTGAATAACCAAACAGCGTCAGCGCTTGGTTTTTCGACGCTCTTCACCGGTATAGGGCTTCTTGCTTTTCTTCTGCGGCATATCGCTACGAATCTGGTTTTTCTCAAAGAGATTGCGCGAGAAGTAGCGGTGATAGAGCGGCAGCTCTGCTGCTCCGAGAGCGGGCGCCAGCCGGCCAATCGTTCCAGGAACGATTTCGACGCTGCGCCGCTGCGGCAGCAGTGCGAATTCTTCAAGCACCATCCGCGACAGTCGCTCAGTGATTTGAGGCGGCAAGATCGTATCGATCACGGCCAAACGCCCTTCGACCACCGCATTGGCATTGTAGATCACAAGGGCCAGCACCTTGGCGCTTTGGCGCATCCAGGCTTTAAGCACCGGCTCAAGCGCATCCCAATCCCAATCGGCATTGTCGCCAGCCTTGAGGGTAATACCAGCCTCTTGCGCGCGCTTCACCAGCGACGTGACCGAGGCGAAGGCATTGGCGGGCATGGGAATGCCATCTGGTTGCGCCACCAGCATGGCGCCGAGATCGGCCGAATACCCCGAAGGACCCTGCCAAAGACGCCCCTCGCCGATCAACCCGGCACCGAGAAAGGTCGAGACGAGGAGGTAGATGAAGGTTTCTGGACGCGGCGCCGGGCGCGCCACGAGTTCAGCCCAGCAGGCGGCATTGCCGTCATTGAACAGCATGACTGGAAGACCCGTCAGTTGTTCGAGTTCCGCCGCAAAGGCGACGCGCAAGGCGGAAGGAACATTATCGTCTTCCGGAACGCGATTCTCGTCGATGGTAGAAGGCAGGCCAATGCCGATATCGGTCAAGCGTTCGCGCTGTGCCGCGGGCCAATCGCGCACCATCTCCGCGATCGCATCAGCGATTTTGCGCGGTAGAGCGGCGAAGTCTGGTTCTTCGTAACAAAGATGTCGATGTGCGAGGGCTTTGGCGTGGAGATTGATCGCAACGATATCGGCGTGACGCCAGCTTAGTTCGACACCGATGCCGAACGATCCTTCGGCGCGTAGAAAAATGGGCGTCGCCGGCTGGCCCCTCCGGCCGCGCAGCACTTCGCCGCGCACGATGAGGCCCACCGCCTCGATATCGTTGAGAATGGCGGACACGGTCTGCGGCGCAAGGCCCGACATCCGCGCAATTTCGGCATTGGAGAGACCAGGATTAAAACCAACAACAGTGAGCACGGCGCGCTCGTTGGCGCGTCTCAAGCCGTGGTGTTGGAGGCCCCTCGATCCCAGATTAAAGAGATCGATCGTGGGGGCCGCGGAGTCATTCACCCTGGTCTATCCGTTTTTGACATAGGAAAATTGCGGTATCCGCCCCGATTTCAGGCTGGGCAGATACTGGCCGGCGATTCCCCGACCTTGCTTAAATCCATAATGTCAAAGCCGAAAGGCGACGCCAAGCGGCAATCGCCGTTCGTATTATATCGATTGTTATCTAAATTTATGCGCCGGCCTCGGTCAGGCGCTTGTTGGCGTCTTCGCTCAGTTCAATGCGCACACCGCGCGACAGGCTCTTGACCTGCTCGACCGAAGTGGCCGAAGCGATCGGCGCGCTGACGCCGGGTTGCGCGATAAGCCAAGCGAGTGCCACTTCGGATGGCGCGGCATCAAGTTCCTTGCTGACGGCATCGAGCGCCTCAAGGATCTTGAAGCCCTTTTCGTTGAGATACTTTTCGGCGCCACCACCGCGCGGGCTTTTGCTGAAATCGGCCTTCGAGCGATATTTGCCGGTCAAGAATCCTGCGGCGAGGCTGAAATAGGTAATGGCCCCGACCTCGTTCTCAAGAAGGAACGGACGCAAGGCGTCGAACTCGGACCGGTCATAGAGATTATAGAGAGGCTGGGTCACCTCATAGCGTGGCAGGGATTTCACGATGGATGTGTCCTGCGCTTCCTTCATCGCCTCGGGCGAAAAATTGGAGGCGCCGATGACCCGCACCTTGCCGGAACGAACCAGCACATCATAGGCAGCGAGCGTTTCTTCGTGGGTATTCTGATCCGCGGGCCAATGACTGAAATAGAGATCGATATAGTCTGTCTGAAGGCGCTTGAGCGAGGCTTCGACAGCGGTCTTGATCGCGTCAGCCGAAAGCCCCTTGGGGTCGCGACCGGAATTGACCTTGGTGAAAATATGCACGCTTTCGCGGTTGCCGCGCGCCTTGAGCCACTTGCCGATAATGGTTTCGCTCATGCCGGGCGGATTGCCGGGAACCCAGTTGGGATAGCCTTCGGCGGTATCGATGGCGGTAAAGCCTTCATCGACATAGGCATCGAGAATGGAAAAGCCGAGCGTTTCGTCGACGGTCCAGCCGAAGACATTGCCGCCCAGGACGAGCGGTTCGATGACAAGTTCACTGCGGCCGAGTGGGCGACGATTCATTGGGCTTCTCCTTTTCGGGTAAGTCGAAATCAACGCTCGCGGCCGGATTTTGTTCGACGGGCGGCACGCGCGGCGCGCACCAATAGAGCGCTTCGTTGATTGCGGTCATCGAACCGGCAAGGCTGATGAAGGCAAAAGGGGCGTATTCATCCTCGCCATGCCGGAGATAAACGAAGGTGCCGTTCCGCAGGCGATCGAGCAGGGTTTCGGCGTTTTCCGTGATCTTGCCGCCATAGGGCCCCGTGGAGGCTTCGGCCATAAAGCGCATGTCTTCACGATCGAGCGTCATGGTCCACATGCCCGGCCCACCACCAAAGCGGTTGGTGTGGATATAAAGCCCGGTCGAAAAGTCATCCTCGCAGCGCACGACGAGGCAAGTATGTTGCGCGGCCGTCGCATCGCGATCGCAGCCCATGGCCGCGCGATCACCCTCGCCCGGCAGTGGCGAAAAGCCCCAGCCCGGCGTTTCGCCCAAGGCAGGCGCCGAAAGGGCAAAAAGAGCGATCAGCGCCGCGGCTCGATGAGATCCCATTTGTTTCCGTAAAGATCCTCAAAGACGGCGACCGAGCCATAGGCTTCGTGGCGGGGCGCTTCGAGAAAGGTGACGCCCTTCTCGCTCATGGCCGCAAAGTCGCGCGCAAAATGGTCGGTTTCAAGAAAGAGCGCGACGCGGCCGCCCGCCTGATTGCCGATGGCTGCGCTTTGTTCAGCTCCATCCGCCTTGGCGAGCAGAAGCTGAGCACCACTTCCGCCAGCCGGCGCCACGAGCACCCAGCGCTTGTCAGGCCCCAGAGCCTGATCGGCTACAAGCGTGAAGCCGAGCTTCTCGCAATAAAAGGCGATGGCTTCGTCATAGTCGGCCACAAGCAGAGACAGGGTCGCGATTTTCTGGGTCATAAGACAATCGATCATCTTGGCAAGGGCGCGGTCAAGCGCCATCATGCGCCGAACGGATTTCGAATCTTCCGTCCAATCCTGTGGAAAGGCTTTTGACCGCCACAGGATTGACCAAATGGTCAACTTCCCCCATTGCGCATCCGAAAAAACTAGGCTTTTGTGTCGCCAAGCCTCTGGACGGGAACGCCGGAGCGCGCAAAATCTTCGGGAGACACCAATAATGAAATTGATGAAAACCCTTCTGGCCGCGACTGCAATGGTGGCTCTTGCCGCCGGCGCCGCACAGGCCAAGCAGCTGGTTTATTGCTCGGAAGCCTCTCCGGCCCACTTCGACCCCGGACCGCTGACCGGTGGTAACGACTTCGACGCTTCCTCGCACACGATCTATAACCGCCTCGTCGATTTCAAGCCAGGCACGACCGAAGTCGTTCCGGCCCTCGCCGAGAGCTGGGAAATCTCCGAAGACGGCAAGGTCTACACCTTCAAGCTCCGTCCGGGCGTGAAATTCCACACCCAGCCCTACTTCACCCCGACCCGCGACCTGACCGCTGACGACGTCGTCTTCTCGTTCATGCGCCAGATGGATGAAGAGAGCCCCTGGTTCAACTATCTCGAAGGCATGACCTGGGACTATTTCCAGGGCATGGATATGCCCAAGTACATCGAATCCATCGAAGCGGTCGATGACCTCACCGTCAAGCTGACGCTGACCGAACCGAACGCACCGATGCTGGCAAACCTTGCGATGGACTTCGCTGCCATCGTCTCGAAGGAATATGCCGATCAGCTCGAAGCTTCGGGTGATCTGGCTGCCTTCTCGACCCAGCCTGTCGGCACCGGTCCCTTCCAGTTCGTCGACTACCAGCTCGACACCGTCATCCGCTACGCCGCATTCCCCGACTATTGGGAAGGCAAGCAGCCGATCGACGACCTGATCTTCGCCATCACGACCGACGCTTCGGTGCGTGCCCAGCGCCTCCTCGCCGGTGAATGCGATATCATGCCCTACCCGGCTCCCGCCGATCTCGAAACGCTCCAGGCCGACGAGAAATTGACGGTTCAGGAAGGCGAAGGCCTCAATATCGGCTACCTCGCCTACAACACGACTGAAGCGCCGTTCGACAATCCGGACGTCCGCAAGGCACTGACCATGGCCATCGACAAGCAGGCCATCATCGACGCGGTCTACCAGGGTGCCGGCCAGGACGCCAAGAACCTGATCCCGCCCACCATGTGGTCCTATGACGAGGCAACCGCTGCCGACGTCTATGATCCGGAAAAGGCCAAGGAGATGCTGGAAGCTGCCGGCGTCACCAACCTGACCACCGATCTCTGGGCCATCCCGGTTTCGCGTCCCTACAACCCGAACGGCCAGCGTATGGCTGAACTGATCCAGTCCGACTGGGCCAAGGTTGGCGTCACCGCCAATATCGTGACCTATGAATGGACCGAATATCGTGAGCGCGGCAAGCAGGCCGACCGCAAGGGTCCGTTCATGATCGGTTGGACCGGCGACAATGGTGATCCGGACAACTTCTTCGCAACCCTCTTCTCGTGCTCGGCCATCGGCGTCTCGAACTATTCGAGCTGGTGCAATGACGACTTCGAGGCTGCGATCCAGGCTGCCAAGACCACCAGCGACCAGGAAGAGCGCATCAAGCTCTACACCACCGCTCAGGAAGTCTTCAAAGCTGAAGAACCCGCACTGACCATCGCGCACTCCAAGGTCTTCATGCCGATGAACAAGCGCGTTCTCAACTACACGCTGAGCCCTCTCGGCACCCACAGCTTCAAGTATGTGGACGTCGCTGAGTAAGGCTTAACGCCGCAAGCAAACAGGAGCCTCGATCCGGCTAAAAACCGGAGCGGGGCTCCGCTTTTAAGAGCAAGAGCTGAGCCAGGCAGGCCGATAACGGCCGCCTCAAGGATCAGCCGAAACAGGAAACGGGACTAAGCCAGCTCGCCGCGAAGCGGTGGGCTGGCACCCCAAGGGCAAGGCCCAACATGCTGAACTACATCCTGCGCCGCGTTGCGCTCCTGGTGCCGACCATTATCGGCATTTCCATCTGCGCCTTCGCCTTTGTCCGCGTGCTTCCCGGCGATCCGATCCTCGCCATGGCGGGGCAACATGGCGTGACGCCCGAGCGCTACGAAATCCTGCGCGAGCAGTTCGGCTACAACCTGCCGATCTGGCAGCAATATTTCAATTATCTCTGGAGCGTGATGCAGGGCGATTTCGGGATTTCGCTCGCGACCAAGCGCCCAGTCCTGACCGAATTCATGACGCTCTTCCCGGCAACGATCGAGCTGGCGCTTTCCGCCATGTTCCTTGCCGTCATCATCGGCATTCCCGCCGGCATCTTTGCAGCGGTCAAGCGCGGCTCGTGGTTCGATCAGTTCACCATGGGCGTGGCGTTGACCGGCTACTCCATGCCGATCTTCTGGTGGGGCCTTCTCCTCATCATCTTCTTTTCCGGCTATCTCGGCTGGACCCCGGTTTCGGGCCGTATCGCCCTAACCTTCTTCCTGCGGCCGATCACTGGCTTCATGCTGATCGACACGCTGCTCTACGGCAATTGGCCCGCCTTCGTGTCGGCCCTCCGGCACCTGATCCTGCCCGCCATCGTCCTCGGCACCATTCCGCTCGCCGTCATCGCGCGCCAGACCCGTTCGGCCATGCTCGAAGTGCTCGGCGAAGATTATGTCCGCACGGCTAAGGCCAAGGGCATGTCGCCCAATCGCGTCGTCAACGTACATGCCCTCAGGAATGCGTTGATCCCCGTCGTCACGACGATCGGCCTTCAGGTCGGCCTGCTCCTCGGCGGCGCGATCCTGACCGAAACCATTTTCACCTGGCCCGGTATCGGCAAGTGGATGATCGATTCCATTTCCAAGCGCGACTATGTCGTCGTGCAGTCCGGCCTCCTGATCATCGCGCTCATCGTCATGGCGGTGAACCTGATCGTCGACCTTCTCTACGCGCTGATCAATCCGCGCATCCGGGTGCAGTAACATGGCAACCACCACTCCTACCGTTGGCACCACCAAGCCGGTCTCCGGTCTCCGCGAATTCTGGTTCTATTTCTCAGTCAATCGCGGCGCCGTCATCGGCCTAACTGTTTTCACGATCCTGCTCTTTGTCGCGATCTTCGCGCCGCTGATCGCCCCCCATCTGCCGGACGCGCAGTATCGCGATGCGCTCCTGAAGCCACCGATCTGGGACGCAAATTCGGATCCGCGCTTCATCCTCGGCACCGATCCCGTCGGCCGTGACATTCTCTCGCGCCTCATTCACGGCGCGCGCTATTCGCTCTTCATCGGCTTTTTCGTCGTCATCGGCGCGCTGGTCGTCGGCGTCCTCCTCGGCGTGCTCGCAGGCTACTTCCGCGGCTGGGTCGACGCGCTGATCATGCGCATCATGGATATCATCCTCGCCTTCCCGCCCTTGCTGCTGGCGCTTGTTCTCGTGGCCATCCTCGGCCCCGGCCTCTTCAACGCGATGATCGCCATTGCGCTCGTCCTGCAGCCGCACTTTGCCCGCCTCGTGCGCGCCGCGGTCATGGCCGAGAAGAACCGGGAATATGTCACCGCCGCCAAGCTGTCCGGTGCTGGTCACTTCCGCCTGATGCTGATCACCATCCTCCCCAATTGTCTCGGCCCCTTGATCGTCCAGGCCACGCTGAGCTTCTCCAACGCCATCCTCGAGGCTGCCGCCCTCGGCTTCCTCGGCATGGGCGCACAGCCGCCAACGCCGGAATGGGGCACGATGCTGGCATCTGCGCGCGAGTTCATCCTCAAGGCGCCATGGGTCGTTACCTTTCCTGGCCTTGCCATCCTCATCACCGTTCTCGCCATCAATCTCATCGGCGACGGCCTGCGCGACGCGCTCGATCCAAAGCTGAAGAGGAGCTGAGACCATGTCCCTTCTCGAAATCAAAAATCTCACCGTCGCCTTCGATACCTCTGCCGGCCTCTTCAAGGCCGTCGATGGCATTGATATCTCCGTCGATGCCCGCGAAGTTCTCGCCATCGTCGGCGAAAGCGGCTCGGGCAAATCTGTGGCCATGCTCGCGACCATGGGCCTCCTGCCCTCGACCGCGACCGTGACGGCCGATGTCATGACCTTTAATGGCCGCGACCTTCTCAAGATGCCGGAAGCGGAACGGCGCAAGATCATCGGCAAGGACATTGCCATGATCTTCCAGGAGCCCATTGCAAGCCTCAATCCCTGCTTCACCGTCGGCTTCCAGATCGGCGAAGTGCTCGAAAAGCACTTGGGCCTCCGTGGCCGCGCGGCGCATGACCGCGCGCTCGAACTGCTGCGCCAGGTCGGCATTCGCGATGCTGCCGATAAGCTCAAGGCCTTCCCGCATCAAATGTCGGGCGGGCAATGCCAGCGCATCATGATTGCCATGGCCATCGCCTGCAATCCGACGCTGCTGATCGCTGACGAGCCGACCACAGCGCTCGACGTGACCATCCAGAAGCAGATCCTCGATCTCCTGGTCCGCCTCCAGGAACAGACCGGCATGGCGCTGATCATGATCACCCATGACATGGGCGTCGTGGCAGAAACGGCCGACCGCGTGATCGTCCAATATAAGGGTCGCAAGATGGAAGAAGCCGACGTGCTCTCCCTCTTTGAAAATCCGCAATCGAACTACACGCAGGCGCTGCTTTCGGCGCTGCCGGAAAACGCTGTCGGCGATCGCCTGCCGACCGTCTCCGACATGCTGTTCCAAGCCGCGCCCGGAGCACGCTGATGACGACACCGGTTCTCGAAGTCCGCGACCTCAAGCGCGACTACATCACCTCCCAGGGCTTTCTTCGTCCGGCTAAGGTGCTCCACGCCGTCAAGGGCGTCAGCTTCACGCTCGAAAAGGGCAAAACCCTTGCCGTTGTGGGCGAAAGCGGCTGTGGCAAGTCGACCCTTGCCCGCATGATCACACTGATCGATCCACAGACCTCTGGCGAAATCCTCATCGACGGCATTCCGGCAAGCGCTGCGCATGTCACCAAGGAACTGCGCCAAAAGGTCCAGATCGTCTTTCAAAATCCTTATGGCTCACTCAATCCGCGCCAGAAGATCGGCGACGTGCTGGCCGAACCGCTCTTGCTGAACACCGACATGTCGGCCGCCGAACGGCGCGAAAAAGCCATGGCCATGCTGATCAAGGTCGGCCTGCAACCAGAGCACTACAACCGCTATCCGCACATGTTCTCGGGCGGCCAACGCCAGCGCATCGCCATCGCGCGCGCGCTGATGCTCAACCCGAGTTTCCTCGTGCTCGACGAGCCGGTTTCCGCGCTCGATCTCTCTGTGCAGGCCCAGATTCTCAATCTTTTGAAGGATCTGCAGGACGAGTTTGGCCTCACCTATGTCTTCATCAGTCACGACCTTTCGGTCGTGCGCTACATCGCTGATGAAGTCATGGTCATGTACTTTGGCGACGTCGTCGAACACGGCACCCGCGAGGCGGTTTTTGCGGCGCCACAGCACGAATATACCAAGACGCTTTTTGCCGCGACGCCCAAGGCCGATGTCGAGCACATCCGCGCCCGCATCGCCCGTAAGAAAGCATTGACCGCATAATGCATGATTGCCGATACGGCGCGGAGCCAAGCGCTTCGCGCCGCGTTGTGCGAACATGTCTATTGCGTCGAAAAAATCTCGCCCCAAACGCCGTGATCGCGGTCGCCGCGCCAGAACGCCGATCGCCATTCCGTGGCGCGGCTGGCGCGATATAGTTTATCGGCTTTTCGTCGGCTTCAACGACAACCGGATTCTGCTTACGGCCGCGGGCGTCACCTTCTTTCTGCTCTTTGCGCTCGTACCCTCGCTCAGTCTTTTCGTCTCGAGCTATGGGCTTCTCAACGATCCAGCGGGCGTGATCGAACAGCTTAATTTGCTCGAGGGTTTGGTCCCCGGCGATGGCCTCGAAATCATCCGCGAGCAATTGGTCCGGCTGACGACCGAAACCAATGCCTCGCTTGGCTTTGCGCTGCTGATCTCCCTCGGTCTTGCCCTTTGGGGCGCCAGCGCCGGTATCAAGGCGTTTTTCGAGGCGATGAACATCGTCTATGGCGAGCGCGAAAAGCGCAGTTTCATTCGCATCAACCTGCTGGCGCTCTGCTTTGTTCTCGGTGCCCTGCTGTTGCTGGTGGTCGTCCTTGGCGCCGTGCTCGTCATGCCGGTGCTGCTGCATTATCTCGCGCTTGGCCGGTTCGAATGGCTGGTGCGCGCCGGCTCCTATGCCATCATGCTCACAACGCTCGTCATTGCCCTCTCAGCCATCTATCGCTGGGGGCCGAGCCGGCAGGAGGCGCAGTGGCGTTGGGTCACGCCGGGGAGCCTCTTTGCGACCTTTGGCATCATGGTGATGTCGGCCGGCTTTTCATGGTATGCGGCCAATTTTTCAAACTACAATGCGACCTATGGTTCGCTTGGCGCACTGATCGGTCTGCTCACCTGGATCTGGTTCTCGGTGACGATCGCCATTCTGGGCGGGGCCCTCAATTCCGAGCTCGAACATCAAACTGCGATCGACTCGACGACCGGCGAGCCGGCGCCCCTCGGTGCGCGCGGCGCCTATGTCGCCGATACCCTTGGCGAGACATGGCCGGAGAGCGAGGGCAAAGGCGGTAGCCCGTCCCCCGCCTGAAACGCCTCAGAGGGTGACGCGCTTGCCCTCGCGCGAAGACGCGATCAAAGCGTCGATGAGCCGATGGACCCGCAGCGCCGTCGCTCCGGTCGAGACCGGCTGGCGGCCCGATTGTACCGCGTCGGCAAAATCGGCGATCTGATCCATGTGCCAATCGAAGGGGAAGGCCATGGGGTCTGCTCCACCGCCACTGCTGCTCGCTTCGCCGACGACCTCTTCCCGACCATCGAACCAGCGCAGGGTGAGATTGCCGCCGGTCAGCGTCGCGCTGGCTTTCTCGAAGTTGAGCACCAGGCTCTCTGCCCCGCCCGGGAAATTTGCCGTCGTCGCCATCAGCGCGCCCACCGCACCATTGGCAAATTCGATGCCGCCAGCGACGAAATCTTCGGTTTCCATCTGGTGGAAGCCAGTGGTCGCGGCGAGGGCCGTGACAGCTTTTGCCGGCCCCGTCAGGCTCAGCATCAAGTCGAGCGAGTGAATGGCCTGGGTGATCAGCACCCCACCGCCATCCTGAGCAAAGGTCCCCCGGCCGGGCTTGTCATAATACCCAACCTGCGGGCGCCACCACGGCACGACGAGATGGGCCGAAAACAGCGCGCCAAGCTCACCGCTCGCAACCTTGGCCGCCAAAGCTTTCGATGCCGCGCGAAAACGATGCTGGAAGATGATCCCAAGCGTCACGCTGGCCTTTTCGCAGATCGCGACAATCCGCGCGGCAGCATCCGTCGTCCGTTCAACCGGCTTTTCCATGAGGATATGCTTGCCAGCCTTCGCCGCCGCTTCTACCAGTTCCTCGCGCGCATTGGGCGGGGTCAGGATCAGGATGGCGTCGATTTCGGGATCGGCCAGCATGGCCTCGTAGCTCTCGGCGGTGGGAAAATCATAGGCCTCGCAAAACTGCTGCAATGCTGCCGCATCGCGCCGCCAAACGCCCCGCACCTCGATGCTGTCACGGAGCGCATCGAGCGCCTGCGCATGCGGTTTCGCAGCCATGCCGGCGCCCACCACGCCCAGTCCAAACTTTTTCGATTGCGCCATGGCCGGCCCCTTTGCGTTCCATACAAGATCGTGGAAATCGCAATAGCCAATTTCGCTGCCGTTGTCGCGCCCTCTTGTGACGCAGCTATACCGCCGGATTACCCGGCGTGCCGCCAGGCGTTCCGGCCGAGGAATTCCTCGAAGGCTTCGCGGGACATGGGCTTGGCGAAGGCATAGCCCTGCAAGATGTCGCAACCGAGATCGCGGAGGATGCGTGCATGCTCCATGCTTTCGACGCCCTCGGCAACAATTTCGATATCCATGGACTTGCCGATATCGACGATGGAGGCAACAAGCCGCCGCTGACTGGCTTCCGTGGTGATTGGATCGACCAGAAGCCGATCGATCTTCAACCGGCGCGGCCGCAGCTTTTGCAGCGAAACGATGGATGCATATCCGGTGCCGAAATCGTCGATCTCCACATCGATCCCAAGCGCTTTGATCTGGTCGATATTCCACGCGACGATGCCGTCGCTCTCGTCGAGATAGATCGATTCCACCAGCTCGAACGCAACGCGGTCGGGCGGAATGTCCATATCCCTTAAGGTCGACACCAACCCCTCATCATGGAGCCGCCTCTGCGAGACGTTGACAGACACGCGTGGCACACCCAATCCGAGCTTGTCCCACCGGGCGAGATCGTCCAGCGATTGGCGCAGAATGGCGTGGTCGATCGCGGCGACCACGCTCAATTCCTCCGCAACAGCCATAAAACTGTCCGGCGCACGTAGACCCTTGGTCGGGTGCTGCCAGCGCGCGAGGGCCTCCACGCCAACCACATCGAGCGTCTTGGCGCAGAATTGCGGCTGGTAATAGGGAATGAAATCTTGCCTTTCGAGACTAGTCAGGATTTCGTCGGCCACGCGCTTGGTCTTGACGACCTCGGCCTGCAGTTCGGCGGAGAAGAATTCGAAGCGGTTACGGCCCCGGCCTTTCGCCCGATAGAGCGCGATATCGGCATTGATCAGCAGTTGCTCGATATCGATGTCGGGCACCATGGCCGTGGCAATACCGACGCTGACACCACAGCGGCATTCGTGGCCCTCGTGGTAGAGCGGCTTGCGCATGGCTTCAACGATGCGCGCCGCAAGACGGGCCAGGCTCTCCTCGCCATGCCGGTTGCTCGAAAGCACCACGAACTCGTCGCCACCGATGCGCGCCACAAAATCGTCCTCGCGGCAGGAGTCGCGCAAGACCGCGCTCGCATGCACAAGCATAGCGTCGCCAGCCGCATGGCCAAGTGTATCGTTGATCTGCTTGAACCGATCGAGGTCGATGTGCAGCAGCGCGATCGTGCCGCTGTCACGGTAGCCAAGCTCAGCATGACGGCGCAGCGTTTCGTCGAGAAAGCGCCGATTGGGCAGGCCCGTCAGGCTATCGTGCAGCGCATTATATTCGATCCGCACGCGTACCGCTTCGAGCTCGGCATTGCGCGCTTCGGTCAGCGCATTGGCGCTCCGCAGGTCTTCATTGCGCAGGACCTCGGCCGTGACGTCCCAATTGACGCCCATGACCTTTTCGCCGTCCCCTTCCTTGAGCGTGATAGCGATGGAGCGGATGTGGCGAAGCGTGCCATCGGGCAAGAGTACGCGATAGACCGATTCATAACGGCCATTGGCGATCGAATCCTGGAATTCCCGCTCGGCTCGCGCTTGGTCCTCGGGATGGACGACCTTTTGCCAATGGTCGTGGGTGCGGCCGGTACTATCCGGCGGCATGCCGTAGATTTCGTTGGTTCGCGCATCCCAGACTTCGTCTCCCGTGGCCATGTCGAGCTCCCAAAGCCCAACCTTGGAGGTTTCGAGCGCCAGGTTGAGCCGCTGGGTCAATTGGGTCAGCGCCAGTTGGCGATCCTTGAGCTGGCCGATATGCTCCTGGCGCTGGGCCATCAGCCTGCCGGTAATCCAGAACGGAAAGAGGATGAGAATACCGGCGAGAATGATACCGCCGCGCATAAAAAGCTGCATCGGCGTCGACTGTTGCCATCCGCCGCGCGGCACCGCCTGAATCTGCCAGCTACCGGACGGCAGGGTGACATCGGCAACCACCGGATTGAGTGCCGACACATTCGTCCCAAAGAACGGCAGGCCCGCCTTGCCTTGCCCGTCTTGTCCAATGATCGAGATTTCGAGGTCCTTGGCGGCCGAATAGACGCCGCTATCGCCATAGAGGCGATCGACATCGACCACGGCTGAAACGACGCCCCAGAATCGGCGCCCCTCGCCTTCCCCCACAAAGACCGGAAACCGTCCGACAAAGCCGCGTCCGCCCTGAACAAGATTGACCGGCCCGGCCAGCACCAGTTCGCCAGTTTCAAGCACGCGCTCGATAGCCGCCCATTGGTCGGGAACTTGGCGATAATCGAGCCCGATCGCCTTTTGGTTGGCAATGCGGGGATAGGTCATGCGAATGACGAGATCAGGCGCGGCCGCGACCGAACGCAACTGGCCCGTGCCGACGAACAGGTTCTTGACCAGTTCATCAAACCGCGCCTGATCCATATCCGGCTCGGTGGCAATCACGGACACAAGTCCGCGCATCAACTGGATATTGCTCGAGACCTGGCCTTCAAGCTTGGCCCGGATCACTGAAATCTGGCTCAGCACCTCTGAACGCATGCGTTCCTGGCTGATGGTCGTTGCCTGCTTGTCGACAACAATCCCGGCAATGATGACCACGATGATGGCGATCAGCATGGGCAAAGTGCCCGTTCGTCGCCAATTCCACAGGTTCTGCCGAAGGACTGTTCCGACCATGACGCCCTAAAAGTTATGGCCGGATTTCGGCCTTAACTCAGATTAGCGTGTCAGCTCTTGATCAGATCGTTACGAACCGTGACCAAATCGAGGCGTGGTAAACGGCTGGCAAAGAAATCGGCAGCCGTAAGCTACCGTGAGCGCTGAAAATTCAATCAGGCTTTACTGGCGTCGCAAGCTCAGCGCCCGGCCTTCGCCACCCGGAGGAATGGCAAGCGTAATGATGATTGTTGCCGCGTCTTGGACATGAGGCGCTTTTTCCGCCCATTCGACAAAGACCACGCCATTATCGGTATCGAGGAGACCGAGCTCGTCGGCTTCCGCAGCATCGCCGAGGCGGTAAAGATCGGCATGCAGAACAGGCCCGGCCGGCGTTTCATAGGGCTGCACGAGAGCAAACGTGGGCGATGGCACTTCAAGGTCGGCATCTCTTGCCAAAGCCCTGATCGTCGCCCGTGCTAGCGCCGATTTACCGGCACCCAGTTCACCTTCCAGGCTAACGATGTCTCCTGGCCGCAGCATCACAGCGAGTTCCTGACCAAAAGCTGAGGTAGCGTCGTCGTCGGCGAGGTAACGCTGCATTTATTCGGCTACGCCAGCAAGGGCGCTGTCACGGGGAAAGTTGACGACGATGCGGCTACCACGCGGTTCGCGCTGCTCGGCCGAGATCGTCCCCCCATGAAGATTGACGAATGTCCGCACGATGGAAAGACCGAGTCCGGCCCCGCGCATACGTCCGCCTGCCCCCGGAGAATCGAGACGGCTGAGAATGGCCGATCGCAATTCGTCGGTCAGGCCCGGACCCTCGTCTTCGATGATAAAGAGCATGCGGTCGGCGCGATGCGATACCGAAAGCCGGATCTCGCCATTGGGCGGCGAGAACCGCGCAGCATTGGAGAGGAGATTATACAGCACCTGCACGATGCGCGTCCCATCGGCGATAAATTCGGGCAGGTCCGGTTCGACATAGACGACGAGGTTGGTGCCATTGCCGGTAATTTCCGGAAAAGTCGCGGAGAGTCCGGCCTTGGCCTTATCGATCAGTTGCGGAACGCTGAGCGTTTCGGGATTAAGCTCGGCAATCCCGGCATCGACCGAAGCTAGATCGAGAATATTGTCGATAAGCACGCCCAGCGTAACCGACGAGGCCCTGATATATTCGATATAGGCCTTTTGGCGTTCATTGAGCGTGTCGCCCTCGGTCCCCGCGAGGAGATCGGCAAAGCCGATGATATTGGTCAGCGGGCTCCGCAACTCGTAGGACACGTTTTCGACGAAGGCGTCCTTAAGGCGATCTGCAGTGACGAGCGCATCATTGCGCTCCTTGAGCACCTTGGAATAGCTCGCGCTTTCGGTGACATCGAGAAAGGTCATCATCGTCTGGCCATCGGGCAGGCGCGTGATGGCATAGTCGAGCAAACGCCCATCGGCGCGCTCGATGCGCCCGGCCTTATCGGTTCTGGTCGGATTGAGGTCGATGATATTGCGTTTGAGATCGTGCCAGATCTTGGCGCCATCCTGCAGCACCTTGCCCGACGCATCGGCCAATTGATCGATATGGGGATTGGCGTCGAGGATGTTCATCGGCAGCTTGAAGAGCGCCGACAGCCGTGGATTGGACAGGGCGAGGCGACCGTTGGTGCCGAACACCGCCACAGCCTCGGAGAGCGCGTTGATGGTTTCGCGCTGCACATTGGTCATGGCCTTATTGGCCGATTCAAGTTTGAGGCGCTCGGTAATGTCTTCAAAGACATAGATCACGCCGCCCTGGGCGCCGGCTGGCGCGGAAATCACCTTGATCGTCCGGCCGTCGGGCAGATGCCAGGGCTCAGCCTCGAAGGGCTCCTTGCGGTTGTAGGAGTCGAGGTGCTTGGTCCGCCAGGTGTGATAATCGACCTGATTGGGCAGCATGCCCTCGGTGCGGAGCTTGTCGAGAATGGCCCGCTCATCAAGACCAAGAGCCAAAAATTTGCGATCGAGATTCCAGATCGCCGCATAAGCAGGATTAAACTGCACCAGTTCGCGCCGCGCGTTGAAAATGGCGATGGGCGTCGCGAGGGCATCGATGATGCCGGCGATATGAGCAAGGCTTGGCTCGCCGGCCTTTTCCGCCGGGACTGGTTCGGTGCCCGACAAACGGCGCAGGTAACCCGCGCGGCCATCGGCGACCGGAATATCGATCAGCTCGAAATTTCCCGCCTTGCCAAGCGAGATGCGCTGGCGCTGCGGTTCGCTATTGGTGCGGCAGGCCGCCAGATGCGCGTCGAGATCGCGACCATCCAAGATTTCGGCAGGAGCCTCGGCCGAGCCTGTTTTGCCCAAACCCGCGCACAGTTCGAGATAAGCAGGGTTGGCAAAGACCAGGCGGCCGGACACATCGCGCAAGAATGCCGGCGTCGAAAGCAGTTTGAGGACTGCAAGCACACTGCCGCGATCGGCGCCTTCGGCGGCCAGACGGTCTTCGGCGTCATTCTGCGCTTGTGAAAAGGCCGGGCGCAGACGAAGAGCGGCGCCACCGCCAGCAAGCCAGCCGGTTGCGCGGACAATGCGTCCGTCGAGCGACTTGATGCTGGCCGAAAAACTATGGCCGTCGACGCGCAGGCGCTCGACGAGAATGGAGAGGCGCTCTGCCTCGCTGCCACTGAGCCACGTATCGAAATTGAGAACGCTTTCGGCGCGGCGGCCGGGCGGCAAGACCGCTGCAGGCTGCCCCAGAAGCCGCGGCGCGACGCCAGCCTGCTCGGGCCAGACGACGGTCAGCTCGCGGCTGCCACCGATGAGATTTTCATAATCGTCGACCAAGGCGCGCAAATCGGCGATTTGGGCGCGGGCCTTGCCTTGAGCCAGCTTGCCGTCGCGCAACAGCGTGCGCAACAGGGTCACGGCGACAAGGGCGAAGCCACCTGCACCAATGGCCACGGCGACGGGTACAATGCCGCCCATATTTGCCACTGAAGCACTCTGCGCGAAGGCTGGGACTGCCATTGTCAGAGTTAAGGGGACGGACGCAAAACTTGCGAATCCCCAATGCTTCCGGAATCGATCCGGCGCCATAGACTGCCCTCGCTTCTTTTATTGTTGCAAGTCCGGCCTATGCGGCCGGTACGCGTGCACTGAAACTGGCGCCTGAACGCGGAAAGATCCCTACTGGGATTCCAAGGTGCCCCCGAGCCGGTAACGTGTCCCCCGCGACCGAATCGCCCCAACATAACGAGGGTATGAATCGCGAAAAAGAGTCTTCATGGCTGTGCTTTGCGGGCAAAGCGCTAAGGAAGCGCTTGACGGAGAACGAACTAGAAACGTTTTGTTAACCATTCGCGCCAAAGCAGAAACAATGCGGGCCGGATACGCTCCGGCCCGCTCTAATCGGTCTAGAACTCAGACCAATCATCCTTGAGTGCGGTATTGCCGCTGGTGAGATAGGCAGAAGCCGCCGCCTTCACCTTTGGTGCGGCCTTCGCCGCGACCGGTGCTGGCCGGGCTCGGCTGACGGGGCTGCGTTGCTGCACCCCTTCGATGTGGAAGACATCGACAATCCGGTCGAGTTCGCTCGCCTGGTTCTCAGTCTGCTCGATCGCGGCGTTCACCTCTTCAACCAGCGCCGCATTGTGCTGGGTCATTTCGTCCATCTGGCGGACGGCGGTGTTGACCTCGTCGATCGCGGAAGCCTGTTCGCGGCTGGCGCGCGCGATATCGTCGAGCAGCGCTGTATTGGCGCGGAGCCCGTCCATCATGGCATTGAGCTTGCCAGCGGCATCGGCCACGAGCTTCGAGCCCGAGCCGACCTCCTGCGCGCTCTGCTCGATCAGCGCCTTCACCTCGGACGACGCCTGAGCGGCGGACTGAGCCAGACGGCGGACTTCGACGGCAACCACCGCAAAGCCCTTGCCCGCTTCGCCAGCGCGTGCCGCTTCCACAGAAGCGTTGAGCGCAAGCAGGTTAGTCTGGAAGGCGATATCGTCGATCATGCCGATGATGTTGGAGATCTTCGAGGAAGACTGGGTAATCCGCTCCATCGCCGAATTGGCCTGATCCATCACCGCGCCACCCTCTTCGGCTGAACGTGACACGACGCTCGCCTTCTGGCTCGCATCCGACGCCTTCTTGGCGTTCTCGGTCACGGTCTGGGCAAGCTGCTCCATCGAGGCCGAGGTCTCTTCGATGGTCGCTGCCTGACGCGTTGTGCGCTCGGAAAGATCATTGGCGCCCGAAAGAATTTCGCTCGTTGCCGATTTCAGCGTGCCCGAGGTCCCGCGCAACTGGTGGATCACATCGCTGAGCTTGTCGGCTACGAGGTTGACGTCGGTCTTGAGCTTGCCGAAAGCGCCGCGATGCTCGCCATGCATGCGCTGGGTGAGGTCGGCCTGAGCCATGGCGCTAAGTACAGTGCCGGTTTCGGTCAGGCCGCGATCGACGCTGTCGACGAGATCATTGACCGAAGTTGCGAGGCCATTGAGTTCGGCGTCCGGGAAAGTCGCGGGGACGCGCTTCGAAAAATCACCATCGAGCGCGGAGTCGACGACATTGCCGAAGGCCTGCTGCAGCTCCATCATCATGTCCTGGCGCGATTCCTGGTCACGGATGATGCGGGCTGCTTCTGCCTCGGTCATTTGCGACATTTTCATGCCATTCTCGCGGAAGACTTCGACGGCCCGTGCCATGGCCCCGATTTCGTCCGTGCGATCGGTCCCGATCACCTCGGTCTCGAACTTGCCGTCGGCGACCTTATCCATGATGCCGGTGAGGCGAACGATTGGGTTGGTAATGGTGCGCGCCAGAAGGAAGGCCACGGCCGAAACCACCAGCGCCACAATAAGGCCGATGATCCCCATCTCGACATAGCTGCTGCGGGCGGCGGCGGCGAGATCGTCGGTATAAACGCCGGTGCCGATCACCCAGCCCCAGGGCTGGAAAAGCTTGATATAGGAGAGCTTGGCGACGCCTTCGGTGTCTGCCGTTCGTTTCCAGTGATAATCGACAAAGCCCTGGCCATTGGCCTTGGCCACGTCGACCATTTCGCGGAAGATGAACTTGCCGTTTGTGTCGGTGGCTTCGAGCTGGCTGACATTAACGAGGTCGGCGCGGATGGGGTGCATGATCATCACGCCATCGGTGTTCAGCACGAACATATATTCGGTGCCGCGATAGCGCAGGTCCTGCAGCGCTGCGAGCGCGGTAGCCTTGGCCTGATCTTCGCTGATTTCGCCCTTTTGGGCGCGTTGATATTGGCCATTGGAAATCGCGTCGGCCGCTTCGATCAGCGCCTGCAATTCGCCGCGACGGGCCTCTTCGCGCGTGGCGTTGATCTGTTGAACGCCGGTCACGCCCATGATCGTCAGGGAGACGATCGCCAGGGCCACAAGCAAATAGATGCGGCCTACAATCTTGAGTTTGAACACTGTTGCCTTCCTAATCCTTCTGGACACCGCGGGGGACCGCGGCAACGAGGCAAACCGGTTCAATGGGGCGCAGTTGGGCACCGCGCCACACTATCCTTCGTTGTGCCCCCGCACTTTGGGGTCGTGGCTTCTGCTCCACTTCTCCTAAACTTAGGTTAGGGGAAACACGGTAAAGACTTCGCTACACCGCCCAAGGAAAAGGGCCCCGTAGGGCCCTTTGATTGCTGATTTGTGACAGCGGAAACACTTCAAAATTCGGACCAATCGTCCTTGAGTGCCGCATTGCCATTGGTCAGGTAAGCCGAGGCTGCCGCCTTGACGCGCGGAGCGGTTTTGGCAGCGGGCGCCGGGCGTGCCTGGGACGGGCGCTGAAGGCTCGTTTCGATGGTGAAGACATCGACGATCCGGTCGAGTTCGCTCGCCTGATTTTCCGTCTGCTCGATCGCGGCGTTCACTTCCTCGACGAGCGCCGCATTGTGCTGGGTCATCTCGTCCATCTGACGAACGGCAGTATTGACCTCGTCGATGGCCGACGCCTGTTCGCGGCTGGCATGCGCGATATCGTCTAGGAGCGCGGTATTGGCGCGCAGCCCTTCCATCATGGCGTTGAGTTTGCCCGATGCGTCCGCGACGAGCTTGGAGCCGGAGCCGACTTCCTTGGCGCTCTGCTCGATCAGAACCTTCACCTCGGAAGAGGCCTGCGCAGCCGATTGCGCGAGACGCCGGACTTCGACGGCAACCACCGCAAAGCCCTTGCCCGCTTCACCAGCCCGCGCCGCTTCCACAGAAGCATTGAGCGCCAGAAGATTGGTCTGGAAGGCGATGTCGTCGATCATGCCGATGATGTTGGAAATTTTCGAGGAAGACTGGGTAATCCGCTCCATGGCCGAATTGGCCTGATCCATCACCGCGCCTCCCTCTTCGGCCGAGCGCGACACGACGCTGGCCTTCTGGCTCGCATCCGACGCCTTCTTGGCGTTTTCGGTCACGGTCTGGGCAAGCTGTTCCATCGAGGCAGAGGTCTCCTCGATCGTCGCCGCCTGACGCGTCGTACGCTCGGAAAGATCATTGGCGCCCGAGAGGATTTCGCTCGTCGCCGATTTCAGCGTGCCCGAGGTGCCGCGCAACTGACCGACGATATGGGTCAGGCGATCGGCGACTTGGTTGACGTCGGCCTTGAGCTTGGCAAAGGCGCCGCGATGCTGGCCATCCATGCGGCAGGTCAGGTCGGTATTGGCAAGTGCGCTGAGCACAGTGCCCGTCTCGCTCAGCCCCTTGTCGACGCTATCGACCAGGTCGTTGACCGAGGTGGCAAGCCCATTGAGTTCGGCATCGGGGAAGGTCGCGGGAACGCGCTTGGAAAAATCGCCATCGATGGCGGAATCCACCACATCGCCGAAGGCGCGCTGCAGCTCGACCATCATCTCGCGCCTGGCCTCCTCGTCGCGGATGATGCGGGCGGCTTCCGCCTCGGTCATCTGCGCGATCTTGAGGCCGTTCTCGCGGAAGATGTCCACGGCCTTGGCCATGGCTCCGACTTCATTGTTGCGATGGGTATAGGGTACTTCGGTTTCGAGCGCGCCCTGACCGATGCTGGTCGTTGCCTGCGAGAGCTTGAGCACCGGGCGGACGAAAAGGCGCGCCATCAGCAGTGAAAGACCGCCAATGATCAGCATGGTCAAGCCGCCGATGATCGCGAGAAGCCGCAACGTACTCCCGATCACGCCATTGATCTTGGCCTGTTCGATGCCGACGTAAAGAATGCCTACCACCTTGCCTGCGGTGTCGACGATCGGCTGATAGCGCACGTAGTTGGGCACGCCCAGCACGTCGGCCGTCCCGCCATAGGCAGTGCCGCCGGAAACGACGGGGAATACCGAACCCTTGGGATCGAGCGGCGTACCGATGGCGCGTTCGCCACTGGCCAAAAGAATATTGGTCGATTGCCGGATGAATTCGCCCGTCGCGGGGTCGAGCGCGAAGATCGTTGCCTTGTTGCCGGTGACGCGGACAATGCTGTCGATCAGGTCGTGGCTCGCGATAGCGGGCATGGCCGGAACGGTGACGGCGCCGATCGTGCCGTCAGTATTCCAGGAAATTTCTGTTTGAGGGAATTCGGCGCGGAACAGGGTCGATGTCAGGCGGATGCCTTCACGCAGCGATTCTTCAGCCGTCCTGTGGGCATCGCCCGCTAGGCTCGCATAGACAGCGCAGACTACGGCGATGATGGCGATGAATATGGCGCCGATCACCAGAGCGGAAATGGAGGTTGTCAGCTTGATGCTGTGGAAGAAGGATTTGGTCGCTCCGCGCATGGCGTGGGGTGCCCTGTTTGCTTGTGTTGTCGTCCTCCCAACCGCAAGATAGGCAAAGAAGGTTAACGAAGGCCGCTGGCCTTGGGAGATTTCCGTAATGACAAGTGCTTAGCGCAACCCCAAGCCAAATCTTTGAAAAACAACGGCAAATAGAAAAGCCCGCCGAAGCGGGCTTAGCTTTTGGTCTAGGTCGAAGAGATCAGTAGCGATATTCGTTCGACTTGAACGGGCCGTTTTCGCTGACGCCGATGTAGTCGGCCTGGGTCTTCGAGAGCTTGGTGAGCTTGGCGCCAAGTTTGGCGAGGTGCAGTTCGGCGACCTTTTCGTCGAGGTGCTTGGGCAGAACATGCACCTTCTTTTCGAGCTTATCACCCTGCGTCCAGAGTTCGATCTGAGCCAGCGTCTGGTTCGCAAAGGATGCCGACATGACAAAGCTCGGGTGACCCGTCGCATTGCCGAGGTTCACCAGGCGCCCTTCGGAGAGAAGGATCAGGCGCTTGCCATTGGGCTGCTCGATCAGGTCGACCTGCGGCTTGACGTTGGTCCACTTGAAGTTGCGAAGGCCCAGAACGTCGATCTCGTTGTCGAAGTGGCCGATATTGCAGACGATGGCCATGTCCTTGAGGTTGCGCATATCGTCGACCATCAGCACGTCACGGTTGCCCGTGGCAGTGACGACGATATCGGCGCGGTGCGCTGCATCCTCGAGGGTGACGACTTCAAAGCCTTCCATGGCGGCCTGCAGGGCGCAGATCGGATCGACTTCGGTGACGAGCACGCGGGCGCCCGCGCCCCGGAGCGATTCAGCCGAACCCTTGCCCACATCGCCATAGCCGCAAACGATGGCGACCTTGCCGGCCAGCATCACGTCGGTGCCGCGACGGATGGCGTCAACCAGCGATTCACGCGTGCCGTACTTATTGTCGAACTTGGACTTCGTGACCGAGTCATTGACGTTGATGGCGGGGAACGGCAGCTCGCCCTTGGCATGGAGCTGATAGAGGCGCATCACACCTGTCGTCGTTTCTTCCGAAACGCCGCGGATCGCATCGCGGATCTTGGTGAAGAAGCCCGGCGATTTGGCGAGGCGGCGCTTGATGGTGGCGAAGAACACTTCCTCTTCTTCGCTGCCAGGCTTGTCGAGGACGGAAATGTCCTTCTCGGCCTTGGCGCCGGTGAGGATATACATGGTGGCGTCGCCGCCATCGTCGAGAATCATGTTCGGGGTCGAACCCGGCCAATCCATCATGCGATCGGTGAAATCCCAGTATTCTTCGAGCGTTTCGCCCTTATGGGCAAAGACCGGAATGCCAGCGGCGGCGATGGCAGCGGCAGCATGGTCCTGGGTCGAGAAGATGTTGCACGACACCCACCGCACTTCGGCGCCGAGAGCCACCAGCGTCTCGATGAGAACGGCGGTCTGGACGGTCATGTGGAGCGAGCCGGCAATGCGAGCGCCACGCAATGGCTGGGCTGCCGCATATTCCTCGCGGATCGACATCAGACCCGGCATTTCGATCTCGGCGATCGTGAGTTCCTTGCGGCCGAAATCGGCCAGCGAAATGTCCTTGACCGCATAGTCGGTCGATTGGAGCGTCATGCTCGGTCTCCGGAAGGTTTTTTTTGCGTTGCCTTTCCTATACGCAAGCAGGCCCTCGCGTTCAACCGCACATATAAAGGAATGTTTATATCCTATGAACGATAGACGACGCGCCGGCGGCGAAAGGGCAGGCTGCAGAACCGGATCAGCGCCGAAAGAATGATATAGCCGAGCGCAAAACCGGTGCCCGCATAGAGAAGTCCTTCGGCCGTCACCGGCATAGCGGGCTTGTAGTTTTCGAGCGTCCGGCGACCGATATCGGTGTCGAGATAAGCGGGCAGGTTGCGAAGGCGCTCCAGGGGATCGGCTCCGGCGATGCGTTGCAGCGTCGCGTTCAGCTCGGCATAGCGGCCAAAGGTGCGCTCCATGCTGCGGCCGCGATCGGCGAGAAATGTATCGGTCGATGACTGGTAGCGGCTGAGAGCCCCAACCCGATCAAGCCCGGCCTCGCCGGCCGAGCGATCGAAGTCTTCCGTCATGATGCGCAATTCATCCACCGCCCCGCCAAGGCGCTGGGTATATTGCTGGGCATATTCGGGAAACTGGCTGAGCATCACGGCCAGTCCGACCCCACCGACACCGGCCAACATGCGTCGCATCGATTGCCCTCCCTCACGCAGACCCTGTCAGACGCTTTCGCAACCGGCAAGGTTTACTCGGCCGGAACCTGTCTCGGCCTCATGTCAGAAACGGGGCGATGCGCGGTTTTGATCCAATGGAAGGGTCGCATGGTGAGATCGATGAGCGCTCGCACCGTGGCCCAGGCGATGGCGATCCAATAGATCGGCAAGAACAATTGCCAGCCGAGAATATCCTTCTGCCCTGACCGCAACAGCCCGGCGATCTGCTTTGAGAAGGCAATGCCATAGCCAATGGCGAAGACGGCGAGGAACGAGACCGACCACAGATCGAGCCGGAACGGCTCGAACCGCCCCAAGAGAAGGGCGAGAATGCAGCTCAGCGTAAAGCCGGTGTGAAGGAGCGGCGAGAGGATCATCCCGAGCACCATGATCTCGAAAACGAGAAACCGCGGCAGGCCAAGGTCTTTCAGCAATTGCCTCGGCTGGCGATTGTGGACGAGGAAGGTCTGCATCCACCCCTTCATCCAGCGCCGGCGCTGGCCCATCCAGATGGTCAGGCTTTCCGGCGCGTCCTCATAGGTCACGGCGCTACTGGTGCCGCAATTGAGCCGCCGACGCGCGAGGCGCACGCCAAGATCGGCATCTTCGGTGACATTATAAGCATCCCAGCCGCCCACGGCCCTCAGGCTCGCGAGGCGGAAGTGGTTGGAAGTGCCGCCGAGCGCAATGACGGCGCCCCAGCGTCCGAGTGCGGGCAGGAAGACCGAAAAGAGCCCGGCATATTCCCCGGCAAAAAGCGCAGGCAACCACCCCCGCGCGCCATTGGCGATGACGAGCCGGGCCTGGATGCAATGGAGGTGCGGGGCGCGGCGGAAATGACCGACGATCTGGCGCAATTGCTGCGGCTCGGGCCGATCTTCCGCATCGAAGACAACCACGAACTCACCCCGGCAAAAGGGCAGCGCAAAGTCGAGCGCCTTGGGCTTGGTCAGCGGCAAGGCATGCGGCACCTCGACAAGGCTGAACCGCCCCTTGGGCAAGTGCCGCTGCACGGCCGCCACGGTTTCGGGCGAGCGCTGCTCGACGACGAAAATGATGTCGAGGAGATGGGCGGGATAGTCGAGTTTGAGGAATTCTCGGCAAAGCTGGTCGACCATGTCGGCCTCGTCCCGCAGTGGCACCAGGACGGAATAGACCGGCAAAGCGTCGTTTTCGATTCTCTTCTCGACCACCGGCGCCGCTTTTGGCGACAGCAGCGCCGCCAGGCGCATGAGTGCGGGCAGCAGGATGATCAGCGCCCAGATCGGCATCACCCAGGCCGGCGCCAGATAGGGCGTCAGCACCAGCGCCGCGATGATGGCAACGACAGACGCCGCAAAAGCCATGCGCACGCCAAACGTCAGTTCAAGGCTTGCGGCGGCGCGGGGCCAGTTCCGCGCCAGCGTCTGCCGCGCGCTGTCGATGAGATCTGGTGCCGCGACCCCGGCCAGATATTGCCGCATCGCCGCTGCCGGCACCACACAGACCCGGCGCGTCAAAGCCGGGTCCGCCTCGGTCAAGGACTTAAGCGCCATCAAGCCGCGGAAGTCGGGCGCGGTATAGGCGATATCACGGTCGAGCGTCGTGACCCGCACCATATGGATTTCGGCGAGACGCTCGGTGCGCAAGGGCACGGAGAGATCGCTGCCGACCGGAATGGTCTCGAAATAAGTGACCCCGATATGCTCGGCGCCCCGCTCCAGTGCTTTATTGACGTCGAGATGGAGCGAGAAGGCGGCATGGAGCAGCGGATCGACCTCGGCCAGCATGGCCTCCTCCAAAAGCCGCTGGGCCGTGTGTTCACTCTCCTCCGGCCCGATGATTGCACGCATGAGTGCGAGGGCGCGGGGCATGATGGCCTCAGTGCGCGTAATGCGGGACGGACGGCCCGCGTGTGGGCGGGGAGGCCGGGATGAGCGCGCGTCTCATCCCGGTGGCCCGCCGCACATTGTCGAGGGCATGCTCGGAAACCTCGATCCAGGCGGCGACAGTGGCCTTGCCATCGACCAGAGCGGGTTCACCGAGCGGGGTAATCCTCCATCCCACGGCATTGCCATGCTCCACCATGGAGAGGGAGGAAACGAAGGTGATGAAGGTGAAGCCCTCAATGAGGGCATATTCCATCATCGCGCAGAAAAGAGCTGCAGACTCGGGTGTGCGCCGCCGGCCCTCGCGTCGATCGGGCCGCACATAAAAGCGCGTCCAATCGGCCCCAAGCGAAGGGTCGGCGGGGAGATCGTCTTGCACGAGCCCGCTAAAAACTGTCTGCAGCAAGTTCGGTCGATCAAGCGGCGTCACGCGCGAGCCGCCCACCAATTGGTCGCTCTTGGTGAGCAGAATGTGGGTCGCATCTTCATTGTCGAAGGCATCGACATCGCGGCCATCGGACCGGCGCAAGGCTTGCCAACCCTGTTGCTCGACGAAAATCCTGTGACGCAGGCGGTAATTGTCTTCGAGAAGAGCGGCATGCCTGTCGCTGACCGGTCCGCGCACGATGTGCACCTGCATGCCCCTGCCCCACTTCACCTGCACGGCGAGAATAGTCACGAAGTGGCAGAGCCGAAAATTGTCAGTTTTCCCAATGCCCAAGCGCCGGCACTAGAGCGCGATCAGCTTATGCCGGATGGCTTCGACCACGGTATGGAGGCGATTATTGGTGCCCAACCGGCGCTGGGCGTTTTCGCAATGCTGGTTGACGGTGCGTGCGCTGAGCCCAGTAATCTCGGCAATATCGGCAGCGGTCTTGCCGCTCGCCACCCATTTCAAGACTTCCGCCTCGCGCGGGCTGATGGCCCGGCGTCGCCGATCGGTCTGCACCGTGTTGAGGAACCGCAGCCGGCCATGGGCATAGAGCGCCAGCATATGTAGTTCGAGCCGCTGCTGCTCGCTCAGCCAATCGGTGCGGCCGACGAGCGAGACAACGCCCTGCATCCCGCCTTCAAGATGAACGGGCACGCAAAGCCCCTCATTCATGCCGAAGTCATGCGCCTCGTCCATGACGCGCCGGGCCTGAGGATCGCCTGCGCGATCATAGGGTGCATCCGACCAGTCGAATGGGAGAGTGGTGGCAAAGCAATTGCGCGCCACGGGGTCGAGGTGGACATAGCCGAGATTGGTATAGCGCTTATACCATTCATCGTCCCAGCCCGAGAGCAGGACAAATGGCCGGACATCGACGCCGCGATCGGGAAGCCCGGAGATGATGAAGCGCTCAAAGCCATAGTGCCCGATCGTGTCGGACACCACTTTGTGGATGCCGTCAGCGTCCTCCTGACGCTGCAGCAACTCGATCTTGTTCATCAGATCGGCGTTCACTTGGAAGCGGTCCCTCCAATTGCTCCGTAGCGTCAATTTTGACATGGACCGCAGAAATAGCAAGCTGGGCGACGGCAAGAGAGGAAATTATTTCCGTCGCCCCAGAGATTTAGTGTTTCAGGTTAAACTGATTGGGATTGAAGCGATAAGCGGTCGAGCAGAACTCGCAGACCACCTCGATCTCGCCATTCACCGCCATATCGCCGCGTTCTTCATCGGTGAAATTGGTGGCCAGCATCTCTTCGATCCGATCGGCCGAACAGGTGCAGCGCTCGACAAGCGGCATTGCCGGAAAAACCCGCGCGCCGGTTTCATGGTAGAGCCGGAACAACAGGCGTTCGGGCGAGACTTCGGGATCTGCCAGCTCGACATCGGCAACCGTTGCCAGCATCGAGCGGGCCTCGGCCCAGCCATTGGCTTCCTCGAAAGCCGTATCGCTGGTGTCCGGATTATCGAAATTGCCATCGCCCGGCAGATCGGCCATGCGCGCCATGCCGTTTTCCGGCAAGTGCTGGATCAGAATGCCGCCGGCGCGCCAGCGCGGACGATGATCGCCGCGTATCGACATCTGCGCTACGGCGAGCCGAACCTGGGTCGGGATCTGTTCCGATTGCAGGAAATAGGTATGAGCGACTTCTTCCAACCCATTGCCATCGAGCGCGACGATGCCCTGATAACGCTCGGTATGCGCGCCCTGGTCGATGGTCATGGCGAGATGACCCTTGCCGAGCATATCGGCGGGGCTGGTTCGCCCTTCTTCTGCCCACTTGACCACCATGTCATGATCAAAGCGGGCATAGCCGCGCATCCCGTCGGGCGCGTCGAAATCGACGACGATCAGGTTCACCGGACCATCGGTCTGCGTCTGCAGGATCAGCTTGCCTTCGAACTTGAGCGACGAGCCGATAAGCGCGGTCAGAACGACAGCCTCGCCGAGAAGGCGCGCTACGGGAGCGGGATAATTATGCCGGGTCAGGATCGCGTCGAGCGAAGGCCCCAGGTGCAGGATGCGCCCGCGGGTATCGAGCTTTTCAAGCGTGAACGGCACCACGGCATCGTCGCCAGTCTCGGGGCGATCAAGGCCCATGGCAGAAAGGAAGCTGTCGGTCATTGTCGTCGGTTCCGTGGTCATTCAATCAGGCTTTCAGATAAGGCTACGCCTCAGGAGCAAAACGCGCCACATTCGAAATCAACCACGGCGTCATTCCCGCGAAAGCGGGAATCCCATTCTTCTCAAAAGAATATCCCCGCTTTCGCGGGGATAACGCTGTGGGCGATCGAAGCGGCGGCGCGAAAAGAAAAATCGCGCCTAGTTCGTTTCAACCCCGAAGGCCCAGCACAAAATGGCTTTCTGGGCATGGAGGCGATTTTCAGCCTCGTCGAACACCACCGACTGGGGACCGTCGATCACTTCGTCGGTCACCTCGTCGCCACGATGGGCAGGAAGGCAGTGCATGAAAAGGGCGTCTTTGTTCGCCAAGCCCATCAAATTGGTATTCACCTGATAGGGTTTCAAGACCCGGCGGCGCTCGGCGGCATCGACGTCGCCCATGGACACCCAGGTATCGGCGATGACGAGATCGGCGCCCTCAACCGCCTCGCGCGGGTCCTCGATCAGCCTTGCATATTTGCCCGCCCTAGTGATGTCCTGCATCAAGTCCTTTTCCGGGCTATATTCGTCCGGAACGGCGATAGTCAGTTCGCATTCAAAGAGTTCGGCAGCGTTGACCCAGGAGTGCAGCACGTTGTTGCTGTCACCCACCCAGGCAACCTTGGCGCCCTTGATAGAGCCACGATGCTCTTCAAAAGTCATGAGGTCGGCCATGATCTGGCATGGATGCGCCCGGCGCGTCAGGCCGTTGATCACCGGCACTGTCGCACCTTCGGCGAGCTCGAGCAGATCGGCATGGGAGAGAATGCGGATCATGATGGCGTCGACATAACGGCTCATGACCTTGGCGGTGTCGGACAGCGTTTCCTCGCGCGAAAGCTGCATTTCCTGGCCGGAGAGCATGATGGTCTCGCCGCCAAGCTGGCGCATGCCGACGTCGAAGGAGACGCGTGTGCGGGTCGACTGGCGCTCGAAGATCATCGCCAGCACCTTGTCCTTGAGGAGCTGAGGCCGATCGCCATCCTTCAGGCGCGCCTTGAGCGCACCAGCCTGGTCAAGCATGCCGCGCAATTCGGCATAGGAGAAATCGTCGATAGAGAGAAAATGGTTCGGGGTACCGGTCGAAGACATGGGCCGGGTTCTTTCATGACGCATAAAATGTTGGAGCGGCCGGAGCCACGGTTAATCACTCTGCCCTAGAGGCGGGTCTCCCGAAAGAAGATTCAGGTTCTCGGGAGACCGCTGCTCAGAGAGGCGGAGGAAACAAGCCGCGTCGGCGACGCCCAAAATGATAAAACGTCAGCATGATCTCAGCTCGCTATCGGCGCGGCCTGCGTTTCAGCTTCGATAGCGTCGAAAGCAGCGGCAATCTTGCCCACGGCTTCTTCGATATCGGCTTCCGAAACGATCAGCGGCGGCAAGAGACGCAGCACATTGTCCCCTGCCCCGATCGTGAGCAATTGGTGATCGTCGCGGAGGCGCGTGACCATGTCGCGCACCGGCGTCGAAATCTTGATGCCAGCGAGCAGCCCCTTGCCGCGTAGCTCCAGCACATAGTCGGGATATTTTTGCGCCAATTGCTGCAGGTGCCAGGCGAGACGCTGGCCCATGACATTGACGTTGTCGATAAAGCCGGGCGCCAGGACACGATCGAGCACGGCATTGCCCACCGCCGTCGCCAGCGGATTGCCGCCATAGGTCGAGCCATGTGTGCCCGGGACCATGGATGCTGCGACATCGCCCTTGGCGAGGCACGCGCCGAGCGGAAAACCGCCGCCGATCGCCTTGGCGACCGCGACGATATCGGGCGTGATCCCACTCCATTCATGCGCAAAAAAGCGTCCGGTGCGGCCGAAGCCACACTGCACTTCATCGAGAATGAGCAGCATGTCGTGTTCGTCGCAGAGCGCGCGGAGACCCTGCATGAATTCATTGGTCATGGCGGTCACGCCGCCCTCGCCCTGCACAGGCTCGATGAGAATGGCGCAGGTCTGGGGCGTGATCAGCGCCTTGACGCTCTCGATATCGCCGGGCTTGGCGTGCTTGAAGCCGGGCGCGGCAGGTCCAAAGCCCTGGAGGTAATCGGGATTGCCGCCAGCCGCGATCGTGCCGAGCGTCCGGCCGTGGAAGGAGCCGCTAAAGGCGATAACCTCGAAGCGCTCTTCTTGACCCTTGGCCCAGAAATAGTGCCGCGCGGTCTTGATGGCGCATTCGATCGCTTCGGCGCCCGAATTGGTGAAGAAGACGGCATCGGCAAAGGTTGCTTCGACGAGCCGTTGGCCGAGGCGTTCTTGCTCGGGAATAGTAAAGGTGTTGGCCGTGTGCCAGACCTTGTCCGCTGCAGCCTTGAGCGCGCTGACAAGATGCGGGTCGCCATGGCCAAGCGCATTCACCGCAACGCCGGAATGAAAGTCCAGATATTGCCGTCCATGCTGGTCGAAAAGGCGCATGCCTTCGCCGCGCTCGAACGAAACTTCGGAACGGGCATAGGTGGCATAGAGCGCAGACATGGAAGGCTCCCCTTTTCTTCTTAGGCGGGATGCGAAAAACCGTGGCAAAGGTGCCACACAAATCAAAAACGCTGCTCACTGGCAGCGCCTTGGACGGGGAGAATTAGGCGGGTTTTGGCTGCCAAGTCAACGCTCTCGCGGGCAAGTGCCTGATTTGACTCAATGATTGTTAGCGAAAAATTAACCACTGAATTCGGGGGGAAAAACGGCCCCGACTCTTGATCCTGATTCCGCCGATGGCGTAAGGTCATAGGCATTGGGGACACGATATCTCGTGTGGCGGACCCACTCAGCATACGAGCCGTAGAGTCGAAAGGCTGCCAAGTCACTTTGGCGGCGGAGAAAAGGATTCTAAGTTGACGATGGTTACCGGAGCGCAATCGAATGGCTGGACCGACGATCGCGTCGAACTTCTCAAGAAACTTTGGATGGAAGGCCTGAGCGCCAGCCAGATCGCCGGCGAGCTCGGCGAAGGCGTGACCCGCAATGCGGTGATCGGCAAGGTTCATCGCTTGAAGCTTTCGGCTCGTGCCAAGCCCACCAATACCGCACCACGCACCCGCCCGGCGCCACGTCCCGCGCCGCGCCGGCCTGCCGGTCCCAGCGTCTCGACCAGTGCGCCAAGCATGGCCGCCGCGGCCAAGCCGCGCCCGTCGATGCCGCGTCCGCAGGTCATGGGCGCCACTGCGCTCGCCATGTCGCCTGATATGGAGCAGGAGCTTTACGTCGCTCCCGCGAGCCAGGAAATCTTCATTCCCGAGGACAAGCGCCTGAGCCTCCTGCAGCTCAACGAGCACACCTGCAAGTGGCCGATCGGCGATCCGCTCTCGAAGGATTTTTATTTCTGCGGCCAGCACAGCCTCGAGACCGGCCCCTATTGCGATTTCCACTCGCGCCGGGCCTATCACCAGCTCGACAAGAAAAAGCGCTGATCAGCTAAAAATAAAGGGCGCCGCGAGCGCCCTTTTTATTTGCCTAAAAGCAAACCGCGTTAGCCCAGATTGCTCGAGCGCAAGGGACCTGCGGGATTATCCTTGCCCACGACGACCGGCAGGCCATGGCGCGCGGCAATGACGAAGCGCCCGTCGCGCGTGAGCACCAGCCCACCGGGCGTCAATCGCGCCAATTTGTGGTAGCACAGCGCCCGCTGGATCGACCATTCGATATGGCCCTGCGCGCCCGCCGTCATCGAGACCATCGCCATGCGCTCGGCCAGCGTCAGCTGCGCCCAGGTGATCCGGTCCAGTTTTCCAGAAATACTCATTCAACCCTCCGCCGCAAAGATCCCCCGATTGCGTCCAAACGCGCCATATGCGCTCTGGTTGCGGCGGCAACCCGCGGCGGCTTCGTGCAAAATCCGGGTACCGCTTTTGTTCACGAGCCTTTAAAGTTGCGCCCGGACTGAAAGGGAATCGTCTCATGCATCTGCTGCTCGTCGATGGCTCGGGTTACATCTTCCGCGCCTTCCACGCCCTGCCGCCGCTCAATCGCAAGTCCGATGGCTTGCCGGTCGGGTGCGTCCAGGGGTTTTGCAACATGCTGTTCAAGCTTACGCAGGACATGGATATCGATGAGCCGCCCACCCATATGGCCGTCATCTTCGACGCCAAGGGCAAAACTTTTCGCGACGATCTCTATCCCCAATACAAAGCCCAGCGCCCACCGGCGCCGGAGGAGCTGGTCCCGCAATTCCCGCTGACCCGCTCGGCCACCCGCGCCTTTTCCATTCCCTCCATCGAAATGGAAGGCTGGGAAGCCGACGACATCATGGCCACTTATGCCTGCATGGCCCGCGCCGCCGGCATGAAGGTCACCATCGCCTCGTCCGACAAGGACCTGATGCAGCTCGTCGAGCCCGATGGCAGCATTCGTCTCCTCGACACCATCCCCCGCCCCGGCCAGCCGCCCCTGCGCTGGATCGGCCCCGAAGAGGTTTTCACCAAGTTCGGCGTGACCCCGGACAAGGTCATCGACGTCCAGGCCCTTTGCGGTGATAGTGTCGATAACGTCCCCGGCGTGCCGGGCATCGGCGTCAAAACCGCGGCTGAACTCATCAATACCTATGGCAATCTCGAAACGCTTTTAGAGCGTGCCACCGAGATCAAGCAAAACGCCCGCCGCGAAAAGCTGATCGCCAATGCCGATCTCGCGCGCATTTCCAAAACCCTCGTCACGCTCGAGCAAAAGGTCCCCGTCGAAATCGACCTCGATGGCTTGATCCGCCAGCCCATGGCGCCTTCGGTCCTGTTCCCCTTCCTCAAGGCCATGGAATTCGCGACCATCACCAAGCGTATGGCGACGCTGCTCGACGCCAACCCCGATGATTTCGAGGCTGATCCCGATCTCCGCGCCGGCGGCGCCGAAGCTCCGGCCTCGCTCAAATCCACCTCGCTCTCCGTCGCCAAGGCGAAAATCGCCGCCAATGTCGTGCCCGGCTCCGGCCCCGCGAAATTCGCCGCCGAAGAGCATGCGCGCATCAAGGCCATTCCCGTCGATTACGACGCCTACGAAACCGTCACCACGCCCGAGCGCCTCGCCGCCTGGGTCCAGAAAATCTGGGATGTCGGCTACGTCTCGATCGATACCGAAACCACCGGGCTCGATCCGCAACAGGCCGATCTCGTCGGCATTTGTCTGTCCACCCAGATCGGCGAAGGCTGCTATATCCCGGTTGGCCACGTGCTTGCCGGCGATCTCCTCTCCGGCGGTGGCCTCGTCGAGGGCCAATTGCCCATTCGCGATGTGCTCGAAGCCCTGAAACCGGTCATCGAGGCGCCCTCGATCCTCAAAATCGGGCAAAACATCAAATATGACATGGAGATCTTTTGGCGCTACGGCATCAACCTCGCGCCGATCGACGACACCATGCTCATCTCCTATGCGCTCGATGGCCCGCGCTATAACGGCATGGACGTCCTGGCCGACCATTGGCTCGGCCACAATACCATCACCTTCACCGAGCTTGCCGGCACCGGAAAGGCGCAAAAAACCTTCGACCAGCTCGAAATCCCTGCTGCCGCCCGCTACGCCGCCGAGGATGCCGACGTTACCCTCCGCCTCTGGCATGTGCTGAAACCGCGCCTCGCCGCGGAAAATGCCACGACGCTTTACGAAACGCTCGAACGCCCCCTCGCCCCGGTCCTGGCGCGGATGGAAGCCCGCGGCATTACCGTCGATCGGCAGATCCTCGCCCGCCTTTCCGGGGATTTCTCCCAGCGCGCCGCCGCCTTCGAGGCTGAAGCCTATGAACTGGCCGGCCAGAGTTTCAATCTCGGCTCGCCCAAGCAGCTCGGCGAAATCCTCTTTGACAAGATGCAGATCGAAGGTGGCACCAAGACCAAGACCGGCGCCTGGTCGACCGGCGCCGATGTGCTCGAAGACCTCGCCCTAAAGGGCGTGCCGCTTGCCCGCACCATCGTCGATTGGCGCCAGCTCACCAAGCTCAAGGGCACCTATACCGATGCCCTCCCCACCTATATGAACCCGCGCACCGGCCGTGTGCACACGTCCTATTCGCAGGCTTCCGTTCTCACCGGCCGCCTCTCCTCCAACGATCCGAACCTTCAAAACATTCCCGTCCGCACCGCCGATGGCCGAAAAATCCGCACCGCCTTCGTCGCCGCGCCCGGAAAGGTGCTGATCTCGGCCGATTATTCCCAGATCGAGCTGCGCGTCCTCGCCCATATCGCCGATATCCAGGCCCTCAAGGACGCCTTTGAAGAAGGCCTCGACATTCACGCCATGACGGCCTCGGAAATGTTCAACGTGCCCGTCGAAGGCATGCCGAGCGAAGTCCGCCGCCGCGCCAAGGCCATCAATTTCGGCATCATCTACGGCATTTCCGCCTTCGGCCTTGCCAACCAGCTCTCCATCCCCCGCGGCGAAGCCGGCGACTACATCAAAACCTACTTCGAACGCTTCCCCGGCATTCGCGACTACATGGACGAGCAAAAGGTTAAGGTGAAAGCCGACGGCTTCGTCACCACCATTTTTGGCCGCAAAATCCAGTTCCCCAACGCCAATTCCGGCAATCCAAGCGAACGCAGTTTTGTCGAACGCGCCAGCATCAACGCCCCCATCCAGGGCTCTGCCGCCGATATCATCCGCCGCGCCATGATCCGCATGGAGCCGGAATTGAAAATGGCAAAAATCGACGCCGACATGCTGCTGCAGGTCCACGACGAACTGATTTTTGAGGTGCCGGAAGGCACGGAAGAGGCGGCGATCCCGGTCATTAAGAGGGTGATGGAGGGGGCGGCGGAACCGGCAGTTAGGCTAAGTGTGCCGATCCAAGTGGATGCGCATGCGGCGAAGAATTGGGACGAGGCGCACTAGAAGGTTACGCGGTTCATGATTTCCACCAAATCAGCCTCAGAACTGATCCAGGAACTGAATATTACGGATGAAACTGAGCATCTGGAAGCAAAGACCATTTCGGAAGACAGTGTCGGAAAATCGGTCTTTGAGACGATATGTGCTTTTGCAAACGAGCCTGACCTTGGTGGAGGGACATTGCTCCTAGGGGTAGAGAAAGAGGAGTCTCTATTTCCGCTGTACAAAGCGACAGGTATTGCAGACCCCGACAAAATCACTTCGGACATAGTCTCTGGATGCTCGTCAGTTTTCAACAATGCGATTAGACCAAGTATCTCTACCGAAGTGGTTGATGGCGCGCCGATCATTCGCGTCGATGTTGCCGAACTTGCCGCTCCGTTAAAGCCGCTATACGTAATGAATCAAGGCCTTCCTCGTGGCGCCTATCGACGTGTCGGATCGAGCGATGTCAGATGTACCGAAGAGGACCTGCTTACCCTCTACCGCGGTAAGCAGGCAGGAACTTTTGACTCTCACGTTGTCGATGATGCGACTCTCGACGACATCGATCCTCTGGCTATAACAGCATATCGAAAAGCGAGATCGGAGCTTAACCCGGAGGCAATTGAACTCCAGTGGACCGATCAGGAACTTCTGCACGCCGTCGGCGCGATACGTCGCGTAGATGGAAAAATACGCGTAACAAGCACTGGGATATTGGTTTTTGGTTCGGCAGCGGCAAACCGCCGGGCTTTCCCGACCCACAGGGTAGACTACATCCGCGTACAAGGTCGCGAATGGGTCAAAGACCCGGAAAATAGGTTCGACGCCATCGATATGCGGGGGCCCATTGTGACGCTTATTTCACGAGTGCTTGCGGCAATATCTGACGACCTACCCAAGGCTTTCAAGCTTGATGAACAGAAGGCTGGTCAGAGGACGGACATCCCAATTATTCCTCTGACAGTTTTGCGAGAAGCTGTAGTTAATGCCCTTATGCACCGCAGCTTTCAAGTGCATCAGCCAATACAGATTGTCCGCTACTCAAATCGATTAGTTATAAAGAACCCAGGTTACTCGCTAAAGTCGGAAGAGCGTTTCGATGACCCAGGCTCTTACAACCGTAATCCGTACATCGCGGAGATTCTTCATGACACGCGGTTCGCTGAGAATAAGGGCAGCGGCATACGGGTCATGCGACAAATGCTTCGATCAAAGGGTCTATCACTGCCCACGTTCGACTCGGATCGAGAAAATGACAGTTTCACGGCCATATTCCTGTTTCATCATTTTCTGAATGAAGATGACTGGGAATGGCTGAAGCACTTTAGATCACTCGACTTATCTGAAGATCAAATGAGAGCCTTGGTGTTCGTCCGCGAGGTAGGGGCGATCGACAATTCGACCTACCGCAGCCTTACTCAAACCGACACGCTTGCAGCGAGTCACAGTCTGCGACGATTGAAGAGCTTGGACCTCCTTGCGGCGCGGGGCAGCAGTTCGAAAACGTACTATGTTGCAGGACCTCGCCTCGAGATAGCTGTTTCGGCACAAGCGTCTAACTTAGAAGGTAAGACCTCTGACTTAGAAGGTAACGAGGCTAACTTAGAAGGTAAGATAACACGCCTAAATATTCAGGACATACCTTCCAGCCTCCGTAAGGAGGTGCGAACCATCTCCTTGAGTAGTCGCCTAAAGCCTGAGCAAGCCAAAAAAATCATCGTAGAGCTTTGCAAATGGAAACCACTTTCTGCCGCCGAACTTGCGGCGCTGCTGCAAAAGTCCCCCAAGCATTTAACGGATGCTTACCTGTACGGAATGATTAGAGATGGTGAACTTCGATATTTGTACCCTGAAATGGTCAATCATCCGCACCAAAAATACGTTGCTGCTGTCTAGTATACGATCGAGGACAAGGCATTTGCGCCTAACTTAGACGATCGTGATTTATGTTCAAATTTGCGCGCCCCGCATCATCTCCGCCGCCGCATCCAGCCGTTCCACGCTCGCCTCATTCCAACTCTCCACCGCCTGCCGCGCAGCCGCTTCTCGGCGCACAAACGCCTCGATCCGCTCATGCCCTATCTCATCCAGCATATGCCGGATCGGGGTCCACATCGACCAGTTGGGCCTGACCATCCGCATATGCAGGCGGTCTTCGGTGATATCGAAGGTGACATTGGCCGAGCGCGCGAGGTCTAGAAATTCGGCGACATAGGCGTCGGGCATTGGATCGGAATAAGCCATGGGGCTGCCTCGTATTTGATACAAATACAATGCGTTCTCGCGATCCGGGCTCCGAGCGCTTGGTTTTATGGTAAATGAAGGGTTAAGGGGCGCCCCATTCAGTCACCCCCTCCCGGCCTCCCCCATCAAGGGGGAGGTGTAGCATCGCGCTCGAGACAGGCTATCAGCCAAGACCACCTGCCCGGCACCTCCCCCTTGATGGGGGAGGATGGGAGGGGGTGTGGTGAGCCACGAAACTATCCCGCTTATCCCCACTCCCAAAATCTCCTCTATTCTGCCCCCATCCACCCCGCGTGAGCGGCCTGCAGGCGATCAGTGGCGGGGGGAGCCGGTCGTGGGAGGTCGCCTTCCCATGGGTTCTGGAGTCGGCCGCCCTGCGACGAGCGATCAACTGGGCGCTGCGGTCTCTGTCCAAAAATCCGGCCTCCGGAGCGGCTGTCGCTTCATCAACAAAATCTCATCCGAGGCGATTGCCGCTCCGGGGTCCGCTCAATCACCGGAAGCCATTGGGCCGGCCGGGGGCTTCAGCCTGTCCAAACATTCACTTGCAACCGCAATGCGGCTGGCCAATTCTCCTCAAGCGGCGTCTGTCGCGCCGCGGCCCCACAGGAAAGCGTCGCCATGTCCGTTTCCACTCCATCTGCGGGTTATTCCCGCGCCCAGATCATTCTTCATTGGGTCATTGCGGCCCTCATTCTCTTCCAGCTGCTCGTCCATGAAAGCATGGAAATGGCCTGGGACGCGCGCATGGAAGGCGGTCCCGCCGAGGGCGCCAATCCCCTGCCCCATATCATCGTCGGCAGCGCCATCCTGATCCTTGCCGCCATTCGCCTCATCATCCGCCTCCGCAATGGCGCGCCACCGCATCCGGCCGGCCAGCCCGCCATTTTCGGCGTTCTCGCCAATATCGTCCATGGCCTCATCTATGTGCTGCTCTTCGCGCTGCCGATTTCCGGCCTCGTCGCCTGGTTCGGCGGCATCGAAAACGCGGCCGATGTCCATGGCGGCCCGCTGCGCCTTGCGCTTATCGCGCTCGTCCTCATTCACATCGCCGCCGCGCTCGTGCAGCAATTCGTTCTTCGCAGCGGCATCCTTTTGCGCATGATGAAGCCAGAAAGCTGAAATTTAACACTAGATTATCAAAGCCTGAGCATAGTCCTCCCCAAATAGAACCAGCCTCTTTGGGGGAAGAGAATGGTAGAACCGGGCACCAAGACTATACTTGCCGGCTGCATGGCAGTTACATTCGGGCCGAGCGCTGTCGAAACGGCAGCGCTGGGCGATCTGGCCAAACGTCTCGGCTTCGGCGCCGTCGCCGCCTATACGCCAGAGCTTGAACTGCCGAACGAGCGGCTGGTGTTTTACATCGTCCACGCGCTCCTGCCCGATGCCGGCAAGCAGCGCGTGCTCCGCGGCCTCCGCGCCTCCGAGCACCAGCTCCGCCGCTATGCGCCGATCATCTGCGCCGTGCCCAAAGGTCCGCGCCACCAGATCGTGCCGCTCGTGCAGATGGGGTTCGACGAAGTGCTGTTCCTCGGCGATCAACTTCCCGATCTGCGGCGCAGACTGACCGAACAGCTTTGCCAGGATATCCTCTATGTCCGGAGCGAGCGCTATTTCGGCCCCGATCGCCGCCGCATCGAACTGATCGATCCGCAGGATCCGCGCCGCAAGCCCGGTGGCGCTTTCTACAAGCGCATGAACGTTCACCGCGATCCGCTCACCGGCATTTCCGTCAGCGAGCTCGCCTAGAGAAAAACCCGCGGATCGCTCCGCGGGTTTTTTGGTCACTAGGCGACAAGGCCCTTGGTCAACTCCAGCGCCTGCCGCTCGAAGAGCCGGCGATAGATCCCGCCCTGGAGCCGGATCAGCGCCTCGTGATTGCCCTCCTCGACAATTTTGCCCTTGTCGAAAACCAGCAACCGATCGAGCGCCCGGACCGTCGAGAGACGATGCGCGATCACCAGCGTCGTCCGGCCTTCCATCAGCCGCTCCATCGCCTCCTGGATCATCACTTCGCTCTCGCTATCCAAGCTCGAAGTTGCTTCATCCAGGATCAGCACGGGTGCATCGGCAAGAAACGCCCGGGCAATGGCAACGCGCTGACGTTCACCGCCCGAAAGTTTGACGCCGCGCTCACCCACCAGCGTTTCATACTGCTTGGGCAGGCTCATGATGAAATCATGCGCATTGGCCTGAGTGGCCGCCTCGATGATTTCAGCCCGGCTCGCCTCCGGCCGACCATAGGCGATGTTTTCGGCCAACGTCCGGTGGAACAGGATCGGCTCCTGCTGCACGATGGCGATCTGGTTGCGCAGGCTCGCCTGTTGGTGCTCAGCGATGTTCTGCCCATCAATGGTGATCGCACCCTCGTTGATGTCATAGAGCCGCTGGATCAGCTTGACGAACGTCGTCTTGCCCGAGCCAGAATGCCCCACGAGACCCACCCGCTCGCCCGGCTTTATGGCGACGGAGAAGTCGCGATAAAGCGGGGTTGCGTGGCTGCCGTAGCGGAAGGTGACGTGATCGAACCTGATCGCGCCGTCCTTGATCGCAATAGGCTTGGCCCCGGCCTTGTCCTCGACACCGAGCCGCATGCCGTTGAGCGCCACCAGCTCCTCCATGTCGTTGATCGAGCGCTGGAGGTTGCGGATGTGCATGCCGACATCGCGCAGATACCCCTGCAGCACGAAGAACATGGCGAGGACGAAGGTGATATCGCCGGCCGAAGCCAGCCCCTGCGTCCACATGTAAAGGCCCGTGCCCAAAATACCGGCCTGCATCAGGGTCATCAGAAAACCCTGGATGGTGCCGTTAAGAGTGCCGCGCTTCCATGTCCGCCGCGTGCGCGTGTCCCACTTGGAGAGTACGTGCTTGAGCCGCTCCTCCTCGCGATGCTCCGCGCCAAAGGCTTTTACGACCGAGTTGCAGCTCACAGCATCCGCGAGGGAACCGCCTAGGCGCGTGTCCCAGGCATTAGCAAGGCTGGCGGCCGGCGCGACATAACCCACCGACATCAGGACGGTGAAGGTAATGTAGATCACCGAACCCAAAGCCACGACGAGTCCCATCACCGGCCAATAGGAGCCGAGCAGCACCGACGCACCGACCAACATGACGATGCTGGGCAGCAGCGCGATGAGAAGGATGTCGTTGAGCGAATCCAGCGCCCACATACCGCGCGTTACCTTGCGGACCGTCGAGCCGGCAAAGCTATTGGCATGCCAATCGGTCGAAAACCGCTGCACCTTGTAGAAGCCGTCATTGACCACATCGGCCATCATTTTCAGCGTCAGCTTGATGATGCCGTTGAAGACGAAATAGCGCAGCACGACGCTCGTCAGGCCAAGCGCCGCAACCGTAGCGAATGCCGACAAGGCGCCGCTCAGCGCGTTTTCGCCGCCGCCGGAAATGGCGTCGACGATGCGGCCCGAAAACATCGGAACCAGCACCTCGGCGAGCGTCGAGATCATCACGAGCCCGGCGATCAGCGCGATGCGCTTGGGCTGATGGGCCCAGTGGCGGAAGGTAAATCCGAGCACCTGTCTGAAGGCGTCGGCACGAAAATCGAGTTTCTTGCGACTCATTCTGGCAGTCCGGTCCCGTTCTCCGGCAACCGGCTCCTCAAAAGGATATGAAAAAGGCGCAGAACGGACTTTTAGAGACAATGATCCCGTTGGGATCAGTCAGCTCTGCAAAAGCGAAGGAAAGAGAAAACCGCGGGCGGCTTGTCCTCAGGTCAGTGCCCGAGGCGGGCCGCGAATGGGATCAGCCTAAGGTCGGCGGCTGGCCCACGGGGAAGCGAATGAAAATGCTGGCATGCATCGCCTCCCTGTTGCTGAAAAATGAAGCGGCGAACGGTTGATACCCAAACCGTCCGCCTTTGCCAATAGGTTAATACAAGTGAACGTGAGAGGTGGTGCCAAAGGGACACAGTGGGCGATTGCAGCACCCCCACCTAACCTCCCCCTGGCAGGGGGAGGGATCTATCGGTGGCTCTCCGGCCCCGAACTTCACTCGATGCATTCCTCCCCCCCCTACCAGGGGGAGGTTAGGTGGGGGTTCACTCCGGCCGCCGTGCCCCCGGCGCAACAATCCCGTGCGCCTGGATTTGCGCATAGGCCATCCCCACAGCAAAAGCGCCGAAAATACCAAAGACTGCAGTGAGAAGAATGATCATAAGAGCCTCCTGATGTGCTGGCTCTTTCCTGCGCTTCGCCGCCGCGCAAAACCTTGATCCAGGTCAAGCGAATTTCCGATTTCGCCGGGTGGCGTCGCCACAATTGGCCGGATAGGCTCGCGCCAACGATTCAACAAAAACAGGGCCATGCCAGAATGAGCACTTCTGCAATCGATCCGACGAAACTCGACAAGCTCGGCGAAGTGGCGATCAAGGTCGGCCTGCAATTGGCCGAGGGGCAGGATCTCATCATCACCGCGCCGATGGTGTCTACCCCGCTCGTTCGCCGCATCACCGAACACGCCTATAAGGCCGGCGCCGGGCTCGTCACCACCATCTATTCGGACGAGGAAGCAACGCTCGCGCGCTACAAATATGCCAATGACAAGAGTTTCGATCGCGCCGCCGGCTGGCTCTATTCCGGCATGGCCGAGGCCTACAAGAACAATGCCGCGCGCCTCGCCATTTCCGGCGACAATCCGATGATGCTCGCCGGCCAAGACCCAGAAAAAGTCTCCCGCGCCAATCGCGCCAATTCGGCCGCCTATCGGCCGGCGCTCGAGCTGATCACCGGCTTCGACATCAACTGGAATATCGTTTCGTACCCAACTCCAGCTTGGGCCAAGCTCGTTTTCCCGAACGATGCCGAAGAGATCGCGGTCGCCAAGCTCGCAGACGCTATCTTCAAAGCCAGCCGCGTCGATCAAGCCGATCCGATTGCAGCCTGGAAAGAGCACAATGCCAATCTCAAGGCGCGCTGGACCTGGCTCAACGGCAAGAGATTCTCGTCCCTCAAATATACCGGCCCCGGCACCGATCTCACCATCGGCTTGGCCGATGGTCACCGCTGGAAGGGCGGCGCGTCTGAAGCCAAGAATGGGGTCACCTGCAACCCCAACATCCCGACCGAGGAAGTGTTCACGACCCCGCATCGCCTCCGCGTCGAAGGTACCGTTGCCGCCACCAAGCCGCTCTCGCACAATGGCACGCTGATCGAAAACATCCAGGCGCGCTTCGAAGGCGGCGTCTTGGTCGAACTGAAAGCCACCAAAGGCCAGGATGTCTTCAACAAGGTGCTCGATACCGACGAAGGCGCACGGCGTTTGGGCGAAGTGGCCCTCGTGCCCCATTCCTCGCCGATCTCGGCCTCTGGCATTCTCTTTTACAACACGCTCTACGACGAAAACGCCTCGTGCCACATCGCCATGGGCCAGTGCTATGCCGATTGTTTCGAGGGCGGCAAGGAGCTTTCGCCCGACCAGATCTTTGCCCAGGGTGGCAACAAGAGCCTGATCCACATCGACTGGATGATCGGCTCGGACAAGATCGACATCGACGGCGTCCATGCCGATGGCACCAGCGAGCCCGTCATGCGCAAGGGTGAATGGGCGTTTTAGTCCCGCGCGCCCAAGTCTCGTGCCATAGCCCGAAACACCCACCGGCTGTTACCCCGGGCTCGACCCGGGGCCCATCCTGAGATCTCGAGATGGGCCCCGGCCTACGCCGGGGTGACAGCCGGTGGTGATGGTTGAAGAACGGGGAGTTTCAAAACTTCCGCTCGCCCTGCTCAGCCATATAGTCGCGCTCCTCCGAGGTACTCACCCTGCCAAGCGCGACATTGCGGAATGGAAACCGCCCGAAGCGCTCGATAACCTTTCGGTGCTCTAGCGCAAAATTGAGCTGATCTTCATCTCCCAGCGCCTCATAGAGCCGCACCGAAGCTGATTGGATCGCCGCCGATTCTGCATGCATGAACGGCAGATAGATAAACCCGCGCTGCGGCTGCTCGAATTGCATATCGAGCCCTTGCCCCACCATTTCCTGGGCCAGCACCAGCGCCATCTTGTCCTGCGCAAAGGCTTCTGGCCGGTTGCGGAACAATTGACGTGAAAACTGATCGAGGACGATGATTTCGGCGAGCCGTCCGCGTGCCCCCGCGCGCCACTCCCAGGCCTCGCCTTTGGCGACATGCGCGTGCGTAGTGCTGAACCGCTCGGCGATTTCTACGTCGAATTCCGGCTTGCCCGCAAACCAATCCTCTGGTCCGTGTGCCACGAACCAGAAGGTCAGAACATCGTGTGAACTGCGCATTCCTGCCCCCAATGAAAACCCTCGGGGCAGAAACGCGCCAGTTGCGGTTTAGTTTGCGAGCGTCAAGCGGAGCCGATTACCGAACGGATCTTGCGTCTCCATACTCCCATCGAGCTCCTCGATCGGCGCGCCCGCCTTTGCGAGCCGCTCAAGCAAATCGTCTCGTGTCGCCTCATCGGGCAAGGAGAGCGTAAACCACCGGAGGCCCGCCGATCCGGCCGACGGCAGTGCGGCGTTGGGTCCAGACCAGATGTTGAACGCCACAGTATGGGGCATGTAGTCGAGCCCGACATCGCCCATTCCGAAGGAGTTGATCAAGAGGAAGCCGGCAAAGCCGATGACATCGCGATAGAACGTCATGGCGATATCGAGATCGTTGACGTGCAGATGGATATGGCCGATGCGCGTGCCAGCCGGCATCCGTGCAGCAAGGACCGGGCTTGGCCCCAGCTCACCCAGCAAGTCGTCGAGATCGATCGCCTCGCGGCCCGAATGCGGCTTGCCATCGGCCGCGATAGCATAGGTCTCGCCCTTTTCCGGATCGCCCAGCGTCCCGCGCCATGGCGTCTCGAAGGTGATCTCGATGCCATTGCCATCAAAGTCCCAGAGATAGATGGCTTCGCTGACAAGGTGGTCGGTGGGCGAAATGCGGACATTGCGCTGCAGCGCGCGAACGGCCATCTGCGCAAGATCGACGCGCTTCGGCACATGAATGGCGACGTGATAAAGCCCGATGCTGCGCGGCACGACCGGGCGGATGGCGCCGGTTTCGAGCACGATGAGCACGGTGCCGCCGGCGCCGAGGAACAGCGCATTGCCGCGCTCGGCAATAAGGTCGAGCCCGACGACGTCTTGCCAGATGGCGAGCGCCTTGGTGCGGTCGGTTACGGCGAGATGCACAGGCCCCAACGTGGTGCTGAGCGGCAGGATGGGTTTGGATTTGACGACGGTCTGAACGGATGTGTCGATCATGATCGACCTCCCTGAAGCAATTTCGGTGTTGCCCATAATCTAGGCCTCACGCGGCTGCGCTTCTATAAGACCGAAGGCGAAGGCTTCGTTCGCAGAACTCTAGCTAATCAGATGCCTTCATTGTCTTCGTCAAAGCCATTATTGACCAGCTCGACGATGGCTTCGAGAGCTTCGCGCGCCTGCTTGCCTGTCGCTTGCACCAGAATGGTCGAGCCGGGCCCAGCCCCCAGCATCATCAGGCCCATGATGGAATTGCCGTTGACCGATTGCCCATCCTTGATGACCTGCAGATTGGCATCGAAACACTCGGCGGTGCGGACGAAGCGTGCCGACGCGCGGGCGTGAAGACCCTTGCGATTGACGATGGTCAGTTGCTGGGCAACGGCGCGATCACCGTCCATTTTCTCAGGCTCCGCCGAGGATCGAATTGGCGACGGTGATATATTTGCGGCCCGCTTCCTGCGCCAGTGCTACGGCTTCGGGCAGCGCCATATCGCCCCGCACGCGGCCGAGTTTCACCAGCATCGGCAGATTGACGCCGGCAATCACTTCCACATGCCGGTTCTGCATCACCGAAATGGCAAGGTTGGAGGGCGTGCCACCGAACATATCGGTCAGGATGATGACGCCGTCGCCACTATCGGCGCGATCGATGGCGGCAAGGATATCCTCGCGCCGTGTCTCGGCATTGTCCTCGGGACCAATAGCGATGGTCTCGCACTGCTCTTGGGGGCCCACCACATGCTCGAACGCCAGCTTGAATTCGTCCGCCAGCGCGCCATGCGTCACCAGAACCAACCCGATCATGCAATCTCCCCAGACGATGGCTGCGCCTTCTGGCGCTCGGTGCCATCCCAGTCCATTAGCCCCCGCTCCCCGCACCGGGCGCGTTCGGGAGCGGGCGCCAGTCTTGCCCCCGAAGCCTTGGAAGGCAAGCGATAAATTGTCACGCTCCCGAGCCCAAAGAGATTGCGTCGAGCGCCGCTTCGATCAAGAGGCGCTGGTGCTCCAGCGCAATGATTCCCGCCTGAGGCACGGGGCAACGTGGCACTGGAATGCCGAAAATGCTGGTCGAAAACGCCGTATCGTCGGGCATGCGGATCAATTCGGGGACGAGATCAACAACCAGCGCCAGATGCACGGCCTCCACAGAGGGCCGCCTAATAATGCCGCGGCCGCGCAGTTCAATCAGCCCGGCAATGGTTTTGGGCGGGGACAGGATGACGTGATCGTCATGGTGCTCGAGATCGACCCGATCATCGGCAACGAGGGCGACCTCGCGCCCTCGGGCGCCATAAAGATCGAGCAGATAAAGCGCGAGCAGCGACTTGCCTGAGCCCGAGACGCCTCGGATGAGAATGCCGTGGCTATCGATGGTAATGGCAGTGGCGTGAATGTTTTCTCGCTGATTCATGGAGAGATCACCCCCTCCCAACCTCCCCCATCAAGGGGGAGGTGCCGCATCGAGTGCGTGGCACGATCCCACCTGAAACACAGTCCCTTCACCTCCCCCTTGATGGGCTCCGAGCCGTACCGAAGGGCAAATCGCTCCAGTGGAGCGATTTGAGGAGAGGAGGATGGGAGGGGGTGTCGAGAGCCACAGACCACGAGAGAATTACCGCCGCGCCTTCGGCAACGACACCGTAAACACCGCGCCCGACCGATCCGTCCGGTTATGCGCCCTGATCGTCCCCTTATGCGCATCGACGATCTGTTTGGAAATCGACAGTCCCAATCCAGAGTGATTGCCAAACCCATCACCTTCCGGCCGGTCGGTATAAAACCGCTGGAAGATGCGGCCAACATCGCCGGTGATCCCAGGCCCCTCGTCCGTCACCGTCGCAACGATCATGTCCGTCTCGGTCGAAACCGCAACCGTCACCGTCCCATCGGGCGGCGAGAAGGACACCGCATTGTCGATCAGATTGGCGAGCACCTGCGCCAGACGGCTTTCGTGCCCGCTGATCACGGTCGAGCCACGGCCAAGCCGCTTGCCCATGACCACATTGACCCCGCGGCCCGCCGCCACGTCCTTCTGGATACCCACCATGGCTTCGGTGAGCTTTTCGATATCGACCTGCTCGGCGCTTTCGCGCGCCAGTTCCGCATCGAGCCGGCTTGCACTCGAAATGTCGGTAATCAGCCGGTCGAGGCGTTTGACGTCATGCTGGATGATTTCGTTGAGCCGCGCGCGATCTTCCGGCTTTTTCGCTAGCGGCAGCGTTTCGACCGCCGAACGCAACGAAGTCAGCGGGTTCTTGAGCTCATGCGCCACGTCCGCCGCAAAGCGTTCGATGGCCTCGATGCGATTGTAAAGCGCATCCGTCATACGCCGCAGCGCGCCGGATAGGTGCCCGATTTCATCCGGCCGATCGGTCAGGTCGGGAATTTCCGCGCGCGCATTGCCGGCAGTCTGCACCCGCTCAGCTGCAGCTGAAAGCCGTCGCATAGGACCCGCGATAGTGCCTGCCAAAAGAAGAGAAAGTGCGATCTGCACCGCCGCCGCAATCAGCGCGATGCGCAAAATGCTCCAGCGCTCCTGCGCCACGACGGAGTCGATATCGCCCGGCGCGGTCGAGAGGAGGATTGCCCCGACCACCGCGCGCATGCGCTGCACCGGCACGGCGACGGAAACCACGAGCTGGTTTTGTCCATCGACACGCACGAAATCGGCCGGAGCCCCCTGCAGCGCCGAAGCCACTTCGGGATAGCGCGTGCCCTCGTCGGCCCCATATTCCTGGTACTTTGAGAACGTATCGCCCGGCGCCCAGGAAATGATGGCGTTCCACCAATCTGCGAGGAAGAAATCCTGCGTGCGCGACGTATCGATCTGCTGCCGGATCACCTCGCCGCGCGCATAGATATTATCGCTATCAAGGATCAGCAGGCCCTGCTGGTCATAAATGCGCGCCCGTGTCCGCGTCGGGGTGATGAGGTTCCGCAGCAGCGGTGCCACCCGTTCAGGGCTGATCGGGAATTCCAGCGTCGGGTCGAAATAGGAGAGCGGGGAGACATTGCCCTGCTGCAGTTCGACCAGACGATCCGGATTGACCGAAATCACATCGCTATCGACCGTCGCCGAGGCGGCGATGGCGGCCGCGATGATTTCGCCCTGCACGCGGAGAGATTGCACGCGAGCGTCGATCAGGCCCGCGCGCCATTGGTTGAGATAGAGAATGCCGACGACGAGGACCAAAAGGCCGGCCAGATTCAGGACGATGATCCGGCGCGTCAGGCTCGAAAAGATCGTGAAATCGATGAAGCGCCGGAAGCCGACGATCAGTTTGCCGAGCGGCATCAGCGCCAGGCGCAGCGCCCGCCGCGAATGCTTGTCGGCAGGCGCGTCTTTCCCCTCGGCCTTGCCGAGCGGCTCATCGAGTTCAGGATCGATCGTGGCCACGTCGGGTCTTATTGCTCCTTGAAGCGATAGCCGACGCCATAGAGCGTCTCGATCATTTCAAAATCGTCGTCGGTCGCCTTGAACTTCTTGCGCAACCGCTTGATGTGGCTGTCGATGGTGCGGTCATCGACATAGACCTGATCGTCATAAGCCGCATCCATCAGCGCGTTTCGCGATTTGACGACGCCAGGCCGCAGCGCAAGCGCCTGGAGAATGAGAAACTCGGTGACGGTCAGCGTCACGCGCTGGCCCTTCCAGGTGCAGGTGTGGCGCTCTTCGTCCATTACCAGCGAACCGCGCTCGATCAGCGCCTTGCTTGGCACTGGTTCACCCACCGTGCCCGGTGCGGCCGACGGATCGCGGGGCGCGGAGCGGCGGAGGATCGCCTTGACGCGTTCGACGAGGAGACGCTGGCTGAACGGCTTGGTGATGAAATCATCCGCGCCCATCTTGAGCCCAAAGAGCTCGTCGATCTCTTCATCCTTGGAAGTAAGGAAGATTACCGGCACATCGGACTTCTGACGGAGGCGCCGCAGCAGTTCCATGCCATCCATGCGCGGCATCTTGATATCGAGAATGGCGAGATCGGGCCGATCGCTGGTCAAGCCTTCCAGGCCAGAGGCACCGTCGGTATAGGTTGCCACCTGATAGCCTTCGGCTTCAAGGGTGAGGGAGACGGAGGTGAGAATGTTCCGATCGTCGTCCACCAGGGCGATTTTGGGCATATTCTGCCTTTCTTTTAGCGACGCTTATATTCTTTTGGCGAGTTAAGCCGAGCGCGACGTTGCAGGCGACAATTACGTGTTAAATAAGGCGCGGCCAAGTCTAACGCCAGATGACCCATCTCGAAAAGCCTCGGTTCGACTTCCGTCTTACGACCGATTTCCAGATAGTCCGCTAGGGATAGCGCGGCCTATTTTGTCTTCAACGGCGCCGTATCCGGCCCCTGATGGAGACAGAATATGCGCGTCGAGGACCATGCCAGCCTGCGTCGGGATATCGCCGAAGCGGCCCTTTCGCTGAGCGAAAACGCCATCGCGCCCGCTCTGGTTGCTGCGGCGCTTGCCGGAAACGGCGCCAAACTCACCGCCCATGGCGCAGTCTCGGTCGAAACCGGCGCCTTTACCGGCCGCTCGCCCAAGGACAAGTTCATCGTCCGCGATGCCGCAACTGAAAACACCGTCTGGTGGGACAATGCCGGTGCGTTGACCCCGGCTCAGTTCGATCTGCTGCTCGCTGACATCAAGGCCCACCTTGCCGGCCAAGACCTCCACCGCCAGGACCTGATCGCAGGCGCCGATCCGCGCCACCAATATGGCGTTACCGTCCTTACCCCCAGCGCCTGGCATGCGCTGTTCATCCGCAATCTCCTTATCCGCCCCGGCGAAGGGATCGACGCGGCGCCAGACGCCATGCCCGTGACCATCATCCACGCTCCGCTTTTCACGGCCGACCCGGCCCGCCACGGCACGCGCACCGAAACCGTCATTGCCCTCGACATGGCGCGCAACATCGTGCTCGTCGCCGGTACGCTCTATGCCGGCGAAATCAAGAAGAGCGTCTTCTCGCTGTTCAATTTCCACGCCCCGGCCAATGACGTACTGCCTATGCACTGCTCGGCTAATCTCGGCCCCGATGGCGAAGCTGCGCTCTTCTTCGGCCTTTCGGGCACTGGCAAGACGACCCTTTCCAACGACCCGAACCGTCCGCTGATCGGCGACGACGAACACGGCTGGAGCGCTGATGGAGTCTTCAACCTTGAAGGCGGGTGCTATGCGAAAACCGTCAAACTCAGCGCCGAAGCAGAGCCCGAAATCTTTGCCGCCACCCGCAGCTTCGGCACAGTCCTCGAAAACGTCATTCTCGACGACGCGCACGTTCCTGAATTCGACGACGTATCGCTGACCGAAAACACCCGCGCCGCCTATCCGCTCCATGTTCTCCCGTCCATTGCCAAGGGCAGCGTTGGCGGCACGCCAAAGACCGTCGTCTTCCTCACGGCCGACGCCTTTGGCGTTCTGCCCCCGCTTGCCAAGCTGACGCAGGACCAGGCCGTCTACCACTTCCTGTCGGGTTATACAGCCAAGGTTGCCGGCACCGAGCGCGGCGTCACCGAGCCGCAAGCCACTTTCTCGGCCTGTTTCGGCGCGCCCTTCATGCCCCTCCACCCCACAGTCTATGGCAAGATGCTCGCCGAGCGCCTCGAACAGAGCGGCGCGCAGGTCTGGCTCCTCAATACCGGCTGGACCGGCGGCGCCTATGGCACCGGCAAGCGGATCGACATCGCCTCGACCCGGCGCCTCCTCACTGCAGCGCTCGACGGCACGCTCGACAACGCCCCGACCCGCACCGATCCGCTCTTCGGCTTCGACGTCCCGCTCTCGGTCGAAGGCGTCGCCCCCCGCCTCCTCGATCCGCGTCAATGCTGGGCCGATACCGACGCCTATGACCTCCAGGCCACCAAACTCGTCGACCTCTTCCGCAAGAATTTCGCCAAATTCGGCCCCACCGCCGACGCCGATGCCGGCCCGCAACTGGCGCAAGCAGCGGAGTGAGCGGTTTCATAACCGAACGACAAGGGGCGCTCCGGCGCCCCTTTTTGTGTGTCTAAACTTTCGCAGTGAGATGCAATCGGGGCGCCCGCCCCCCTCGCCAACCCTCCCCGCCAGGGGGAGGGTGAAGGACCGCGATCTTGAATAGACCCCACCCACACTGGATACGGCACCTCCCCCTTGACGGGGGAGGTTAGGAGGGGGTGATGGCAGTCTCGGTGCCGACGCTAGACGCCCCTAAAAACAAAAATCCCCGCTCACGCGGGGATCCAACAACTCACTCTCAACAACCGTCAATCAGTTCGGCGCGTAAAAGATATGCGCCCCGACCTCAGCCACGCGGCTATAGGTATACGACCACGACGGACGCACATTGGTCGTGTGATAAAATAGCGCCGAATCCGGCACGGCGCCGATTTCGTCGCCCATCGCATATTCTGCGTAAACATCCTTGGCGAGCGCGGTCGAGCGGGCCCAGGCCTGGCGCTCGCTCGGCGCGTCATTGTTGCCGTCGCAGGCAAAGGTGAACTGGCAGCGATAGCGGCCGTTCTTGGCGCCCTGATAGATCACGCCACAGAGCGAGGACGGGTACTTGTCCGAGCGCGCGCGGTTGACGATGACATTGGCTACGGCCAATTGGCCGGCTTGGCTCTCGCCGCGGGCTTCGTGATAGATCGCCTGCGCGAGGCAATCGCGCTCGGCATTCGCCACCTCGACGCGCTTGGCCATCGGCTCGTAGCCCGAGGCGATATAGGCATCGAGCAGTTCCGGGGTCACGGTCGGCTTGTGCTCGGAAACCGGCTTCATGAAACTGTCGATGGCGGAAAGCGCGGTATTGCCGCCGGCAAGCGAACCGCGAGCGATATAGCCCATCAGCATTTCATTGGAGAGTGGCAACTGAATGCCCGCTTCGGTCACGTCGACGGCGCGCAGCTGCTGCTGGCGGGCAACGTAATTGGTGAGAAGTGCGGCAGTGAGTTTCTGCTGGCCCGGTGCCAGTGGCAGATCGGTCGCACCAGGCGCGGGCTGCAAGCGCAATTGAGCGATCGGCGCGGGAATGGCGAGAGGGAGAACGAAATCGGCTTTTTCGTTGGCACGAACCACAAGCGGAGAAGCGATGAGCCCTGCGACGAGTGCCATCGCACCCACCACCGCCGCCTTGGAAGCGGCACGCACAAACCTAGCCCGCCAAGATGCAGTCAATGCCCCGTCCTTGCCCCTGAGCTCAGCCGGTACCTCCGGTGAGCCTTCTGGTGGAGTCTTGAGACCCCTTCATTGTGGGCTGCACACTAGCCAAGCCCGCAGTGAGATGGAAGCCGAAATTTACGCTGGGTTAACCATACGCCTTAGCTTCTTAAGGTAGGGTTAATGGGCAAAGCCGCGAAAGAAAACCCATGAAATTCATGGGCTTGCCGCATGCTCAGCAAAGACTTTCGGGTTTTGTTAGAATTTTATGCGCTTTTGGGCGCGATCAAATCTTAATGTGGACCCGAGGGCTCCTGCGGATGAGCAAAAACCAACGCCCGCTTTCGCGGGCGCTTCAAGGAGACAAAAAGACAAGAAGACCTAACGGCGAACCGGGAAGGCGGCCGCATGAACATGGGTCAGGCTTTCCATCACGGCGATCCCCAAAGCGAGGATTTCTTCGCTTGGATGGACGAGGTCGGGGACCATGATGGTCTGCATCCCGGCCGCATGCGCCGCGTGCACCCCGGCATAGCTGTCTTCGAGCGCGAGGCAATCCTTGGGTGCCACATCGAGCCGCCGCGCCGCCGTCAGGTATGGCTCGGGATGCGGCTTGGGGTGAGTCACATCATCCCGCGTCACGATCGTTTCGAAGAGATCGAGCAACCCGGCCGCTGAAAGGTGATGCTGGGCATGGGGATTGCGCGACGAGGTCGCTACCGCCGTGCGGATATTGTTGGCATGGAGCGCCGCGATAAAGTCGCGCACACCGGCCTTGACCGGCACGCCGCCATGCGAGCGCTCGCGCATGCTGACGCGGCATTTTTCGTCGAACAGCGCATAGGGGAAGCTCACGCCATAGGCTTCGAGCAGCAATTGATTGGTGCGCTCATGGCTGCCACCGACCATGGAACGATGCACATCGTCGGTCATTTCAAAACCGAGATCGGCGCAGACTTCGAAGACGATGGTCTTGAACACCGCTTCGGTGTCGAGCAAGGTGCCGTCCATATCGAAGATGGCGGCTTGAAAAGGAGCAAGCTGTATCATCCCGCATGATATAGGCCGATTTGATTGACCGCGCCATAGAGGCGCCTGCATCGGAGCCTTGCATGCCGGATGCGATACGGAGAGCGCCATGACCACTTTCATCCCTGCGCGCCGCCACGCCGAACTCGGCCCCGATTTCTTCGATCCCGTCCGCCCCGCAGATTTCCCGCAGACTGTTTTGCGCCATCGCGATCAGCGCTGGGCCGAGCGCATCGGGCTTGGCGAGCTCAGCGAGGCCGAATGGCTCAATCATTTCGGCCGTTTCGCGCCGCTGCCCGGTTCGCTCCCTCAGCCCCTGGCGCTCCGCTATCACGGCCACCAGTTTCGCAGCTACAATTCCGATCTCGGCGATGGCCGCGGATTTTTGTTTGCCCAATGCGTCGACCCAATTGACGGCCGCCTGCTCGATTTCGGCACCAAGGGCACAGGCAAAACCCCGTGGTCGCGCGGGGGCGACGGACGACTGACGCTCAAGGGCGGCGTACGCGAAGTGCTCGCCACCGAAATGCTCGAAGCCTTGGGCGTCTACACATCTAAGAGCTTCTCGCTCGTTGAAACCGGCGAAGCGCTTTATCGTGGCGACGAACCCTCGCCCACCCGCTCCGCCGTCCTGACCCGGCTCAGCCATAGTCACATCCGCATCGGCACCTTCCAGCGCCTGGCCTATCTCGAGGACACCGAAAACCTCCGCCGCCTCGTCGATTATTCCATCGCCAACTATTATCCGCATCTCGCCGGCGCATCCGATCCCGCCGCAGCCCTCCTCGAAGCCGTGGTCCAAAAAGTCGCAAACCTTGGCGCACAATGGATCGCCGCCGGTTTCGTCCATGGCGTCCTCAACACCGACAATATCAACATTACCGGCGAGAGTTTCGATTACGGCCCCTGGCGGTTCCTGCCAGCATATGACCCCGATTTCACCGCCGCCTATTTCGATGAAACGGGCCTTTACAGCTTCGGCCGCCAGCTCGACACCCTGGCCTGGAACCTGACGCGCCTCGCCGAATGCCTGGTACCGCTCTCGAGCATCGACACTCTTGAGCCTGCGCTCAACACCGTCTGGCCTACATTCCGCACCGCCCTCCCCCTCGCCATGCTCGCCCGTCTCGGACTCGAACCCCGCAGCGAAGACGACAACAATGCCTTCGTCACCGCTCTTTTCGGTTTCCTCACCGCCAGCAAGGCGCCTTACGAACAATTCTTCTTCGATTGGCGCGGCGGCGCCCTCAGCGCCCAACGCGCCGCCCAAAGCCCCTCCACCGAATTTTACGCCAGCGATGCCTTCCGCCCCGTCGCCAACGCACTCGAAGCTTTCGCGCCCACTGCAACCGTCAATCTCGCTCATCCCTATTTCGCCCGATCAAATCCGCGCACCATGCTAATCGACGACGTCGAAGCCATCTGGGCGCCGATCGCCGAGAATGACGACTGGTCGTTATTCCATCAGACCTTGCGAGAGATCGGCGAAATGCGCGAAGCCTATGGGGTGAAGATCTAACGCCACTCAACTACTATGCCGCCACACTATCCCCGGAGGACCTTATGCCCATCTACGCCCTCGACGGCATCCACCCGGACATTTCCCCCGAGATCGGCTACCTCGCCCCGTCCGCGACAATCATTGGCGATTGCCATCTCGGCCCCGAGGTCGGCATCTGGTTCGGCGTGGTTCTCCGCGGCGATATCGAGCCGATCCGCGTGGGCGCGCGCTCCAATATCCAAGAAAACTGCGTCCTTCACACCGACAGAGGTTTTCCCCTGACCATCGGGGAAAACTGCACCATCGGCCACAGCGCCATCATCCATGGCTGCACCATTGGCGACAACACGCTGATCGGCATGGGCGCCACCGTGCTCAATGGGGCAAAAATCGGCAGAAACTGTCTCATCGGCGCCAATGCGCTTGTTACCGAGGGCAAGGAGATCCCCGACAATTCCATCGTCGTCGGCGCGCCCGGCAAAGTGATCCGCACGCTCGATAAAGCGGCCATTGCTGCATTGACCGCATCGGCCGATCGCTATGTCGAAAATGCCAAGCGCTTTGCGAGTGGGTTGGTGGAAGTGCATCGCCCGGCGGATTTCGATCCGGCCTGAAGCACCACTGGCACCTTATGGCAGCATAACATCCACGCGCAGGCCTTCGCCGGGCCGGCTCTTGATGGAAATATTGCCGCGGTGCCGCTGCACGATGTGCTTGACGATGGCGAGCCCCAGCCCCGTGCCCTTCTTCTTACGGCTCGTCTCGGCATCGATGCGGTAAAACCGTTCCGTCATGCGCGGCACATGCTCTGGCTCGACGCCGGGCCCATGGTCGATAACGCTCACGAGGTGCTTGAACCCGCCGCGCTCGATGTGGACCAGTGACACATCGACCGTCTTCCCGTCCGCGCCATATTTGATCGCGTTGTCGATGAGGTTCTCAAAAACCTCATAGAGCTGGTTGCGATCGCCGGTCACCATCACGGCGCCCTCGGGCAGGCTGAGCACCACATCGAGCTCGGCAGCCTTGGCCTGCGTCTGCAGCCCTTCGCGCACTTCGCGCAACAGTGCTGCAAGGTCGACCGAGCCCGTCGGTCGCACATGCTGATACATTTCGATGCGCGAGAGGCTCAAGAGATCATCGATCAGCCGGCTCATGCGATCAGCCTGGCCGCGCATGATGCCGAGGAATTTTTCGCGCGCCACCGCATCGCGTGCCGCGGGCCCCAGAAGCGTATCGATAAAGCCAAGCAGCGAGGCCAGTGGCGTGCGCAATTCGTGGCTGGCATTGGCGATGAAATCGGTGCGCATGGCATCGACGCGCTTGAGTTCAGTGAGGCTCTGGAAAGTGACGAGCAGGTGCCGCCCGCCTTCGCTCAGCCAATCGCTATCGGGTTGGCGAATGGGCGCCACGGTTACCCGGTCCCAGGTTTCGCTGGGCAGGGTTTCATGCAGTTCGAAACTATGCGGCATGCCGGTGCGCAGCGTCGCATCCACCGCCGAGACGAGGTCGGGATTGCGCATGACAAGGGTCAGAACCTTGCCCGGCTGCACATTGGGATATTGCCGGAGCGCGGCCCGGTTGCGATAGGCGACGGCTCCGCGCTGGTCGAGCACGAGACAGGCTTCGCCCAAGGCCTCGGCAAAGGCGGCCATGACGGTATCGGTATTATCCGGCGCCTCGAGCACCGGCGCGGGGGCTTCGACGATCCGCATCACCTCGCGCACGGGCAGCGGCAGGAAGGCGACGAAGCCGACGACGAACCCATAGGCCAGGATGGCCAGATCAGGCCGCAGATTGCCAAATGCCACGAGCGCGACAAAGAGACCGGCAAGACCGATGAGAAGCCCGGCATAGTGCACAAGACGGGACAGCAGGGGCTGTGCACCATGAAGAGTTTGGGCCGATTGGGAATCGTCCATTTTGGGCCGCCGAATCAATCGCTTGCTCCCGCCTCTTGCGCGGGACCCCAGTTTTTAGCACGGTGCATGTAACAACGGAGCGACAGCGTGAGCGATCCCTTTTTGAGCTTTGACATCGACAATCCCGAACTGCCCCATGCCATCGATAAGGCAGCCCTCAAATCGGGCGGTTTTCCCTATGACAAGAAGCTCGACCGCACCGAGTATGACATGCAGCTTTATGCCCTGCAAAAGCAGCTTGTGCTGCTCCAGGCGCATATGGCCAAGGCCGGCGAGCGCATCGTCGTCGTCTTCGAAGGCCGCGACGCCGCGGGCAAAGGCGGCACGATCAAGACGATCATGGAAAACCTCAATCCGCGCTACAATGTCATTGCGGCGCTGCCCAAGCCCAATGATCGCGAGCGCACCCAGTGGTATTTTCAGCGCTATATCGATTGGCTCCCGGCCGCCGGCGAAATGGTGCTGTTCGACCGCTCCTGGTACAATCGCGCCGGCGTCGAACCCGTCATGGGCTTTTGCACCCCGCAAGAAACCGAACTCTTCCTCGAAGAAGCCCCCGAATTTGAAAAGCGCCTGACGCGCGACGGTATAAAACTCTTCAAATTCTGGCTCTCGATCGGCCGCGAAATGCAATTGAAGCGCTTCCACGATCGCCGCCATGATCCGCTCAAAACCTGGAAGCTCTCGCCGATCGATCTCGAAGCGCTCAGCAAATGGGATGATTATTCCAAGGCGCGCGACCGCATGCTCGAGCGCACCGACAGCAAGCACGCGCCCTGGACCGTCGTCCGCGCCAACGACAAACGCCGGTTGCGGCTCAACGTCATCCGCACCCTGCTCGATGGCTTCGAATTCGATGGCAAGAACCCCAAGGCGATCGGCAAGATTGACGACAAGATCATTCTGTCGGGCGAGGAATTTTTGAAGATGGATGGGGAGTAAGGGTCGCCCCCTCCCGGCCTCCCCCATCAAGGGGGAGGTGAAGAAGTTGCGGGTTTGATCAGATCCGACCATCAACTCGATGCGGCACCTCCCCCTTGATGGGGGAGGTTGGGAGGGGGTGATGCTCGGGTATCCCTTACCCCAAAAATTTGCGCTCCACCAAAGCCCCCTTGTGCCCGATCACCACCCCGGCCACTCGGTGCGCCTCTTCCGCCGCCTCGCGGGTCGATTTGCCTTCAAGCCGCGCTGACAGATAGCCGCCGTTAAAACTATCCCCGGCCCCCGTCGCATCGACAACCTTCTCCACCGGCTTGGGCGAAATGCTGACCCGCTCCGTTGCCGTCGCGATAAACGCTTCCTTCGCCCCGTCCTTGACCACCACCTCTTCCACCCCCAGTTCGAGATAGCGCTCGGCGGTGTCTTCCACCGTCTTGTCGCCAAAGAGCGGTGCTTCGTCCGAGTGCGTGGGCAAGACGATATCGCAAAGGCTCGCCGCTGCCGTCAGCACCGAAGCCATCACCCTTTGGCTCGACCACAGCGCCGGCCGCAGATTGGTATCGAAGGCGATTTTTGCGCCATTATCCCGTGCCTTGACGATCGCCCCGAGCAACCGTCCGCGCGCCCGAGGCGCGAGGATTGCGAGCGTGATGCCCGAAAAGTAAACCAAGCTCGCGCCCGCAACAGCCTTGTCGAGCGCCGCCTTGTCGTCCGCCAAGAGCTTCGCCGCCGACTGATCGCGCCAATAGGTAAAGTGCCGGTCACCCTTATCCTGATGGATCATATAGAGACCCGGCCGCCGCTCCGGCACCGTGCCGATATGGTCGGTGCCGATATGGTTGGTCTTGAGAAAAGCCCTGATATCGTCGGAGTAGCGGTCCTTGCCGAGCGCCGTCACATAATCGACCCCCCAATCCTTGCCGAGCAGGGCGCGCAGATACCAGGCGGTGTTGAGGGTGTCGCCGGCATAGCCTAGGCGATAATTCCGGTCCTCGCCGCCGCTCATTTCGATCATGCATTCCCCGATGCTGACGATCCGCTTGCCGGCCATGACGCTTTCCTCCTCAGTGGTTCCAAGGCTTATGCCGGGCGCAACACCCCGCCGCAAGTCTTAGACGACAGCGCAAGCCCACCCTTCCATACAAGATTGGAAGCCACTATGCTGCGCCCGATTTCATTCCGGAGCCGACATGACCAACCCACGCCTCAGCCCCAAAACCCTCGGCTCTCTCAAAGCGGGCATCGGCGTGCCGAACTATGATCGGGCCAAGGTCACTCCGGGTATCGTGCATCTCGGCATCGGCGCCTTCCACCGCGCCCATATGGCGGTCTATGTCGATGATCTCCTTGCCCAAGACCCGAGCTGGGGCATTGTCGGCGCGAGCCTCCGCCGCCCCGATACCAAAGACGCGCTTGAACCCCAAGGCGGGCTCTACACCATCGCCGTGCGCGATGCGGCGGGCACCCATCCGCGCGTCATCGGCTCGATCCTCTCGGTGATGGATGCGAACACGCAGCGCGAAGAACTACTTGCCCTGATGGCCTCCGCCGACATCCGCATCGTCTCCCTGACCGTCACCGAGAAGGGCTATTGCCACGATCCGGCAACCGGCGAACTCGACCAGAAGCATCCGGACATCGTCCACGATCTCGCCAATCCCAGCGCGCCGAAATCGGCGCCCGGCATGCTGGTCGAAGCGCTCGCACGCCGCAAGGCTGCCGGTGTTGCGCCCTTCACAGTCATGAGCTGCGACAATCTCCCGTCCAATGGTGAAACCGCCAAGCGCATCGTTACCCGCTTTGCCGACCTCCGCGATGCCGATCTCGGCACTTGGGTCGAAGCCGTCGCCTTCCCCTCGACCATGGTCGATCGCATCGTGCCCTCCACCACGGACGCTGATCGCGCCGAGGTCGCCGATCTCATCGGCGCCGAAGATGCATGGCCGATCATGACCGAGCCCTTTACCCAATGGGTGATCGAGGATCACTTCCCCGCCGGCCGCCCCGCCTTCGAAAAGGTCGGCGCGCAACTGGTGAAAGATGTCGAACCCTTCGAGCTGATGAAACTTCGCATGCTCAATGGCTCGCATTCGACCATGGCCTATCTCGGCTATCTCGGCGGCTACCAATATATCGCCGAGGTCATGGGCGATCCGGCCTATGTCAAACTCATCCATGGCCTCATGACCGAAGAAGCCATGCCTACGCTCGATATGCCCGGTACCGATCTCGGCGCCTATCGCGATCAACTGCTCGAGCGCTTCCGCAATCCGGCGCTAAAGCACCGCACCTGGCAGATCGCCATGGATGGCAGCCAAAAACTGCCCCAACGCCTTCTCGGTACCATCCGCGATCGCGTCAAGGCCGGTCAGCCGATCACCCGCCTAGCGCTCGGCGTTGCCGCTTGGATGCGCTATGTCACCGGGGTCGCCGAAGACGGCAGCGAAATCGATGTGCGCGATCCGCATGCCCTCAAGATGATGGCCATCTCAGCCGATGCCGGGGATGATGCCGAAGCGCTCTACGACGGCCTCTCCGCCCTCACCGAAATCTTTGGTACCGATCTCGCCAGCAATGCGGTCTTCCGCGAGACCGTGATCGGCCATCTCGAAAGCCTGTTTGACGAAGGCGCCAAGGCGACCGCTAAAACCGTCGCCGGCTGAGGACAGTCTATCTTCGTCCGCCCTTGAGGCGCGCAACTTTAAGGCTGCGCGCCAAAAGACCCGCCCATCGGCGTGCCCCTTCGGGCGAGAGGATCTCGTCATTGCGCAATTCGATCATCGTCGATTCGATGCCGCGCCCGTCCCCATGCTTTTCAAGCGTCAGGGTAACTCCTGTCAGCGCCGCATAAGGTTCGTTCCAGCCGATATTGAGGTCCGGTTGTTCTTCGGCCATGGCGTCGCGCAGCCTTTCGGTAAAGCGGCTGTCGCGTCCATGCAGCACCCCGATGGGCCAGGGTCGCGCCACGCCGAGATAGACCGGGGTGAACGAATGCATGCAGACAAGGATCGTCTCTCGGCCCGCATTGCGCCGCGCTTCGAGCAGCATCTCGATCGCCCCATGAAAGGGCCGGTGATAATTGTTGATCCGGAATTGCCGCTCTTCTTCGCTGAGATTTTCATTGGCGACGATCCGCGTCCGCTCCGAAAGCGTCCAGATCAGGTCGGGCGCCGTGAGCGCGCGATTACAGTCGATGATCAGCCGCGACACGGTCGATTCGATCAGCGGCGCATTGAGGCTTTCGGAGAGATAGCGGCTTACCGCCAGCGCGCCTGGGTCCCAGGCAATGTGGCTCAGCCTTTCGCTCGGCGAAAGACCAAGATCGCCATAGCGTTCGGGGATGCGGTTCGAGGCATGATCGCACACGATCACGAAGGGCGAATTGCCCCGCGCATGCGTCACCAGAACCGGATTTCGCGCCTCTCTATCCATATCGCCTCGACGTTTTCCGCCCTCAATAACGTCCGGGCGGCAAAAAGGAGCCCGTCCCTATCAATCGATTGGCTGGCTCTAGCGCGTTCAATCCGCGCTGTCTTCTGCTAGTCTCTCGACCGGAGGACCCATGCGCATCATCGATACCCATCTGCATCTTATCTACCCCGATCGTCTTACCTACCCGTGGCTCTCAGGCGCACCAGCGATCAACAAGCCCTGGCCGGCCGAAATCTATTGGGCCGAAGCCAAGCCCCTCGGCATTGAGCAGGCCCTGCACATGGAAGTCGATGTAACGGAAAGCGACATCGAAAAAGAGACCGGTTTCGTCCTCGGGCTTCCAGGGATTGTCGGCGCAATCGCCGCCTGCCGTCCCGAGCACGCCGATTTTCCGGCCCAGCTCGATCGGCTGCTCGCCATCGGCGGCACCCGCATCAAGGGCCTGCGCCGCATCCTCCACGAGATCGACGATAGCGTCAGCCAGCCTCAGCTTTTCGCTGACAATCTCCGGCTCCTTGCCAAACACAACCTGACCTTCGATCTATGCCTCCGCGCCGATCAGCTTCATCTCGGCGTGGCGCTGGCGCGAAAGCTGCCCGAGGTGACGTTCATTCTCGATCACTGCGGCAATCCGGATATCAACGGCATCGGTCTAGACCCCTGGCGTCGCGACCTTCAGTCGATTGCTGCACTCCCCAATGTCCATGGCAAGGTCTCGGGCATCGTCAATCACTGCGACCCCGATTGGACCACCGAAACCCTCCGCCCCTATGTCGAGCATGTCATCGAAAGCTTTGGCTGGGACCGCGTCGTTTTCGGCTCCGATTATCCCGTCGTCACCAAAACCGGCACCCTGACGCGCTGGGTCGAGGCTCTTTCCGAGATCGTCTCGGACGAGACCGCGGAGAACCAGCAAAAGCTCTTTGCGATCAATGCCGAGCGGATCTATCGCCTCACCTAGGGCATTATACGCAAGCCTGCGCAGACAAGCGGGCACGCGTTAAGTTCTGATGGGCAATCAAATTGAATTGCACGACGCCTTTACGCGTGAGATTCTGATTCCGAGGAATGGGGAGAATACTTATGGCGCAGAGTGCTGACCGCATCGCGGTCTCCACCTGGTCGTTGCATCGCTTTTTGGGCACGACCTATGCACATGACCTGACGACGACGGCCATCGGCCCGGGTGAAGACACCTATGGCGAGGGCAGCGAGTCCCTGCTCGGCCTGCCTTCGGTGCTCGCCAATCATGGCTACAAGCGCCTCGAAATCGTCTCCTTCCACATGCGCAGCCGCGATTCCATCTATCTCGCCGAACTGCGCGAGCAGTTGCGCATCGCTGGCGTCACGCTGCAGACCCTCCTCATCGATGCCGGTGACATCACCGACCCGGTCAATGGCGCTCGCGACACCGCCTGGATCGCCGGTTGGGTTGAGGTCGCCAATGAGCTCGGTGCTGAAAACGCCCGCATCATTGCCGGCAAGCAGCAGCCGACGCCCGAAAACATCGAGCGCTCCATCTCCGCCCTCCGCCAATTGGCCGACGCCAATGCCGGTTCGCCCCTCCGCCTCGTCACCGAAAACTGGTTCGATCTGCTGTCCTCGCCTTCTGTCGTCCACGAAGTGCTCGACCGGCTCGAAGGCCGCATTGGCCTACTGGGCGATTTCGGCAATTGGTCGGGCCCGACCAAATACCAGGATCTCGCCTCCATCTTCCCGCGCGCCGAACTCTGCCACGCCAAGGCAACCTTCGCCGATGGCCAGCTCGACGAGGCCGATTATGCCGCCTGCCTCTCGGCCGCCGAAGGCGCCGGCTATAAGGGTCCCTATACGTTGATCTTCGATGCCGACCATCCCCACGAATGGACGGGCCTTGCCGAAGAGCGCGACTTCATCCTCTCGCGCCTCGATCAGGGCTGACAGGATGAGCATGGCGCGTGCCGTTCAGCGGCGTGTAGTCCGATCGAGAAGTAGCCAGCGCGCAGTGCCCGTCCTGTCGCGTCTGGCTGAAGTTGCGCCTGTCGGCATGCTCGTCACCGGGCTCGACGGTGCAGCGCGCTATCTCAACCCGGCTTTCACGCGGCTCCTCGGCTATCAGCTCGATACCGAGCAGCCGTTTTTCGGCTTCGATCTGCTGCACGAAAGCGATGCCAATGCCGGGCGGCAACATATCGCCCGGCTGGCGCGCGGCGAGGCCGAGCTTTATCGCGGCGAACATCGCATGCGCCATGCCGATGGCCAGCCTGTCTGGGTCATGCTCGCCGCAGCCCTTGCGCGCGATGCCGAAGGCCAGCCCGATTGCATCATGCTTCAGGTCACCAGCATCGAGCTGCAAAAGCGTGCCGAAGAAGCCCTCGCCCATTCGGAAAACCGCTGGAATTTTGCGCTTGAAGGCGCCCGCCAGGGCGTCTGGGACCATGATATCCGCACCGATGCCATGTTCTATTCGCGCATGTGGCGGCGGATGCGCGGTATCCCCGATGATGAAGTCATCGGCAAGGATCATCAGGAGCAGTGGGCCTCGCGCCTTCATCCGGACGATGTGGGCCGGGTGATGAACGACATCCACAAGCAAGATAGCGGCGACGACAATTTCGACGCGCTTGAATATCGCGAGCGAACGCGCGATGGCAATTATATCTGGATCATGAGCCGTGGCCGCCCGGTCGAATGGGACGAGAACGGCAATGCCCTTCGCACCATCGGCACCGATACCGACATCACCTATCTCAAGACCATCGAACAGGAACTGGCCGCCGAAAAGGAACGGCTCCGCGTGACGCTCGAAGCCGTCGCCGACGGCATGATCGGTACCGATAGCCAGGGCCGCGTTACCTTCATGAACCCGGCGGCCGAGCGGTTCACCGGCTTTTCCCAAAGCGAAGCCATTGGCAAATTCGCCGAAAACGTCTTCCCGCTTCGCCTCGCCCATAGCCACGAAGCAGCCCACTGCCCCGCCATCACCTGCCTCACCCATGGCAGCCCGTTCGAAGTTTCGGACGAGGTCATCCTCGTCTCCCGCGATGGTCAGGCGCGTGATATCCGCTGCTCCGCCTCGCCCGTCGTCATGCCCGATGGCAAGGTGACAGGCGCGGTCCTCGTGTTCCAGGACATCAGCCAGAGCCGCGCGCTGCAGCGCGAACTGGCTCACTCCGCCAATCATGATCCGCTGACGGGCCTCCCCAATCGCGTCGCCTTCGATCGCGCGCTCAATCTCGCGCTCGCCTCCGCCGAAGGCAGCAATCGCCGGCATTGCCTCCTCTATATCGACCTCGATCGCTTCAAGCCCGTCAACGACACTGCCGGACATGCCGCTGGCGACGCACTTCTCAAGCAGGTTGCCGAAACCATCCGCGGCGCCTGCCGCGGCCACGATCTTGCGGCCCGCCTCGGCGGCGACGAGTTCGCGGTGCTGCTCGAAGATTGCCCGATGCCCAATGGCAAGCTTGTCGGCCAAAAGATCGTCCGCGCCATCGGCTCGCTGATCTTTTCCTGGAATGGGCGCAATTATCGCATTGGCGCCAGTGTCGGCGTCGCCGCCATCACGCCTGATGCCAAATCCCCTGCCGATTGCCTCAGCGAGGCCGATGCCGCCTGCTATGCCGCAAAGGCCCAGGGTCGTGCCTGCGTCGTTGCTTATCCCGATATCGCTGGGGACGCCTGAGAGCGCAGCTCGCCTTGGCTCAGGCCGAGGGCGAATATGTCTCGGCACACAGCGCCACGAAACTCTTCATCCCCGCCGATTGCGGGCTCGACTTGCGCCGCGCCACCAGCAATTGCCGCATAGCCCAGCTTTCAGCCAGCGGCGCGCAAACGAGGTCCGTGCCCGCCAGCAAATGCAGGCTCGTCGAGCGCAGGAAACCGATGCCGAACCCGGCCTCGACCATGCGCACAAGCGCAGGAAAACTTTCGACCCGCAGCGTCTCATTGAGCGCCTGCCCCTTGGCCTGCGCGGCCTCAGCCAAGAGCCGGTCGAGCGAGCCGGAATGATGCACCCCGACAATGGTGTGATCACGCACCGTGTCGAACGAGATCGATTTGCGCGGCTCGATCTTGCTCGCGAGCGGATGATCGGGCGGCGCCAGAACCCAGATGCGCTCGTCCTCGAAGGGCCGGATTTCGAAACGCGCAAAATCATAGTTGTCCGAGACGATGGCGACATCCGCCCGCCCCTCGTCGAGCGCCAGCAGCGCCTTCGCTGCGCCCATCTCGGCGATGGAGAGCTCGATTCCCGGAAATTTCTTAGCAAACCGGGCCAGCAGTTCCGGCAGGCGCCCCGTCAGCGCCGATCCGGTGCAGGCAAGCCTGAGGCTCCCGCGCTGCCCCGATCCAAACTCGGCCATGACCGCATCGAGATCGGCAATGGAACGGAGAACCGTCCGGCACCCTTCGGCATAGGCTTCACCCGCCGCGGTCAGCTTGACCCCCTGCGCAGAGCGATCGAACAATACGACCCCGAGCCGCGCTTCGAGGTCGGACACGCGTCGGCTCACAGCGGACGAAGCGATACCTTCGCGCTCGGCCGCCCGGCCAATCGAGCCGGTTTCAGCCAGAAGCAGAATAAGCCGCGCGGTGACGCTGTCGAATGGTGCCATGTCGTTTCCTCGCCGCCACCATAAAGGCGGATCGGCCGAGGTCAAAACCCATCGCAGAACATTGGACCAATTGCTGTGCGTAAGCTATCCCGCCAGCGCCATCAGCCCGCGTACGAGGTAAAACAGCCCGATCCCCGTGACGATCCAGCGCGTCCACTTGCGGAAATTCTCGTCCGAAAGCCGCTGCAGCACGCGATAGCCCACATTGGTACCCAGAATGGCGAAGGGCGCGGCGACCAGCGCGATGATCCAGTCCCCCGGCGCCATCGCCGAAGCCATGGCGCCATAAAAGACGATCTTGGCCCCATGCGAGAGCACCTGCGCCGCCGCCTTGGTAGCAATGACAGTACGCCGATCCATTTCGGTGCGAATAAAAAAGATATCGATCGTCGGCCCGGCAACACCCACCGCAAGATTGAGCCCCGAGCCGAAAAAGCCGCAGAGAAAACCATGAAGCGGCTTACTGGCGTCGAGCGCCAGCCACCCTTTCGGGATCCAGACCAGGATCGGCATCAATCCCACGACGATACAGACGGTGACGAAATCGGGCGTGTAGCGCACGATGAACAACAGCGCCGCCGCCGTTAGCAGCCCGAGCAGGATCGTCCCCAAAATCCGCCACTCGATAAATTCGCGCGAAAAGATCGCTCGCGAGCCATTGGCGATCAATTGGATAACACCCTGCACGGCAATCGCCGTGGCCACCGGCAACAGCGTCATCAATGCCGCCAGAAGGATCATCCCCCCTGCCATGCCAAAAATCCCCGACAGCACCGAGGTACAAAAAGTAGCGAGAGCGAGGGCAAAAAGGATCAGAGGCGACATGACAACAAGATGACTGAGCCGCCCCCGGCAATCCAGCCGGCTTTGGGCATGGGGTCATGCCCCTAAGGCCCCCTCACCCGGCCTTCGGCCGACCTCTCCCCCAAAGGGAGAGGTGGTTAGAGAAAGTCGCGGAGCGACACCTCTCCCTTTGGGGGAGAGGTCGCCGCCACGCGGCGGGTGAGGGGGCCTTAGGGCTGGTCCAGCAATTCCGGATAAATCACCGCCGAACACTGGCGATTATTCTCGTCGAGCTTGGCCTGCTCATCGGCCGTCAGCACGCCGGAATAAACCGGGTCCCACAGATTATCCCGCGTGAGACCGTCCATGCCGCACTGGCAATAGGTCGTGCACATCTCCGCACTCGTCCCGCCCGTCTCGCAGGTCGCCTGGCAGGTTTTCAGAAAATCCGCCTCGCGCAGCGCATCCTGCGTGCCAAGCAGCATCGAAAGCGGCACGATCGCCGCGAGCAGCACCGGCTGATGGATCAGGTAAAACGGCAAGCTCCAGCGTCCCAACCAGCCCAAGGCCCGCGGCACTTTCCCCTGCGGCTGTACCTCAGCGAGTTTGGGCAAAACCCGCGCCTTGGCGAGCCGTGTCGCCAAAATCCCGACGAGCACCGCCCCGAACCAGGGAAAGACCGGCACGAGATCGTTCGTCACCGGCGGCGTCACCCAGAAGCCGAGCCAGGAAAAGACCTTCTCGTTAAAGAGCGGATCGGCAAAGACGAAATGCGGCACGATGAACAGCAGCGCCACCAGCCCCACCGCCCAGACCGGCACAAAGAGGAAGGGCAGCCCCATCAGCATGAAAAGCGCGATGGCATGCAGCACGCCGAAATAAACGAAGGCATCTGGGAAGGTGAAATAGGTCCCAAGCGTTATCGCCAGCGCCCCGAGCGCCACGAACAGCCAGCGCCGCCAAAAACTCTTCCAGCGAATACCATTCCCATGCCCGAGCACGAGGCCCACACCGACGAGAAACAAAAAACTCGCGAGGATCGAGCGGGCAAAAAACACCCAACGAGGATCAAACCCCACATCGGCGCCGATGAACCCGAAATACCAAAGGTCCCAGCAGAGGTGGTAAAAAGCCATAAACAAAATGGCCACGCCACGCGCGATGTCGATGACGGGGAGGCGTGGTTTTTTAATCGAAACGTCGCTCACGCAGAGCCCCTCTCACCCGTCTCGGGCTTCGCCCGATCCACCCTCTCCCCAAGCGGGAGAGGAATGGTGCACACTTCTAATTCTTCTCCCTCTAGGGGAGAAGGTGGCGCGAAGCGCCGGATGAGGGGGCCTTATCAAAAGGCCTCAATCCCCAGAATACCCCACCACCACCGCCAAAAACGCGTCGCCATAGCGATCGAGTTTCCCCTGCCCAACCCCAGGCAGGTTCAGCATCCCATGCGGATGCGTCGGCTTGGCCATCGCCATGGCTTTGAGCGTCGCGTCATGAAAGATCACATAGGGCGGCACGCCCTGACTCTTGGCAATCTTAAGCCGCTCGGCCCGCAGCGCCTCGAACAGCCCCTTGGCATAATCGGGCACTTCCACCGATTTGCTGAGCTGGCGCCGCACTTCGACGGCCTTTTTCGGCCGGTCCTTGCGCAGCGTAACGCTGCGCTCGTGCTTGAACACCGCCCGCGCGCCTTCGCCCAGCGTCAGCGCGCCATGATTGGCGTGGTCGACGACAATCAGACCCATGGCCGTCAATTGCCTGAGCACCGATTGCCAGGCTTTCGCATCGAGCTCACGCCCCTGCCCGAAGACGGGTTGGTTCTGATGACCAAAGCGCTGCACCTTCTCGGTTTCCTTGCCGACCAGAACATCGATCAAATGTGCCGCGCCAAACCGCTGCCCGGTGCGATAGATCGCCGCCAGCGCCTTGATGGCTGCCTCCGTGCCGTCCCAGCTTTCGACCGGCGAGCGACAGGTATCGCAATTGCCGCAATTGCCGTCATGCGCCTCGCCAAAGTGGTTGAGGATGGCCTTGCGCCGGCATTCCGCGGTTTCGCAAACCCCAAGCAGCGCATTGAGCTTGCCATGCTCGACCCGCTTGATCTCGTCGGGCGCATTGCCCTCCTCGATCATGCGCCGCCGCTGCACCACATCGGCCATGCCATAGCTCATCCAGGCATCGGACGGCTGACCATCGCGCCCGGCGCGGCCGGTTTCCTGATAATAGGCTTCAATGGAAGACGGCAGATCCATATGCGCGACGTAGCGCACATCCGGCTTGTCGATCCCCATGCCAAAGGCCACCGTCGCAACGAGACACAAGCCCTCTTCCTTGAGGAAAGCGTCCTGATTGGCGCTGCGCATCTCGGCCGGCATGCCCGCATGGTAGGGCAGCGCGCGAATCCCCTTGCCGCTGAGATAATCGGCAATATCCTCGACCTTGGCGCGGCTGAGGCAATAGACGATGCCGCTTTCGCCCTTATGGCCGGCCAGAAAATCGAGCAATTGCTCGCGCGCTTTATCCCGCTCGACGATGGAATAGGAGATGTTGGGCCGGTCGAATGAGGTCGTGAAAACCTCGGCCTGTTCGAGGCCCAGGCGCTCGATAATGTCTTCGCGCGTCGTCGGATCGGCCGTTGCCGTCAGCGCGATACGCGGCACGCCGGGAAAGAGTTCGACGAGATGGATCAGCTCGCGATATTCGGGCCGGAAATCATGCCCCCACTGGCTCACGCAATGGGCTTCGTCGATCGCAAAGAGCGCGATCTCGACGCCAGACAGCATATTGGCAAAGCCCGGCGTCGCCACGCGCTCCGGCGCCACATAGAGAAGATCGAGTTCGCCGGCGCGCAATTGACGCCGCACCGTACTCGCTTCCTCAGGCGACAGCGAAGAATTGAGCGCCGCCGCCGCGACGCCCGCCTGCTTGAGCGCCTCGACCTGGTCGCGCATCAGGGCAATCAGCGGGGAAACGACAATCCCGACCCCCGGCCGGCAAATGGCGGGGATCTGAAAGCACATGCTCTTGCCCGCGCCGGTCGGGAACAGCACGACCGCGTCGCCACCGCCGACGATTTGGTCGATCACCTTGGCCTGCTGGCCGCGAAACTGCTTGTGTCCGAATATTTCGCGCAGAACATCGAGCGGGGTCAGCCGCTCGGTTCGGTGGGGCGAAAACAGATCATAGGAATCGAGCGCTTGCACAGGTTCCTTGAATCATGAGCGCGGGGTGAGCCGCAAGGGCATCGCGCCCGCCTATCCCCTACACATAGCCGAGAGCTGCAAACTGGCTGTCGAACCACCACCAGCCGAGCCCGGTCAAAACCGCAACGACGGCAAAGGCGATCCAGCCCTTGGCCGTCAGGTTCTGGTGGTCGGGCGTACGATAGTCAAAGCCATCGCCAAAAACGAGAAAGATGGCGCCGAACACAAAGCAGAGCGGCACCAGCGCAAAGACCTTCAATTCATAGTGCACTTCCGGCACGCCCGCCTGCGCCTGCTGCAGCGGCACGAGCAGAAAGAAATAGAGACAGGCAAAGCCGATCAAGACGATCGCCAGCCCGCCCAAGCGCACCAGAATCTCCCGCGCCATATGGCCCCTCCCGCTTCGCCGTGGGAACGTGACACGCGCGCGGGAAAACAAGCAAGCCTTAGCCGCCGACGATCTCGCCGCCATTGGGGTGCAGCACCTGCCCCGTCAGGTAGGAGCTTTCGTCACACGCCAAAAACAGATGGCACGTCGCCACCTCATTGGGCTGACCCGGGCGTTTGAGCGGCTGGCTCGCGCCAAATTCAGCGACCTTTTCTGCCGTAAATGTCGCGGGGATCAGCGGCGTCCAGATTGGCCCCGGCGCCACTGCATTGACGCGGATATTCTTATCCGCAAGGCTTCCCGACAGCGAGCGCGTAAAGGCGACGATGGCGCCCTTGGTCGAGGAATAGTCGAGCAGTTCGGGCGACCCACGATAGGCCGTGACCGATGTCGTGTTAACGATCGACGCGCCGTTCTTGAGGTAAGGCATCGCCGCCTGCGTCATGTAAAAATAGCCATAGAGATTGGTGCGAAAGGTCTTTTGCAACTGCTCTTCGGAGATATCGGTGATCTCCTCCTGCGGATGCTGCTCGGCCGCATTGTTGATCACCACATCGATCTGGCCGAATTCCTCGATAACCTTGCCAACGACCGTTTCGCAAAAACTCTTGTCGCCGACATCGCCGCGCAGCAGCAGCGCTTCCTTGCCCTCGGCCGTGACGGTGTCGGCCGTAATCTTGGCGTCCTCGGTTTCCTCGAGATAAACCAGCGCCACCTGCGCCCCCTCGCGGGCAAACAGCACCGCGCAAGCCCGCCCGATGCCGCTATCGCCGCCGGTGATGATGGCGACCTTATCCTTGAGCCGCCCATTGCCGGGAAATTTCGGCATATATTGCGGTCGCGGGTGCATCTCCGTCTCGCGCCCGGGCTGATGATCCTGCGTCTGCGGCGGGTTGATGGCTTCGGACATTTTTGTTCCTTGGATTCAGGTCGGAAGACGCGATGCGATAGGCCTAGTGCGCGTGCTGCTCGGCATTCCGCTTGCGCGTCGCGGCGGCCTTTTTCGCTGAAGCCGATCGATCGGCCGCCGAGCGGTTCGCCGATGCCTTGCCACCCTTTTCGCCGCCTCTATGCGCAGCCGGATGGCCAGTGTCCTTGCCGCGGCCGGAGCCGGATTTCTTGCCGCCGCCATCGTCCTTGTTGACGCTGGCCCAGGCGCGGCGCTCGGCTTCCTCGTGGCTCACGCCCTTTTTCTCATAACCCTCTTCGATATGCTCGGCCTTGCGCTTCTGCTGATCGGTATAGGCGGATTTATCGCCCTGCGGCATGGTCGCCTCCTGCGACGGAAATGGGGATGAAGGGATCGCGCGGGTGGGATAGAGGCTCGGCTGCCTATTCGTTGGCCGGGCAGGGAAACCGGAAAAACCAAGCCCGTTCCTCATGCCACCGCGTCCGGTTGACGCGCGCTTTCCCTTCGAGAAGGCAACGGCATGCCCCCGGTGCAGTTGCCGAGAGCGTCAGAGGTTAATCAGCTGGATTTTTCGGCCTGCAAAAAGCTCAAGGCTTCATCGGCTTGCTGAGATAGCGCGAGTTGCGCTCGACAAACCGCCACGGCGTCTCGACACCCTTGGTGATGCCGATCCGCGGCCCCGTGACCACTTCGCTCACCGCCTCCGCCGGCAAAAGCGCAAACGGCGCTTCATCGAGCGGTAAGCCATTTTGCTTGAGATCCACCGCCAAAGCCGCCGCCAATTTCCCCGGTCCAGAGCAAAGCTGTTTCTCAACCACCCCGCCCCGCCGCTCGTGCATCATATCGAGCCCGACATTCGGCTCTAGTGCCCGAATAAGGATGGCACTGCCCGGCCGGCAAACAAAGTTGAGGCAGTAGTGGATGCCGTAAATCTTGTAGACATAGGCATGGCCAGGGGGCCCGAACATCGCTGCGTTGCGCGGCGTCGGCCCACGAAAACTATGCGACGCCGGATCGGCCTCATCATAGGCCTCCACCTCGACGATCCGCCCGCCGACCCCATCGACCAGCAGCACCATGCCAATCAGTTCCGGCGCGACCTCGAGCACCGGCCGATCGAAAAATTCCTTTGAAACGCTCAAGCGCGTACCGCATGAGCAGGTCTAGCCCCACGCCCATTCAGCCCGCCATCAGTCACGAGAAAGCCCGCGCCCGCGCGCTCGCGCAAAAGGGTCAGTCCGTCCAAACCGCACCCGCCGCGTTCAGAACGCTTTTGGTTGCCCGTGCTGCCGGATAACCAGCGGCTTGCCGCCGATATAGCGTTCCTGGGCCGCGTTGCTCCACCAGGAGATGACGCAGAAGCCAAGATTGAGTGTGGGCACGACGCCCTCGACTTCGAATGATCGCATCTGCCGCTTAGGCTTGATGCGCAGGGTCCCGCGACCCAATGGCAGCCTGATCCAAGACATTGCAATCCCCCCGGATTGGATCGGACCAGCATGGTTAAAAAGACCTTAAGCGTCAACGTCATAATTCCTATACATAGAATTTTTTCTTTTGACGTCAGAAGTTTGCGTGAAATCCTCTCAATCGACGCGACCGCGCGCTGCAACATGCACGGTTTCAACGACTTCCTCGCCGCGCACGAGCGTCACCGTGTCGAACAGATTGCTCACCGGGCAGCAATGATTGGGCACGATGCGGATCGTGTCGCCGATTTTCGGCTTCACCGCGCAAGCGGAAACATCAACCGTGCCATGCTCTTCGCTGAGGCCAACAATCTTCGCCTCGGGATAATCGAGCACATGGCCATGCCCCTCCAACCCCAGGAGATCGCTGGTCAGCGTCTTCGAGCCTGCGTCGATTATCGCGCGCCCCTCGGTCGGCCGCGACACCACCGTTGCCACCACCGTCAGCGCGCACTCGTCATAGCTGGCCGCCCCCGCCGCCACCTGGCTGCGATCCATATAGATATAGGTGCCCGGCCGATATTCAGTCGCCACCCCGGCTTCTTCCATATGCCAGATATCGGGCGTTCCGCCGGTCGTGATCTCGGGCAGCGGCATGCCCGCGCTGTCGAACAGCGCCTTGGCCTCGGCCAGCCAATCCGCCGCCTCGCGATACTTCTTCGCCGCCGGATAGGTCATCAACCCCGCAAATTGGAGCCCCGGCAAAACCGCGATCTGCCGCGCCAGCGACAAAGCCGCCTCTGGCGATTGCACGCCGCATCGGCCCATACCGGTATCGCATTCGACGAAAACCCCAAGCGGACGGTTTTGATCGCCAAAAGTCTCGGCCAGCCCCATCACCGTCTCGGTGCTGTCGGCCACGACGCGAATGGTCACCCGCTCATGCAGCGCTTTCAGCCTGTCGCGCTTCTTGGCCCCGACAATATTGAAGGTCAGCAGCAGATCATCGAGCCCGGCATCGGCCATCACCTCGGCCTCACCGAGCTTCTGCACCGTGATCCCCACCGCGCCCAATTCCACTTGGCGTTTGGCAAAGCGCGGCAGCTTATGCGTCTTGATATGCGGCCGGAGCTTTATGCCGGCTCTATCCGCCGCATCCTGCGCCTTCTTGAGGTTGGCTTCGGCCTTGTCGAGATCGACCAGCACAACCGGGGTTTCGAGTTCAGAAATAGTGCTCATTTGCCCCTCAAGACCTCGTTCACAAATCTCAGATTGCCCGCCGTCAGCCCGGCATCGACCGGCAATACCGTGCCGGTTATGCCCGAGGCCGCATCGGAACACAAAAACAGCGTCGCATGCGCTACTTCCACAGGGCTCACCATCCGCCCCAGCGGATAATGCGGCAGCACATTATCAAGAAGGCTCGGATCCGCCGCCAATCGATGATCCCAGGCCGGCGTTCGCACCGATCCCGGCGCCACGACATTGGCCCGCACCCCCTCGCCCCCGCGCTCGACCGCAATCGCCTTGGCATAGGCGATCAAGCCCGCCTTGGCCGCGGAATAAGCGGGATTGCCAAAGTGGGCGATGGCATTGACCGACGAGATAAAGACCAGCGCGCCCCGCCCCCGCTCCACCATGGCGGCAATGATCGGATCGGTCAGCGCATAGGCGCCATTGAGATTGATATTGAGCTCTGCAGCCCAAACCGCATCATCGACCATCCCCAGATGCTCGGCTCGGGTAAAACCGACATTGGCGACCACGGCATCGTAGACCCCATGCGCCGCAATATCGGCAGAGATCGCCGCACGCGTCGCCGCCATATCCGCCTGGTCGAAAAGCACTTGTCGCACGATTGGCAAGCCATCAAGCAGCCCAGCCTCACGATCGGCCCCCACGACCTCGGCCCCCGCCTCACGAAACACCGCCACCAGCGACCGCCCAATACCGCCACCAGCGCCGGTAATGAGCACGGTGTTCCCGTCGAGGCGGAAGGGGGATTGGGTCATCTTATTCCTCATACATTTGGGGCCGGCATGACGCCCCCTCATCCGGCGCTACGCGCCACCTTCTCCCCGAGTGGGAGAAGAACAGAGTGGCGGCCACCTCTTATTCCTCTCCCTCTCGGGGAGAGGGTGGATCGCGCACAGCGCGAGACGGGTGAGGGGGCCACACGTGAGAGCGAATGCGAGCCCTCACGGCCCCTTATACGCCACCAAATCTATCTCAACCTTGCAATCCACCATCATCCGGCTCTGCACGCAGGCTCGGGCCGGCGGATGCTCGCCAAAATAGCTCTTATAAACTCCATTAAAGCTCCAGAAATCCCGGGGATCATCGAGCCACACCCCAACGCGGACCACATGCTCGAGCCCGTAATCGGCCTCTTTCAAAATCGCGAGCAGGTTCTGGATCGTCAGGTGCGTCTCGTCGACGATCCCACCCCGAACGATCTCGCCGTCCTTCATTGCCACCTGCCCCGAAACATAGAGCCAGCCGCCGGCTTCCACGGCGCGGGCAAAGGGGAGGTTCTGGCCACCGGCACCGGACTTTTCAGTCCCATAACGCTTGATCGGCATGGCGGCATCCTTCCAGGAAAATGAAACTCAGTTTCTCTTTTCGTCCAATTTTTTGGTCCTTTGAAGCTGAAAACGCCTGACTTTGGCAGCAAAAATGTAAATTTCTTACGTGAAGCACTGAAAACACCGTGCTAGGCTCGGTCAGCGCGAACACTCGCGCCCTCACGTCCCCAGCCTTCGGAAATCTGTCGTGCGCGTCTTCACCGCGGCCCTCGCCACCGAGACCAATACGTTCTCCCCCATCGCCGTCGACATCAGGGCCTTCGAAGCCTCGCTTCATGCCGGCCCCGGCGAACATCCGGCGACCCCGACTCTTTGCACCGCTCCGATCACCGTCGGCCGCGAGGTCTGCGCCCGCGAAGGCTGGACCCTCATCGAAGGCAGCGCCTCCTGGGCCGACCCCGCCGGCCTCGTCGCGCGCCAGACCTATGAAGACATGCGCGACGCCATCCTCGGCCAGCTTGAGGCCGCCATGCCGGTCGACGCGGTCGTCCTCGGCCTTCACGGCGCCATGGTCGCCCAGGGCTATGATGATTGCGAAGGCGATCTTCTCTCCCGCGTCCGCGCCATTGTCGGTCCCGATGTGCTGGTCTGCGCCGAGCTCGACCCCCATAGCCATCTCACCGCCAAGCGCGCGGCGGCCGCAGACTTTTTCGTCTACTTCAAGGAATTCCCGCATACCGACTTCGTCGATCGCGCCCGCGACCTCTGGGACATCGCCGTCCGCACCCTCAAGGGCGAAATCAAGCCGGTGATGTCGATCTTCGATTGCCGGATGATCGACGTCTTCCCGACCTCCAAGCAGCCCATGCGCGGCTTTGTCGACAAGCTGCTTACACTCGAAAAATCCGAGCCCGATCTATTGTCTCTTTCGGTCGTCCACGGCTTCATGGCCGGCGACGTGCCCGAAATGGGCACCAAACTTTTGGCCGTCACCAACAATGCCCCCGCCAAAGGTGCAGCACTCGCCGAAACCCTCGGCCGCGAACTCTTTGCCATGCGCGGCACCTTCATGGTCGCCCAGGTCGATGAGCAAACCGCCGTCACCGCCGCCCTCGCCGCGCCCAAGGGCCCGGTCGTCATCGCCGATGTCTGGGACAATCCCGGCGGCGGCACGGCGGGCGATGCCACCGTCCTCCTCGCCGAACTCATCTGTCAGAACGCAACCGACGCTGCCGTCGGCACCATCTGGGACCCGATCGCCGTCCAGATCTGTTTTGCCGCCGGTGAAGGCGCCGAAATCCAGCTCCGCTTCGGCGCCAAATCAGCGCCCCATACCGGCCAGCCCATCGACAAGCGCGTCACAGTAAGAAAACTCGTCCGCGACGCCCAGATGCGGTTCGGCGAAAGTTTCGCCCCCTTCGGCGACGCTGCCTGGATCCATTTCGACGGCATCGATGTCATCCTGAATTCGACGCGAGCCCAGAGTTTTGATCCCAGCCTCTATTCGGCGATGGGCATCGACCCCACGTCGCGAAAAATCCTTCTTATTAAATCGACGAACCACTTCTACGACTCGTTCTCGAAAATCGCCTCCGAGATCATCTACTGCTCAGCCGGCAAACCCTACCCTAATCGCCCCGCCGAAACCGACTATCGCAAAGCCCCCAAAACCATCTGGCCGATGGTGGAGAATCCGTGGGGGTGATGTGTCCCAATCTCGATTGTCACCCCGGCGAAGGCCGGGGCCCATCCTGAAATCTCAAGAGGGCTCCCCGCCTGCGCGGGGATGACAGCCGGCGGATGACGGAAGTCTAACCAACTCCGTCTTCCCTGCCCCTCAACGCTAACGGAATGCTAACAAAAAGGCCGCCGTTTCCCAACGGCGGCCCTTGTCATTTCAGGCTATTTTCACTCCGCGGACCAATGCCCATACATGATCGGCATCAGCCCCACGAGCGCCTTGAACCGCTCCCAGCTTTTCCGCTCCGGCAGCGTCCAACCAGCCTCGGCCACCGCCGAAAGCCGTGGGAAAACAAGACGATCGAAGATGGCGCGGTCCGTCATCGACTCGCTCCAGATACAGCTCTGGATCCCGAGAAGATGCTTCAAGCCCGGTTGCGAAAACCCTTCGCGCGCCTCGAATTCATACGTCTCCTGCGGACCCGACCACCCGGCCCAACCGGCACCCGGTTCGGCCCAGGAAATTCCGTTAGCCATATCAAGGTAGTAGCGCTGACCGGGCGATACGACGATATCAAAACCGCGCTCGGCGAGCGCTGCGTTGATCTCCACATTGCGCCAGCCGATGACATAGGATTTTTCCTTGTCCACCGCATCGCCATGCGCCGCTTCTTCCCAGCCGCCGGTCACCGCGCCCTTCGAAGAAATATAGGCATGCACCCGCTTGATGAACTCGGCCTGGAGGATCGCGGTGGGCGAGCCTTCGATTTCGTCGGCGCCGTGATGGTTGCCCAACTGGTTGAATTGCTTAGCATGTTTTTCGCGCATGGCGGGGCCCGCCATCTTCTCGAGCATGTCGAGCGCCAGCGGCGAACCCGACCAGGCCGCGAGCGGTACTTCGTCGGCGCCGAGGTGGAAAATGCCTGCCGGGAACAGCTCGAGCACTTCGTCGACCACCGTTTCGACGAACTTATACACGGGCTCATGCGCCGGATTTAGACTGTTGTTCGGAAAGCCCTGAACCGATTGGTATTCGCCGGTCTCGTTGGGGTCGCGCAATTCGGGGAGGGCCTGCAGCGCCGCATAGAAGTGGCCTGGCATATCGACTTCGGGGATCACGGCAATGCCAAGACTATCGGCCAACGCCACAATTTGCCGGATAACGGCCTTGGAATAAAAGCCACCAGTCGGCTGCGGACCAGACCCGAGCAGCGGCGGCAAGGCCTTGCCGTGACCGCGCCAGGCGGCCACCTCGGTCAGGGCCGGATAGGCGTCGATCTCGATACGCCAGGCCTCGTCCTCGGTCAGATGCCAGTGGAACTTGTTCATCTTGTTCCACGCCATGATCTTGATGAGTTGGCTCACCTCGGCCCCGGTATAGAACTGCCGCGCGACGTCAAGATGCGACCCGCGGAAGGCGAAGCCGGGCTCGTCGCTGATCGTGCCGCCCGTCGGGAAGCTGAACGTGTGCGGATAGAGCCTTGCGCCGCGCAGCATATGCCCAAGCGTTACGAGGCCATAAAACAGCCCCTGCCGCGTCGTCGCTGTGAGGCTGAGACTGTTCTCGCTAAATGCGAGTTCATAGGCCTCCGAACCCATGCCCGGCTTTTCGGCGATCGTCACCGGCATGCCGGCTTCCGAGGCCGGCCGCACCAGCGCTTCCACCGGGAAGAGATCATGCACGAGCCCGGTAAAGGCCGCCGCCGCGCGGTTCGCGGCCTCACCCTGTGGCTTCAAATCGAAGCCAACCGGCGCGATGCGCGAGCCCGTCGTCGCCACCACCTTCGGCCAGGGAATGATCGAATGCGCCACCGGCGCCTTGGCCGGCACCGGGAATTTCGCCGCGCCCTTCAAGAGTGGTGCATTGTGCCCCTTGCCCTTTGTCGGCAGGGTCGGAATGGTCACCACCTGCCCATTTTCCAGCACCACATAGGCCGAATTTGCGCCGTCGCTCCAATGCCTTAGGCCATAGGAAAGCCCACGCGCCGTCGCCGTCCAGGTCGCGCCGGGTTCGAGCACGAAACCATCGGGCGGCGCGATCAGCGTGTGGTTGGACAGACGCTTCAAAAGCTTGCCATTTTCCAGCGTCGCATGCGGATCGACCCGCGCCGGTCCCGAAAACCCCAGCTGAAAATTGCTGACCGGCTCATCGCCGATATTGGTCAACTCGATGCCATAGCCCAACGCCTCGCTGTCGGAGGCAGGGGTCCAGGTGGTGACGAGCGAAAATTGTGTGGTCATATTTTTATTTCCTAATATCTTTCAATATCTTGGCTCCAGCAACGTCATTCCCGCGGAAGCGGGAATCCCTGCTGAAGCGAGAGCGGATTCCCGCTTTCGCGGGAATGACGCCGGGGAGCATCTGGCCCCTCGATGCCGCCCTAATCCCCCAGCGGCTGCCCGTCGTCGCCGTCGCGATTGACGACGAGCTGGTGCTTTATGCGGCGCATGCTGGCGATGGCCGAAGGGCCGAGGCGGGTCGCAATGGTCTGGGCCAGCACATCGACCGTCGCGAGGAAGGCATAGCGGCCCGGCGTTGGCCGCAGGATATCGGCGTTCTCGTGCCAATTGACCGGCAGGAGAATGTCGGACTGCGCCGAAACCAGCGATCCCGACCGGGTAGCAACGACGCGCGTCAGCCCATATTCCCCCGCCACGGTCAGCGTCTTGGCAAGCTGCGCATTATTGCCCGAGAGTGAAAAGGCAATGATAACTGTGCCAGCCGGCGCTGCCGCCACCCGCATCAGTTGCAATTGGTGATCATCGGTCGAGGCGACTTTTAGCCCGAGCCGAAAAAGCCGGGTTTCGATCTCGCCCGCCATCATCGAGGAGGCGCCGCCTGAACCGAAAGACAGGACAAAGCTCGACTTGGCGATGCTCTCCGCCGCCCGCTCCACGGCGTTGAAATCAAGCTGCTCGAAGGTTTCGTAGATGATCGACTGGATGCCGTTGACGACGCCCTGCGCGATCTCGTGCACATTGGTCGGCCCAGCCGCCGGGGCGAAATAGCGCTGGCCGACAAAGCGGGATTGGGCCAGTCGCACCTTGAAATCGGCATAACTGCCGCAGCCAAGCCGGCGACAGAACCGGGTCACGGTCGGCGGCGATACCTCGGCTTGCGCCGCAAGATCGACAATGCTCATCTTGAGAACACTGTCGACATCGGCGAGCACGATGTCGGTCAGGGCGCGCTCGGACCGCGTAAATCCGTTCTTCTCGGTCTGCAAAAGGCCAACGATATCAAGCATGGCCCCTCCCCCGGACAGCATGACGCGGCTAATAGACGGCGAGCCCCCGGCTATCGAAGAGGTGGGCGTCGGCAATGGCAAAGCTCATGTCGAGCGCCTTGCCGTCTTCGATGGTCGGATTACCTTCAAAGAGCCCGATGAAGTTTTCCCCGCCCGGCAGCGTCGAATAGCTGATCGTGTGAATGCCGAGATGCTCGACGATATTGGGCGTCGTCTGGATCGTAAACTCGCCCGAACCAAGCTGCATATGCTCGGGGCGAATGCCGACGGTCACATCCTGCCCCGCAACCGCGGTACTCGTGCGCGGCAGGCTCAGAACACCGAGCTTGCCCAAATCGACGGTGACAGTCGGCCCATCAGCGCTGCGCACCTTGCCATTGATGAAATTCATCTTGGGCGAGCCGATGAAGCCTGCGACGAAGAGATTGTCCGGCTTGTGGTAGAGGTCGAGCGGCGAGCCGACCTGGCTGATTTCGCCGGCATTGAGCACGACGATCTTGTCAGCCATGGTCATGGCTTCGATCTGGTCGTGGGTCACATAGATCATGGTCGAACCGAGCCGCTTGTGCAGCTCCATCAGTTCGATGCGCATTTCCGAGCGAAGCGCGGCGTCGAGGTTCGAGAGCGGCTCGTCGAAGAGGAAAATCTTGGGTTGGCGCACGATGGCGCGGCCGATGGCAACGCGTTGGCGCTGGCCGCCGGACAATTGGCCGGGGCGATGCTTTAGGCGCGGCTCAAGCTGCAACACCTTGGCGGCAGCGCTGACGCGGCGATCGACTTCGTCCTGCGGCAGCTTTTCGACGCGCAGCGGGAAAGCGATGTTTTCATAAACGGTCATATGCGGATAAAGCGCATAGGACTGGAACACCATGGCGATGCCGCGCTGAACCGGCGGTAGATCGTTGACGACCTTGCCGCTGATCTCGATCTGGCCTTCGGTCACGTCTTCGAGGCCCGCGATCATGCGCAGCAAAGTTGACTTGCCGCAGCCCGATGGGCCGACGAAAACGACGAATTCGCCTTCGGCCACCTCAAGGTCGATCCCCTTGATGATGCGGGAATCATTGAAGCTCTTTTCGAGGCGCTTGAGGCTCAGTTGCGACATTTTTTTGCGCGGCTCCGGCACGAGTTCTGGGTCAGGGAACCGCCGCCCGAACCGGGCGGCGGCACTTGGTTTGGCTTACTTGTACTGTTCGATTTCGCCGGCGGCCTTGGTCAGGGCAGCGGCGGGTTCAGCAGCACCGGTGACGACGGACTGGACCATTTCGATCATGACGTTCTGGAAGCCGATATAGTCGGTCAGCAGCGGCTCTGGGCCACCGAACTCGATGCCGTCGATGAACGGCTTCCAGTACGGATTGTCGGCGACGAGCTTGTCGACTTCAGCAGACGGACGGAGCGGGGTCAGGCCACCTTCGGACAGTTCGTAGGCGAGCTGGTTTTCCGGCGAGGTCAGGAACTTGCCGAATTCGATGACCTTGTCTTCCTGGCCGGTGCCCTTGAACACGGCGAGCGAGTCGGTGATCAGGAGCGTGCCTGGACCCTGTGCGTCAGGACCGGTCGGGAGCGGGGCAACGCCCCAGTTGATCCCGGCTTCCGTGCCACGGCCGGCGCAGCTCACCGAGCAGTGCAACATGGCAAGGCCGCCGTCGAGCCAGATGGCGCGGACTTCGTTCTGTTCGTAAGCGGTCGGACCTTCTTCGGAATAAGGAACGATGTCCTTGAAGGCGGTCAGGGCAGCCAGGTTCTGTGGCGAGTCGAGGACGATGTTGCCATCGGCATCGATGACCTGGCCATTGTTGGTGTAAACCCAATGAAGGAACCAGTGCATGGTGCCGTCAAAGGTTTTTGCGACCATGCCGAAGCCGGCTGCGTCGGTCTTTTCGGTGATCTGCTTGGCAAAAGCGATCTCTTCTTCCCAGGTCTTGGGCGGGGTTTCCGGATCAAGACCGGCTTCCTTGAAGAGGTCCTTGTTCCAGAAGAAGGCCTTGGTCGAGAAGGCGACCGGGATGCCCCACTGGGTGCCGTCGAAGGTCACGGTGTCGGGTACGTAGTTGTAGTAGCCGGCCTTTTCTTCGTCCGTCATCGGCACGGGAACGATAAGGTCGTTCTGGGCAAACTGCTTGAGCGTGCGCGAACCAACATAGGCGATATCGACCGGGGTGCCGGCAACGGCGAGAGTCGTCACCTTGTCCTGGCACTGGCCCCAGCCGACGAGCTCGGGCACGACCTTATAGTCGGGGTTGTTGGTGTTCCATTCTTCGAACAGCTTGGTGTAGACCGGGGTCACCACGTCGCCGCAGAGGATGATGTTGATATCTTCGGCCACGGCCACACCGGCCAGGCCCGTCGTGCCCGACAGGGCAATCAAAGACGCCAGCACGAAGCCTTTGGTCTTGTTCATTTGTAGTCTCCCTTGTTGCACGCCCGAAGGCGCCTTCCCTCTCGTCCGGCCCCTGCGAGCCGCCCGAAATTCTACTGTTTGACCGCCCCTGCGGTCAGGCCTGCCACGAGATAGCGCTGCAGGAAAATGATCACGATCATGACCGGCAGAATCCCCACGAAACTGGCGGCCATGAGCTCGTTCCACTGCACTTCCTGCTTGCCGAAGAAGGCAAAGAGGCCGACCGGCAGCGGCATGAACTCGGTCTTGGAATTGAAGGTCAGCGCAAAGATGAACTGCTGCGCATAGGCCCCGATGAAAGTCATGATGGCGACGACGACGATCCCCGGCATGGCAAGCGGCAAGATGACGCGACGCAGCGTATAGAGCCGGCTTGCACCATCGACCCAGGCGGCTTCGTCAAGCTCGCGCGGAATGCGCAGCATATAGGTGCGCAGAAGCCAGATCGAGGATGGGATCAGGAAAGCCGCCCCCGGTACGATCATTGCAAAATACGTGTTGAGCAGCCCCATGGCCCGCATCAGGCGGAAGAGCGGAATGAGCAGCACCGCGCCCGAGAACATGTTGACGGCGAGGAACAGCCCCAGCAGCATCCCCGCGCCGGCAAAGTTGAACCGGGCAAAGGCGTAAGCTGCGGGCACGACGATGACGACGACGATCAGCGTCACGACGCTCGAGATGAAGAACGAATTGAAGATGTGCATGCCCAGCATGGGAACCGAGGTCCACATGTTAAAGTAGGCGTCGAACGAGCCATTCTTCGGGATGAAGCTATAGGGCGTCGAAAACAGCTGCGCGAGCGGCTTAAGCGAGACCAGAAACCCTTCGATGAAGGGCGCCAGCACGAAGAACAAAAAGACCGCGATACCGAGATAGATCGCTGCGACCTCATACCACTGATAGCGGTCTATCATGGCGCGGGCGGTGCGGCGGCGGGCCTTGGGCTTGACGATAGCGGGACTATCGACGGCGGCGATTTCGGTGGTGCGGGCGACGTCGCTCATTTGGCTTCTCCCTGCGAGAGCTTCCTTACGGCGCGGAAATAGACAAGGCAGAAGATCGACACGAAGATACAGATCACCACGGCGCGCGCAGCGCCTTCGCCATATTTGCGGCTACCCATGGCGGTCTTGTAGGTGTCGATGATCATCGTCGTCGTCTGGCCAGACGGACCGCCATTGGTCAGGATGTAGATGATGTCGAAGGAATTGAACGTGGCGATGAGCGAAAGAAGGCTCATGGTGATGATCGCCGGCAGCATCAGCGGCAGGGTGATCCGGCGCCAGCGATAAAAGCGGCCTGCGCCATCGGTCCAGGCCGCCTCGTGCAGATCCTTGGGGATCGACTGCATGGAAGCAAGGAAATAGATCGTGACCATCGGCACGCCGATCCAGACGTCGGTGATGATCGTCGCCCAGAAGGCCGTATTGCCATAGGCAAGGAAGGCGACCGGGCCATTGGTCAGCCCAAAATTCTGCAAGAGGCCCGAAATCATGCCGAACTGGCCGTTATACATCCAGGCCCACATATAGATGCCGATGGCCATGGGCACGATCCAGGGCGGCATGGTGAGGATGCGGAACACAGTCTGGCCAGGCACGGCGGCATTGAGCAGCACGGCGCCGAACATGCCGATGATCATCTTGATCGAGACCGAGAAGAAGGTCCAGATCAGGGTGCGAATGATGACCTCGGTGAAGTTGCCGGCGGTAAAGATGCGCTGGTAATTGGCCCAGCCGACGAAATCATAAGTCGGACGCAGCGCGGCATTGGTGAAGGAGAGGATGATCGTATCCACAAGCGGATAAGCGACGATCACCGTGATATAGATGAGTGCCGGAGCCAGCAGGGCGAAGGCGAAGAGTGTTGCGCTACGGGTGCTGGTCATCGGCTTTTCTCCCTCAGCTCGCTCGGCCCAAGGCCGCATCGAAGCGCTGCCAGATCGGGGCCATGTCGACGACGGACCTCGTTTTCATCGCCTCATCGATCGATAGCGCCAGAAGCCCCGCCTCAAGTGCATCGACCACCGAAACCGGCAGCGGCGCGCCTTCGATCATGTGCTTCAAGATATCTTCGGCCATCTGCTCGTCAGCGCCATAATGGGCCGAGAGATCGCTCGCCTGATAGGTCTTGTCTTCGAGCCGCTCTGACGTGCGGCTATCGGTGACCTTGAAATAATTGCGGACGAAATCGCCCTCCGCCATGCCCTTGGCGCCGATCACCGCAAAGCGGCGGAAATCGTCGGGCACGTTGAGATTGGTGTGAAAGGTCAGCGCCGCGCCGTTTTCGTACTGCACCATCGCGGTCTGAAAATCGATGATATCGCCATCGCTATCAAAGACGTTTTCGGTGCTTTCCCAGCCGGATGGCTTGCGGTGATAGACTTCAAGGTCATTGGCGCCAGCGCCCTGGGGCGCATTCTTTGGCACGAAGCTGCGGCGACCGCCAAAGCTCGAGACATAATGCGGGCGGCAGCCCATCACCCCATTGTAGAGGTCGAGGTCGTGGCAGCACTTTTCGAGCATGAAGCCGCCGGCATATTTGGCGTAGCGGCGCCAATCGCGCATGAAAAAGGCGCCGTGGTAGGGCGGAATGGTCTCGGACGCCTCGATGGCGGCGATATCGCCGATCTTGCCCTCGGCCTGCGCTTTGCGCAGATCGACATAGAGCGGAGCATAGCGCAGCACGAGACCGACCATGACATTGTCCGAACCATATTGGGCAATGAGCTCGGCCAGCGCCATCGTTTCCTCGACCGAAGTCACGACCGGCTTTTCGGCAAAAATCTTCATGCCGCGCTCGAGTCCGATGCGGATATGCTCGAGATGCAGGTGATTGGGCGAGCCAACCATCAGAAGGTCAAGATTGCCTTCGTCGATCAGCGCTTCAAGCGAGCCATAGGCCTTGCCGACGGATACGCCATGTTCCTGGGTATAGGGGAGACCTGCGGGAGCGGGATCGACATAGCCAACGATCTCGAAATCGTCGCGCGCCGCGGAAAAGACGCGCGCCAGATATGCAAGACGATAGCCGAGGCCGATAATGCCTACCCGCATGACGACGATGTTCCCTGCCTATAAACCGCGAGCCTCTTTTCGGGCCGCTGTCGTTTGTGTAAACGATTTTCAAGCCTAGGCGGCTCTATGACACAATGTCAACATAGATTCGGACGCCTGACAATACCAATTTAAACCACCCGAAATCACTGCCGCTTCTGGCGCCACTTTGCTTTATTTATAAGCTGTTAGTGGGGGTAGACGGGCATTTTGGGTGTGGACAAGATCGGGCTTTCATCGCAGCATGATGCAATTGGTATCCATGTGGCCTCTTTCAGGATTAGCCCTTGGAATGACATGTCTGAAAATCTGATACAGTCGCCGGAAACCGTTCGCTAAATATTGGCGTGACTGGCGCAGGGGAAGCCGAGTGAGCCTGTCCGATAACCCTTTTCCCAATGACGCCGACCGCTCGGCCATCTGGACCATGCTGGTCCCACGGGATATTGCCGCTTATGTCGCGGCCGATTGGTCCATGGTCGAAGACGATTTCGTCGCCGACGATTTTATGGGCATCAATGGCAACAGGAACGACAATCCCGACGGCTGGACCATCAGCTTTCCCACCCTTGCCGACTATCGTGACGAGTGGCTGCGCCAAGCGCGTGAGGGCCAGGCCCAATCCTATGCCGAGGATGTCGAAGCCGGCATTCACCGCGCGACGAGCCTGACCGCAATCGAAATCACCGACACCCGCGCGATTGCGCACAAGAAGTTCAACGGCGAAATCAAACTAAGCGACGGCGGCACCGATCGCCTCAACTGGCAAACCCTCTACTTCTGCCGCAAGGTCGAGGGCCAGTGGAAGCTGACAGGTTTCGTGGGCTATCTGCCTTACCCAATGGGAAAATCGAGCTGAGCCACTGACCATTCTACCTGCCCACAGCGTCATTCCCGCGAAAGCGGGAATCTCTGAGGCTTCGGGATCCCCGCTTTCGCGGGGATGACGCGGTTCAAAAGGGGGGAGAGCCACCAGAGACCGAGCATTGCCATGTCCTTCACCCCACAGCGCCTGACCATGCTGGCCTTCTTCCTCCAGCCCATCGCGTTCGGCTCCTGGCTGCCGCGCATCCCTGAAATCCAGGCGGGCCTGGATCTCGGTCCCGCTGGCCTCGCGCTCGCCCTTCTCGGCATGCCCTGCGGCACGCTGATCACCCTGCCCTTTGCCGGTCCGCTCGTTGCCAAGATCGGCGCCCGCGCCGCCATCTTCTGGGGTTTTGTGTTCTATTCCGCAGCCGTCAGCCTGCCGGTCCTGGCGCCGCACCCGATCCTCCTCTTCATTGCCCTCATGCTGGCAGGTTCCGCCATTTCCTTTGTCGAACTCGGGCTAAACGTGCAGGCCGATCTCGTCGAAAAATCGAGCGGCAAGCTGATCATGAATACCTCGCACGGCTGCTGGTCGCTGGGGATCATGGCCGGTAGCCTCATCGGCTCTGGCTTTGCCGCCATCGGCCTTGCCCCGCAAAGCGCCGTGCCGCTCCTTGCCGCCGTGGTCCTCCCCATCGCGCTCGCCACCGCGACCGCCCTGCCAAGACTTCATGACGCGCCCGCCGAAGGCCAGACGCAAAAATCCGCCTGGTCACTCCCGAGCCCCGCCCTAATCGGCATCTGTCTTTTTGTCTTCGGCATCACCATGACCGAGGGCGCCATGGCCGATTGGTCCGCCATTTTCCTCCGCGATGCCCTTTCGGCCGAAGGCGGGCTCGTCGGCCTCGGCTATTCACTCTTCGCCTTCATGGTCGCCGCCGGCCGCTTTGGCGGCGATTTTCTCAAGCGCCGGTTCGGCGCCGTCGGCACGGCCCGCCTCTGCGGCGCCCTCGCCGTCATCGGCGGTGTTTTGCTATTTTTCGCACCGGGGGTCGAACTGGCTTTGATGGGCTTCGGCATCATTGGCATCGGCGTTTCCGTCGGCTTCCCGCTCGCCGTCACAGCCGCTGCTGGGCTCGGCGATCGTGCTGCCTCCGCCAATGTCGCTGTTCTCTCTTTCGTCGCCCTCACCGGATTTCTCATCGGCCCGCCGCTGATCGGCTTTGTCGCCGAACATGCCGGCATTCGCATCGGCATTGCCTGCGTCGTGCCCTTCCTCCTCCTCAGCCTCTTGCTCACCGGCCGCCTCGTGCCCAAGCCGGTCAAAAGCACCCATAATCCCGAAGCCGAAGTTCCAGGAGTGCTCTGATGCGCATTGCCGTTGCCGGTCTCCACACCGAATGCTCGACCTACAATCCCGTCATCGCGCGCGAAGCCGATTTTCGCGTGTTGCGCGGCCCCGCCATGCTGCGCGATCAATATTTTGATTTCCTGACGCACTTCCCGGCCGAATTCATCACCGTGCTTCACGCCCGCGCCATTGCCGGCGGCGCCGTAGAACGCGCGCTCTATGACAAGTGGAAGGCCGAGATTCTCGATGGCATTCGCGCCGCTCTGCCGCTCGATGGTGTCTATCTCGCCATGCATGGCGCCATGTTCGTCGACGGCATGTTCGACGCCGAAGGCGATTTCATCGCGGCCGTGCGCCACCTCGTCGGCCCCGACGTCCTGATCGCCGCGAGCTACGATCTCCACGGCAATGTCAGCCAGAAAATCATCGACGGGCTCGATATCTTTTCGACCTATCGCACCGCGCCCCATATCGACGTGCCCGACACCATGCGCCGCGCCGTCACCATGCTGGTCCGGGCCCTTCGCACTGGCGTGCGCCCAAAGCTCGCCTGGGCGCCCGTTCCCGTTCTCCTCCCCGGCGAACGCACCTCCACCCAGGACGAACCGGCAAAGAGTTTTTACACCCAGCTCCATGAGATCGAAGAACCGACCGGCATCTGGGATGCCTCCTTCCAGGTCGGCTATGTCTGGGCCGACGAGCCCCGTGCCACCGCCTGCGCCGTCATCACCGGCACCGATAAGGCCGCGATGGAAGCGGCCGCGACAAAGCTCGCGCAGGATTATTGGGACGTGCGCGAAAAGTTCGTTTTTGGCATGGAGACCGGCTCGATAGAGGATTGCGTCGATCGAGCCATTGCCAGCACTACCTACCCCGTCGTCCTCGCCGAGTCTGGCGATAATCCGACGGGCGGCGGCGTCGGCGACCGCGCCGAAGTTTTAGCCGCCCTCATCGCCAAGAACGCCCGGGGCGTCATCTTTGCCGGCATTGCCGATCGCGCCGCCACCGAAGCCGCCTATGCAGCCGGTGTCGGCGCCACCCTGCCGCTCCATATCGGCGCCAGCCTCGACCCGTCTTCGACTCCAGTCGATGTGTCAGCCGAAGTAGTCTTCCTCCTGGAAACCGAAAACCCGCTCTATCGCGAAGCTGTGGTCCGCATCGGCGGCATCGACCTCGTGCTCACCGCCCGCCGCCGCCCCTTCCACAATATCCTCGATTTCACCAAGCTCGGCCTCGATCCGCATGGCGCAAAGATCATCGCGGTGAAATCGGGCTATCTCTCACCCGAACTGGGCCCCATCGCCAATCCCGGGATCATGGCGCTCTCGCCCGGTGTCGTCGACCAGTTCGTCGAGCGCACCACCCGCAACCACACCCCGCGCCCCAGCTTCCCCTTCGATCGCGATTTCACCTTTGTGCCGCAGGTGAAGTGGTCGGCGCTCGCTAAATAGCCCTGCGCCCTTCCCCCCGCCTCCGCTTTCGTTTACTCACGAAACGAAAGCCAAGGGCACATTTATGAACCCTCAGATGCGACAGGCCCAGATCGTCGAACTCGCCCGGCAAAAGGGCGGGGTCACGGTCGAGCAACTGGTCGAAGCCTTCGACGTCACGCCCCAGACCATTCGCAAGGATCTCAATATCCTCTGCGATCGCGGTGCGCTCAAACGCACCCATGGCGGCGCCATGCATCCCTCGGGCGTCGAAAATGTCGAGTATGAAGCGCGTCGACAGATCGCGACGGAAGAAAAGCAGGCCATCGGCCGCGCCGCCGCCGCGCTCATCCCCGACGATGCTTCCCTCTTCATCAATATCGGCACCACCACCGAGGCCGTCAGCCAGGCACTCGCCGAGCATCGCGGCCTGATGGTCATCACTAATAATATCAATGTCGCCAATCGCCTCCGCACCGTGCCCTCGATGGAAGTCGTCATCGCCGGTGGTGTTGTGCGCCCGGCCGATGGCGGTATCGTCGGCGAAGCGGCCGTCGATTTCATCCGTCAGTTCAAGGTCGATTTCGCCGTCATCGGCGTCTCGGCCATCGATGCCGATGGCGCGCTGCTCGATTTCGATTTTCGCGAGGTCAAGGTCGCCCAGGCGATCATCGCCAATGCGCGCCATGTCATCCTCGTCTCCGATTCCAGCAAATTCGACCGCACTGCCCCCGTTCGTATCGGCCATCTCTCCCAGGCCCATACCTTCATCACCGATTTTTGCCCGCACGACTCCATCCGCACGCTCTGCGCGGATGCCGGAATCCGCCTGATCGAAACCAGAAGCGAAAGCCCCTCTCCATGACCGACCGTCTCGACGCCCTGAGCCAAGCCCTGATTTCCGCTCACGATGGCGGCGCGCCAGTCGGCCCGGTTCCGGCCGAAGACGTCCCTGCCGATATGGCGGCGGTCTATGCGCTCCAAAACAAGATCATGGCCGGCATCGGCCCCTCGGGCGGCTGGAAAATCCTGGCTGGCGGCGAGGGCGAACCCATCTGCTCCCCAATTCCTGCCAATCGCTACTTTGACAATGGCGCCACGCTTGATGCGGCAAAGCACCGCTTCATCATCGCCGAAGTCGAAGTCGCGGTGAAACTGGGCGCCGATCTTACCGGCACTGTGAATGCCGAAACTGCCCATGCCGCCATCGCCTCGGTGCATCCGGCGCTCGAGTTCGTCGGCAATCCCTTCGTCGATCGCGATGCCACCCCGCGCAACCTGCAGCTCGGCGATCTCCAAAGCAATGGCGCGGTCGTCGTCGGTCCGGCCATTTCGGGCGATATCCAGTCGGCAGTCCAGACACTTGCCGTGTCGCTGAGCTACGATAGCGCTGTCTCAAAGAGCGTCGAAACCGGCGCCAACTGGTCCGACATTCTCGCCGCTCTCGTCTGGCTCGCCCCCCACGCCGAAAAGCGCGGCTATCCGCTTCGCGCTGGCCAAGTCATCATTACCGGCGCCCGCGTCGCAACGCCCATGGGCTATGCCAAGCAGGTCGAAGGCTCGTTCGGTGCCTGGGGCAAAGTCTCGGCCACCTGCACCCGCTAAAGAAAAGGCCCGCCGAAGCGGGCCTTTTTTTTCAGAACATCAGGGCGTCGAGGTCCATGTCGTCATTGGCGGCATCCTCGACCTCCACGGCCGGCGCGGCATTGCCAAAGAGCCGGTTGTGGATTTGGCGCTCGCCTTCCATCGTATAGGTTTTGCGCAGGCCCTCGAGCGTCGGCGCCAGCGCCTCAGAGATCGGGTCGGGCATGGGGTCGGTCGAAAGCCCGGCAATTTGCAGCGCAATGTCGTCCATGGTCTCGGCAAGCCGCGATTGACCGTCGATCCCCTTGGCCGCTGCCTGGAGCAGGCTGATAACCTTTGGACCATCGGCATTGAGGCTCGCCGACGCCACCGACAGCCGCTCGTCGAGCCCGGTGAGCAGCGTCATGGCGTGGTTGGCCAACTGTTCGAGACGTCCGATCTGGCCCGCATTTTCGCCGCCTGCGGCCTCGACGAAGGCACCAGCCAAAGCCGAGGCTTCATCGAGCCGGGTCATCGCAGCCTCTGCAGCCACGACGGTCTCGGTGGTCAGTTCGCGCAACTGCGCTGCAATCACGGTCAGCGACGCGCCACGCGGCCCAAGCTGGGCACAGCGCACCGCAGCGTTCAAGCTGACAAGGCGCATATTGGATTCGATTTCCTGCACCGCCGCCACATGGCCGAGCAGCACGGAAACGGTCTGCTGCACCGCAGCGGCGAGCGCTTCGAGCTTGTTGCGCTCGGTTTCGCAGTCCCGCAAAATCGCGGCGGCCTCGCGCAGTTGCGCACTCAATGTCGAGAGCGCCGAAGCGTCGCCGCCCTTGCCGCCATAGAGATTGCGGCTCGCCGTCATGATGGTGCTGGCATCGATCGCCAGCGCCTGCAGCGCGCCTTCCGCTTCGCCCACTTCATCGGCAAAGCTCGACGCCGTGGCGCGCAATTGTTCCTGTTCCAGCGTCGACAACGCCGCCAGAGCCTCCGCCGTCACAGCGTCATCCAGCACTGCGCCATCGACCGGCTTACCCGCCATAATATCGGCGAGGCAATCGAGCCCGGTTTCGATATGTTCGAGCCGCTGACGCGTCGAGTCACCGACCTGCAATGCCATGACGGCGCTACCGATCCGCCCGACGATCTGGCGCGAGACACGGCCGGTTTCGGCGCTGCCTTCGACCGCAGTCAACCGCTGCCGATCGAGCGCTTCGAGCGTCTCGTCGAGCTGCTGGGCCAATTCGGTCAGCGTATGGGCATGCGCCTTGTCGAAGCGCTCGCGCTGGCTCGCCGCCCGATCGACCTCCGCCGTCAGCTGCCGATAGACCTGGCTGAATTCGTGGATCGTCGTATGCGCCGAATTGGAGAGCGTGGCGATATCGGTGGTGAACACATCGAAGTCGTCGCTGTCGCCAATGATACCGGCCGCCGTGACGCGCGCATTGATCGAGACGATGCCGATCATCTTGACCGTGCGGCGCAATTCGTTGATCGGGCCATTGGCCGCTGAAACCACCTCGACGAGCCGGTTAAGATTGGCCTTTTCCTTGCCAAAGTCTTCGGTCAGTTGCCGCGCGGTGCTGGCGACCGAGCGCAATTGGCTACTGGCCTCGATAACCTCTTCGCCCTGCAAGGCTGTCGGCAGCGCCTCGAACAGCCGCGTCAGCTTGTTGAGCATCATGGCGCCTTCGCTAAGCCGCGCGCCGACGGAAACGAAGGATTCTTCGATATCCTGCCGCGGCTTGGCGACGGCGGCGGAAAGGGCGGAAACGGTGCTGGCTTGGGTCTTGTTCTTGATCACGCCGGGCCTCCTGTAGATTTGTTGCCATTGCGGCCAAAGGCATTGATTTCGCCAGCCATGCGCGAGAGCGGCAAGACACGCACCGCGGCACCGCGCTGAATGGCTTCCTTGGGCATGCCGAAGACGACGCTGCTTTCTTCGTCCTGGGCGACCGTCGGGCTACCCATCTGCCGCATTTCGAGGAGCCCCCGCGCGCCATCGTCGCCCATGCCTGTCAGCAGCATGCCCAGCGCATTGCGACCGGCCGCCTGCGCCGTCGAGCGGAACAGCACATCGACGGATGGCCGATGGCGCGACACATGCGGCCCCTCGACGATTTTCACCGTGTAGCGCAAGCCGTTGCGCACGAGCTGCATATGCACATTGCCCGGCGCGATCAGCGCCCGCCCGGCCATGACCAGATCGCCGTCTTCCGCTTCCTTGACGGCAATGGCGCAAGTGGAATCGAGCCGGCGCGCAAAGGCGCCCGTGAATTTTTCCGGCATATGCTGGACGATGAGGATAGCGGGGCTGTTTTCCGGCAGCGCTTCGAGCACTTCGCGCAGCGCTTCGGTGCCCCCGGTCGAAGCGCCAATGGAGATAATCGGCTCGGTCACCGGCATGCGGGCAATCAGGCTTTCGCGGCGTGTATCCGAAATCGGCGGAATGATCGCGTCGGCATTGAGCTTGGCTTCGACCTTGAGTTCCGGCGCCGCCTTCTTGAGGCCCTTGAGCTTGGCATGGGCGGCCGCCTTGGCAGCATCGCAAATGCGCATGCGCGATTCTTGCAGAAACTGCGCCGTGTCGATGCGCGGCTTGGTCACGACATCGACTGCGCCGGCCTCAAGGCATTGCATCAGCGTATCGGAGCCCGCCTGGGCCGCGCCCGAGCAGATGACGACCGGGATCGGCCGCTGCGACATAATTTTGCGCAGGAATGTCAGGCCGTCCATGCGCGGCATTTCGACGTCGAGAAAGATCACATCCGGAATTTCATGCCGGATTTTCTCCACTGCGACATAGGGGTCGGCGGCTGTCGCCATGACCTCGAGGTCCGGATCGGCAGAGATGATCTCGCTCAGCGTCGTACGCACCGAAGCGCTATCATCCACGATGAGGACGCGGATCTTGCTCATGACTTTTGGCTCACGCTCGCTGGAATACGGCAGGTGCAACCTGCCGCACGGGAATTGACGTGCCGACCATGGACTCGGAATGACCAAGAAGTAGATAACCGCCGGGCCTTAAATGGTTGACCAGTCGGCTAATGACCTTGGCCTGGTCCGCCTTGTCGAAATAGATCAGCACATTGCGCAGCAAGATGATGTCGACGTCGCGATCGAACGGATATTTCTCGTCCATCAGGTTGAGCCGGTGAAATTGCACCAGCTTGCGCAGTTCGGGAACGATGCGCACATCCGGCCGGAGGCCAGGCTTCCGCGCCCACATCAGGTATTTGCCCTGCATCTGCTGGGGCACCGGCACGATCTGGTCGGCGGGATAGACCCCGCGCTGGCCCTGCGCCAACACATCGGTTGAAATATCGGTGCCAAGGATCGAAAAGCGGAAGCCGCCGCTTTCCTTGACCATGTCGGCGAGCACCATGGCGCAAGTGAAGGCCTCGGCGCCGGTCGAAGCCGCCGCGCTCCACACCTTGACCATCGGATTGCGCTCGCCCGTGCGGGCGGCCAGCAATTCGGGGATCATCTTTGACCGCATCAGTTCGAAATGTTCCGGCTCGCGGAAAAAGTCGGTCTTGTTGGTCGTCACCACATTGATGAGATAGGTCAGTTCTGCCGCCATGCCATCGCCGCGGAAGATATGATCGCAATAGGCGTCAAAGGTCGGGATCTGCAAGGCGCGCAGGCGACGGCGCAGGCGCCCCTCAACCATCAGGCGCTTGGCCGGCGGCAGGCGGATGCCCACTTCATTGCCGATCAGCGTCGAAATCTTGCTGAAGTCGGCAACGCTGAGGTGGTCTTCGCCATCGGCTTCAACAATGGGGGCACGCGCTAGTAAAGCCACTCTTGTCTCCCTGGCCGGTCCACGCTTTTGGCATGCGCCGGTCGTCCCAACTGCGCCCTTCTGGGCCAGAACTTGGGTGTGATGATCGTTCAGCCGCTCGATGCCTTCGTGGCGCCGAGCGGCAGGATGGTTTGTCGCCTCAGGCGGCCGACAGCGCTGCCGTCTCGCCGCCGAGGAGCTTGTCGAGATCAAGCACGGTGACGAACTGGCCGTTGCGACGGCCAATGCCCTCGATGCAGTGGTTCTGCCAGCGCGCATCGACCGCCGGTGGCGGATCGAGGCTTTCACTGTCGAGCACAGTCACCTCGAAGACCCGGTCGGCCCGCAAGCCAAGCGTCACGGGACCGGAGGCACTTTGAACGCAGAGAACGACGATGCGCGTCGTCTCCGAGTCGCCCGCCGGCTCCATCCCGAGCGTCAGGCGCAGGTCGAGCACCGGCACGCCCTGCCCGCGGACATCGATGATGCCGAGGAAGTTCTGCGGCGCCCGCGGCAGGCGGGAAATGGCCCGCATGTCGAGGATTTCCTGCACCTTGGTGACAGGTGCGGCGAAAAGTTCGTCCGCCACACCCAGGGTCACGAATTGATTGTGATCGGCCATCTTCCTCTTTCCTAAGCTACGCGGGTGTAATCCGCGTCCATTTCATCCGTCCCGCCATCGAGCGAGAGATCGAAGCCGCCCATATTGGCTTTGGGCTTGGCGCCGGACTTGTTCATATGCGGGGAGACAGAGAGCACCGCCGCCTTGATGTCGCGCTTGGCCGGCTTTGCCGCGAGATTGGCACTGGCCGCGCCGCCAAGGCGGAAGTAGCTGATCGCGGCCTGCAACTGCTCGGCNCGCCAGTTCTTCTGCCGTCGAGGAAAGCTCCTCGGAGGCGGAGGTGTTCTGCTGGGTGACCTTATCGAGCTGCTGGATCGCGGTGTTGATCTGGGCTGCGCCGGCATTCTGTTCACGACTACCGGCCGTGATTTCTTCCACCAGTTCGGCCGTGCGCTGAATATCGGGCACGAGCTTGTTGAGCATGTCACCTGCCGATTGAGCCGCTTTGACCGTGGTGCCGGAGAGCGTCGAGATTTCAGCCGCTGCAGCCTGGCTGCGTTCTGCAAGCTTACGCACTTCGGAGGCGACGACCGCAAAGCCACGGCCATGTTCGCCGGCGCGTGCCGCTTCCACCGCCGCATTGAGCGCAAGGAGATCGGTCTGGCGCGCAATTTCCTGCACCACCATGATCTTTTCGGCGATCGTCTGCATCGCAGAGACAGCGTTGTTGACGGCATTGCCCGAAGCGATCGCGTCGGCAGCGGACTGACGGGCGATCTTTTCGGTCTGGCTAGCATTGTCGGCCGACTGCTTAATGGTCGAAGCCATTTCTTCCATGGAAGCCGAGGCTTCCTCGGTGGACGAGGCCTGTTCCGTCGCGCCCTGAGAAAGCTGCTCGGCCGTTGCCGACATTTCCTGCGCACCGGCCGAAACATTGTTGGCCGAAGAGATCGCATCGGTGATCACGTCGCGCAGTTTTTCGACCATGCGTTCGAGCGCAATGCCGAGCGTGTCCTTTTCGGACAGGCGCTTTGGCTGGACCGTCAGGTCGCCATTGGCGATCTGGTCGGCAATATTGGCCGAAGCGCGGAGATTGTCGGTCATCACGGTCAGCGAATTGGCGAGATCGCGGATCTCGTCATTGGCCTTGTGCTCGATCTTCTGGTTGAGATCGCCAATGCTGATGGCATCGGCAAGGCCAATCGCGCGGCGGAGGCCGGAGCTGATGGTCATCGAAATCCAGAAAGCGACGGCCAGCGACAGGGCCAGGGTAAAGCCGGCCGCTACCAACAGCATCAGGCTCGAGGATTCATACTGAGCGTTGGTATCAGAATCCATCTGCGAGAGGGTCGAGGTGATCTCGGCATTGAGGTCGTCAAGCAGCGCGATCATCTGGTCGTTGATCTCCGCGGCCTGGCCCATGGACAGTGAGGCGGCGCGAGCATTGGTCTCGGCAGTGTTCTGCTTACCGAGGGACACGATCTGATCCTGCACCGAAACCCACTTGGGAAGGATTTCGCGGAACTTGGCACCAATAGCATGCACTTCGGCGTCCGGGTCCTGCTCAATGCTTGCAAGGATCGGCTCGACCTTGGCGCGTTCGCTCGTCACCGCATCGATATAGGACTGAATCTGGGTCGCATCGGAATTCATGATGACGTTCTTTTCGGCACGGATGGCCATCAGAACTGCGTTTGCCAGATCGTTCGAATCCTTCAGGTTCGCGGCTGGCCCCTGAACGATCTGCGTGATCGCGCCATTCAACGAACTCAGATTAGAAATCGAGAATGCGGCCATCGCACCCGACACCAGAATGACTGCCGTAAACGCCAGTCCAAGCTTCAATTTGATCGTGAATCTCATTTGAGATTGTCCATCGTCCCCACGAACGCCTTCTGCGTCCGCATTATGATTGTCGCCGGTACACACCGGCAGGTCTTTGTAGAGCCGGGCACATCGTCCGGCTCTTGATTGGGAAGGGGCTGCGCCTCACACAGCCCGATTTATTCAGGCAGCGCCGCGACGCGTGAATTCGCCGTCAAGGTCGTCGGATGCCCCATCGAGATCGAGATCGAAACCGCCCGAATTGAGCTTCGTGCGGGTCGATGCCGATCCCGTATTCATGTGTGGCGCGGACGCCATCACCGCCGAGCGCATGTCGCGCGGGCTGGTCTTCTTGGTGACGGCGCTGGCCTGCGCGGCCATGCCGGAGTGGTTCAGCTTGAAGTAGCTGATCGCCGTCTGTAGCTGCTCGGA
>NZ_LMLO01000002.1:0-279935 GCF_001421945.1 Devosia sp. Leaf64 | reverse complement strand
CGCCAGTTCTTCTGCCGTCGAGGAAAGCTCCTCGGAGGCGGAGGTGTTCTGCTGGGTGACCTTGTCGAGCTGCTGGATCGCGGTGTTGATCTGCGAGGCACCAGCATTCTGCTCGCGGCTACCAGCGGAGATTTCTTCCACGAGTTCCGCCGTGCGCTGAATATCGGGCACGAGCTTGTTGAGCATTTCGCCGGCCGATTGCGCTGCCTTCACCGTCGTCCCCGACAGGGTCGAGATTTCGGCTGCGGCAGCTTGGCTGCGTTCAGCGAGCTTGCGCACTTCGGAGGCGACCACCGCAAAGCCACGGCCATGTTCGCCGGCACGGGCTGCTTCGACAGCAGCGTTGAGTGCCAGCAGATCGGTCTGGCGCGCAATTTCCTGCACGACCATTATCTTCTGAGCGATGGTTTCCATGGCGCCCACAGCATTGGCCACTGCTTGGCCCGAGGCAATTGCGTCGGCAGCGGACTGACGGGCGATCTTCTCGGTCTGGGAGGCGTTGTCGGCCGATTGCTTGATCGTTGCTGCCATTTCTTCCATCGAGGCCGAAGCCTCTTCCGTGGACGAGGCCTGCTCGGTCGCGCCCTGGGAGAGCTGCTCTGCAGTCGCCGACATTTCCTGCGCACCAGCCGACACATTGTTGGCCGAGCTGATAGCGTCCGAGATCACGTCCCGCAGTTTTTCGACCATCTGCTCGAGCGCGATGCCAAGCGTGTCCTTGTCCGAGAGACGCCGTGGCTCGACCGTGAGGTCACCGCCGGCAATCTTTTCGGCAACAGCCGCGGAGGCGGCAAGACCATCCACCATGCGCTGCATGGACTGGCCTAAAACGTCCTTGTTCGAAAGCACCTTGGGCTTGGCGCTGAGATCGCCATAGGCCACCTGATCGACCACCGCGGCTGAAGCCCTGAGATTGTCGGTCATGACATTGACGGTATCGACGAGGTCCTTGATCTCGTCATTGCTCTTGATCTCGACGCGCTGGTCGAGATCGCCGATCGACACGGCCGAGACCACCTGCTTGACCTTGTTGAGGCCGCGGGAAATGCCAAGAACGATGACGGTTGCCGCAATGCCTGCGACGAGCGCCGAGCCGATGAGAAGGCCGATGAGCAGGGTGAGGCTCGAGTTATAAAGCTGGTCGGCCTGAACGCTCGCCTCTTCCATCAATTCCTTGTTGCGCGCCAGCATATTACCCAGTGTCTCACTGGCAGCGCGGCGAACGGTGGCTGCTTCTTCCGACTTCTGTTGTGCGAAATAGTCGCTTTTGGTGATGGCCATTTCGACCGCACTATCCATTGCGGTGACAAGCTCTGCGAAAGCAGCCTCTGCATTGGCAACCAGGGGTTGCTCAGCGGGCGACACGGTGCGCTGCAAATTGGGGAACAGCGTGCCCACTTCAGCGATGCCGGTCTTGTAGTCGTTGTACCATTCGTCCTGCTTGGCAGGATTGGTCGCTGCGAGAAGCACGTTGCGCTGCTGTCTGAAAATATCGGAGACGGCGAGGAAGGCCGAATTGGCGGCGGAATATGCAGAGAAGGCGCTGAGGTCGCCGGAAGACAGGCGTGTACCCGTGGCCCGGACAAGGGCGGTCATGGCGTCTTCGGTTTTCGACAATGCGGGGCTACCCACAGTGGTCGTAATCTTGAATGCCTCGGTGTCGCTATTGGCGAGCGCAAACGTTTTGGTCGCCTCGAGAAGCGGCACATATTCTTCGAGCTGGGTATCGAACTGCTCGAGCAGTGCACGCACCTGCGTGTCTTTGACATTGGCTTCGAGGAAGTCTCGCTTTGCCGCGATCGCTGCCAAGCTCTTGTCGATCTGGTCGATATTGCCCTGCATCGTTTCGACGTCGTTCGCCATGATGGTTGCGCGCAAACGCGCCCCGACATTTTCGAGGCTGGTCTGCATTTCAGCCATGGCGACGGTGTTGGGGGATCGAACATCGACGATCAGGCTCAGCGAGTTATTCAACTGACCGAGGTTTTGTACGGCGATGAACATGCTGCCGGCAGACAAAGCGACGATCGTCGCAAAAGTGGCCGCGAGCTTGGCCTTGATAGTAAGTCGCATTCTAGAGCCTCTTCTAGGCAGGGGTTGAGCGTCGCTTCGCGGCGGTCGGGGGGGAAGGATGCTGCGCTGTCCATCGCGGCATCCCGAGGTTCAGGGCAGGCTAGGCTTCACGCAGCGCTGCGGCGGGAGAATTCGCCGTCGAGGTCGTCCATGCCGCCTTCGAGATCGAGGTCGAACCCACCGGCATTGGGCTTAGCGCGGTTGGTGGCGCTCATGTGTGGAGCTGAAGCCATGACGGCCGAGCGGATATCGCGCTTGGCCGGCTTTCTCGACGGCGCCGAGAAGGCTGGTGCATTGGCGGTGTCGAGCCGGAAGTAGCTGATCGCGGATTGGAGCTGCTCGGCCTGGCTCGCCAGTTCTTCGGCCGTCGATGACATTTCCTCGGCCGCCGACGTGTTCTGCTGGGTCACCTTGTCGAGCTGCTGGATGGCCGTATTGATCTGCGACGCACCCGCATTCTGCTCGCGGCTACCGGCGGAGATTTCTTCCACCAGTTCTGCCGTGCGCTGGATATCGGGCACGAGCTTGCCAAGCATTTCGCCGGCAGACTGGGCGGCCTTCACAGTGGTGCCGGACAGCGTCGAGATCTCGGCCGCGGCAGCCTGGCTGCGCTCTGCAAGCTTGCGCACTTCCGAAGCGACCACCGCAAAGCCACGGCCATGTTCGCCGGCACGAGCCGCTTCGACGGCAGCGTTGAGCGCCAGAAGATCGGTCTGGCGCGCGATTTCCTGCACCACCATGATCTTTTCGGCGATCGTCTGCATGGCCGAAACCGCATTGTTCACGGCTTCACCCGAAGCAATTGCGTCGGCAGCGGACTGGCGGGCGATCTTCTCGGTCTGCGAAGCATTGTCGGCGGACTGCTTGATCGTAGCCGCCATTTCTTCCATCGAAGCCGAAGCCTCTTCGGTCGAGGAAGCCTGTTCGGTCGCGCCTTGGGAGAGCTGTTCGGCCGTTGCCGACATTTCCTGGCTGCCCGAAGCGACATTGCGGGTTGCAGACGTCACTTCCGCCACGACTTCGCGCAGCTTGGCGGCCATGGCATTGAGCGCCTTGATCAGGTCGCCCACTTCGTCGTCACCCTTGATCGATGCCGTGGCGTTGAGATCGCCGCCGGCGACGTCATTGGCGAGCCGCACGGCGCTCGAAAGAGCACGCGAGATCGACACGACGATCCAGGTTGCCGCGATACCGGCGATAACGGCCGCGCCGATCATCAGCGCGATCAGCAGCATACGGCTCTGTTCGTAGAGCGAGATCGCGTCGGTATTGGCCTGCGCCATCTGCTCGCTGTTGAGATCGATTATGGCGTTGAGCGCATCGACCGAGACCAAGCGGGCTTCACGCGCACCACCATTGGCAAGCTCAGCAGCGAAATATTCGCCATTGGTCTGGGCGGTCGACTGTGCCTGGGCAACGCCATCGAGCCAGGATGTGATCTGCTGCTGATAGGTCGCAAAGGCTGTGCGCTCGGCAACAGGCAGGGAGCGGCCGAGCGTTTCGATCTCGTTCAGCAGCGTCTGCTTCTTTTCCGTCAAAGCGTCGATATAGGTCTGCTGGCGCTCGGGCTGGTTCATGTTGAGAACCACGGTCCGAACTTCGCGCGAGATTTCCAGCATGGCGGTATCAAGCGACTTGAGCGCGCTGAACGTGCGGAAGTCGGCCATGTCGCCAGAGTTCAGAATATTGGATTCGAGCCGGGACTCGATACCGCGCAGGGTTTCGAACGCGGCGCGCTGCGTTGCGCCTGCAGTTTCGATCTGTTCGCTCGCAACGATGTCCGAGTTGAGCCCGGCCAGGCGGTTCACTTCTGCATGCTGGGCGAGATAGTCCATCCAGGCATCGCTGAAGGCATCAACCCGCGGCTTGCCCGCTTCGCTCGAAAGATCGCGCAGTTTAGCGGTTTGCTCGGTGATGGCGGCCTTTTCCGTTTCGATCTGGCCGGCAAACTGCTGGAATGTCTCATCGTCTGAGGCAAGGATGAGGTTCTTCTCATCGCGAGCGACACGCAGCGTCCGGGCGTTGAGATCGGCCGCGATCTGAATGCGCTCGACATTGCCGTCGACCATGGCTTCCATCGAGCTGCTGAGCGCGCCGAGGTTCTGGATCCCCATGAACATGCCCACCGCAGAGGTGGCCACAACGGTGACGAATGTCGCCGCAAGTTTTGTCTTGATGGTCAATCTCATGCTGCAGACCTTTCTTCTGACGCTGCCGCGGACGGACTTCTGCCGCCCGGTGATTCAAAAATCTTTTCCATGTCTGGGATGATGATGAAGCCGCCATTGCGCTTGCCGATGCCCTTCACGAATTCAGGGCGCCAGCGCATGCCGACTTTGGGAGCCTCTTCGATCGAGGCGGTTTCGATATCGGTGACGTCATGCACCTTGTCGGCCAAAATGCCGGCAATGGTGGGCTCGCCGTCGATATCGACTTCCATGACGACGATGCGCGTATCGGCATCGGGCTCGGGCCGGTCCATGCCGAACATGACGCGGAGATCGGCCAGCGGCACGATCGAGCCGCGGACATTGATCAGACCGCCAACAAAAGCCGGGGCGCTCGGCACTTTGGTGATCGGCACAAGATCGAGGATTTCGCGCACCCGGCTCGCCTCGACGGCAAAGAGCTCGTCTTCGAGGCGAATGGTCAGCGCCGTCATATAGGACTGGTCGTCGCTCATGCGGCTCTCCCCAGGTTGCGGTCGACATAGGATTGGCCGGAGGCCACGAGATGGGCGGTGTCGAGGATCAGGGCCACCGAGCCGTCACCGAGAATGGTGGCGCCCGAGAAGGACTTGATGCCCGAATGAAGCTTTGAGAGCTGCTTGATGACCGTCTGGTTGTTGCCGATGATCTGGTCGACCACGAGCCCGACACGGCCTTCGCCCGAGGAGACGATAACCACCTTCTGGTGCGCTTCGGCCTCGCCCTTGATCCCGAACACTTCGCGAAGGCGCAAATAGGGGACGAGCGACCCACGGATATCGAGGAAGTTGCGGCCCTTGGCATTGGCTTCGATGCCTTCGGGCAGTTCCACACATTCTTCGACGGCGGCGAGCGGGATGGTGTAACGGCCGTCGCCGACGCGAACCAACATGCCGTCGATGATTGCGAGGGTCAGCGGCAGGCGGAGGGTAAAGGTCGAGCCCTTGCCCTGGGTCGTCGTCACATCGATCGTTCCGCGCAGCCCGTCGATGGTCCGCTTGACCACGTCCATGCCGACGCCGCGGCCCGAAAGGGCAGTGACTTCCTTGGCCGTCGAGAAACCGGGCGCAAAGATCAGGTGGTTCAGTTCCTGCTCGGTCAGCTTGGCATCAGGGCCGATAAGCCCATTTTCTTCGGCCTTGGCGCGAATGCGTTCATGGTTGAGACCGGCGCCATCGTCGACCACCGAAATGGCGACTTCGGCGCCCGAATAGACGGCCGAGAGGCGCACTGTGCCCTTGGGATCCTTGCCCGCCGCGACGCGCTTTTCGGCGCTTTCGAGACCATGGTCGACCGAATTGCGGATGAGGTGAACCAGCGGATCGGCCAGGCGCTCGATGACGGTCTTGTCGAGTTCGGTTTCTTCGCCGGTCGTGATGAATTCGATCTGCTTGCCAAGCTCGCCCGAGAGATCATGCACAAGGCGGCGGAAGCGCGAGAAGATCGTCCCAATCGGCACCATGCGGATGCCCATGGTCGTATCGCGCAGACCCGAAGACAGGCGTTCCAATTCTTCGGCAATGGTTTTCAGCGAAAGATCGGCAGAACTCGCCGCGATCTGGCTGAGCCGCGCCTGAGCGATGACCAATTCGCCGACGCGGTCCATCAATTCGTCGAGCCGTTCGGCCGGAACGCGGAGCGAGGTGGCTGCCGGCTTTTCGGCTTCGGCCTTTTCCGCAGGTTTTGCCTTCTTCACCGGCGCCGCGGCCTTGGCGACGAGAGCCGCTTCGACGACGGGCTCGGGCACATAGGGCGCCTCGGGCATCGCATCTTCGCTCGGGGCCGGCGCGGCCACGGCAACCGGCGCTGCCGCCGGCGCGCCGAGCGGGGTCAGCGTCAGTTCCATATTGTCGCGGAGGAAGAGGAAGACGTCGTCGATCGCGGCGGTTGGATCGTCCGCGGTCTCGATATCCACCTGCCAGCTGATATGGCTGACTTCGGGGTCGATGATGTCGAGATCGGGAATGCGATCGGTGAGCGCCAGGATTTCGATCGGCCCGATCCCGGCAAGTTCCTGCAGCAGCAGTTCAGGGTTAGTGCCGTAGATCAGCGCGTCGGACGGCAGCGAGAAAACCAACCGCCAGCGCTTGGCGCTATCGGCCACGCTCGACACGCCAACCACTGGCCCAGCAATTGGCGCGGCAACAGTTTCGACAGGCGCCGGCGCTTCGACCGGGCCACCGTTCACGATCGCCCGGAGCGCAACGAGGATCTGTTCGCCACCTTCATTGGGCGCATCCGGATCTTCGATAAGAAGGTGGATATGGTCCTTGGCGTCGAGCGCCACGCCGATGAGCGCAGTATTGGCTTCGCTTTCCCCCTTGCGGACACGGTCAAAGGCCGTCTCGAAATCATGGACGAATTCGGCAACCGCCGTGAACCCGAACATCGCGCCCGAGCCCTTGATCGTATGAAGAGCGCGGAAGGTCGAATTGATCAGGTCGGAATTGGACGGATCCTGTTCCAGGTCCAGAAGGCCGGCTTCGAGCTGATCGAGCAGCTCGCGCGCCTCCTGGCGGAAGGTCTCGGAGGGATCGGAAATGTTCATGCCCCTGTCACCTTCTTGATGACGGCCAGCAACTGGTCCTGCTTGAAGGGTTTGACGATCCAACCGGTGGCGCCGGCTTCCTTGGCCTGGCGCTTGAGTTCCTCGTCGGACTCGGTCGTCAGCAGGATAATCGGGATGCCCTTGCTCGAGGGGTGCTGGCGATATTTGCGGATGAATTCGATGCCGTTGAGAACCGGCATGTTGAGGTCGGTGATAACGGCATGAACCGTATTGGTCGTCGCCTTGTCATAGCCATCCTGGCCATTGACAGCCTCGATGACGTCGAGACCCGCTGAGGTCAGCGTCATGGCGACCATCTGACGGATGGAAGCGGAATCGTCGATTGTCAGAATTGTCTTGGTCATGCCGTCAAGTCCCGTGGGATTAAGAGTGTTCGGTCCAGAAGGACGCTGCCGGCTGGGCCGGGTTCATGAACCCCGCGCCGTCGAGAACGGCCTGCAGCTTTGGGCCTGGAGTGCCCTTGAGAGTGAAGGATTTGCCCAGCGCCTGGGCCTTGTTGCGCGCCGCGAGAAGCGACTGCACGGTCGTGACATCGGCCTGGCCGATGGCGCTCGTGTCCACTGCGATTGCAGCGTGCTCGGCAATGGCCGATTTGAGCTGGCCGAGAAAATCCTGGGCCGATTTGACCGAGAGATCGCCGGTCAATGCGAGCGTGAAGGTGCTATTCCCGGTCATGCCAAAAACCGGGCTGGGTAGTTGATCCGCGATGTCATAATGCTCTCAGGCTTTGGGTCGTTAACAACCGATGAACGGTATGAAGTAATCAGGCGACGAGCGGTCGTCCGGCTAGATGTCTGACTATGCTCGAAGCCGTATTCCCATCCGGCCTGACACTGATAATTTCATGGATGACTTAATCATTGGTTACATGACCAAGTTTTTTACCAGTCTAGATCACGCATCCTTAGTATAACTTCCGAGTTAATACATGAGTCTCGCTAGAGTAACCCATGAATCGATTCAGAGTCCAAAGGGGAGGAGCGTGAATCCGGGCAAATAGACTCTGTGCTGATTCAGAGTCCAAGCTTTGCCAATATTATTTGATTCAACGCAGCTAATGCAGTCTTGACGCAAATGGGGGCCTAAAACCGCTCTCCGAGCGGCTCTTGGCCGACGCCAAATAAGGCAAAGTGACTGCCTTTATTCTGCCCAAATGTAAAACCGCATTTGGGACGTGTCAGAGCAAAACGCATCGAAAACGGCAAAAATGACCGCTCTCAAAGGTTTGCGCTCATTCGCGCAAAAAGCTGAACCCTTTTAGCAAGGCAGATTCGGATCAGCCTTGGGGCCAGTCGTAATGCGGTTTTGCGAGGTAGGTGAGATCGTCTGCGTCCCCGGCAATACGGCGGAGAAGTAACTCACCGAGATGCCGGCCAGCGGCTACGAAATCCTCGGCCACTGTTTCCGCTGCAGGCTGGAACTGCATGAACATCGAGGACGACTGCTTGGTCACGACATGCGCCGTCTTGCCCACAACAAGACCTGCTTCATTGAGCCCACCAATAATAGCAAGAGCCGAGACTTCGGAGGCGCAGATATAACCATCCGGGCCATCGGGGCGCTTTGAGCGCTTGATGACATAGTTGCGGATTGCATCGGTGGGGCTGCTGAGATTGACGTCCGCGGCAAACTCGAAGGCAATTCCCGCTTCGCGCGCGCCGCGCTCCACCCCGGCTTTCAAATGCCCGGTATAGGTCAGCGCACTATCGGGCAGCACGATCGACACCTTCTTGCAGCCGAGCGCCGCAAGGCGCAGCGTTGCGTGATAGGCATAGTCTTCATTGTCGAAATCGACGAAGGGATGAGCTTCGGGCCATTGGCTGCGACCATGGCTGACGAATGGAAAGTCATTGTCGAGCAAGAACCGGATGCGCTCGTCAAAGGCTTCGGCTTTCGAGAAGATGACGCCATCAGCCATGCGATTGCGCACGATATGCCGGATCGGCTCGATCGGCTGCATGTTGCGGAACAGCGGCGTGATGACGAGGTGATAGGCGGTGTCGCGCAGCGTCTCAGTAATCCCTGTCACGAGCGACGTACCGAAGCCATAGATCTGTTCGTCCGGCTCGAGCACCAGCGAAATCACATTGGTGCGGCCGGTCTTGAGGCGGAGAGCCGCGCGATCCGGCAGATAGCCGATTTCGGCCGCGATGCGCTGCACGCGGTCCCGCGTTTCCTGGGCCAGTTCCGGCGCATTATTGAGCGCGCGCGAGATGGTGGTCACCGCAAGGCCCGTCATCTGGGCAATCGTTTTCAGCGTGGGCTTGCCGGATGGTTTTACACCGCGCTTGGCGCGAGCGTTGGCCGGCACTTCGTCTTGCGACACGTTTATCCCCTCACCCGTCCACATGGGGACGACACCAAGGCCGAAACAACACCAGATTGGGCAGGATAGATCAAGAAAAAGAGCGTATCCGCGGGCTCATCCCAATGGCATTCGGCCGGAAAACCGTCAAATACCGGGTCCAACACGGTCTGGACTATTCTGACGTACGTATGTCACCATACCATACAAGAATCTGACCCTGCTGTGCGCCGCCTTTTGCGGCCACCGCAGAAGGGGTTCGGGATGCTGCCAAAGGCAGTGGGAGTTAAGGTTCGTGCTTTGGCACGGCGTGAGGAGACAAGATGCGCAAAGTTGGCATCGGCATTATCGGCTTGGGCAATATTTCGGCGGCCTATCTGAAGGCCGCCAAGGATTTTCCGGTTCTCGACATCAGGGCCGTGGCGGATCTCAACCCCGCGGCGGCCAGGGCCCGCGCCGATGAGTTCGGCCTCAGGGCAGTGACCATCGACGAGATCTTTGCCGATCCCGACATCGAGATCATCCTCAATCTCACCATCCCCAAGGCCCATGTCGAGGTCGGCCTCCGTGCCATCGAGGCCGGCAAGCACGTTTACTCGGAAAAGCCGCTTGGCGTCGTCTTTGCCGAAGGCAAGAAGCTCGTCGAAGCCGCCCGCGCCAAGAATCTCCGCGTCGGCTCCGCTCCCGACACCTTCCTCGGTGGCGCGCACCAGACCGCGCGCCGGGTGGTCGATGAGGGCAAGCTGGGCCAGGCCGTTGGCGGAACGGCCTATTTCATGTGCCCCGGCCACGAGCGCTGGCACCCCAATCCCGCCTTCTATTATGAAGAAGGCGGCGGCCCCATGCTCGACATGGGCCCATACTACATCACCGATCTCGTCAATCTCCTCGGACCCGTCGCCAGGGTCTCCGGCTTCGGCACCATGTTGCGCGACACGCGCACCATCACCTCCGAAGCGCGCAATGGCGAAGTCATCCCGGTTCATGTCCTGACCCATGTCTCAGGCACGCTGGTCTTTGCCAATGGCGCCATCGTCCAGATCTCGATGAGCTTTGACGTTGCCGGCCACAAGCACGTGCCGCTCGAGATCTACGGCACCGACGCGACCCTCATCGTCCCCGATCCCAACAATTTCGGCGGTCAGGTCGAGCTCATGGAAAAGGGCGGCCAGTGGACCAATGTCGACACCGACCAACCCTATGCCGACGGCAATTACCGCTCCATCGGTCTCGCCGACATGGCCCACGCCATCGTCGAAAACCGCCCGCACCGCGCCAATGGCGACCTCGCCTTGCACGTGCTCGAAGTGATGGAAGCCTTCGAAACCTCTTCGCGCACGGGTCAGGTCGTTGAGATCACAACGCCCGTCACCCGTCCGGCGCCACTCGCGACCTCGCTCGTCGATGGGAAACTGGGGCGATAAAACCAGCGCTCCGCCTTATCCTTCCTTCAGCCCTCGTGGTGATGTGCTTGCCTTGCCAGGTCACGCACCATGAGGGCCTTTGCGGACGACCAAAGTCCCAACGAAAATGATATGAATTCCGGGTCCATAACCGCCCAGCAGCCCGATCCACGCGGTCCAGCCCAATCCGGGGCGAAAATCTGACAGCCGCAGCGTGGTTTTTCGGCCCCAAAGCCGCTTTTTTCGGGCTTTGGGGACACATTGGACTTGTTACATTCGGAAAACTCGTTAGCTTGCCGATCCTCTAATCGGGAAATAAATCATGGCTATCAAAGGCACCGTCAAGTTCTTCAACACGACCAAGGGTTTCGGCTTCATTACGCCAGAAACCGGCGGCAAGGACGCATTCGTCCACATTTCTGCCGTGCAGCGCTCCGGCCTGGACGGTCTCTACGAGAACGACAAGGTTGAATATGACCTTGAGTCCGGCCGCGATGGCAAAGAGTCGGCTGTCAATCTCAAGCTGCTCTAATCTCGCGATCGACATGGAGGGGCGCTGAATGGCGCCCCCTATGGTTTGCCTGCCGCCGATCCGGGCATAGTTCCCGCCGAGCGGATAAGGCTGCAGCGCCAATGCGCTGCCAGCTCGCTCAGTCACAGGATGACAGAGTTCGAGCGCACAGTCCTAATGACTGCGCCGATCCTTTTGGTGATAAAACTCTAGGCCAATCGCCCTAAGCGGCACTCATCGCATCGGTACGCACCGATTGCGGCAGAACGAATGTCCCCGCCCGAGGCGCTATACCAACGCGCAAGGGTACATCGAACACGCTCTCAAGCACCGTGTCCGTCAGCACCGCCTCCGGCCGTCCGCTGGCGACGACCCGGCCATCGCGGAGGGCAAGGATCGTATCGGCATAGAGCGCGGTCAGGTTGAGATCGTGCAGCACGGCGATGACGCCGCCGCCCTGGCGGGCAAAGCGTTTGGCGACGTCCATGATCATCAGCTGGTGTTTTATATCGAGGCTCGATACGGGCTCATCCAAGAAGAGATAACGCGGCACGCCGTCGATGACCGGCTCCCACACCTGGCAGAGGACGCGCGCCAATTGCACGCGCTGCTGCTCGCCGCCTGATAGTTCGCCATAAAAGCGCCCGCCAAAGCCGCCGAGATCGACGCGATTGAGCGCCTCGTCCGGCAGGTGCTGCAGCGCCCGACGATCGACGCCCGGCCGCCCCGCCGTCAGCCCCATGGCGACGACTTCGCGCACAGTAAAGGGAAAGGGCAGATTGGACGATTGCGGCAGCACGGCGCGGAGGCTCGCGATTTCAAGCGGGCTCATCTGTGCGATGTCGCGCCCATCAATCGAAATCACGCCGGAATAGGCATGGTCGCGGCAGAGCGCTTTGAGCAGTGTCGATTTGCCCGAGCCATTGGGCCCGATGATCGCCGTCAGTTTTCCCGATGGCGCGCTCAGCGACACGTCGTGGAGGATCTGCCGCGCGCCGAGTTTTACCGAGACGCTATCGATGTCGATCATGGTGTTACCAGGCAAAGGCGCTGCGGCGATGCAGCAGGATCCAGAGGAAGAATGGCCCGCCAAAGGCTGCCGTGACGATGCCGATCGGCAGTTCCGCCGGCGCGACGATGGTGCGGCTCAGGGCATCGCAGAAGAGCAAAAAGGTGGCGCCGAGGAGCGCGCTGGCGGGCAGCAGATAGCGGTGATCCGGCCCGATCGCGAGGCGCAGAAGATGCGGCACGACGATGCCGACAAAACCAATGCCGCCGCTGACGGCGACGGAGGCGCCGGTCGCTGCGGCCACGGCAACGATGGTGATGCGCTTGAACCGCTGCACCGGCACGCCGAGATGCGACGCCGTTGCTTCCCCGAGCGTCATGGCATTGAGCCCCTTGGCGAGGAAACCGGCGACAACCAGCGCCACAAAAATGATCGGCCCGGCGGCAAGAACCTTGATCCAAGTGGCGCCCGCGAGCGACCCCATGCCCCAGAAAGTCAGGTCGCGAAGCTGGTTTTCGCTCGCGATATAGGTGAGCACACCGGAAAAAGCCCCGGCAAGCGCGCCGATGGCGATGCCGGCGAGAAGCATGGTGGCGATGGCCGTCTGTCCGCCGCGCGTCGCGACGCGATAGAGCACGAACGTGGTGACGAGGCCGCCGCCAAAGGCTGCAGCCGGCAAGGACCAGATGCCGAGCGCGGTCGTAAAGGGCGCCAGCGCCGTGCCGCCAAGCACGATGATGACGACCGCGCCAAGTGCGGCGCCGCTCGACACACCGACAAGCCCCGGATCAGCCAGCGGATTGCGAAAAAGGCCCTGCATCAGGAGGCCCGACACCGCCAGGCCAGCGCCGATCAGCACGCCAAGCACCATGCGTGGCAGGCGGATATTGACGATGACGGCATAGTCGCGCAGTGCATCGGCCCCTTCCGATCCCGAGATCAAGGAGCCGATGAGATTTCCAAGCGAGGCGCCCGAGGCGCCGGTGGTCATGGACAGAACCATGGCTGCCAGCAGCGCGAAGACCAGCGCAATGACGGTAATGCGGCCGATATGGCTGCGATCGCCGTCGGGCCGGGTCCGTGCGCCGCTTGCGGCAAGTGACATGGTGCTGTCCATTTCAAACCGCCTTAATGCGAGGCTTGTCCGTAAAGATGATCGGCAAGCTCAGTGGCGGCAGCCGCCGTGCGCGGGCCAAAGCCGAGGAGATAGGCGCCGTCCATGCGGTAGATCGCCTTGTTCTGCCCCGCCGGGGTCAGGGCGATGGCCGGGTGTTCGAGGAGCTCCGTTTCCGTCGCGCCATGGTCGCCACCGCGATCCATGAGGAGGATCACATCAGGCGCCGCAGCAGTGATGGCTTCCTCGGAGAGCGGACGATAGCCTTCATACTCGGTGACGGCATTTTCGGCGCCAGCCAGCGCGATGATGCCATTGGCCGCCGTGCCGGTTCCCGAAGCCTGAATCTGGCCGCCCTGGTTGGAGAGGATGAACAGCACCTTCTTCGGCGCTTCCACCGCATCGGTGCGGGTCTTGAGCGCGGCGAATTCGCCTTCGAGCTTTTTCGCCAGCGCCTCGGCCTTATCTTCAAGACCCAGCGCTTCGCCAACGGCCCGCACCTTTGTAAGAACGCCCTCAGCCGAATAGCCTTCCGGCACGGTCTGATATTCGACGCCTGCATGCGAGAGCACTTCAAGCGCTTCCGGCGGGCCGCTGCCTTCGATGACGAGGAGGCCGGTCGGATTGACCGACAACACGCCTTCCGGCGCCAATGCGCGCATATAGCCGACATCGGGAAGGCTCAGCGCCGCCTCTGGATAAAGCGCCGTCTGGTCGCGGGCGACCAGCGTGCCCTCGGCACCCAGCTCATAGATAATTTCGGTCAGCGAACCGCCGATCGACACCAGGCGGCTCGCATCGGCAAATTTGTGCAGTTCGGCGGCCGAAAGCGGCGCCACGGAAAGCGAAGCTGCCATCAGCACAGCAGCAAAAGAGGAAAAAATGCGCATGGTTGAAAGATCTCAGGCAGCGTTGGGGGTGGAGAACAGCGGCAATTGCTCGACGACAGCGCGCCATTCGTCGCGTTCGCCATGGCCTTCATGGCGCTTGCCGAAGAACTGGATGATCAGTTCGCGGTTCTCGTCATAGAGTTCGACCGAGGTGACATGGCCGTCCTTGGTGGGCTTGCGCACCGCCCAGGCCGCGACGACGTGGTCGATCCGCAAGTGGAGGTGGAAGGTTTCATCCATGACATTGAGCCATGGCCCCATGGGCGAGACCTTGTGGATCGGCCCGGAATGGATCTGGATGCAGCCTTCATTGCCGGCAAAAACCATGATGGGCAGGTCGGTGCCCGCCACCTTGCGGAACATGCCTTCGACGGCAGCATGGTCGAGCTGCCAGGCGAGATCCTCACCCACTGTTTCGAGCGCATCGAGCCGGGGATAGTTGAGCTTCTTGATCAGCCCAAAGAACTGGTGCGTGTCCGTCATCGCTTCCCAGCCCGCGCGAAGCTCGGAGAGCGGGGCGGGCGCAGCTTCCGGCGCGGCCTTCACATAAGCGGTGACATCGAGGGTATCGACCTGCTCGTCGTGACGCAGTTCGCTGACGAGCTTGGTCCAGGCCGCGACATCGGTTGCCGGGCGCGCATGCACCTTATGGACCGCATTGCCCGCACGGTCGAAAAACTGCAGTGAGCGCTTGGTCGTGCCATCTTCCATGGCTTTTTCGATTGCATAGCCATGCACCCAGCGGCTCGGGAAAATGCGGAGGTCGATCTGTTCGCCCAAGACGATCGAGGCATGGGCATTGACCGAGACGCCCTCGTAAACGCCGATCTTCTCATGTACCGCGCTTTCATTGCGCGTCAGCGCCATGACTTCGCCGACGCCCGTCAGGCCATGAAGCAGCATTGACATATCGACCTTGAGCCGCGTCGCCGTATGGCCGACTTCGGCGGCCACCAACTGGCCTTCGCTGATCGAATGAATGCGCGCAAAATCGCGTTCGCGCATCTGCGGATTGAGCGCCCGCAGGCGGCGGATGTCTTCGGCGGTTTTGGATGTCGGTTCGGTCACAGCGCGGGCCTATTTGGTGAGAATGAGCTTGTCCTGCCGGGTGACGCGCAGCCGGTAGATCATGCCCTTGTGCTCGATCTGCAGCTCGGAACCCCCATTCAGAATCTCGGAACTCGAGACAATTTTGATGGGGGAAACGGCGGAGTCAGAGCCACTCGGCGGCATGATTTATCCAACGACTTCATCGCCTTAAGTCATCCGGTATGAATGCCTCGGCAAGAGAATTAAACTTGACTCACATAGCCATATTAAATTATCAGCGCAATAGGTGAATGAAAGAGTCAGCATTCTTTCAACCGGTCAGCCCGCCTCCCGCCAGCCAGCCGATCACAAAAAGACTTTTAAAAAACTGGAGACAGACATGGGGCTGGTCAGGTCACGCGCGGCCGCGCTTTTGGGCGGCGTCGCGCTGGCGCTCGTCGCGCAGCAGGCAGCGCAGGCGCAGAACGTCAACGCAACGAATATTACTCTTCTTGAACGTCTGGTCATCGGTGCGGGGGCGCCGAAAGTTGCCATCAATACGCCTCAGGCGGTGACGGTGCTCGACCAGGCCGATATCGATAAGGAACAGGCCGACACGACCGGTGCACTCTTTGCCACCGTTCCCGGCGTCACCGTCGTCGGCAGCCAGCGCCAGTTCGGCGAGGCCTTCAATATCCGCGGCATCGGCACCACCGAAAACTCGTCGGACGGCTCGCGCGTCATCATCAACATCGATGGTGCGCCAAAGTTCAACGAGCAGTACCGTATGGGCTCGTTCTTCTCCGACCCTGAACTTTACAAGCAGGTCGAGGTGCTGCGCGGGCCTGCGTCCTCGACGCTTTACGGCGCAGGCGCCATCGGCGGCGTGATCAACTTCACCACCAAGGACGCATCCGATTATCTGCGGGACGGCAATAGCGGCGCGCTGCGGGTCAAAACTTCGCTCGACACCAATGGCTTGGGCACGCTGACCTCGGCGGTTCTCGCCCAGCAGGTCACCGACACATTCGAAATTCTCGCCGCCGGCAATTGGCGCCGTCGCGAAAATGTCGAGCTGGCCAAGGGTGGCGAACTCGCCGGCTCCGGTTTCGACACATTGTCCGGGCTCATCAAGGGCACCGGCCATTTCGGCGACAATAACGAGCAGGAACTCAGCCTCTCCTACCAGCGCTGGACCAGCGACGCCAAGGATCAGGCCTATGCCCAGACCGGCACGTCTTCGCTCTTTGGCGTCACCGATCGCGCCGTGCTCGACCAGACTGCGGTGCTGCATTGGGAAAACCCGGCGACCGACAATCCCTGGGTCGATCTCAAGGTCAACCTCAGCTATTCCGACACCCAGAACGACCAGACCAATCACCGCTACGCCCTCGGCGCGCCGCGCACCGTGATCGGGCCGGTCAATCCGGCCTTCCCCCAGAACGTGACCGCCGACAGCATCCTTCTCGATACCCGCTATGGCTATAAGACCTGGCAGCTTACCGCTGACAACACGATCGAATGGATCGGCGACGGGTTCGAGAACTATCTGACCACCGGCTTTGCCGCCTCGACGCAGGACCGCACGGTCGTGCGCCCAGGCACGGCCATTGCCTTGCCGGCACACCCGCAGGGCACCGAGAACAAGCTCGGCATCTTTGCCCAGAACGAATTCATCTGGGCCGAGAAGCTGACCTTGATCGCCGGCGCGCGTGGCGACTTCCACTGGGTCAATTCAACCACCGGCGCCGCCAATATCGAAGGCAGCGCCTTCTCGCCGAAGCTCGCCGCCCATTATGAACTGACGGACAATATCGGCGTCTTCGGCTCCATCGCCCATACCGAACGTCTGCCGACCATCGATGAGCTCTATTCCGTCGCGGCCGCTTCGCCGGGCCGGTCTGCACCAAAGTCGACCAGCCTTGGCCTCCTCAAGGAAGAAGCCAATACGATCGAAGCCGGCTTCTCGCTGTCGGGCAATGATCTGCTGACCTCCGGCGACACGGCTGCGCTCAAGACCACGGCCTTTTATAGCGACCTGACCAACCTCATCGCGTCCAACACCGCCCGTCCCTTCGGCGGCGCCACGGTTCCCTACTATGGCAATATCGGCAAGGCGCGCATTTATGGCGTCGAGGTCGAAGCCTCCTATGATGCGGAATTGCTCTATGCGAGCCTCGCCTATGGCATCACGGTGGGCGATAATCTCGTCAACAACACGCCGCTGACCACCGTGCCGCAGAACAAGCTGGCGCTGACCATGGGCATCCGCAATGTCGAATATAATCTCGACATGGGCGCGCGCCTCACCATTGCCGATCAGGGCCGCTACATCGTCGCCTCCGGTCCGTTCGGTGCCGATGGCCCAGCCGATGCCTATGCGACTGTCGACCTCTTCGCCTCGTGGAAACCCGAGACCGGTCCTCTCGCCGGTACCGAGTTGCAGCTCGGCATCGACAACCTCTTTAACGCCGATTACCGCCCGAACCTCTCGATCGATCGCTCGACCGGCCGCACTTTCAAGATTTCGGTCGCCAAGCAGTTCGACTGGTAAGCCTTTAAAATTCAGAGACTTACGACCCTCGCGGCGGCCTTCGGGCCGCCGTTTTCGTTCCCGTTGAAAGCCTCTTTACATATAATAGTACTTTATAATAGCGTCCTCCCATCGCCCGAAGCGAAAACGCCGGGCGGTCTTTTGGGAGGATTCATCGTGAGCATCATCACCAAGCTTGCCATCGCGGCAAGCCTCGCTACCGCCTTGTCTACCGCTGCCTTCGCGCAGGATATTTCGGGCAAGGTCGTCGGCTTCTCGCAGATCGGCTCGGAATCGGGCTGGCGCGCTGCCGAAACCTCGGTCACCAAGCAGCAGGCCGAAGAACGCGGCGTCGATCTGAAATTTGCCGACGCCCAGCAGAAGCAGGAAAACCAGATCAAGGCCATCCGCGGCTTCATCGCTCAGGGCGTTGACGCCATCCTCGTCGCTCCCGTTGTTGCCACCGGTTGGGACGATGTGCTCGCCGAAGCCAAGGACGCTGAAATCCCCGTCGTGCTGCTCGACCGTGGCGTCGATGCGCCCGAAGATCTCTACCTGACCTCGGTTGCCTCCGATCAGGTCGAAGAAGGCCGCGTTGCCGGTAACTGGCTCGTCGGCGATGTCGGCACCGAGCCGTGCAATATCGTCGAACTCCAGGGCACCGTAGGCTCCACCCCCGCGATCAATCGCAAGAAGGGTTTTGAGGAAGCCATTGCCGGCCACGACAACCTCAAGATCACGCAAAGCCAAACCGGCGACTTCACTCGCTCCAAGGGCAAGGAAGTCATGGAAGCCTTCATCAAGGCGACCAACAATGGCGCCGATATCTGCGCTGTCTATGCCCACAATGACGACATGGCCGTTGGCGCCATCCAGGCGATCAAGGATGCTGGACTCAAGCCTGGCACCGACATCAAGGTCGTCTCGATCGACGGCGTGCCGGATATCTTCACCGCCATCGCAGCCGGCGAAGCCAATGCCACGGTCGAACTGACCCCGAACATGGCCGGCCCCGCCTTCGACGCCCTCGCCAAGTTCTGGGCTGACGGCACGGAACCGGAAAAGTTCATCATCACCGAATCCAAGCTCTACACCTCGGCCGATGACCCACAGGGCGAATACGACCGCCGCAAGGGTCTCGGCTACTAAGGCTTAACCGCAGGATGGGCAGCGGCACACCGCCGCTGCCCAAACCCACGACGTCATTCCCGCGAAAGCGGGAATCCCTTTCCCGAGGTGGAGATTCCCGCTTTCGCGGGAATGACGCGGTGATGAATAATGGTTTCGCCGTCCGAAAGGCGGCAGGGGAGGGGCAATGGCGGAAACTGGCTACGCGCTCGAAGCGCGCGGGATCGTCAAGATTTTCGGCAATCACGTGGCGCTCGATAAGGTCGATTTCGGCCTCCGCCCCGGCGAAGTCCACGCCCTTCTCGGCGAAAACGGCGCCGGCAAATCGACGCTGATCAAGATCCTGACCGGCGCCTATCAGCCGACGCTGGGCGACGTGATCGTCGACGGTGCCCCCGTCACCCTCAATAATCCGCAACACGCCCAGACCTATGGCATCGGCACGGTCTATCAGGAGGTCAATCTCCTCCCCAACCGCTCCGTCGCCGAAAACCTCTATCTCGGCCACCAGCCGACCTGGTTTGGCTTCGTCGATCGCCGCAAGATGGAGCGCGATGCGCGCACTGTTCTGGCGCGCTATGGCCTAGACATCGACCCCTCGAGCGAACTCGGCGCCCATTCCGTCGCCGTGCAGCAGATCGTCGCCATCGCCCGCGCCGTCGAACTCTCGGGCAAGGTCCTCATCCTCGACGAGCCTACCGCGTCCCTTGATCGCAACGAGGTCGAGCGTCTCTTCGACATCATTCGCGACCTAAAGGCCCAGGGCCTTGCCGTCGTCTTCATCACCCATTTCCTCGATCAGGTCTTTGCCATTGCCGATCGCGTCACGATCCTCCGCAATGGCAAGCTGATCGACACCAAATCCCTCGACAATCTCACGCGCACAGATGTGGTCCGCCTGATGCTGGGCAAAGACATTGCCTTTTCCGGGGCTACCCAGCTTGAGGAAAATCGCCCGCTCGGCGAAGTGCTGCTCGACTATAGGGGCTATGGCAAAAAGCGCAGCGTCATGCCCTTCAACCTCACCATCCACAAGGGTGAGGTCGTCGGCGTCGCCGGTCTCCTTGGCTCCGGCCGCACCGAAATGGCGCGCATCATGTTCGGCGCCGATTCCGCTGACGAAGGCACTGTCTCCGTCGCCGGCAAGCCCACTTCCATTTCCAAGCCCACCGATGCCATCGCCCACGGTTTCGGCTTTTGCCCGGAAGATAGAAAAGCCGAAGGTATCTTTGGCAATCTTTCGGTGCGCGAAAACATCGTGATTGCCCTCCAGGGCAAGCTCGGCTGGTTCAGCGCCCTGACGCGCGACGAGCAGATGGAAATCGCCAGCCGCTATGGCGAATCCATGGATATCCGCGCCGCCTCGCTCGACATGCCGATCAAGCTGCTTTCAGGCGGCAATCAGCAGAAAGCGATCCTCTCGCGCTGGCTTGCCACCGACCCGACATTCCTCATTCTGGATGAGCCGACGCGCGGCATCGATGTCGGCGCCCACGCCGAAATCGTCCGCACCATCAATCGCCTGCGCGATGAGGGCCTGGCGCTCGTCGTCATCTCCTCCGAGCTCGACGAGGTCGTCGCCTATTCCTCGCGCATCGTCGTCATGCGCGATCGCGAACTGGTCGCCGAGCTCAATGGCGAAAACATCAATCCCGGGGTCATCGTGCAGGCCATCGCCAATCATAAAGACGGGGTGCAGGCATGATCCGTCGCTCGCTCCTCAAACTCGCCAATCCCCAGCTCCTCGCGCTGATCGGCGTCTTGCTAATCAATTGGCTCCTGTTCCCCAATTTCTTCCGCGTCACCTGGCAGGATGGCCGCTTTTTCGGCTCCTTGATCGACGTTCTCAATCGCGGCGCCCCGGTCGCCATTCTCGCCGTCGGCATGGTCGGGGTCATCGCCACCAAGGGCGTTGATCTCTCGGTCGGCGCCGTCATGGCCGTGGCCGGCGCTGTTGCCGCCACCATGGTCGTCGCCGGCTATCCCGCGCCTATCGCGGTTGTCGCCGCCCTCGTCGTCGGCCTCCTTTGCGGCCTCTGGAACGGCATCCTGGTCGCCATTCTCGATATCCAGCCAATCATCGCGACGCTCGTCCTGATGGTCGCCGGCCGCGGCATTGCCCAGCTCATCACCGAAGGTTTTATCGTCACCTTCACCGATCCGGTGCTCATCTATATCGGTACCGGCTCCTTCCTCGGTTTCCCCATGGCCGCGGTGATCGCGCTGGTTCTCATGATCATCGTGACGCTCGTCGTCCGGCGCACCGCCATCGGTCTCTTCATCGAGGCCGTCGGGGTCAATCGCGCCGCCGCCAGCCTTGCCGGCATCCGCAGCCGCATGCTGCTGCTGCTCGTCTATTCCCTCTCCGGCCTTTGCGCCGCCATTGCCGGCATTATCGTTGCGGGTGACATCCGCGGGGCCGATGCCAACAATGCCGGCCTCTGGCTCGAGCTCGACGCCATTCTCGCCGTCGTCATCGGCGGCACTTCGCTCCTCGGCGGCCGCTTCTCGGTGCCGCTCGCGGTCGTCGGCGCCCTCATCATCCAGGCGATGAACACGGGTATTCTGGTCTCGGGCTTCCCGCCCGAATTCAATCTCATCGTGAAAGCCGGGCTGATCTTCATCGTGCTCGTCATTCAGTCGCCGCTCGCGAGCCGCCTCGCGCCGCCCCGTATCAAACCCGTCGCCAAGGCAGCCGCGAAATGAACCGCTCGCTTCGACCCCTCGTCGCCACGGCGCTGATCTTTGCCATCGCCTATGCGCTGGCCGTCATGCAGTTCCCTTCCATGTTTTCGACCCGCGTGCTCGGAAACTTCCTCACCGACAATGCCTTCCTCGGCATCGCGGCCGTCGGCATGACCTTTGTCATTTTGTCCGGGGGCATCGATCTCTCGGTTGGGGCCGTCATCGGGTTCACGGGCGTCCTCGTCGCCGTGCTGATCTCCTGGCTTGGGCTCCACCCGCTCCTCGCCTTTGCCATAGCAATCATAGTGGCCGGCGCGTTCGGCGCGATCATGGGCCTCGCGATCCATTATTTGCAGGTGCCCGCCTTCATTGTCACCCTCGCGGGCATGTTCCTCGCCCGTGGCGGCGCCTCGGTGATCACGCGCGATTCCGTGCCGATCAACCACGAATTCTATGCCTGGATTTCCGACCTCACCATTCGCCTCCCCGGCGGCGGGCGCCTTAGCGTCATCGGCCTCACCATGGTCGCGATCTTCATCATCGGCGCCCTCCTCGCCCATCGAACCAAGTTCGGCTCCTATGTCTATGCACTTGGCGGCAATCCGGTTTCCGCTTCCCTGATGGGCGTGCCGGTCGCGCGCACCACCGTCGCGATCTATGCGCTGTCTTCCGTTCTCGCGGCGCTCTCGGGCATAGTCTTCTCGCTCTACACTTCGGCCGGCTATCCGCTCGCTGCGGTCGGGGTCGAGCTCGACGCCATCAGCGCCGTCGTCATCGGCGGCACGCTGCTTACCGGCGGCTATGGTTTTGTCCTCGGCACCTTTATCGGCGTGATGCTGCTTGGCCTCGTGCAGACCTACATCATTTTCGATGGCACGCTATCGAGCTGGTGGACCAAGATCGTCATCGGCATTCTCTTGTTCCTCTTCATCGTGCTACAGCGCCTGATCTTCGTGGCGTCCGCTCCTGGAGAGAAAACCTCGAAAGCCTAGTTGCCGCCATGATAGAAGCTGGCAGCCTCATCCGGTCCCTTTCCGGCCGGCACGCTGCGCGCAATTTCCATACGTTCGTGATCAACGAAATCGGCCGGGCCATCATCAGTGGTGAGTTCCCGGTCGGCTCCGTTTTGGCCAGCGATGCCGTCATGATGGAAACCTATGGCGTCTCCCGCACGGTCCTCCGCGAGGCGCTCAAAACGCTCGAAGCCAAGGGATTGGTCGAAGCCCGCCCCAAAGTCGGCACGCGCGTCTCGCCCAAAAGCCGCTGGAATTTTTTCGATAGCCAGGTCCTCGCCTGGCATTTTCACGCCCCGGCCGACCCGGTCTTTTACAGCAATCTCTTCGCCGTCCGCGCCGCCCTCGAACTCCCCGCCGTCGAAGGCGCCGCCCGCCACCGCACCGCCGAAGACGTCCGCATCATGAAATACTGGCTGCACCAGGCCGCCACCGCGGGCGACAGCGTGGAACAATTCGGCCTCGCAAGCCTAGAAATCCACGGCCAAATCGCCGAAGCCTCGCAAAACACCCTTCTGCGCGGGGTGGTGGGTGTCGTCGAACTGCTTCTAGCGCTGGCGCTAACCCGGCAACCCGAAACGCTGCAGGCCTATTGCGCAGAAAGCATCGAAAATCTGGAAGCTGTCATCCAGGCAATCGAGGCGGGGAAGGTGGATGCGGCACGGGACCATCTCGCGGCAGGCATCGAGTTGGATCACAAACGGATTTTGGACGGAGCCTGATCCGCCTATCACTGCTATCAGCCGCCCCTGACAGCATTCCAGTAGATCTCATGGTGAGGTGCGGAGCGCAGCGCAGCCTTGAACCACGAGGGCGTGGCACCAAATCATCGCGGCACGCCCCCGCCCTTCGAGGCCGCTGCGCGGCACCTCAGGGTGAGGGCTACTTATGCTTGGCTACTCAAGTGCCAGGCGCCCAGCCCCTACCACTCAAACGCCGGCCCATTGACCCGCGCGCCCAAGAAAAACACGTCCGACATCAGCCGCAACGGCGCTGCATCGACATCGCTTTCGTGGGCTTCCAGCAGATCCGCGAACCGGTCATACATGGCCGAATATTCGAGATCGCCATGCTCGAGCACGACCTCGCCATTGACCCGCAGCGTGCGTCCGCCGCGTTCCAGCTTGATCTCGTTGCCCTGGCCGGTCGTAAACCGGATGGTCCAGACCTCGCCATTCTCCTCCAGCCAGTTGAACCCGCACGAGAGGTCAGGCTGATGCGCCTGGCTCGATTTGAAGGCAATTTCGACATCGACCGGCGTCTGCCGGTTTTCCGGAAAGGTCAGGGTTGCCTTGTCGACAAAGACCGGGAACGGCATGACCTTGGTGAAAATCGAAAATGCATTGATGCCGGGATCGCAGACGCCGAACCCGCCGGGCTCCCACACCCAGTCCTGTCCCGGATGCCACTTGCGCACGCTTTCGCGCCAGTCGATGCGCGCCGACGTCACGCCTTCTTCAGCGAGGATCACCTTGGTCCGATCGACCGCCGCGTTAAACTGGCTGTGCCAGGTCTGGTAGAGCACGCGATCAAGGCGCTTGGCATGCGTGATCAGGTCGTCGAGCTCGGAAATCGTCGTCGTCGGCGGCTTTTCCATCATCACGTCCTTGCCGGCGTCGAGCGCCTCGCGAACGTAGGTGTGGCGAATGCCGGGCGGGGTGCAGATGGAAACGAGCGACACGTCCGGCATGGCGGCATAAAGCTCGGCCGGCGTCTTGAACACCGGCACGCTGCCATGGCCGACGCCGCGCGTCGAAACCGTCGCGGCCAGTTCGAAATCATCCGAAGCATCGATTACCGGCAGGTGCTGGTCCTGAGCGATCTTGCCGACACCAATCACCGCGATTTTGCGCTTGGCCATAAACAGTCTCCAAAAGCCTTCGGCAGGCTATAGAGCAGAGCCTGCAAACGCCGCCAAGACCCTGCCGCGCAAAAGTATGATTTTAGTGCTTATTAGGATGCCGGCGGCTCCCAAAGCTCGATCTGGTTGCCCTCGGGATCATGGATGCGCGCAAAGCGCCCGGTCTCGGGCGTGTCCCACTCATCCGGCCGCGTCTCGACGGCGATATCGGCGTTCCTGAGCTGGCCAATCAGCCCATCAAGATCGTCCACGCGGAAATTGATCATCCATTGCTTGTCGGCCGGGAAATAATCGGTGCTGTCCTTGAACGGCGCAAACACCGTCATGCCCGCATCCTGGCTCCAAAAACCCGGCACGCCGAGATGGGTTTCGTACCATTCCGCGAGCGCCTTCGTATCCCGCGCCCGAAAGAACACGCCGCCAATGCCAAGTGCCTTTGCCATTTCCAGTCTCCGCTGATGCCCACCGATCTTGGCACGATCCCATCTAAAACGCGATGAGATCCGCCTTTTTCAGCAGGACCGATACGTATAGCCCGGCATGCCCGGCGGCTGCAGGTTGCGGTCTCGAAGAATGATGGAAAATTGGCCGCCACGCGCAGCGCAGGCTTGTTCGAAGAAGCGGCTTTCGGTGTCGGTATATTCGATCTCGAGCACTCGGGCGCCGTAGCGCTCGGCATAGGGCCCGCATTCGTCATATACCTGGCAGGATTCGGTGATGGCGAAATCGAAGGCCGGAAGGTCCGCGCGATCGAGGAGTCCCACGCCATTCTTCTGGCCGAACGCAAGCCAGAGATCATGTGCTTTCTCGATAAGCAGCCCAACAAAGGCGAGGTTATCCTCGATCTTGAGGCGACCGTCAGAGCGAGAATAAGTGTCGAGATTGTCCGCCTCGATGGCGTCGTAGCCATCCCTGGCGCAGCCCTCGATCCAGTCGCCGATAATGTCGGCAAGGGCGCCGCGCTTGGCCGCGGTGCTGGTATCGAGCAGATATTCGCCCGGCCAGTTTTCGTCCTCGACCGGCCGCCCCTCGGCGGTGAGGATCAGGTCCGGGTGGTTGGCCTGCCACCAGGCGTTTTCGCCTGGCTGGGTCTGGAAGGCGTTGACGTAGCAGACATTATAAAGCCCCGGCGCAGGCGCTTCGCTCCGGTCGCGGCTGACGATCCTGGTGCCCGCTGGCGGCGTATAGGCGCCGCCGAGCTGTGAATCATATTGCGCTCCGGCCGCCGGAAAATCCTTGGCCATTACGCTCGCCGAAGACAAGCAGGCGAGTAGGATGAGGGCCAGCCGGCTCATGGCTAAACGCTCGACATTTCGCGCAAGAGCAGCGCTGGGCGGATGGACAGCACGCGGAGCAATGTCGTTGCGCCCAGAATTGCGGTGACGCCGATGAGGCCGACAACGACGATGCCGATCGTCGAAGCATCCACGGTGAAGGCGACATTGAGCAGAACCTGGGTCAGCAGCCAGGCCGTAAAGATGCCAGCTGGTATCGCAATCAGCGCGGCAAAGAGCGAGAGCAGCAGGAACTGCAACAGCGCAGCGACGAGGATTTCGCCGCGCCGCGACCCCAGGACCTTATAGAGCACCGCATCGGATTCGCGCTGGCGACGGCCGGCGGCAAGGCTGCCGATGAGGATGAGAAGGCCATTGAGCACCGCAATGCCGCCAACGCTCGAGACAGCGAAAGAAAGCTGGCTCAGCGCCTCGGTGATGCGGGTCAGGGTCGCGCCGATTTCAATGAATTTGATGTCGAGGAATTCCCCGGCGAGAAATCGCTCGACGTCTTCTTCGCGGCCCGGCTCGGCCGTGACGGCGGCCAGCAGCGTCGTCGGATAGGCATCGAGTGCGCCGGGCGAGAAGGTCACTAAAAAGTCGATGCCGCCCTGCCAGGCATAGTCGCGGAAATTGCCGACCTTGGCGGTGATGGTTTCGCCAAAAATTTCAAAGGTGATCTCGTCGCCGAGTTTGACGCCAAGCCCCTGGCGCAGGTTCTGATGCAGCGACACCAGCGGTTCGCCCGAATAATCTTCCGGCCACCAAGTGCCTTCGACAAGGCGCGAAGCTGGCGGCAGGACGGCGCGAGAGGTCATCGGGATTTCGCCCGAGAGGAGGAACGAGGCTTCTGGCCCATTGGCCGAGAGGCTGTCGACCGGCGTGCCAGCAATAGCGGTGACGGCGCCGCGCAACATCGGGGTCGAGGTGACGAGCGCAATGCCGTGCTCCGGTCCGACATCGGCTTGCAGCGCTTCCATTTCGTCGGGGAAGAGATCGGAGGCGACAAGCGTCGGCGCATCGAACACCGAGGCGCCCAAAAACTCGTTGCGGAGATTGATCGCCAGAACCTGGACGACGACGAGGATCACCATGGCTAGGCCCACGGCGGTGACAACAGCCGAGGAATTGCCCGCCGAGCCAATGATGGCGCGGAGGCTTTGCCGCAGCGGCCGCCAACGCGGCGATGGCAGGCGCGACAGACCCGATAGCGCAAGGCGGCTGCCAAGCTGCAGCAGCAGCGCCGCGCCAATGGCGGAGCCGACAAAGGCAAGAACGAGCAGCCAATCACCGGTCAGTACAACAGCGAGCCAGAAGAATAAAAGGATCGCGACGGCGAGCGGCAACAGTTCGGCCGAACGCAGGAAACGGCCCCATTGGATGCGCGGCGCACCCAGCCCCTTCGAGCGGAAGAGGCTCGCAGGCGACACCATCTGCGCCTGAACCAGCGGCAGATAGGAAAAGGCAAAGGCGGTGAGGAGACCCACAGCGCCGGCAACGAGAATAGCCAACACATCGATATCGCGCGCCAGCGGAATACCGATGGCGGTGCCGACGGCCGGCAGCACGAAGAGGCCGATGGTGACACCAATCACCACGCCAAGGCCAACTCCAATGAGGCCAAGCGCCAGCACCTGAACGAGGAAATGCACCAGCACGCGCCAGCGCGCAGCCCCGAGACTACGCAGTACCGCAATAACACCCGCACGCTCGGCGATATAGGCCGACATCACGCTCCAGACGCTGACGCCGCCGATCAGCAGCGAGCCGAGGCCGACGACGAGCAGGAAGCCGGTGAACAGCTCATAATAGCGCAGCATGGGCCCGAGCCCATCGAGCGCCGAACGAACCTCCCAACCGGAATCACCGAGCTCGCCGACGAGCCGCGCGCGTTCGCCTTCGGTGTCGCTGCTCGCGAGAAGCAGCTTGTAGCGGAAGTTGGTGCCGAGGCCGGGCAGCGGCGAGGTGCGATCGGACACATGAGCAAAGCCATCAGTGCTCAAAAGCGTCGCAAGTCCGAGGCGGAAGCCGCGCACGGGACCATCGGGGAAACCGGTGAGAACGCCGCGCACCTCGAAATCGGTGCCGCCGATCATGATGGTGTCGCCGGTCTTGAGGCCAAGCTGGTCGAGCATGACCGGATCGACCAGGGCCCCAAACATGCCGTCGCGTTCTTCGAGCGCCGTGAAAGGCGCGGTCTGCGCATCCGCATTATCGGTATAGACGCCGCCGAGGAGCGGATAATTGGGGCCAGCCGCGACGAGATCGACAAAGGCTTCGCCTGTCGCTGATTCAGCGCTGAGATTGGTTTCGACCGTGCTCGCAAGGGTGCCCGCCTGTTCGAGAATGGCGATTTCGCTGGCATTGGCCGGACGATCGGAGCGGGTGAATTCGAGATCGCCGCCCATCAGCAGCGCCGCGTTCTGGTCGACGGCGCGGGTAATGGCCGATGAGACCGAGGACACGCCCGCGATCAGCGCCGTGCCGACGGCAAGGCAGATGATGAGGAGGGAAAAGCGGGCCCAATCGCCCGCCATTTCCTTGAGGCCCACGCGGGCCGCGGCAAAGAAGGCGCGCATCAGATCTGGCCCGTGGTTTCGGTCAGTTGACCCTGTTCCATGGTGAACTTGCGGTCGGTGCGCTCGGCCAGGTGCGGGTCATGGGTGATCATGACGATGGCGGTGCCGTTCTGGCGCGCCAGGTTGAACATCAATTCGACGACGACGGCGCCGGTCTTCTGGTCCAGATTGCCCGTCGGTTCATCGGCGAGCAGCAATTTGGGCTTGGTGACGAGCGCGCGGGCCAGACCGACGCGCTGCTGTTCGCCGCCAGAGAGGGCGGCAGGGCGATGATCCAAGCGCTTGCCAAGGCCAACGGCCTCAAGAGCGGCCGCAGCTTCCTTGCGCACTTCGGCCAGCGGCAGGTCGGGCCGGGCGATTTCGAGCGCGAGCCCGACATTGTCGAGCGCGGTCAGGGACGGGATGAGATGAAAACTCTGGAAGACGATGCCGAGCGTCTGGCGGCGGAACACCGCCATGGCGTCTTCATCGCGCTTGGTGATGTCGGTACCCGCAATCGTGATCGAGCCGGCGCTGGCGCGTTCGAGCCCGGCAAGCAGCATCAAAAGCGAGGTTTTCCCGCTGCCTGAGGGTCCGACAATGGCCACGACCTCGGCCGGGCGCACGGTCAGATCGACACCCCGCAAAATGTTGAGCGGCTTGCCTGCGACCTCAACGCTATAGTCGACGTTATGAGCCGTAACGAGCGCATCGGCAGAAGGCGTCGCCCGTTCGCGGATATCGGACTTGCCCGGAATGGTCTGGGTCGGTTCAGACGACTGCACGCTGCCTCCGGCGTTTGCTCTAGCTTACTATGATGCTGCATATTTGCTGGATCACATTAAACTGGCATTGTTGGATGAAATGCTAAAGTCATGAGGTCCATGGCGGACACTTGGGAGAAGAGGGAAAGACGTGGTTAAGGACAAGAAAAAGTCCATTCTGGCAGCGCTGGTCCTTCTGGGCCTTGCAACCGGGCCAAGCCTGGCCGGGCCAAATGAAGAAGCCTTGCTTGCCGGCTATGTCGGCAACTGGCGCGGCGAAAGCATGCTGCAGGGCGGCGACAAGCCCGAACCCTTCCGCTGCCGCCTGTCGGTGAGCCCGGGCAATTCGGGCAAGATCAATTATACCGGCCGCTGCACGCTTGTGAACATGAACCTCTCGGTTTCGGGCACGATCGGCTATATCGCGGACAAGTCGCAATATGAGGCCGTAATGACCTCCAATGCCGGCTTCTCGGGTACTGCAGTCGGCCGTCAGTCGAGCAAGGAGATCGGTTTCGATCTTGTTGAGCGGCAGAAGGATCGGGGCGGCAACGACCTCCAGATCGGCTCGCGGCTCTTTCTTGTCGGCGATGCCATCCGCGTCGAATTCCAGGTGGAGTTCAACGATTCGGGTGATGTGCTGACAGCCAGCGTGCCGTTCACGCGCTGATCTACAGCTTGCCTCGCCTATAACCTGACTCAAACGCTCAAATTTTCAGTGCTCGACGAAAGTCGAGCACGCTTTTTCGTTTTTTTGTCGCTTTGCGCACGCTGATGGACTTTCAAATCCGTGAAAGCTCCCCTATCTTGCCATCGCTGCGCCGCAAAATGCGCGCTTCCATACAGTCAACACTCGCAAGGAGAGGAATGACGATGACGACATCGCAAACCATTACCATCCATGCCGTGTGTTCGACCGTAGTATCCCGCCGATATCATGCCAAACGCTGGCAAGGGTTCTGTCGCTCGAAACGAATGTGACACGTCACATTGCCATGTGACTGAGGTCATGTTCTCGGTGTGAAACAGCCAAAGAGAAATCTGGCAGCAGTCACACCACCGTCTCAGAGTATCGATAAGACCCGCAGCGAGCAGGCTTCACCGGCGTGGATAGGCCCACTGCCCGTGTTTTCCCTATCGTCGCGCAAGTGGAGATTCCACCCATGCAGGAAAACAGTTTCAAGAAGGCCGAAACGCTTCGGCCAACCGTGATCGAAGTGGCAGGCGAGCCGCAGGGCGTCGTCGTGCCGGCCGAGGGCGGCTATCGCTTCCTCGCCGTCAAGCTGCCGGCCTTCGTGGTCGATGGCCAGCACTTCGCCTCGATCGAGATCGCCCATCAGGCGGTGCGTGACGCCGTTCAGGGCGTCGCGCTCTAAGCCATTATTCCGCCTCTGCGGCTGACCCCTTGCTGAAATGACCAAACCGGCTGCCTTACGGCAGCCGGTTCGTCGTCTTCTGGAGCTGGGGCGCAGGGGTCAGAAGACGTAGACGGTGAGGGTGGAGCCGGTGGACTGCACCCCGATGACATTGCCCGGCTGATATTTGGTGCGGCTGAGCGCAGCGTTGATCAGTGCATCGGACGACACGGCGCCGACCATGCGGTGGAAATCCTGGTTACCGGCCAGCCAGCCTGCCAATTGCTTGCGCACTTCGGCGCAGACCGGCACGGGAACGAGTTGGATGCTCGTTGCACGGTCCCAGTTGCGGATGCGGGTGGACTCAAAGAGGTTCACCAACTGGTTTGGATTGGTGCCGGCGCAGGCCGACGTAGCAATGAAGCCGCCATTCGAGCCCGAGTTGCCGGAGCGGTTGATTACGGTGCCATTGCCGTTGGAGCCATTATTCCCCATGGCGCCGTTATTGCCGCGGCCATTGGTGCCGTTCGTGCCGTTGCCGCCATTGCCCCCGTTTCCACCATTGCCGCCGTTTCCGCCATTGCCCCCATTGTTGCCATGGCCCCCGCCGCCGATATTGACGCCGACGCCGATGAGGCCACCAGAGCCGCCAACATTCACATTGGCATCGACAAGACCGCCGACATTGGCGTTGACGTCGAGAAGGCCGTTGCTGCCGCCGAGATTGACATTGGCATCGACGAGGCCGCCTCCGACATTAGCATCGAGCAGGTTGCCGCCACCGCCGCCAAGACCCACATTGACGAGGCCGCTATCGCTGGCCGAACCACTGCTGATCGTCACCAGTTCACCGCCCGTGACGGTGTTGACCGTTTCGGTGACCGTGCTGGTGACGGAATCGAGCGTGCCCCCCAGGCCGCCGAGATCGAGCGCCATGGCCGTGCTGGACCAGAGTGCGGCAGTCAGGCTCAGGGCAATCGCAGTCTTATTCATTCTGAACATCGTTACCTCCTTGGTGAACAACAAGTCTTCTTGCTGTCTTGAGGTAGATGTTGCGCCGCTCACGGCTGACGATAAATTCGAGACTCTACGTATATTATTTTCTTGTATTGAACTGGGTTATTCGGACGTTACTTCATAAAATTGATTCCAATAGATTCTTTATTTTATCTATTCGCTTTTTGATGGAGTTTTGGAAATGAAGCCGGCCAATAGGCCAGCGGTTCCATGACGACCAGCAGGTCGGCATCGTCCGGGAGGTCGGCCATCAGCCGGCAGATACCGAGCACCAAATCGTGGGGCGAGGGATCCTCGGGCACACGGCGGTCGAGCCGGCCATCGGCGCGGTGCTCGAGCGCTCCGGCGCAGAGTTCGTTCTGGTGCACGAAAAGCAAAAGGGCCGTCTGGCCCAGCGGAATATGATCGGGGGAGACGCGAATATAGCGCGCCATTGTCTTGGCTCCACACAGCACACCTCATGAGTGAGGCAATGCCCAAGTGTGCGCCGTGACGATTGGCGGGAAATTTCCGCCCATATGGGGGAAAGAGGAGGGGCCCTAGAGGTTTTGCCGAGGCCCCTCAGGACTATCCCTTAGCCGTCATTGCTTGAATTGAGCTCCTCGGGCCGGCGGCCCTCGGCGGCTGGGCCAGTCGGTTCGATCGATTGCAGCACGGCTTCAGCCAGCGCCTCGACATCGATGCGCTGCGCGCCGGCTTCCGCCTGGCGCTGCAGTTCGACGGTGATCGCAGTCGTGACGGCGGTCCGCTGCAGGTCCTTATCCGTTTCCATCGATCGACACTCCCTGCTGGTCAATGCGCACTTCGACACCCGGGCGGGCCTGCTGCTGCTGATAGGTGTAGACCGCAAAGCCAATCACCGCGATGGCAAGCACTGCCACCAGGGCGTAAAGTCCGTTTCGGCTCATGAAAAACTCCTGACGCTGGATATCCCTTCCAAACGCAGAAGCCCCGCAAGGGTTCACTCTTCGGCAAGGGCCCTGAGCGACATGACAAAAGCCGTTACGCCGATGCCGACCGAACTCGAATTGTCGATGACGATGGGCGAGACGCCCTCGGGCAGGGACGCTCCTTCGCGAGCAAGGCGCGCGGTGATCTGATCCCGATTTTCCCGGCCGCGCTGGGCAAGACGATGGGCGCGGAGCGAAATTTCGGCCGTGATCATGACGACGCGGCAGGCGGGATATTTGGCGATAGCCTTGCCCACCACATGGCGCGAGACATTAGCGACGACGATACGCCCAAGCGCGAGATCGGTATCAACGCTGATCGGCAGCGCATAATTTAGCCCGTGCGCTTCCCAATCGAGCGCCAGGCGGCCATCGCTCCGGGCACGGAAAAACTCCTCGGGCTCAATGGACAGATGGTCCTCGAGATCGATATCGGTGGGTCGGGTGACGAGCCGCCGCACAAAGCTGAAGCGCTTGTCGGCATCGAGGGCGTGGCGGGCGCCTGTGATCAGCGTGTCCTTGCCGACGCCCGAAGGCCCAATGACAAGCACCAGCAGTCCAGGCGGACGTTCGCTCAACTGACCCGCACCCCTTGTTTCAAGACGCTCCGCACTGCCGGAATCCGTCCCTGCCCCGACACTCGCACCAGGTCGGCCCGCTTGCCAATGGCGATCTCGCCACGATCCACAAGCCCGGCTGCCGCAGCCGGATTGCGGGTCACGAGCGCGACGGCCTCGGGCAGGCCGATATCATCGATACGCTGAGGCAGCAGGAACACGGCCTGCAAAAGCGCAAAAGGCACATAATCGGAGCTGAGAATATCAAGCAGCCCCGCGGCGACGAGATCGCTGGCCGAGATATTGCCCGAATGCGAGCGACCGCGGACGACATTGGGCGCACCCATCAAAACCGCAATCCCGGCATCCTTGGCGGCAGCAGCCGCTTCAAGCGTCGTCGGGAATTCGGCGATGGCAATTCCGTTTTCCGCTGCTTCCTCGACATGGGCGATGGTCGCGTCATCATGGCTTGCAAGCGCGAGACCGAGCTTTTGCGCCAGCGAAACAATCGCGGTGCGGTTCTTGGCCGAGTGCTGCTCGTGCTCGGCCTGGCGCGCATCGATATAGGCCTGCATCTGCGCTTCGCTCTGGCCCATATGCTTGGAATAGAAGCGCTTATAGTCCTCGAGCGAGCGGAACTGGCGCTGGCCGGGCGTATGATCCATCACCGAGGCGAGCTTGGTCAGCGGATGATCGGCAAAAGCCTCGAAGTGTTCGAAGACATCATGGCTCGGCAATTCGCAGCGCAGATGCAAAAAGTGCTCGGCACGCAGCCAGCCCTGCTCAGGTCCCTGGCGAATAGCCTCGACCATTTTGCGCGAGTGCTCGAACATTTCGGGCATGTCGACATCCGAGCCGATGCGAACGGCATCGAACACCGTCGTAATCCCCGAGCCGGCGATCTGCACGTCATGCGCATGGAGCGCCGCAAGCGGATCCCAGAAAACGCCGGGACGCGGACGATAATGGGTTTCGAGATGGTCGGTATGGAGTTCGACAATGCCGGGGATCAGATAATCCCCCTCGAAATCCTCACCCTGCTCTACGGGGCCCGTGGCGATATCGGTGATCACACCATCGCGCACCCTGACGCTACCGGAAACGACGCTATCGGCGAGAACGAGGCGCGCGTTCTTGATGACCAGTTCGGACACGCTCAGGCTCCCAGGCGAAAATCTTCAAGGCGGCGGAAATAGGAGGCGGGCTCTGGCTCATGATAGAGCACGAGCCGGTCAAAGGTCAGAGGCTCGGCGAGGTCCGGCGCGAACCAGGCCTGTGCTGCCGCCATGACTTCGGCATGATCCTCTTGGCTCAACCGATCCGTCAACGTCATATGGAAGCGGAATTCGTCGAACACATAAGGGTAGCCATAGGCGTCGAGCAGTTCTTCCTGACGCGGCGTCAAACCCCGCGCAAGGCGCGCGGCGCGATCCTTCAGACTGAGCGGGGCGCGATGCGGCTCGAATTCTTCGACGACCGATGCGGCGAAATCGACGAGCGCTTCATTTTCGGCTTCCGGGATCAGTGCCAGAAAGCCATCGAGCGAGGCAACGGTTAGCTTGCCGATCGAAAAGGGCGATTGACGCTTGGCAAAATCGGCAAGGCTCGCGCGCAAATCATCCACTGTCGCGCCATCGGCCAGCGCCATGGGCGGCTTGATGGTGGCGTGGAAGGCATAGCGATTGGCCGATTGGGTGAGATTGAGCAGCCGATTGCGCTCGATCCCGGCAATCGCGCCCTCGAACAGTTCATTGGTCAGCGGATCGCGCCCAAGCCAGGCCGAGGCCCGGTCCCAGAGGGGGCTATTGGCGGACGGCGCATAGTAAATGGCGAATCGTTCGGTCACATAAAACTCCCTGCGCCTGCCGGTACTGCCTCTATGTGTCCACCTTTTGACAGGCTGGCAAGGCTGGACAAGGACGGATGCCCCCGTCACAAAGGCGCGGGGAAAACGGCCGGAGGACCAAATGGATCGCGAAATCCTGCAATCGCTGTTCGAGCTTGCCGTAGATCGTGCCCAGCCCGCGCTGGCCGTCGAGCGGCATTTGCCCGAGGCGCCGAAGGGGCGGACAATTGTCATCGGCGCCGGCAAGGCTTCGGCGCAGATGGCGCGCGCTTTTGAACAGGCTTGGCCGCACGAGATCCACGCGGGTCTCGTCGTCACGCGCTATGGCTATGCCGAAGCCTGCGAGCGCATCGAAATCGTCGAAGCCGCCCACCCCGTTCCGGACGCCGCAGGCTTTGCCGCGGCTCAGCGGCTCAAGGATTTGGTTTCAGGCCTCACGCCCGACGATCTCGTCGTCGCCCTGATTTCGGGCGGCGGCTCCGCCCTGCTCCCGGCACCGGCCGATGGCCTGACGCTAGAAGACGAGCAGGCGGTCAACCGCGCCCTCCTCGCATCCGGCGCCCCGATCGGCGTGATGAACCTCATCCGCAATCAGTTTTCGACCATCAAGGGTGGTCGGCTCGCGGCATTGGCCGCGCCGGCGCGCGTCGCAACCCTTGTCGTCTCCGACGTTCCCGGAGACGATCCGGCCCTCGTCGCGTCTGGGCCCACCATTTCATTAGCGGGCACGCGGGCCGAAGCGCGTAAATTCGCCGATCTCTATCGGCTGGTCCTGCCAGAAGCGGTGCAAGCGGTTCTCGCAGGCGACGACAACCCAGCCCCGCGTTCGGACGACCCGCGTTTTGTCGGCAATTCGGTGGTGACCATCGCCTCGGCGGCCCTGTCGCTCACCGCAGCGGCAGAAGAAGCCCGCAAGCGCGGCATCGGCGCGGCCATCCTCTCCGATTCCATCGAGGGCGAAGCCCGGGACGTGGCGCTGGTCCATGCCGCGATTGCCAAGGAAATCGCGGGGCGCAATCAACCCTTTGCCAAGCCGGTCGTCCTGCTCTCGGGCGGCGAAACGACTGTTACCCTACGCGGCACGGGACGCGGCGGACGCAATGGCGAATTCCTGCTCGCGCTTGCTATCGCGCTCGACGGCGTCGCCGGCGTCACAGCGCTGGCGGGCGATACCGACGGGATCGATGGCTCCGAGGACAATGCCGGCGCCTTCGTCGACGGCACGTCCGCCCAGCGCATGCGCGCGGCAGGGATAGATCCACTGGCCGCTCAGGCCAACAACGACGCCTATAGCGCCTTCGAAGCGATCGGGGACCTCTTTGTCACCGGCCCGACCGGCACCAATGTGAATGATTTCCGCGCCATTCTGATCCGGTAGGCTGTGGCCTGCCGGTCACCGGGTCTCAGGGCGGAGCAGTCCTCGCTTTCCACAACCCCGCACCCGCCGCATGTGTTTTCGCCAAATTCCCCATTATGGTCGCGCCAGTTCGACTCAACTTGGCTGACCCATGGCGCTCCCCTCCCAAAACCTTGCCACCCGCATCGCTCAGGAAATCGGCGCCAAGCCCGATCAGGCCAAGGCCGCTATCGAATTGCTCGATGGCGGCGCGACCGTCCCCTTCATCGCGCGCTACCGCAAGGAAGTGACCGGCGGGCTCGACGATACCCAGCTCCGCACGCTTGAAGAACGCCTCGGTTATCTGCGCGAACTCGATACCCGCCGCGACGTGATCCTCAAATCGATCACCGAGCAGGGCAAGCTCACGCCCGCGATCGCCCAGGCCCTCGCCGCCGCGCCCACCAAGGCTGAGCTCGAAGACATCTATCTTCCCTTCAAGCCCAAGCGACGCACCAAGGCAGAAATTGCCCGCGAGCGGGGTCTCGGCCCCCTTGCCGAAGCCATCCTCGGCGATCGCCGCCTCGTCCCTGCCGATCTCGCCCAAAAATATCTCACCGACGATGTTCCCGACGTAAAAGCCGCGCTCGATGGCGCCCGCGACATCATTGTCGAACAGATGGCCGAAAACGCCGATCTCGTCGGCCGCCTCCGCACCTATATGAAGGACCGCGCCACCATCCGCGCCAAGGTCATCAAGGGAAAGGAAGAAGCCGGCGCAAAATTCTCCGACTATTTTGACCACACAGAACGCTGGGCCACGGCCCCCAGCCACCGTGCCCTCGCCATGCTGCGCGGCCGCAATGAGGAAGTGCTCTCCGTCGATATCGAAGTCGATGCCGACGACACGTCCGTCGTCAAACCCGCCGTCCGCATGGTCGCCTCCGCTTATCAGGTTGGCGGCTCCCTTCCCGGCGACAAATGGCTCCTTGAAGTCGCCGGCTGGGCGTGGCGCACCAAGCTCTATGTGCATCTCTCGCTCGATCTGATGCGTGATCTGCGCGAACGCGCCGACGAAGAAGCCATTCACGTCTTCGCCCGGAATCTCAAAGACCTGCTGCTCGCCGCCCCCGCCGGCTCTCGCGCCACAATGGGTCTCGATCCCGGCATCCGCACCGGCGTCAAAGTCGCCGTCGTCGATGGCACCGGCAAGGTCCTCGCCACTTCGACCGTCTATCCCTTCCCGCCGCGCAACGATGTTTCGGGCACTCAGGTCGAGCTCGCCAAACTCATCCGCGCCCACAATGTCGAACTCATCGCCATCGGCAATGGCACGGGCTCACGCGAAACCGAAAAGCTCGTCGCCGACATGCTCGCAAGCATGCCCGCGCCCAAGCCGATGAAGGTCATCGTCTCCGAAGCCGGCGCCTCGGTCTACTCCGCCTCCGCCCTCGCCGCTGCCGAATTTCCCGGCCTCGACGTCTCGCTCCGCGGCGCCGTTTCCATCGCCCGCCGCCTTCAGGACCCGCTGGCCGAACTGGTCAAGATCGAGCCCAAGAGCATTGGCGTCGGTCAATATCAGCACGACGTCGATCAATATCGCCTCGCCAAATCGCTCGATGGCGTCGTCGAAGATGCGGTGAACGCCGTCGGCGTCGATCTCAACACCGCCTCGGCCCCGCTCCTCTCCCGCGTCTCCGGTCTCAGCGGCTCGATCGCCGAAGCCATTGTCAACCATCGCGACGCAAACGGACCGTTCAAGACGCGCAAAGAACTGCTCGCCGTCGCCCGCTTGGGCCAGCGCACCTTCGAGCAAGCCGCCGGGTTCCTGCGCATCACCGATGGCACGGAGCCGCTCGATGCTTCCTCAGTCCACCCCGAAGCCTATGGCGTTGCCCGCAAAATCGTCGCCGCCTGCGGCCGCGATGTCCGCGCCCTGATGAGCGATCCCTCAGCGCTCAAGGCCTTGGACCCGCGCGTCTTCGTCGACGAGCGCTTTGGTCTCCCTACCGTCCGCGACATTATTGGCGAACTCGAAAAGCCCGGCCGCGATCCCCGCCCAGCCTTCAAGACCGCGACCTTTGCCGAAGGTGTCGATGACATCAAACACTTAAAACCCGGCATGCAGCTCGAGGGCACCGTCACCAATGTCGCCGCCTTCGGCGCCTTCGTCGATATCGGCGTCCATCAGGATGGCCTCGTCCACGTCTCCCAACTCGCCGATAAATTCGTCAAGGACCCGCACGAGGTCGTCAAAGCCGGCGATGTGGTGAAAGTCACCGTCGTCGAAGTCGACGTCCCCCGCAAACGTATCGGCCTCACCATGCGCCGCGATGGCGGCGCCTCGGCCCGCGAGGATCGTCCGCAGCAACAGCGGCCAGCCAACAGCCGGCCGTCCCAGCAGCGCCCCGCCCCCGCGCCCAAGGCCAGCGACCAGGGCGCTTTCGGCGCGCTTCTCAGCGCTGCCATGAAAAAGAAGTAACCCGTCTCCCCGCCAGCGCGGATTGCCTGAAACGCCGCGCTGGTTTCTACTGAGCTCCAGCTTCACGCCGGAGGAAACGACCATGGCGACACGCGGCTTTACCGGACGCCCCCGCGAACCCGAGCAAAAGGATCGCGTCCCGCCGGGCCAGCATCTCGTCGATTATTTTCCCGTGCTCACCGCCGGCCCGACGCCCCAAATCGCGACCGAAAGCTGGAAGTTCACCCTAAAAGTCGGCCCGCGCCCGGTCAAAACCTGGACCTGGGCCGAGTTCAACGCGCTCCCCATGACGAAGATGGTGAGGGATATCCACTGCGTCACCACCTGGTCGCTGCTCGACACCACCTGGGAAGGCGTTCTCATCGACGATCTCCTCGCCGACGCCTTTATCGAGCCGCCGACCAAGTTTCTGCTCGCCCATTCCTATGATGGCTATTCGACCAATATCCCCGCCGCCGATCTCCTCACCGGCAAGGCGATGGTGGCCCTGAAATATGGCGGCAAGCCGCTAGAGCGCGACCATGGCGGCCCCGCCCGCCTTCTCGTGCCGCATCTTTATTTCTGGAAGTCGGCCAAGTGGGTCAACGGAATCCAATTCACCGAGCGCGACGAAGCCGGCTTCTGGGAATTGCGCGGCTACCATATCTATGGCGATCCCTGGAAAGAGCAGCGCTATACCGATGATTGATACGATCACTCGCGAGATCCGCTGGCAAGAAGCCAGGATAACGCGCGTCGTCCCGCGCACAAAGACGCTCTCGAGCTTCTTTTTCCTGCCGCCCGAGCCTTTTGCCCATCGCGCTGGCCAGCATGTCGATCTGCGCCTCACCGCGCCCGATGGCTATGTCGCCCAGCGCAGCTACTCCATCGCCTCGGCGCCCAATACCGGTCCCGAAATCGAACTCGCCATCGACCGGCTCGATGATGGCGAAGTCTCGCCATTCTTCCACGATGTCGCCGAGGTGGGCGACGAGATCGAACTGCGCGGCCCACTCGGCGGCCACTTCGTCTGGAGCCCCACCAATGGCGGCCCGCTCCTGCTCATCGGCGGCGGCTCCGGCGTCGTGCCCCTGCTGGCCATGATCCGCCACGGCTTTGCCGAAAAATCCGACGCCCGCGTGGTGCTTCTCTTCTCGGCTCGCACCGCCGCCGAAGCACCCTTCCTCGACGACCTCCTCGCCATCGAAGCTGAGTGGGAAAACTTCACCCTGCGCCTCGCCCTCACCCGCGAAACGCCCAGTCGCCCAAGCGACTACGCTCGCCGCATCGACGGCCCGATCATCACAGACACGATCAAAACGCTCGGCGCCGCGCCAAAGCACGTCTTCATCTGCGGCAGCAATGCCTTCGTCAACGTCGCCGCCGACCGCGCGGTCGAGGCCGGCATTCCCGCCGATATCATCCGCACCGAGCGCTACGGCTAGGCGCGGATCGCCCGTCCCTCTCCATCAAACAAATGCACCTCGCCGGGCGGCAGTGCGATATGCATCGGCTGGTGCAATTCGAGGTCCGGCGCGCCGTCGAGTTTGACCGTCACCATTTCCCCGTCCGGCAGTTCGACATAGGCCAGCGCATATTCGCCGAACTGTTCGATCACGGCGAGCGTCCCGCTCAGATGCGCGCTTTCCGGGCTCGCCAAAGTCAGATGCTCGGGCCGTGCCCCGATGGTTTTAACCTTTGAGAGATCGACGCCGCTCAATGTTAACGGAATGTTACCCGGCAGGCGCAGTTGATTGCCCTCTGGCGTCACGGAGATAAAGTTCATGCGCTGGCTGGCGATAAACCCCGCAACGAAGGTGTTGACCGGGTTGCGGTAGAGATCGAGCGGCGAACCGACCTGCTCGATATTACCTGCATTGAGCACCACGATCCGGTCCGCGAGGGTCATCGCCTCGACCTGGTCATGGGTCACGTAAATCATTGTCGCATCAAGCGTATCGTGCAGTTTTGCAATCTCGACCCGGGTTTGCGCCCGCAGCGAAGCGTCGAGATTGGACAGCGGCTCGTCGAACAAAAACACCTTTGGATTGCGCACGATCGCACGCCCAATGGCGACGCGCTGCCGCTGCCCGCCAGAAAGCGCCTTGGGCATGCGATCGAGATAGGCTTCGATCTGCAAAATCCGCGCAGCTTCCCTAACCCGTTGATCCACCTCTTCTTTCGGCGTCTTCTTGAGCTTGAGGCCAAAGGCCATGTTCTCATAGACCGTCATATGCGGATAAAGCGCATAAGACTGGAACACCATGGCGATGCCGCGCTGGGGCGAGGGCACGTCGTTGACCACCCGGCCCTCGATTGAAATCTCGCCGCCCGTAATCGGTTCGAGCCCGGCGATCATGCGCAGAAGTGTTGATTTTCCGCAGCCCGAGGGCCCGACGAAGACAACGAATTCCCCGCTTTTGATCTCGAGATCGACCCCATGGACGACCTCGAGGTTCCCATAGGATTTCCGGACTTGGCGAAGCGTGACATCGGCCATGAAAACCTCCTCAGACTTCCAGGAGAAGCGTTGTGATTTCGAAGGGGCGCAGCTTCAAGGTGACGCTATTGTCCTTGATTGCCAAAGGCTTGCTCGGCCCCTCTTCCATTAGGTTGACGGTGCGCACGCTCTTGACCTTGACCCCGAAGGAGATGGTCGCCTCGGCCCGGATATTGGCGTGCTCGAAGACGCGCAGCACCACGGCGTCGGATTTCTCGGCCTTTTTCACCGTCTCGATGGTAACGTTATCCACGTCCACCTGAGCGAAGCTAAACTGGGCGAGTTCACCAGCCTTCGCCGCCGAAGGCGTCAGATTGCCGATCACGGCGAGGGGGTTGTTGAAGCGTTCGGCCGCGCGATGCACCTGGGCCAGATCCGCCACGCCTTCATGGATAAAGAGCGCATATCGGATGCGATGTTCGCCGAGGTCAGCGTCGGGTGCCGGGAAGGTCGAACCCCGCACCAAAGTCAGCCGAACCGATTGCTCGTGGCAATCATAGGCATATTTGCTGTCATTGATCAGCGCGGCGCCAAAGTCGGATTCGGAAATATCGACCCAACGATGCATCGAGGCCTCAAACCGCGCGCGGTCCCAGGTGGTATTGCGATGGGTCGGGCGCTTCACATGGCCGAATTGGATTTCCGAGCGGATTTCGGAAATGTTGAGATCGAACGGGAACTGCGCCTTGATGACCTGCTGCCGCTCCTGCCAATCGATGAAGGTGTCGAACTCGACCTGACGCGCACCGGCGGAAATCGAAATCACCTGCACAATCAATGACTTTTGGTATTTTCGTTCGACACGGATCGCCGCGCGGTGCGGCCCGGTTTCGACGACCGAAATCTTCGTCGGGCTATCGGCCAGCGGCCAGAACTGTTCTTCGAAATAGCGGTCGATATCCCAGGCGTCCCATTCCATGGGCTTGTCTTCGTAGGCAATCAGACGATTGGCCGTCTTGCCCGGCGCCAGCACATCGCGCTGCCGCTTCTTGTCGAAGATCCCTGTGATCTCGCCCGCCTTGTCGAAGTCGACGCGGATCAGCTCGTTTTCGAGATGCTTTTCGGAGACCGAGACACTGGAGGTCATGACCAGTGGTCCCGCCACGACCTGTGCCGCCGTCCAGCCGAGCGCCGCAATATTACGCACCGGCGCCACGGATTCCGTGCTGCCATCGGCGCGGGTAATGGCCTGGATCGGTGCCGAGCCATTCGCCGTCGCCAGCGTATTGCCATCGGCAACCTGGCCGAGGCTCACCAGTTCCGCGCGGTTCTGGCTCGTGAAATTGAGCACGCGAAGCTGATCCTTGCCGGGCTTGGCAAAGGCCTGGGCCGCCGCATGCCATGGCCCGTTTTGCGAGGAGAGCGTCGAGAAAATCTGGTGATATTCGCCATCGCTATCCACATAAACTTCCGGAATAGATGTGCCCGGCAGGATGTCGTGGAACTGGTTGATCAGTACCAGCTCCCAGAATTCGGCAAGCGTTTCAGTGGGATAGGCATGGCCCGCCTGGGTCAGCGCCATGATGCCGACAAATTCGAGCTCGCGCAAACGGCGCTCGGCATTGCGGTTATTGGCCTTGTTCTTGGCGACCGAGGTCAGCGTGCCGCGGTGATACTGCAGATAAAGCTCGCCATTCCAGGTCGGGAATTTGCCGGGGTTCGCATTCATCGCCGTGCCCAGGCGATCAAGGAATGGCACGATGCCCTCAAGCTTGACCTTGGGCGCGCCGGGAATGCCACGCTCGAGCCGCGTGCCACGCTCGATCATGGCGCGCGTCGGTCCCCCTCCGCCATCGCCATAGCCATAGGACATGACGACCTGATCATAAGCCGCCTTGGGCTCATAGCGCTTCCATGCGCCCATGGTCTCAGAGACCGAGAGATCACCATTATAGGTCGTGAAAATCTGTTCGCTGTCATACCTTTGCGCGGTGATGAGCTGGGCCTTGGTCACCGTCCCATCGATGCCGCGCCAGAAGAACGTGTCATAGGGATGCCGATCCGTGTCGTTCCAAGAGAGCTTCGAGGTCACGAAATATTCGAGCCCGGATTTCTCCATGATCTGCGGCAGGTTGGCCGAATAGCCAAACGTATCCGGCAGCCAGACGGTCTTGGGCGTCACCTTGAAGTTTTCGATATGGAAGCGACGCCCGCGCATGATCTGGCGGACCAGCGACTCCCCCGAGGCGATATTAACGTCCGGCTCCACCCACATGGCGCCTTCGATCTCGAACTGCCCGGATTTGACCTTCTTGAGCATGCGCTCCCAGATTTCGGGATAGTCCTTCTTCAGGAAATCGAAGAGCACCGACTGGTTGTACATGAAGACGAACTGCGGATACTCCTCCATCAGGTTGAGCACCGTGGCAAAGCTGCGCCCGGTCTTGTCGCGCGTATGCATCACGCGCCAGAGCCAACCGACGTCGAGATGGGTCGAGCCCACCGCCGTGATCTGCGGCTGCACCTCGGTATCGACCAGATCGTAGATTTCCTTGGCAATCTTTTCGGCCGCCGGCAGGGTCGCTTCGAACTCGGGCGTATGCCCATCGCGCCGATCAAGCGCGCGCAGGGCACGGTCGACAATATTGAGAATCGCCTGCCGCCGCGGATCGTTCTGATAGAGGCGCACCGCCACATCGAGCGGGGTCTGCAGGTCATAATAGAGTTTTTCCGCGCGCTCATTGCGCACCAAGAAATCCACTTCGAACCCAACAAGCGGCCGGTCAAAGAACGTAAAGGCATTGACCAGAATGACGTGCTTGTTGCCCGGCTTGGCATTGCGCTCAATGACGAGTTCAGTGTGATTGCCGTCCAGCGCCTGCGCGATCTTGCCGTCGAGATAGGCGAGACATTGCGGGTCGGTCGAACCAGGCCGGTCCTGCCATTGGCTGGTGAAATGGGCGACAAACACCTTGCCCTTCGCTTCTGCCGGCACGGTAATTTCAGCGGCGAACCAAGTGTGTTCCTGATGCTTGGCCCAGACAGAGTGGCTGCCGAACTTTTCCCAAGTCCGCCAATCCGCCTTCAGTGCCTCGGCTGCCGTAAACCCGTCGGCGCGCTGCACGTGCCACTGGAATGGCACATTGGCGAGCGGCGTGCGGATCTTTGTTTCAAGGTCCTTGCAGAGGCGGAGGAGCTTTCCTTCCATCTTGAGGTCGTCATCGAGAAGACCGAGCTTGGTGGATTGGGGATTGGAATAGGTCATCCTTTGACTCCGACACCGGCGAACCCTGTGTTCATGTTCCGCCGCAACAAGAAATAGACGGCGATGGCAGGCGCCGCATAGAGAATGGAAAAGGCCGTGAGGAAGCCATAGTTGATGGCGCCCTGCTGGCCGAACGCTGCGTAAAGCCCCACCGACATCGGGAAGGCATCCTGCACGCGCGCAAAGATTAGCGGCAGCAGGAACTCGTTCCAGGCTCCCGTGAAGCTGAAGAACCAGACCACCGCAATGCCCGCGCGCGACATGGGCAACACGATTTTCGTGACAATCTGAAGAAGCGTTGCGCCTTCCACATAAGCGGCTTCCTCAAGCTCGATCGGCACCGTGTCGAAGAAGTTTTTCAAGAGCAGCAGCGTGAAAGGCAGATTGAGAATGGTCAGCGCGATGATGACGCCGAGCTGATTGAGGAGGCCCGAGCGCTGCGCCGCAAAATAGAGCGGCACGAGCACGCCGGCCGATGGCAACATGCGCAAGAGCACCAGCGTCCAGAGGAAAGCGTTGCGCCCCGGAATGCGCAGGCGCGACAGCGGATAGGCCGCCGAAATGCCCACCACGACCGAAAGCGTCGCCGTGCCCGCCGCGATTATGAAGGAATTGAGAAATTGCCGCCCGGCATTGCCGCTGACAGCGAGCCCAAAATTGTCAAAGCCAAATGCCCTCGGAATTTCAAGCTGGCCGGTCGAGAGCGGATTGAAGGCGTTGAGGATCAGCCAGGAAAAGGGGCTGACCCAGATCACCGCCATAAAGGTGAGCGCAATGGCGGTCAGGCGCGAGGGGCCGGTATTGTCCATTATTTTGGCTCCCGCAGAAGACGGAGATAAAAGAGCGACAAGAAGCCGACGATCAGCAGCATGGCGACCGAAATCGCCGAGCCAAAGCCCAGATTGCCGCGCGAAAAGCTCTGATTATAGAGGAACACGGCGAGCGTTTCCGTCTGCCGCCCCGGCCCTCCGCCGGTCATTGCGAAGATCAGCGGGAAATAGGTGAAGGTCCAGATGGTGATGAAGAGCATATTGGTCGCGATATGCGGCCGGATGATCGGCAATTGCACGAGCCAGATGCGTTGGAGCGGCGTCGCGCCATCGACCTTGGCCGCCTCGACCACCTCACGGCTGACCGAGTCGAGGGCTGCGGAAAACAGCAGATAGGACCAGGCCGTACCCTTCCAGATATTGGCGATCGTCACGACCGGCAGGGCGTAATTGTTGATGAAGTTGATCGGCGGAAAGCCAAGCGGCACGACGATCAATTGGTTGATGAGGCCGGTCTGGCTCGTCGTTGCCGACCAAAGGAATGCCGCGACGATATCGGGCAAGAGCCAGCCGAGCATGATGCAGACTTCGACCACCGTGCGCAGCGTCGATTGCGTGCCGCGCAGCGTCGCCGCTAGCAGGAAACCCAGCACCGACTGGCCGACAATGGCCGAGAAGAACACGAAGATAACCGTGGTCCAGAGCGATTCAAGAAAACCGCGGCGCGTAAACAGCCGCTCGAAATTCTCGAGCCCCACCCAGCTCCACTCAACGCTCTTCCGCCCGACCAGTGCGAGATCGGTGAACGAAAAGGCAAAGGCCCAGGCGGTGAAATAGAGCAGCGCACCAATCAGGACGATGGCTGGCAACATGCCGATGACAAGCACATAGAGATTGCCGGTGAGCCAAGGATTGACCTGATTTTTCATGGATTTTTTCTCACTGGCAGAAGATCGGCCACGCATCCCGCGTCAGCCCCAAGAGGGCGACAATCGAGAATAAAACTCCCGTCGCGGCGGCACCCGGAGGACTAGTGGGCGCCGCCGCGTCGGGAGGATTCTTTATTCGTAGGTGATGACGTTCTCTTCGCCGAACTCGTCGACGAGAGCGTTGTGATAGGTCTCGATCACCTCATCGACCGACACACCATCGAGCAGATCCGAAGTCGCCTGCTGGATCAGGGCCGATACCGTCTGATAGCCCGGAACCGTGTCGCGGCCGGTCGTATCGGCCGCAAGCGCCGTTGCCTTGGCAAGGAACGGATCAGCCATATATTCGGGCGAATCCGAGATGTCGGTACGGACAGCCATGCGGTGCGTTTCAAGGGTCCAGGCCTTGAAATTGGCTTCGTCGAAGATCGAGGTGATCAGCTTGAAAGCCAGTTCCTTGTCCGAAGCCTTGGCGTTGACGCCAATGGTCCAGCCGCCCGAAATATTGGTCGTCGCCTTGGTGCCCGGCTCACCCGAACCCGGCCATGGCGTCCATGCCACTTCCGCATCGCGGACTTCGCGGGTGGGCGGGTTGTTGCAGTCCCAAAGGCATGCATCTTCCCATGAACCCGAAGCGAGGATACCGAGCTGATCGGCAGCGAGAGCCGCGCGAACGGCTGCGCCGATATCGGTGGCGTAGTTCAGATCAGCCGGATTGAGCTGATCTTCGGAATAGACCTTGGAATAGAGCTCGAACGTGCGGCGCAGGGCCGGGCTGTCGCCAATCCACTGATTGGTTTCGCGGTTGAGGAGGCGATTGCGATCGCCCTCGGGCACGTCGGCACCGAGGAGGGCCATATAGACGCCCTGCATGGTCGACGCTTCGCCCTGCTTGGTGCCGGCCGGAAGCTGGAACGGATACTGGACGCCCGCATCCTTGAGCTTTTGCGCGGCATCAAGAATGTCCTGCCAGTTCTTGGGCTCCCATGGGGTCGGAATGCCGGCCTTTTCGAAATTGGACAGATCGTACCAGAGCATGCGCACGTCGGTATCGGTCGGCAGCGCGTAGACTTCGCCCTGATAGGAAGCGACTTCCAGGAGGCCCGGCAGATAATATTGGGACTGGTCCCAGCCCTTGAGGTGTTCGCCAAGCGGCTCGAGATAACCGGCGGACGCCAGTTCGGACACCATGAACGAATCCATCAAGGCGACATCGGCGGCAGTGCCGGCGCTGAGATCGAGCGCGATGCGCTGATCATAGCCCTGGCCCGGCAGCTTGATGGCGTTGACCTTTTCACCGGTCTCTTTTTCGAAATTGGCAATGCCGGGCTCGACCAAGGCGGCGATCCAATCGGCATACATGAATGATATTTCAGCCCGTGCAGGCAGCGTCGACGCGGCCATCAGCGTTAGGGCGGCAACGGTCGACAGGAAACCGGTTTTGAGCATTAACTCCTCCTCTGCTCTTTGGCCGCGCTTTGCACCGCGGCTTTGCACCGGACCTCCATATCCAGCACGGCCCGAGGTAATCACAACCTCTGCAACGTTGCAATGGCCTCGTGCCATTTGTCATCCCTGCTGACCTATCCGGTTTTTTATCTAATGATATCAGCGCTTCGATCCGAGCTGTATCGTTTCCATCTAACCGTGCGGCGTATAGAACGTTACAAAAAATTCGCATTGGATTGGCCGTGCGGCCATGTGTAGACTCGCGGTCCAGATAATTCATGAACAGCCAAGACGACAGTGACCAAAGCCAGTAGCGGCAATCAGCGCGTGACGCTGAAAACCATTGCCGAAATGACGGGGCTGAGCCTCTCGACCGTCTCGCTCTCCTTGCGCGGCGGCACGACGCTCAAGCAAGAGACCCGCGACAAGGTCAACGAGGCCGCGCGCGCGCTCGGCTATGTGCCGGACCGTGCCGGGGTGCGCCTGCGCACCGGCAAGACCAATGTCATCGCGCTGGTTCTCGATGGCGCCGAAGACTCCATCGATTTCGCCCGCTCGATGATCCAGGGCATTGGCCACGCCATTCGCGGCACGCGCTATCACCTGACGGTCATCCCCGAATTCGAGCAGCACCCCACCACCGATACGATCGGCTACATCCTCTCCAACCGCACCGCTGATGGTGTCATTATCACCCATACTGGCCCGCGCGATCCGCGCGTGCAGATGATGATCGATGCCGACTTCCCCTTCGTCAGCCATGGGCGCACCGAGTTTTACACGCCGCACGCCTATCACGATTTCAAGTCCGAGGAATTTGCGGCGCTTGCCGTCAGGCGCCTCGTAGACCTCGGACGCAAGGACATCATGCTGGTCATTGGCGATGACAGCACGACCAACTACCAAAACATCGTCACGAGTTTTCGGAAAAACGCCGCCCGCGCCGGCGTCGAGGCGCGCGTACTGGAAGGGACGGCCAAACTGCCTCCCGCGGAGATGCGCCAAGTCGGCTTGAAACTGGCCGCCGCGCCCGACCGGCCGGATGGCATCATTTCAGACAGCGAAATGCGCACCATCGCGCTCGTGGGCGGGCTCACCGAGGGCGGGGTCGTGCTTGGGCGGGAAGTGAGCCTGATTTACAAGCAAACCTCCGGCATTCTGCCGACGCTCTTTCCGCAGATGGACAGCATTCGCGAGGACATTTTTGGCGCCGGCGGCGAATTGACCCGTCTCCTCCTCCGCCGCATCGACGGCGCGCCTATCACCGACTTGCAGACGCTTGCCGAACCCCAGCCGCATTGGCGGAGTGACTAGGGCGCCACCGGCCCCGTTGGCACGGCCTTAGTCCGTGCTTCGCCTGCCCGCATCTTGACGGTGTCGGTCAGGGCGTAAGCCAGGCCCACCTGAATGCCGAGGCCCACAATCAGGATAAGCGCGTCAGTCAGCGTGCTCGCCGGCGTCCCGGCCTTCACGGCCTGGAAAAAGAGGCTCAGCGCAGTGCCGGTCGAGAATACCGCGAGCCCCTGTCGCCCCATGACCCGGAGCGGCGAGACCCAGCGCGAGGCCGCAATGGTCTGCATGGCCGGGATCGAGGCGAGCACATAGAACAGACACAGCGCATGCAGCAGCCGCGGCAGCGACAGGAAGGTCTTGTCGAAGGAATGGATGTAGAACGGAAAGCCCGACTTCCAGAGGAAGGTCAGGAAGCCATTGCCCATGGCGCCAACCGGCTTCACCTTCATCCAGAAAATGGTGAGGATCAGAAAACCCAGCGCCAGCAAAAACGCCAAAGGATTGACCGGGAAGAACCGTCGCGAGGTCTTCATGCCGATGCCGGCAAGAAGGCCGATGACGAAGATCAATTGCCAGGAAAGCGGATTGAAGAACCAGCCGCCAGAATTGGGATAGTTCGGGAAATTGAGCCGGAACTGTCCGGCAATGGCCCAGACCAAGACCGACCCGGCGAGCACCCAATAGGGCTTTTTCAGCGCCGTCATGATGAGGAACGGCGTGAACAGCAGCAGCGTCAGATAGAGCGGCAGGATGTTGAGATAGCCGAACTGGTGCGTCAGCAGCGGAATGCCGATCAGCGTCGGCAGGGGATCGCGCGCCAGGGCTTTGAGATTATTGGTTTCGAGTAGTTCGAAGAGCCCGAAATAGTGTGCAGCTGCGGCAAAGGTGCCGAGGAAGATAAAGGTCAGCGTCAGGTGCACGAAATAGAGCTGGCGCGCCCGTGCCCAAGGCCGGGCGACCGAGAGCCAAAGCGGCGCTTTCTTCAGGATAGAGCCCGAATAGGCCAGCCCCGCGGCGACGCCCGACATGAAGACAAAGGCTTCAGCCGCGTCGGAAAAGCCAAAATTGCGATTGGTGAAATATTCGAAGACCGTGCCCGGCACGTGGTTGATGAAGATCATCACCAGCGCGAGGCCGCGGAACATGTCGAGCCGTTCGTCGCGCGCGCCGGGGGGCAACGGAGCCGGCCCCGCCATGATCGATCGCATGAATGGAATTGCCCCCCAGAAGGAAGGCCTAGGCTGGAGCATGGATACCCACTTCGGCAAGACCCGATGTCTTTACCGGGGCGGTCGCACGCCAGCCGGCAAGAATCAAGTCCGCTTCGCGGATAATCGCGCTTGGTGCCCGCTCGCTGGGCACGCTGAAGAGCCAGGAACTGACCGGCGCATCGCCACCGCGCGAGCTCGCCCAGATGACGAGCGGCGCGGCGAGCGCCGGGGCTGCCACGGGCAGAAGCCAGGGCAGATAGGCCAGAGCGAAGAGCGCCATGAAGACGAGCGTTGCCAACGCGGTCACGACGATCCACCAACTGGCAGCAAAGGCTGTTTTCATCGACACAGCCTTGGCATCCCGTTCGGTCGCCGGCCAGCCACCGTCGAACCCGAACAGAATTTGGAAAACGGCGCGGCTCTGGAAAGCGAGCAGCACCGGAGCGATGACGGTCGAAATGACAATCTCGCTTAAAACCGAAGGAATGATGGCCCAGCCGCCAAACCGCGCATTGGTGCCGTCAATGGCGCCGCGCAGGGCAATGGCGAATTTGGGCAGGAGCAGCGTGGTCAGAACACCGATACCGATGAGCCACGGCGTCGCGCCCCAGCGGTCACCGCCACTATCGGGCAAGATGCTGGCCGCAATGCTGGCGATCAGCAGCAGCAGCCAGAGTGGCGAGGCCAAATAGGCCATGATGCCCTGGACGAAGGTGAACCGGCTCCAGAATTTGAGGCCTGGTGCCGCAATCAGCCGACGATGCTGCAGGTTGCCCTGGCACCAGCGGCGATCGCGCTTGGCATATTCGATGAGGTTTTCCGGGCCCTGCTCATAGGAGCCGCCGAGCTCAGGATCTACCTCGACCTTCCAGCCACCACGGGCAAGCAGGGCTGCCTCGACATAGTCGTGGCTAAGGATATGGCCGCCATAAGGTGGCTTGCCGGAAAGCACGGGCAGGCCGCAGCAGGACGCGAAGGCTCGCACGCGCACGATGGCATTGTGCCCCCAATAGGGACCATGTTCGCCCTGCAGCATGGCGGAGCCACGCGCGAAATAGCGGGAAAAATAGGCCGAGGAATACGCCATCATGCGGCCAAAGACCGTGCGCGCCGCGATCACGACGGGCACGGTCTGTAGAAGGCCCATTTCCGGATCGGTATCCATGCGCCGCACCATGGCCACCATGGTGTCGGCTTCCATCAGGCTGTCGGCATCGAGGATGATGGCATAGTCATAGGCGCCACCCGAGCGGGCGACGAAATCTTCGATATTGCCGGCCTTGCGCCCGACATTGCGGTCGCGGCGGCGATAAAAGATGCGGCCAGCGGCCTCGGGCTCGACGATCAGGCGCTCGAATTCGCTCGCTTCTTCCGCTGCCACCTCAAGCGAGGTCGAATCGGAAAGAATGACGAAGTGAAACTGTGGGCCAAAGCCGCGCGCCACGATCTGGCGGTTCATCGCCGCGATGCGCGCAAAGGTTTCGACCGGATCTTCGTTGTAGACCGGGATCAGCACGGCCGTCTTGCCCTCGGGCCGGCCGACATCGCGCCGCGGTTTCGGCGCCGGCGACAGCGCGCCAAGTAGGCCGATCGTGCCGCCCCAAACCAGCCAAAAGCCGGTGAGGACCAGAAGGGTTGTCCTCACCCAATCGAGCAAAACCGGACGGTTGCCTCCGATCAGGTCGAGAAAGACCGTGCCGGCGGTCAAGCTTACGGCCGCGGCAAAGCTCAGCGTAAGTAGCCTTAGCCACTCAGCCTGCCCCATCGTGTGCCGATTGCTCATACGTTCACTGTCCTAGCCACGCTGCCATACGAACAGGAAAGCACGCCAAAACGATCCAAATGCGGCAGGACGCTCAAGCGCCTGCTTTGGCATGGACAAGGGTGCATTCGGCAAGCCATCTAGGGGCTGGAAATTCTGATGCTTCATGCGGGTACTCCACGCCATTGGTAAAGCCAGGCTTCGGTCAGCGGTTCTCCGCCCGATCCGATGCTGGCTCGCAATTCAATTAGGCTCTGCCCCTCGGTCTCGACATCGAGCACCAACCGCCAGAGGCCATTGGCTTCGATCTGAGAAAAGGTCGATCCCACGATCTCGCCGGCCGATGCTGTCGCCTCGACTTCAAAGACCGTATCGGGCGAAAGTTCGGCGAGCCTGCCGCCATCGAAATCGATGACGAATTTTCTAAGGCTTGCGGCGTTTTCGACACCGGAGACACCGCCCTGCCCGATGCGCGTCTCGACCACATGGGCAAGAGCATCATCGTCGCGCGGCATCAGATCACCCCAGATTAGCCGATAGCCATATTCACGGGCTTCGCCTGCCTTCGGGGGCTCGTTGGGAATCCAGAACGCGCCAATATTGTCATCGGTTTCCGACTTGGCCGGAATTTCAATGAGACGAACCTGGCCCTGCCCCCAATTGCCTGTCGGCTCGACACGCATCGAGGGGCGGCGTTCATAATGGGCGCCGGCATCCTGGTAGGATTCGAATTCGCGATTGCGCTGGTAAAGCCCAAAAGCGCGGATATTGGCGTCCCAGAAGTAGGAATTGCCGAGCTGCTCGTTGTTGTTGAGCTGGCGCCATTGCGGCAGGCCAGCTTCGGGCTCGATGACGAGACCGGAACAATCATGCACCTGGGGCCGGAAATCGTCGAATTCATGCCGGTTGGTTTCGGCAAAGAGGAACATCGAGGTGAGCGGGGCAATGCCCATCTCGGCGATATCGGTGCGGAAATAGAGCCGCGCCGTCACGTCCATGATGGTTTCCTGCTGGCTTTCGCCGGCGGGATGAATGACGAACCGATAGGCGCCGGTGACGCTCTGGCTTTCAAGCGCGGCATAGACCGTCAGCGGGCCTTTCTCGCTTGGGCGCTCGATATAGAATTCGCTGAAGCGCGGGAATTCTTCCGGTCCATCGCGCCAGGAATTGATCAGTAGGCCACGCGCGCTCGAGCCGTAGATATTGCCGCGGCCAAGCGCGCGGAAATAGCTCGCGCCCAGAAACGCGACGAGTTCGTCGGCCACATCCGGACGGTTGAGCGGATAGTTGATGCGAAAGCCGGCGATCCCTGGAAACTCGGCGGTCTCCATCTTCTCGCGCTCGGCCTTGTCATCGAAATGATAGATGAAATCGTCCGAGTTGAAGGCGAAGGGATGGGAATCCCCGTCGGTGATCTCGTAGACCGAGACCTTTTCCTTGAAGAGCCAGCCGGGCGGGAAAGCCTGGATCTGGAAACCATGATCATCGCCGAGCCAGCGCGCCTTCTTGGTGTTGAACTGCACCCGGCGGTAGCCGTCATAGTTGAGGCCGGTATAGGCCTCGGAATCGATCAGCTCGGGGCTCTGATAGGGCTGGCCGGCTAGATCGCGCATGCGCGCGGAAAAACTGTCGAAGTCGAACTGGCCCGAAACGGGTTCGAGCGCCATCGCCGCGCCGGTGAGCGACGTCGTGGAAAGCAGGGCAAGTGTCGCCGCGGCGCTGGTCAGAAAAGCGCGGCGGGAAAAGCGATGGGAATGAGCGGTGAGCATTTGTGACGCTTGTTGTTCTTTGCTTTCCATCAATTTCCGGCAACGCCGCCAAGGTGGGAAAGTTGTTGCATGGCGGGCATGCGAATCACGCATACCCAAACGGCTCTCGTTTCCGCCTTCTGGCGGCCTTGTTCCACGCGTTAAAAATGCGTGAACAGCGCCTCGCTAAGGGTCGATTGGGGCGAAAGGCAGGCGATCAAAAAATGAACAAAAATTGATTTGGTTCCACTAAACCGATGAAATTCCTCAAAATCTCAGGACTCTCGGTGTTTTGATCAGCTGTTTTGCTGGCTTTGCCCGCTTTCGATGCGCCGACTTGCCGCAGATGAAGCCACTCTCGGGGTGACTTGCACCCCGGAGCATGGGCTTGTACCTCACGATCAAGACCGACTTGAGGAAGCCAGCCATGAAATCCCGCGCCGCCGTCGCCTTTGCGCCAGGAAAGCCGCTTGAAATCGTCGAGATCGACGTCGCTCCGCCCAAGAACGGCGAGGTGCTGATCAAAATCACCGATACCGGCGTCTGCCACACGGACGCTTTCACACTCTCAGGCGATGATCCGGAAGGGCTCTTTCCCGTCGTTCTAGGCCATGAAGGCGCGGGCGTCGTTATCGAAGTCGGCGAAGGCGTCACCTCGGTCAAGCCCGGCGACCACGTCATCCCGCTCTACACCGCCGAATGCGGCGAATGCCTCTTCTGCAAGTCGGGCAAGACCAATCTCTGCACGTCGGTCCGCGCCACCCAAGGCAAGGGCGTCATGCCCGATGGCACCACGCGCTTTTCCTATAATGGCGAGCCGCTCTACCACTATATGGGCTGCTCGACTTTCTCCGAATATACGGTCGTCGCCGAAGTCTCTCTCGCCAAGATCAATCCTGAGGCGAACCACGAGCACGTCTGCCTTCTCGGCTGCGGTGTCACCACCGGCATCGGCGCTGTTCACAACACGGCCAAGGTGCAGGAAGGCGACACCGTCGCCGTCTTCGGCCTCGGCGGCATCGGCCTTGCCGTCATCCAGGGCGCCCGCCAGGCCAAGGCCAGCCGCATCTTTGCCATCGACACCAATCCGGGCAAATTTGATCTCGCCCGCGAATTCGGCGCCACGGACTGCATCAACCCCAAGGATCACGACAAACCGATCCAGCAGGTCATCGTCGAAATGACCGGCTGGGGTGTCGACCACTCCTTCGAGTGCATCGGCAATGTCAACGTCATGCGCGCCGCCCTCGAATCCGCTCATCGTGGCTGGGGTCAGTCGATCATTATCGGCGTTGCCGGCGCCGGCCAGGAAATCTCCACCCGCCCCTTCCAGCTCGTCACCGGCCGCAAGTGGATGGGCACCGCCTTCGGTGGCGTCAAGGGCCGCAGCCAGCTCCCCGGCATGGTCGAAGACGCCATGAGCGGCAAGATCGACCTCAAACCCTTCGTCACCCACACGATGGGCCTTGATGAGATCAACCACGCCTTCGATCTCATGCATGAAGGCAAGTCGATCCGCTCGGTGATCAAGTACTGATCACCATCGCCTCTTGACGGGGCGTGGAATGAAAGCAACATCGCGGGCCCGACACTCGAGGCCCGCGATCATGACTGAGGAACGCCGCCCCTTCGTCAGCGCGCGCACCGTCGCCGAGCGCGCCGGCGTTTCCCGCTCCGCCGTTTCCCGCACCTTTACCGATGGCGCCAGCGTTTCCGAGGAAACCCGCCGCAAGGTTCTCGAGGCGGCCGGTGAGCTCGGCTACCACGTCAATCACCTCGCCCGGGGCCTGCGCGAGCGCAGCAATATCGTCTGCCTCGTCGTCGCCGACATGACGACGCCCATCCGCGCACGGCTGATCGACGTCCTGACACGAAAGCTGCAGGCCGCCGGCAAAGTCACCATGGTCATCAATACCGGCACCGACGAGCAAAGCGTCGCCTCGGCCATGCGGCAGACCCTCAATTATCGCGCCGATGCCACCGTCTTTCTCTCCGGCACTCCATCGGCAAAGCTCATTGAAACAAGCCTCACCAATGGCCAGCAGGTCGTCCTCATCAATCGCGACGATCCGCTGACCGGTTGCCACAATCTCGGTGTCGACAATGAAATGGCGGGTCGCGAGGCTTTCTTCCTCCTCCGCCGCGCCGGCTGCACGCGCCTTGCCCTCGTCACTTCTACCGCCCATACCGCAAGCCTGATCGAGCGCGAACGCGTCTTCGTCTCCGTCGCCGAAGCTGCGGGCCTCTCGGTCACCGTCATGGCTGCCGGCCCCACCACCTATGCCTCGGGCTATGAAAGCGCGCGCCGCCTTTTTGGCCGCTCCGACGGTCCCGATGGCGTCTTCTGCGTCACCGATCTGCTCGCGCTCGGCTTCATGGATGCGGCCCGCCACGAGTTCGGCCTCACCCTCCCCGATCAGCTTTGCCTTGTCGGGTTCGACGATATCGAAGAGGGCGCCTGGGAATCGTATAAGCTCACCACCTTCGCTCAGCCCTTTGCCGAAATGGGCGATCACGTGGTCGACCTTCTGGCTGCACCAGTGCCGGTTATCCCCGGCCGCCGCATTTTTCAGCCCGTCCCGATCTGGCGAAAAAGTATAAGAGCCTCAGCACTCTAAAAAGTGCACTGCACAGACAGAAACGCCTTGCACACGTGCGCAGGCTTTCACTGTCATCAAAGCGTTACCCAAGCAAAATATTGAGCACAGTCGAAAGAGATGGAATTGCACTTGTGTGCAAGCATCTTTCGGTGTTGTCTGGTGCTGCAACGATGCACAAGATCGACCCGGCAAAAGATTGGGCTGTCTTCCGCACGCTGCCGCAATGAGGAGGGGAGCCCATGAGTTGGGTGGATGCGAGCTGGCCGCGCATCCGCTGATCGGCCAGCGTGCCGGTTCATGGACTCCGTCGCCAGCGAGAGCGAAGGTAAGCTCGCCCTGAGCTGCCGACACGGGAGAGACTGATGAAACGCCGCCATTTCCTGATTTCCGCCGCCGCTATTTCGGCTGGCGTGACCCTGATGCCCCGCATGACCTTCGCTGCCGAAGGCGTGATCGACGTCTATTTCACCTCGGACCAGAACGTCATCGACTTCTGGACCAATGTGGTAAAACCGAAATTCGAAGCCGCCAATTCCGGCATCACGCTCAATCTGGTTGACGGTGGCGACGGCCCCGGCGTTGCCGCCATCGGCGACCGTGCTCTTGCGGCCCTCGCGAGCGGCGCCGATCCGCAGGCCGATCTTTTCGAAGGTTACGACACCCGCGTCAATGCCGGCGCCATCGACAAGGGCCTCTTCGTCGATTTCTCCGCCGCTGGCCTTTCGAACTATTCCAAGGTCAATCCGCTCGCCAACGACATTCCGACCCGCCTCCCCTATCGCGGGTCGCAGGTACTCCTCGCCTATGACACGACCAAGCTCGATCCGGCCAATGTGCCCAAGACCTGGGCCGATCTCGTCACCTGGATCAAGGCCAATCCGGGCCAGTTCATCTACAACCGTCCCAACAAGGGCGGCTCGGGTGGCAATTTCGTCCGTCGCGCCATTTTCGAAGCCAATGGCAATGACCCCAAGAAATTCACCGTCGACAATTTCACCCCTGAATTTGCCGAAGAAGCCCTGACCCCCGCCTGGGCCATGCTCAACGACCTCGCCCCGTCGCTCTTTGAGAACGGCGCCTATACTTCGGGCAATACCCAGTCGCTGCAGCTGCTCGGCCAGTCGGCCGTCACCATGATCCCGGCCTGGTCCGATCAGGCCCTCTCGGCCATCCAGCAGGGCGTGCTGCCGGAAACCACCGGCCTCGTCCAGCTGCAGGATCTCGGCCTTCCCGGCGGCTTCACCTATATCGCCGTGCTCTCGAACGGCGCCAACAAGGATGCCGCCCTCAAGCTCGCCGACTTCCTCCTCACCGAGGAAATCCAGTCTGCCGTTCTCACCGAACTCGGCGGCTTCCCCGGCGTCTCCTGGGACTATGTTGCAGCAGACCTGCGTGAACGCTTCGCCGATATCATCCCGGAATCGATCCCGACCTTCCCGGGCGGCAAGTGGGAAACCGCCATCAATGATGGCTGGTACCGCGCCGTTGCACCGAACGTGGACCCTGCCTCGTGACATCGACAGAAGCGGGCGCCCTGGCGCCCGCACCCACGCAACGCAAGAGGCCGATCGGCCTCTTGCTCGTGGCCGTGCCCGTTCTTCTCGTTCTCTGGCTCATCATCTGGCCGATCATTTCGGCGGTGATCCAGACCCTCTGGTTGCCGACGCCCGATGGCGGGCGCACCTTTTCGACGGAAAGCTACGAGTTCTTCGTCAGCGATCCCTATAGCCGGGCGAACCTCTCGATCACGCTCTGGACCACCGGCGTCTGCGCCGTGCTGCTCCTCGTGATTTGCTTGCCGATCGCGCTCTATCTGCGCTTTTCCAATTCCAAGATCGCCGCTTATGTGCAGGGCCTCGCCATCTTCCCGATGTTCGTGCCTTCCATCATCCTCAGCTTCGCATTCATCCGCGTCCTGGGGCCAAACGGCACCGTCGATCTGCTCCTCAATTCGGTAGGTCTCCCCAAGATCAAATCGCCCTATTTGACCCCCTGGGGTCCGGTAATCGGTCTTGTCTGGGACAATATCCCGCTGACCGTCCTGATCCTTCTTTCAGGCCTCGGCAATGTGTCCAATCAGGCGATTGAGGCCGCACGCGATGTCGGCGCGGGGCGCTTCGCGCTCCTCTGGCACATCATCCTGCCGCGCATTTCCAATTCCATCCTTGTCGCCATTTCCTTTGCCGTACTCGGCATCTTCTCGGCCTTCACCCTGCCCTATGTGCTCGGTCCTGCCGCTCCGGAAATGATGGGCCCCTTCATGCAGCGCACCTTCCGCGATCTTTTCGATCCGACAAATGCCATCACCCAGGCCGTGATTACCTTCGGCTTCTGCATCGTCTTCGGGCTCTTCTATGTGCGCTCCGTCGCCAAGAACAGGACGCCCTGACATGAGCACCGCTGTAAAAATCAGAGCGCCGATCGACTGGACCGGCATCTTTTTCGCCGTCGTCCTGACCCTCGTCATCGTCGCCCCGCTCCTCGTCGTCGGCACCTGGGCCTTCACCAATGTCTGGCGCTTTCCTTCGGTCATCCCGCAGGAATTCGGACTCAAATTCTGGTACCAGACCCTGGCCCGCGCCGATGTCTGGTCCTCGATCACCATGAGCCTGACGCTTGCGACCACGGTGACGGTGCTCTCCGCCGTCATCTGCCTCCCTGCCGCCTACGCCTTTGCCCGCCTCGACTTCCCCGGCCGCGATATTTTGTTCTTTTCGTTTCTCGCCGGGCACGCCTTCCCGAAGTTCGGGCTTCTCGTCGCCATTGCCGGCATCTTCCTGCAACTGAACCTCATCGGCACATTCTGGGGCGTCGTCCTCATCCAGCTCGTCGGCACGCTGCTGTTCATGATTTGGATCCCTGTCGCCGCTTTCCAGTCGGTCGATCGCAAGATGGAAGAAGCCGCCCGCGACGTTGGCGCCTCACCCTTGCGCGTCTTCTGGTCGATCACCCTGCCACAAGCCGGCCCGACCATCGCCGCCGCCATTCTCCTCAGCTTTGTCGGTACCTTCTACGAAACCGAAGGCGCCTGGCTCATCGGCGCCCCCCAAGTCCGCACCCTCCCGGTTCTGATGATCTCCTTCATCAACAACCAGCCCGTCATCCAATACGGCGCGGTGCTCTCGGTCTTGCTGTGGGTCCCCAGCTTCATCGCCCTCTTGTTTGCAAGGCGGGTGGTCAATTCGGGTTCGTTTGCCAAGGGGTTCGGTGCTTGAGCATGGCCCAGCACACCCCCTCCCAACCTCCCCCATCAAGGGGGAGGTGTCCGATCCAGTTTGAGGCAGCTTCTCGCCTAAACCACCGTCCCTTCACCTCCCCCTTTGATGGGGGAGGCCGGGAGGGGGTGTGGCCAAACTCACCGTTCTCCAGTCGCGCAGCGACCCTTCCCCGCGACCGCGTGACCTAGGAATAAAAATGTCCGTCCTCACCATCAAAGACGTCACAAAGCTCTTCCCCGGCGGCACCAAGGCTGTCGACTCCTTCTCCCTCGAAGTCGCGGACGGCGAACTCGTCTGCCTGCTCGGCCCCTCGGGCTCGGGCAAGTCGACGCTTCTCCGCATGGTTGGAGGTTTCGAGACCCCAACCTCGGGCCTCATCGCCATCGATGGCGAAGACATCACCCGCACGCCGCCGGAAAAGCGTCCGACGGGCATGGTGTTCCAGAGCCACGCGCTCTGGACGCACATGGACGTCGCCAAAAACCTCGCCTTCGGCCTCAAACTCCGTCGCCTGCCGGCAGACGAAATCAAGCGCCGCGTCGAAGCCGTGCTCGAGCTCGTCGGTCTTGGCGGCTATGGCTCGCGCCGCGTCACCCAGCTTTCGGGCGGCCAGCAGCAGCGCGTCGCCTTGGCCCGCTCGCTGGTGCTCGAACCCAAAATCCTCCTCCTCGACGAACCCTTTGCCAGCCTTGACCAGCATTTGCGTGAACGCCTCCGCGAAGAAGTCCGCGACATCCAGCAGCGCGTCGGGATCACGACGCTCTTCGTCACGCACGGCCAGGACGAGGCCCTTTCCATGGCCGATCGCATCGTCGTCATGCGCGATGGCCGCACCGAGCAGATCGATCGCCCCGACGTCGTCTATCGCAACCCGCAGACGCCTTTCGTCGCAGGCTTTATCGGCACGATGAATCTCATCGAAGGCACGGTCAGCAACGGCCAGTTCGCCCGCGCCGGTTTCTCCCATCCGCTCGCCATCGGCGACGGCCCGACCACCCTTGCCGTCCGCCCCGAAGCGCTTGATATCGTCCCGGCTGAACCCGGCGCCGGCAAAGTCCATCGCGTCACCGATTACGGCACCCATGGCCTCGTCGATTTCGACCTCCCAGATGGCAAGCGCCTGAAAGCCATGGTCAATCAGCCCGGCCAGTTCCAGCACGGTCAAGGCGTCAACCTCATGCCCCGCGCCGTCGCCGCCTATCGCGACGACGTCCAGGTGTTCCGGAGCGCCCCATGAGCGATCCCCTCTATCTCGAGCGGGATGGTCACCGCACTTCTATCAAATGGCATCGCGGCCGGCGCAAGCCAATCGATCCGGTGTTCACCGGCAGCCGCATCCTCGAAGCCATGCGCCTCGGGGCCAGTGTCGAAGTCGATCTCGTTATCCACGCCGACCACGGCTGCGCTATCCTTCATAACTTCGCGCTCGATGCCGAAACCACCGGCACGGGCCTCGTCCGCGAAACGCCGGCCTCGGTTCTCCGCGAGCTGAACCTTCGCGGCAATGACGGCCAGCCGATCGCTGACAAGGTTATGCTGCTCGAAGACCTCTGTGCGCTTCTTTCCAAAGAGAAGCCGCACCCCGACGCACTGCTGCAGCTCGATTTCAAGGAAGGCCACGCCGCCCTCACGCCAAGTATCGTCGCCAATTTCGGCGCGAGTGTCGCGCCTGTCGCCGATTACCTTATTCTCTCCGGCGGCGACTTCGATGCTATCGGAATGCTAACGAATTCGGCCCCGAAACTGCGCAGCGGTTACGACCCTTGCTACGGGGAATCCCTCGCCAAGCTACAAGCGACCGGCGACTACCAGACCTTCATTTCCGAGGCCCTCGCGACCGCCCCAGACGCGGACATGATCTACCTCGCCTACGAAATTGTCCTCGCCGCAGATAAGTCCGGCTTCGATATCGTCGCGCCCATCCACGCGGCCGGCAAGCGCATCGACGCCTGGACGATACGCCAAGTGGATTCATCAACCATTCCGCTGATCGAGCGCCTTCTCGCGCTCAAGGTCGATCAGATCACGACGGACGATCCGGAGGGGCTCGCCGCAGCCTTTGCCTCATGAGCCACGATTACCCAAACATTCTCGCCGACATGGTCGCCACCGCCCGTGAGGCCGGCGCACTCACCCTTGAGCATTTTGCGCGTTTCCGCGATCTCGAAATCGGCGTCAAAGGCCCGGGCGACTTCGTCTCCGATGCCGATCGCGACTCTGAAACCCTGATCCGCGAGCGCCTGCTTTCCGCCTATCCCTGGGGCCTGACGGGCGAAGAGTTCGCGCCGGCCGAACGTGATGACGAGACCCATCGCTGGCTCGTCGATCCGATCGATGGGACGACCAATTTCCTCAATGGCCAGCATTATACAATCACCATCGCCCTCCGCCGGGGCAACGAAACCATGTGCGGCCTCATCTACAATCCCGTCTCCGACGAGATGTTCACCGCGCTCAAGGGCGGCGGCGCCTTTCTCAATGGCGAGCGCCTTCATGTCAGCCGCTCAACCGATGTGGCCATGATGTGCATCGGCACAGGCCTCCCAACACCGAACCTGCAGCTCTATCCCGGCGCCTATAGCCGGCTCGACGCCATCCGCGCGCCGACCGGCGCCGTCCGCATCGTCGGCAGCGCCGCCAATTCCTGCGCCTATGTCGCCTGCGGGCGCCTCACCGGCTACTTTGAGGAAACCGGCTTCGTCGACACCGCCGCCGGGATTCTGCTCGTCGAAGAAGCCGGCGGGATCGTCACCGACTGGTGGGGCCGCGGTCCGGACATTTTTGAAAAGACCGGCACACTGATCGTCGCCAATGCGGCAACCCACGCTTTCCTCATGGATCAGCTCAAGGACGTCCCGCGGAAAGATCCCAAACCGTAACCAGATATCCCCGCCCCGGCGCATGGCATTTTCCGCGCCGCCTCCCGACTTATTCCCGGCCCTCCAATCCTGTGGCATGCTCATCGCCAGCAAGGGCTGATGATTTGAACCGCAAATGAGTTGGGATGCGCTGACACTTTGGGACGCGACGCGGATAAAACCGCTCACCGGCGGCTCGTCCAACGATGTGTGGAGCGTCGATATCGGCGGCACAATCGCGGTGGCGCGCTTGGGCAGGCGGAGCGCTGACGATCTTGCCTGGGAGGTCGCGCTGCTGCAGCACCTCGATCGCGCAGGCCTGACCGTGCCCGTGCCGATCCCTACAAAAGATGGCAGGCCGTTCGCGCATGGGCTGATGGTGATGACCTTTATCGAGGGTGGACCGCCGGCCGATGCCAGCGATTGGCGGCGCGTAGGCGAGACGCTGCGCGCGCTTCATCGACTGACAGCGAATTGGCCTCAACGCCCGGGCTGGAAGGCGTCGCTCGAATTATTGCGCGCCAATCACGGCACCCGCATCGATCTCACCGCCATGCCGGACGAAGCCGTCAAACGCTGCCGCGCGGCTTGGGCCCGTCTTGCGGGGCACGAAATGTGCGTCGTCCACGGCAATCCCAACAACCCGGCCAATATCCTCATGACAGGCGATCGGGTCGGCCTTGTCGATTGGGATGAAGCCCATGTCGATGTGCCCCTCCTCGATCTCGTCCTGCCGTTTAATGGCGGCGCGTTGGAGGGCGCCGAGGGTGATGCCGCGGCCCAAGCCTCTGCCGCATGGGAGGCTGCCGTCTGCTGGAAGGATGATTATGCCGAGAATAGGCTGGCCGAAGTGCGTGCCGTGTCAGCCTCTAGAGATTAATTCAAATCCCCTTGTCGCTGAACATTTTTTGGCCCAGACAGCGCGCAGAATGCCGTCATGCCCTTGATGGTGAAACTTCAATGTCCGTAGCGTCAGGACAAGACCATGCCAACATCCCTTACACCTGATTATCGTCAGGTGGCCGCCGATCCCAACCGTCTCGATGCCCTCGAGCGGCTTGGCATTTTGGACACGCCGGGAGAAATGGTCTTTGACCGCGTTGCGGCCTTGATCAAGCTGATCTTCGGGGTCGAAATCGGCATCGTGTCGATGATTGATGCCCATCGCCAGTGGTATAAGGCCGTCGATGGCCTTGAGAATACCGAAGTCTCTCTCGACAGCACGTTTTGCAAGGATACGCTGCAACTGGGCCGGCCGCTGATCGTGCCCGATGCCAGTCAGGACGAGCGCTTTTTCGACAATGCGCATGTCACGGGCGGGCCCAAAGTGCGCTTCTATGCCAGTGCGCCAATCATGACAGGCGACGGCCTGACCATCGGCACCGTGTGCGCGATCGACGGCACCGCCCGCGAGTTCAGCGAACGCGACACCGCCATCCTTACCCATCTTGCAGCCATCGTCATGCACGAGCTGGAGCTGCAACAGGAGGCATCGACGGACGTGCTTACAGGCGCGAGAAGCCGGCGTGCCTTCCAGGATGAGGCGGTCAAACATCTCGCCCTCGCTATCCGTTATGCGGCGCCGCTTAGTTGCATCGCCTTCGATATCGACCACTTCAAGCAGGTGAACGACACCTATGGCCATGCGGCAGGCGATCGTGTGCTGGCGTCGGTCGCAAAGGCCCTCAAGGACGGGTTGCGTGAGAGCGATCTCGTCGGTCGCGTCGGCGGGGAAGAGTTCGCGATTATCCTCCCCCGCACCGAGCACAAGGCGGCGATGGCGACCGCCGAAAAACTCCGGGCCATCGTTAAAGCGCTTGATTTTCCTGGAACATTCCCGCCCATTGCAGTCACTGCATCCTTCGGCGTCTCGACCATCGGCGAGGGCGACGATCTCGATACGCTGCTCGAACGCGCGGATCAGATGCTCTATGTCGCCAAGCGCTCCGGCCGCAACCAGGTGTGCGGGTCGGACGCGCCGACCGAACCACCAAAGCCCAACCGGCGCCGCGTGCTCAAAGCCGGCCAGGTCATCTTCGATGGCGGCAGATCGACATACGATTGCACCATCCGATCGCTCTGGGATGGCGGCGCCGAGTTTGCCGTCTCCCTGCCGATGATCGTCCCCGACGAATTCGAATTGGTCATCAAGGGCACGGCCGAGCGTCATGCCTGCACGCTGTCCAAACGCTCGGCAACGAGCCTTGAGGCCACTTTCGCAGCCTGAGCTCAGGCGACCTTGCTCGCCCCCGCCGCTGGTCGGAGAAGCCGCGGAAACCTATGCCGCTCGGCAAGCAATTCCAGAATGCGCTCGGTGTCGGAAACAAAATGCAGACCATCGTGCACGCGCGCATCACCGGGTGGCTTATCGCCGAGGATCAACAGCGGAAGCCCTTGGTTTGCCTCGCCGACCAAGGCCACGACCTCCTGTCGTGGTCGGGGAAATGCTACCCGGACCACCTCGATATCAAGCGATAGCTGCGGAAAACTGGCGAGCAGCCCTTCAATCTGATTGCAGAACGGACAGACGAAAGGTCCATCGTCCCGGCCCGTAACCTCAAAGCCGGGATCGATCAGAAAAAGCCGGTCATGCGCCATGGTGAACTCCACTCTGGTTGAGAGCATGGGGCGGCCGGCTCTCGCACGGCCGTCGTTTTGATGCGTCAGGTCTTGGGCAGGCCCGGAGGATTGGTCTGGGATTGTTCCACCGCCTCAGCGCTGATGTTCCAGCGTTCGAGGGTCTTGCCGTAAAGGCCTTTCTCGATCAGGCCATTGATCGCGATGGTCACGGCCTCTGCCAGACCGGACCCTTTGCGCGTCGTTGCCGCGATCTCAGCCTTTGCCGGCCAGCCACCGCTTTGCACGCCGACGAGGCGCGTATCGCCGCTCACGGCCGAGGAATAGGACAGCGTTGGGTTGGGGTTGAACTCGACATCGGCACGGCCCGATTGCAAGGCAAGCGTACTGGCCGCGGAGTCGTCGTAGTACTGGATTTCAACCGGTGCGAGGCCCGCTTCCTGGTTGAGGCGATCCCATTCGAGGATGATCTTTTCCTGATTAGTCCCGGCGCCGGTGATGACTTTTAGCCCCGCGACATCCTTGGGCTCGGTGATTGATTGGATGGGGCTATCGTTGCGGACATAAAAACCTACGACGTCCTGGCGGTAGCTCGAAAAGTCGAACTTTTCCTTGCGCTCTTCGGTGACCGTGACGTTGGAAATCACCGCATCATACTTGCCCGAAGTGACCCCGAGCGGCCAATCGGCCCAGGCGGTGGCGACGAGATTGAGCTCGAGGCCTAGGGAGTCGGCGATTAGCGATGCGAGGTCCGGGTCGGCACCTACTACCGTTTGGCCGTCCGTCGCATAGGTGGCGATCGGTGGGTCCCAAGGCGAAACCGCGACGGTAAACTTGCCTTCGGCAGCAAATTTGAAATCAGCCGGAATCGCCGCAATGGCTTCCTGGTTGGGTTCGGCCTTGAGGCGGGCCGGCTGCTCCGGGCTCAGATCGAACTCGGCCGCGTGCACGGCAGTCGCAAGCGCCAGAATGGCAAAGCCGGCAAGAAGAGTAGTTTTCATGATTTCATCCAGATGTCGGAAAAAGTGCGCTTAAGGGAGGGCTTGGCGTCGCGCGGGCGCCGGAGCCAAAGTCATTCGGCCGCGAGAGCGGGCTGGGGTTTTGCGCGCCAACCCAGGGCCGGCGCGATGCGGGTGATCGTGTCCGAAAGGATCTGCTCGTATTCCTCGCGCTTGAACTCGTAGGGAAGTTCGAGGCGCAGCTCCGAGACGAGCGGCAGCACCGGATCATCGAGCAGCCATTCGACGATCTGCTCGGCAGGTCCGACGAGATCGCGCGGAAAAAGCGTGCGGCGTTCGCCCTGTGGCTTCAGCGTGCGATCGAAACGCGACGCGGCAAAAGCCTCATAACGCGTGATACGCGAGGGCGGCGCCGAGTCCGTCGGGACGATGACGCGGCCAAGGGCAACGCGCCCAGACCGCCCGCCTAAAGCCTCGCGCCAGGTGTTGATCAGATTGACCTGGGCCAGATGGAAATCATCCGTTCCTTCGCCGGAAATGACATTGCCGGTGAGGAGGTTAAAGCCATTCTCGCCCGCCCATCGCGCCGACCGCAGCGAGCCGCCGCCATACCAGAGACGATCGACCAGGCCCTCCGCATGCGGCTGGAGGCGTGGGCGCTGCGGGCCAAAAGGCGTTGCCACGAAGGTCTCTTCGTCCCCGAGATAATCACCGCGCAGATTGTCGCGAAACCGCTGGATCCGCGCATGGCTCAGATCATGCTGGCGCCAGTCGCCGTCATGGATCAGGTGCGCGATGAGATGGCTATGCGGTGGCACGCCGGCACTGAGGCCGACATTAAGCCGACCGCCCGAGAGCACATCGACCATTGAGAGGTCCTCGGCGAGCCGGAATGGGCTTTCATAGCCGATCTGGATCACGGCTGACCCCAGTTGGATAGTGCTGGTGCGCTGGCTGGCGGCCGCAAGAAACACGGCAGCAGAGCCGATGCCTGGCTCGAGGTGGCGCTGGCGTACCCAGGCGCTGTCAAAGCCGAGCTGCTCGCCCTGAGCGATGACCTCGAGCGTATCCTCGATGCCGGCAGAGGGCGCGGCATTGTCGAAATTGCCAGGAATGAGGAAGCCAATCTCTTTGATGTGCGCGGTCATGGTCTGTCTCGAGAAGGAGGGGGCGCGGGCGGAACAGGGAAGGAGGGAAGCCACCGCCCGCGCGAGGGACCGATCGTCGTTGGGTCGACCGGCCCCTAAACTAGTCAGGGTTTTGGCAGGCCCGGTGGATTGGTCTGAGATTGCTCGACGCCTTCGGGCGTCAGGTTCCATTGCTCGAGGAGCTTGGCGTAAGTACCGGTCTCGATGAGGTGGTTGATGGCGGCGGTGAAGGGTTCGGCAAGGCCGCTGTCCTTGCGGGTCGTCACGCCTACCTCGGCTGGATTGGGCCAGCCGGAGCTGATCGTGCCGACCAGTTTCGTATTGCCGGTCAGCGCCGCCTTATAGGCCAGCGGGCCATTGGGGTTGAGTTCGACATCGGCGCGACCGGAAGCGATGGCGAGGTCAGAGGCGGCATCGTCGTCGTAGTATTGAATCTCGACCGGTGCGAGCCCAGCTTCCTGGTTGATCCGATCCCATTCGAGCGTAATCCGCTCCTGGTTGGTGCCCGATGCGGTAATGATCCGGAGGCCCGCGATATCCTTAGGCTCCTTGATCGAGGTGATCGGGCTATCGGCCTTGACGTAAAAACCGTGGACGCCCTTGCGATAGGTCGAGAAGTCGAACTTCTCCTTGCGCTCCTCGGTCACGCCGACATTTGAAATGACGGCATCATATTTGCTGCTGCTGAGACCCAGCGGCCAATCGATCCAAGCAATGGGGACGATTTCAACTTCGAGGCCAAGCACCTCGCCTACAAGCCTTCCGAGGTCGGGATCGAACCCGACGACCGTCGCGCCATCGGTGGCATAGGTCGAAATCGGCGGGGCGCCGGCGGCGATGGCGATGCTGAGAACGCCATCCTTGGCATAATCGAAATCGGCCGGCAGGAGCGCTGCGATCGCGTCGACCTTTTCGGCATGGAGCCGACTTGGCGGATTGGGGCTGAGATCAAAGGCCTGAGCGAAGACGGCGGCTGGTGCGGCGGCAAGAAGAAGCGCCGTGGCGCCGATAAGGAATGAACGTCTGAGAAGCATGATAAAACCGGGGTTGAGATCTGGACGTGCGCCATCCTGCCGCTGACCGGCATGGAAGAGGGAGGAGGGCGCAGAGTTGGGAGTGGCTAGAGAACCTTGGCGAGGAACTCGCGAGTTCGGCTGTGCGAGGGCGCGCTAAAGAGGCGTTCTGGCGGCGCGATTTCGAGGATCCGTCCGTTTTCCATGAAGACGATGCGGTCGGCGACTTCGCGGGCGAAGCCGATTTCATGGGTGACGATCACGAGCGTCGTGCCGGATTTAGCCAATTCCTTGATCACGTCGAGCACTTCGCCGACGAGCTCTGGATCAAGCGCCGATGTCGGTTCATCAAAGAGCAGAACTTTTGGCCGTAGCGCCAGCGCGCGAGCAATCGCAACGCGCTGCTGCTGGCCGCCAGAGAGATGACGGGGATAGGCATCAGCCTTATCGGCAAGCCCGACCCGCGCGAGGAGATCCCTGCCCTGCGCCAGGGCTTCGTCCTTTGGAACGCCGGCCACCGACACAGGCGCTTCGATGATGTTTTCCAGCGCCGTGAGATGAGGGAAAAGATTGAAGTTCTGGAACACCATGCCGACACCGGCGCGGCGGCGGCGAATGGCGGGCTCCTTGAGTTCATAGAGCGTGTCGGCGCGTCGTTCGTAGCCGATGAGCTCGCCATCGATGGCGACGATACCGGCATCGACGCGCTCCAGATGATTGATGGTGCGCAGAAGTGTCGATTTGCCGGCGCCCGATGGGCCGATAATGGCCACCACCTCGCCAGAGTGCACGGTCAGATCGATCTTATCGAGCACTTTGAGCGCGCCGAAGGACTTGTTGACGCCGTGGATCGACACTTCGCCACCGATACGGCCGCTTTCGAAACCGGCAAGCGGCTTGCGACCGGCGACCACTGACATGGGCGAGACGGGTGCTGCATCCGGCGCCTTGCGGCCAATAGTGCGGAAGAAGCGATCGACCAGCGGCGGCAGAGCTTCGCGCTTGGCGCCGCGCGAATAGTATTGCTCGACGAGATACTGGAAGCCCGAGAGCACGACCATGATCACGAGGTACCAGACGGTTGCGACCATCAGGAGCGGGATGACCTCGAGATTGCGGCGATAAATCACCTGCACAGTGTAAAACAGCTCGGGCAGCGCCAGCACGTAGACGATGGACGTTGCCTTGGCCAAGCCGATGATTTCGTTGAAGCCCGAAGGCAGAATGGCGCGCATGGCCTGCGGGAGAACGATATGCACTGCCTGGCGCCAACTGCTGAGGCCAAGAGCGGCAGCGGCTTCGTGCTGACCCTGATCGACAGAGAGAATACCGCCGCGGATAATCTCGGACGAGAACGCAGCTTGGTTGAGGCTGAGGCCGATAATCGCGACGGCGAAGGGGCTCAGCGTCTGAACGGTATCGAACTGGGCCCAGAGGATATCGGTGAACGGCACGCCAAGATTGATGCTGGCGTAGAGATAGCCAAGATTGTTGAGCACGAGCAGCAGCACAATCAGCGGGATCGAGCGCAGGAGCCAGATATAGCCCCAGGAAAGCCCCGACAGCAGCGGCGACTTTGATACCCGGGCGAAAGCCAGAAGGCCGCCAAGGATAAAGCCGATGACGGCGGCAATGCCAGTAAGCATCAGGGTTCGCCCGAGGCCTGAAAGCACTGGGGCGGAGAAGAAATATTCCGCGAAGACCGGCCAACCCCAGCGCTCGTTGGTGAACACCGAGTGGAGCGTGATGAGGATGACGGCAGCCGCAAAAATGGTTCCGGCGACGCGCCAGGGATGACGTGCCTCGACCACTTTGAGGCGGTGAAGGTCTTGCGGCGCGGTGCGCTTGGGGGCGCTCTCCAAACCGATGTCAGTAACCGAAGCCATGGCCACACCTTTAATCTACAGAGTTAGTATATATTAATTTGAGAGTGGTGGCGTTGAGAAGCGACGCCATTCTGTGTTTGGAGAGGAGAGGAAACTATTTGCGCGCGACGGCGGCTTGCAGCGCACTGCCATTTTCATTCGCAAATGCTGCACGCGGTGCGACGAGCGCTTTCTCGAATGCCAGAATCTGGATGCTTTCCGGATCGGCTTGAAGATCGAAAAGCGCGGTGTAGCCGGTGCGCAGATAAAGCTCGCGCGCTTCGGGTTGGCGGAAGCCGGTCGTAAGATAGACCCGGCCATATCCTTGGCGCAGCGCCTGCGCTTCGAGCTCGACGAGAATTTTCCGCGCGAGGCCCTGGCGACGATGATCACGATCGGTCCAGACGCGTTTGAACTCGGCCGTCGTCTCGTCGTAGCGCATGAAAGCGCCGCCAGCGATGGGTTTTCCGTTCCGCAGAAGCAGGACAAATGCGCCATCGGGCGCGCCAAAGCGCTCTGGCGGATAGCGGTTCATTTCCTGTGCTGCGCCGCCCTCTTCGAAATAATTGCCGTAGCGGGTTTGGTACTCTTCGGTCAGTTGCTCGACGAGCGGCAGGGCCACGGGATCGGTGGGAAGCGTATAGAGAAAGCTGTCGGTCACGACCGGGCCTCCGCGCTGATGGTTATTAAGTGGGGCGGAGAGCCGCAAAGCCCCCCGCGGTTGGTCGGTCAGCCGGCTGCCTTTTCCGCGGGCAATGCATAGCGGCTTTCGCGGAACGGCAGGCCGAGATGATCGCGTAGCGTCGTGCCGATCTGCTCGCGGTTATGGCGGCCGCGCTTTTCGAGGATGGGCAAGACCTGTCCGTCAAAATCGGTCCAGCCTTGTGCCGAGACCGGAAAGCCAAGAACGAAGCCGTCGGCGGCGCCGGTATCGACCCATTCCTCGATCTTGTCGGCGATCTGCTCCGGAGTGCCCTGAAATTCGCTGCGTGGCGTCGTTTGTTCGAGAGCGACCTCGCGCAAGCTTTGCCCATGCTCCTTGGCTCGGGTCTTGATCCGATCGGTGCCCGACTGGAAATTGTTGCGGCCGATTTCGCCCAATTCGGGGAATGGCGCGTCGAGATCGTATTGGCTGAAATCGTGGTGATCGAAATAGCGCCCGAGATAATGCAGCGCTTCGGTGATGTTCACGAGACCCGCGATCTCCTGATATTTGCGTTCGACTTCCTCATCGGTCGAGCCGACGATGATGCCGACGCCGGGCAGGATTTTGATGGCATCGGCCCCGCGGCCGTGGGCGATGGCGCTTTGCTTGAGTTTTTGGGTCAGCACTCGGTTTTCGTCGATCGATGTGGAGGCCGCAAAAACAGCATCGGCATGGCGACCGGCAAGCTCGATACCGGCCGGCGATCCACCGGCCTGGAACAGCACGGTCTGGCCCTGTGGCGAGCGTTCGATATTGAGTGGGCCTTCAGCGGAGTGAAACTTGCCCTTGAAATCGAGGCGATGGAGCTTGGCGAAATCGGCAAACTGGCCGCTGGCGCGGTCGCGGGTAAAGGCGCCGTCGTCCCAGCTATCCCAGAGCCCTTTGACGATCTCGATATGCTCGGCCGCGATTTCATAGCGGAGGGCGTGGTTGGGATGCTGGACGCGGCCATAATTTTTGGCAGAGCCTTCAAGAGGCGAGGTCACCGCATTCCAGCCGGCGCGGCCGTTGCTCAGGAGATCGATGGAGCCAAACTGCCGCGCCACGGTAAACGGGTCGCTATATGAGGTCGACAGCGTACCGACGAGGCCGATCGTGCTGGTCGTTGCTGCCAGCGCAGAAAGCAAGGCGATCGGCTCGAACCGGTTAAGGAAATGCGGGATCGACTGCTCGTTGATGTAGAGCCCATCGGCAACGAACGCGAAGGCGATGCCGGCCGCTTCGGCCTTCTTGGTCTGCTCTAGCAGGAATTGGAAATTGACCGAGGCATCGGCGGGGCCGCTTGGATGCTTCCAGGCATTCATATGGCCGCCCGGGCCATGCAGCATCAGGCCGAACGGAATGCGGGTCTTGGTCATGGTCTATCTCCGAAAAATCAGGCGGAAAGTGCTGTCGGCGCGGCAGCGCGCTCACGCGCATCGGCGATCAATCCGATGGCGTCGAGGCGGCTATCGCCGGGATTGAAAAGATCGAGAATGAATTCTTCGATGCCATATTGGCGGGCGAGCGCATCGAGCGCCGCAACGATGTCGTGGCCATCGCCGGCAAGGACATTGGCCTTACGCTTTTCAACTTTGAAGTCGGTGACGCCGGCCTGACGAGCATATTCGGCGGCCTGCGCCTCGCTGCCGACGGTGACGCTTTGACCGCCCGGGATGGTGACGCGGAAGGGCGTGAAGCCGGCTGCGGTTTCGCGCGCCTTATTGCCATCCTTCTCAACGATGGCTGCCAGTGCCACGATCGGAGTGCGATGGTTCAGATCGCGATAAGTCGAAATGGACGTTGCCAGCGCGACATCATCACCATTGAGGTGGCGGGCGAACACGAAGTTCCAGCCAAGACTCGCGGCCAGTTCGGCGCTTTCGACACTCGCCCCGAGCAGGAAGCGCTCACTGGTGCTGGCCGGTTGAGGCGTCGCGGAAAGACCTTCCACGCGATCGCCAGTGCCCTCGCCCAGATAGGCGTTAAACTCGCGCAGTTGGGTTGCAAAGTCGGGACGGACTGCAGCGTCGCGGCCGGCCTGCAGCGCCTTGGTCGACAGCGGCAAGCCGCCGGGCGCCTTGCCGATCCCGATATCGATGCGTCCCGGGGCGAGGCTTTCGAGAAGATTGAAATTTTCGGCGATTTTGTAGGGGCTATAGTGCTGCAGCATGACCCCGCCGGACCCGACCCTGATGGTTTTGGTCGAGGTCGCCAAAGCGGCGATCAGGATCTCGGGAGACGAACTCGCAAGCTCGGGCGCGTTGTGGTGTTCAGCGACCCAGAACCGATGATAGCCCAGCGTTTCCGCCCGTTGCGCATAGGCAATCGTCCGCTGCAAAGCCCGGTGGGCGGTTTCGCCCTTGGCAATCGGGCTCTTGTCGAGCAGGCTGAGGCGATAGGTCATGCATGATCCCCTTGGTACAGGGCGCCAGCATAAGTCTAGTATTTTTATAGATAAATAGCTTAGGGATTGCGGGACCTGAAGATGGCAAGTCTTTTTCCCGTCTTACAACCGGCGGAAGCGGCTGCTTTTGTTGATATAGCTTCGTAGGAAACGTTCTGCCTCAAATCATGCATGCAAGAGCAAGCTGCCGAACGACCTTCACCATCGGGCTGACAGGCGCCGCTGCGGATGAATGGCACGCCGAATTACGCCGCTATCCCACCTTGCTATTTCTTTGGGCCCTGCAAGCGTCAGAGCAATATTTGACCTCATCCCAAACCTTGGCCCACTTCTTGCGCCAGACGAAAGGGCGCTCGCAGACCAAGCAAGTCTTCACCGGCAGATCGCTTTTCTCGATGCGCTTGGCCATGCCGAACACCTCGTTCGTTTTTCAAAAGATGCCTCGAAGCCAACCGCAAAAAGGTGTGCCCTTGGAAGACGGATATAGAACTAGGCCTTCCTTGCATGCTCAATAGCAGTGCAAAACAAAAACGCGGCAGAATGGGACGAAGCGTCGGGGCAGGCGACTAGGTTTTTTACGGCCAAGGCGCTATCCAAACCGGACGGCCTCAAGACGTCAGCGCGGGCCGGGGAAACACGCCATGCCCTTCGGTCCGGTCGAGATTTTTGCCCTCATGATCTTTGGGCACATGCTGGGCGATTATCCGCTTCAGGGCGATTTCCTGGCCAAGGCCAAGAACCGGTTCAATCCCTTGCCTGGCACGCCATGGTATCATGCCTTGGCGGCGCACGCCGTGATCCATGGCGGGCTGGTGTTTCTCGCGACAGGCAGCCTGATCCTCGGCGTATTGGAAACCATCGTCCACGCCATTATCGACGACACGAAATGCCGCGGGGCGATTTCCTTCAACATCGACCAGGCCCTGCACATCTGCTGCAAGGTTATCTGGTTGATTATTCTGGTCGTGTGGGCGCCTTAAGTGTCCTTGATCTCGCTGCCGCGACTGTAGGTAACCGTTTCAGTGGCTTGAGAGTTGAGGCCGCCTCCTCCGCCAGCAACCTTATCCAGGGCACTATCCGGCAATTCATCCTTGGCTTTTTTCGAAATTTTCGTGGTGGGTTTCATCCCGGTCTTCTCGGTCATTTTGTCGAACACTGTGAGCAGTAGGCTGACCATCGCAGGCTGTTTGGCCGCGATTAGGTTAGGACGGCTTTACCTCAGGAGGACGCAAGACGACTGCGCCTACTGGATCGCCGCCTTGGGCACCAAAATGCCCCCCGCCCGCTACCTTATCGAGCGCAGCGTCTGGCAGTTCGTCCGTCTTGCCGGTCACGGCGGGCTTCGATTTCGGCTTCAGGGTCACAATCGTCTCCGTATTTATTCAGGCTTCATAGAATTGGATGCACAGGTCGCGAGGAGACAAGCACCACCCTCGCGACCGGCGCAAAGGCTCAGCCGCGGTCGTACTTGCCGTACTGATCGTCAGGTTCGGTCCCATAACCCTTGCTGCCACCCTCTCTCTTGTCACCGCCAGCGACCTTATCGAGCACGCTATCGGGCATTTCGTCTTTCGCTAGCGTCTTTGCTGCAGGCTTCTTGGTTTCGTTTGCCATCATTACCCTCCCTCAATGATGAGCCAAGCTACCATTTTGCCTGACCCTCCGAGAGCGGAGGCTCAATCGGTTTCATCCCAAACCGCTGTGTTTTCGTCCCTAACGCGGCCTTTGCAGTGACTAGGCGCCTGTGCCAGCGGCATTGAGACCCTTGAGCCAGGCCTGCATCCAGTTCTGATCCGCCTCCACAATATCGCTCTTGCTGGCCGCCCGACGGCCAGCCTCAATGATCGCCTCGCGCGCGTTCATGCCATAACGCTGGCGGAAGGCGCGGGAAAATGCCGCTTCATTGGAAAAGCCGTTCATATAGGCAAGCTTGGCGACGACGCCGCGATTGGTCCCGACCGACGATAGCCGTAGGAATGCCCGATTGAGCCGCCGGTCGCGGATATAATCGGCCACCCCGCCCAAGGGCTCGAACGTACGGTAAAGCGCCGACCGCGACAGACCGAAATGGCGCATGACCATCTCAGGCGTCAGGTTTTCGTCGACAAGATGCTTTTCGATAAAGCCCTGGATCGCCTGGACGCCCGTGCCAAGGAGATCAGCCTCAGAAGCCTGCCCCGTCACAGCCGCCGACAGCCCCGCCGAAATCAGTACCGCCCCCACTTCAGTCGCCAGTTTGCCATCGGGGCCACCGAGCCGCGGCGCCACCTTGGCGAGCGACAGCAAATGTTCGCGCAGCAAAATGCCAAGGGAGGTTTCCCCATCCAGAACGGCCCCGTGCAGCGTGTCGAATGTCGTCGGCGCCAGGCCATCAATTGGCGCGGCACGACGAGGCTGATGGTATCGAGCTGCGTCGTCGCTGATTTCATCTGCCGCGATAGATCGAAACAGACGAGATCGCCGGCTTTGCCGCGTGTCTGATAGCCTTCTACATCGAATTCGCAGCTACCATTGACGTAAAGCTGCACTAGCAGATGATCTACACCCACGGCCGAGACCAGATTGGCATCGCGTTGAAAGGTCTGCGGCGAGGCGCTGGTTTTGCCGATCAGGAAACTACCAAGATTATAGGTCGCCATATCGGCGCTGAACGTGTCGAGTTCGCCATCGAGCGGATTGGCCTCAAAAAGGCTCGCCAGCCCATGCGCCACTGTTCGTAGTTTTCCTCTTGCGACAGCGCACTGGAATGGATGGCCTGGCTGGGCGCCGCACTGTCTGCCATGGGGGCTGTCTACCGTCTCAATTCGCAGCGGATGGAGGAGAATGACTAAATTCATTCGCATGAGGAAGATAGTCGCGTAAAATGTGATCGAAGGGCTAGGCGCGTGCGGCAGAGAGGATGGACATCATGTGATCAAAGCGCGCTCCGGCCAGCGACACCTGATCGAGAATGTTTTCGTCCAGTTCGTCGTCCATGATGGCGCCCGCCTTCATGCCCGAATTGCTCTTTTGTCGGTTGGTGGTGCTGCGCAGGCGATCGGCAAGGAAGATCGCCAGGGCCTTATAAAAGCGCCCTGCGAATCCCGGCTCGTCGCGAAGACGCAGCTCGATGGCGCGCTTGTCGATGGCAAGGATCAGGGAGCCAGGCGTCGTTTCGACGGTTACCGACGGCGGCGCGCTATCGATCAGTGACATCTCGCCCACAACTTCGCCGCGCCCGAGTCGCGCCACCTCGCCGACCCCGCTGACCTTGACCACGGCCTCCCCGCCGATGACGAAAAACAGGTCATCGGTTGCCCTTCCCTCTTCGATCAGAACGCTCGCATGACGCGCCTTGATGCGGCGACCGGTGCGGGCCATCCACTCGACGTCTTCATCGTTGAGCTGCCCCAGAATGTAGAGAACCTTGCGCATGGGTGTTTCCTAGATCAGCTGGCGCTTGGCCAGAATGGAAAACGGGCCATCGGCATTGATGAGGTCGTCATAAGTGCCGCTTTCGACCAGTCGGCCCTTTTCGAGCACCAGCACACGATCCACCTCGCGAATGGTGCTGAGGCGATGGGCGATGACGATGCGCGACACGTTGATGCGCGCCAAGGTCTGGGTGACGATGGCCTGCGTGCGATTGTCGAGCGCGCTGGTCGCTTCATCGAGCAGCAGGAGATTGGGCCGCCGCACCAGCGAGCGCGCCAGCAAAACGCGCTGCCTCTGCCCGCCGGAGAGCGTACCGCCGCCGTCCGTAAGCACGGTGTGCATGCCCATGGGCATGGCTTCGATGTCGCGGGCAAGATCGACGAGCCGCGCTGCCGTCCAGGCATCGTCGATGCCAAGTCCCGACGCCCCGACGATGTTTTCGAACATCGAGCCGACGGTAATCCGCCCGTTCTGCAGAACGACGCCGATCTGCGAGCGCAACATGGCCCGGTTGAGCCGCTCGGCCGGCTTGCCATCGAAAAATACCTCGCCGCTTTCGGGTCGATCAAAGCCCAACAGCAGGCGCAGAATGGTGGATTTTCCGCCGCCCGATGGCCCGACAATGGCGACATATTCGCCCGGCTTCACCGAGAAGCTCACATCGTCGAGGGCCAGCGGACTTTCGCTGGTATAGCGAAACCGCACCTGCCGCACTTCGAGCGCGCCGGTCAGGCGGCCCGGATCCTCGCCGCGCTCCTGCTTTTCGGGCGTCGCTTCAAGCAATGGCTTGGTGCGTTCGAGCAAAGGCTCCACAGTCAAAATCTGCGTGGTCGCGCCGACCGCCGTTGCCATAGCCGCTGAGACTTGGCCAAAGGCCGCGATAAAGGCGACGAATTTTCCAGCTGTTATTCCCGGGACAGCTCCACCTGCGCCACCCGGCAACAGCGCGGCCAGCGCCGCTCCCGCGGCATCGGCCTTGGCGAGCGCCACGACCATGAGAAAAATCGACAACAGCGCCAATGGATAAAACACAGCCTGCGCCACGGCCTGCCGCCCAGCCCACGTGCGGGCGCGCACAAAGGCATGCCGCTGCGGCGCACTGCGCCAGGCCCATTCTGCTAGCCCACGTTTTTCGGCCGCCGCACCGCGCAGCTTGGCAATGCCGACCATCAACTGCAGCACAAAGCCCTCGACGCGCCCATTGATGCGCACGCGCTCGCGCTCATGGCGCAACTGCCGCCAGGACAAAAACCCGGATACAGCAGCAATTACGAGAATGGGCACGATGGCCATCAGCGCCATGCGCCAATCGAGCAGCGCCATGGCAGTACCGCCCGAAACAATGCCGATGGCGCCAAAGAGGCCAGCAAGCGCGCTCCCACTAACCAACTGGCGGATTTCCTGCAAACCGAGAGTTCGCTCGGCAAGATCACCGACCGAAAATTTACGGAAGAACGTCACCGGCAGATGCAGCAATCGATGAACCACGGCGGCTTGCAACTTGGCATCAAGCCGCGCCTCCAGCCGCGCCACGCCCAGCGCCCGGACAACTTCGAACATAGTTTGACCGAGCGCCAAGGCACACAGCGCGACGAGGATCTGCACGAGGTTCGAGCGATCCCCGAGCGGCACGACGCTTTCGAAAATAATACCAGTTGCGAAGGGCATGGCCATGAGTGTCAGCGCTGCAAAAACCGACATCAGGCCGATGCGCCGCACATCACGCCCCGCCCCGCTGATCCCGAACCCAAGGAGATCGCGCATGCCGAGCGCCCGGTCGGGAAGGCTTGGATAAAGCTGAAGCGCGCCAGCCGAGATCGTTTCGACCAGCTTGGCAGTCACCACGCCATCCACGCCCGGTCCGCGCGCACGCCAGCGACCGCCACCGATCGGCACGATCGCCAGAGGCCTGCCGTCCCGCGTCTCGGCCAGGAAGGGCAGGCCATCGCGTTTCCACCAGTCCCCGGCGAGCCGTACCGGACGATAGGGCAGATCGAGAAAGCCAAGGACCTGCAGCAGCCGGTTGCCGCCATCGGAAATAGGCAGCGGCCTCGGCAATTCCGGCCCCTTGTGCCCTGCCGCCGCCAGCACCGTTATGATCGCCGACAAGGCCGGGTCGCGCGGCAGTGGCCGGCTCGCCTCCGAGCGCCCCACCAGCGCCGTCATGGCATCGGCCAGTGCCGCATCGGAAACCTGCTGCCGGCCGACAAAACCGGCTTCGGACTGACTGCGCTCCGCCTGCAGCCGTTGCGCAATCAGCATCACGACAGACCCATTGAGCGAGGCAATGGCATCCTGCTGCTGAACTGCACTCGGCCGCTCGATCAGCGTCAGTCGACCGCCCGATGGAGTATCGAACCGCGCGGGCGCCATTGCTGGCATCATTGTGCGAGCCTTTAGCTCCATCCCCTGCCATCGGACAACGCCGCCGTCGACCCGAAGCCAAAGCAATCGCCGCGCGGGCACACCGTAATCGCTGCCGGGTTCAAGTGCCGTCGTCGCCTCGATCAGATATCCCGGCCAATCCTCGCCGCGCGGGCTAGTCGCCGCGCTCATATCCTCGATCCAGCGCTCAACCTGCGCCGTTTCGGCCAATGCCAGATCAACCGCAACAGCTTCGAATGCCGAGCCGAGCGACCCGACTGCAATCAGTGTCCCGCCCGTCGCGGCGCCGCCAAACATGGTGGCGCCATCGCTGGCCCGGAACAGGTGCCGACGCCCATTCCCCGCAGCATCGGCCACGAAAATATCGGCATAGCCACTGACGATGCGATAGGCGACTGCCGCATCATCGAGGCTCAGAGGCCGGTTGCTGCCGCCTTCAATCGGCGGAGCCGGTGGCATGGCGCGCAGCGGGGAGAGGTTGGGCGCCATGCTCAATAGCTCCCCACCAGCGCAACATACTCGCCGTTGAGCGCCATCAGCGTCTCATGATCCCCGCGCTCCACGATACGCCCAGCCTTCATGACGATGATCTCGTCGGCATCGCGAATGGTGCTGAGGCGATGCGCGATGATCAGGCACCCGCAGCCACGGCGGCGGAGATTGTCGTCGATCAGTTTTTCCGTAACCGGATCAAGCGCCGCCGTCGCCTCATCGAGAATAAGAAAACTGGGATTGCCGACCAGCGCCCGTGCAATTTCCAAGCGTTGCCGCTGACCACCGCTGAAATTTGTTCCACCCTCGTCCACCTGACAATCGATCTGCCCCTGCCGCGCGACGATATCGTCCAGCACCGCCGCATCGGCCAAGGCGCTGACGATCCGCTCATCGTCGACATTGGTATTCCAAAGCGTCAGGTTCTCGCGCACTGTGCCTTCAAAGAGGAATATCTCCTGATCGACATAGCCGAGCAGCTCGGACCGCCGCGCATGCGACAGGCGATCCGCAGGCACGCCCCCGACGACAATGTCACCGCCCCAAGGCTTTGCGAGCCCCGCAAGCAAACGCCCCACCGTACTCTTGCCGCTGCCCGATCCGCCAACCAGCGCCACACGCGCACCGGGCTTCAACACAAGCGAGAAGTCTTCGATCAGCGGCAGATCGAGCGGGCTATAGCCAAAGCTGATGGATTGAACGTCGATCTCGTCGGAAAGCGGCACGCCATCCTGTCCCGCCTCGCTATCTGTCTTGGCGCGCAGCACATCGGCCACACGTAACAGGTCGGCACGGATCATCTGCATCTGCCCGGCGAGGGATACAAGTCCCAAAACAGGCGCCCCAAAACTCGCCGCAAGGCCCTGAAACGCCACCAGCGTGCCCAGCGACATCTGGCCGTTCATCACTTGGAGACTGCCGAGCCCAAGCACCAACACGACCGTTAGCGCCTGCAAGAGAACCGGCACGGCATTGATGATCACTTCGGTGACGCCAAGTTCGGCCCGGATATTGAGAAGACGCGCCTGATGGCCGGCCCAGCGATGAAAGAACTGCTCTTCGAGATTGGAGGATTTGACCGTCTCAATGGCGCGGATCGGCCCCAGAGTCGCCGCCACCAAACGCCCGACTTCGGTGCTTTGCTTGATCGCACCCGCTAGTTGCCGCTTACCGCCCCAAGTGATGACGAAGGCATACACCAGCTGCACGGCGAACACCGCAAGCGCCAGCATCGGGCTGAAAAACACCATGATGGCGCCATAGGCCAGCACCGAGATAAGGTTGAAGGCATTGGTCGCCAACTGCCCGGAGAGAAGTTGCGCGATGCGGTCATTTGCCCCCAGCCGGCTCGCCAGTTCGCCCGGATGGCGCTGCATGAAGAACGACATCGGCAATTGCAGCATGCGCCAGAGCAATTGCGTCGCCGGCACCACGGCAATCTTGGCCTCAAGCCGCACCAATCCCCATTGCTGGATCAGCGTCATCACCCCGCGCAAGGCAATGACGATGCCGAGCGCGAGGATAAACGGCACGAACCAATCCTCCTGCCGCCCAATGAGAATATCGTCGATAAAAACGCGTGAAAAAACCGGCAGTGCGATCCCCGGCAGCACCAGAGCCAGCGACGCGACGAGGACGAACAGCAGACCAAGCTTGGAATGGCGCAGCCGGTCGAGCAGCAGCGGCAGGGCCAGCGGTTTTGCACCTTCTCGGAAGAAACCATCGTCGGGCTCGAACGCCAGAACGACGCCAGTAAACGCGTCCGACAATTCGCTTAGCGACACTGTCCGGCGGCCAGAAGCGGGATCGTTGATGAAGGCGCTTTTGCCCACGATGCCTTCAAGCACGACGAAGTGGTTGAAATTCCAATGGAGGATCGCCGGCCATCGCACCTCGTGCAATTGGCTTGCTTCCTTGCGAAATCCCTTGGCGACGAGGCCAAAGCTGCGCGCGGCCTTGAGCAGATTGCTCGCCTTGGTGCCATCGCGCGACACGCCAGCGGCGAGTCGCAAATTTTCCAGCGACACCCAGCGCCCGTGATGGGCGAGGACCATCGCCAGCGAGGCCGCGCCGCATTCGACCGCCTCGATCTGCAAAATACTCGGCGTCTTCCGCCGGCGCGGCGGCAGCTTGAACCGGTGCGCAAAGGAGACTGTTTCGCTCACGCGCCGCCCGCCTGTCGCAGGAAAGGCAGAACAAAGCTGAGCGGGCTGCGCGTTTCGACGGTCACCTTGCCGCCGCCGAGGGTTCCGGCGCTCAGGGGCGTCGTCGCGCCCGAGCCGCCCGACCATTGATAGCCGCTTGGGCTCGATGGATCGGGAATAAGCTGCACCACGACGGCAAACGGCGCGCCGCCTTGCGAAAATTTACCGACCAGAGTGGTATTCTGCGTCACCGCCAGAATGCCCTCGGGGGTCGCGGGAAACGGCGAAACCGAGACAACCTCACCGACCAGCGTGCCCCACTGCTCCTTCTTGAAGCCCTCGAGCTCCACATTGACCGTCATGCCTGTCGTGATGCGTTTGGCCTCGCCCGGCGGCACATAGAGCATGAACTGGAGCTGTCCCTCTCCGCTCGCAACGCTCGCCACTGGCCGCCCAGCCCCCGCCTGCGTCCCGAATGGCGCCTTCCATTCGACCAAAACGCCATCGACTGGACTGACGACCTTGCCGAACTGGTCATTCTGCAAGGTCAATTGGGCGACCTCCGCCTGCGCCGCAGCCAGTTGCTGTTGGGAATTACGCAAGTCGCGCTGCTCGACCGCCTGCGCCGCCAACAGATCAGCGTCGATAGTCAGAAGCCCTGCGCGGGCCGAAGCGAGATCCTGATTGGCCGACGCCAACTGCTCCCGCACCTGCTGCACCGTTGCATTAGCCGCATTACCGCTGGCCGCCAGCCGCTCCTGCGCCTCAAGCCGCGCCGCATAAGCCTCCTGCCGCTGCCCAGCGGCCGCGACTTGATCGACATAGGCCGCCCGACGCGCCTCGGCATTGCTGGCTCTGGCACTGCTGAGCCGGGCCTGTTCCCCCTCAAGAACGTTGAGCGCATCCGAGAGCGCCACAACACGCTCGCGCGCCGCTGCAAGCTGCAGCACCACTTCGGGCTGTTCGATCTCCGCAAGCACAGCGCCGCGCGGCACGTGCTGGCCAATCGAATAGCCTGCCGTACTCAACGTCCCCGAGGCGAGGCTGACGGCATCGACCACCTGCCCGCCACCGGAAAACAGCATGCCCTGACCCTCGATGCGCGTCGGAATCGCGCCGAGGATCGCCCAGGCCACAAAAGTCGCGGCCAACAACAGAATCCCGATCAACCCCGCCCAGGCGCCAGTGCTTGAAATCGAGATCATCTCGTCCAATTGCTCGGGCGAAGAAAGACGATCCAGCGCCTCCTTGCGGTAAAGACTATCGCCCGACTGGCTCATGTGATGCTCATTTCGATTGCGCCGTGAATGTGCCGTCCCACCCGTCTGGAACCGGACCCTCGATCAGTACGGCGAGGCGTTCGGCATAGAGATCGTAGAGCTTTTCGAGCCCGGCCCGTCCATGGCTGCGCGCGCGAGCAAGGCTATCGACGGCCGCTCCAAATCGCCCCCCGGCGTAATCAGACCAGAAGGCCTCGTGGTCTAGCCGGTGCGCCTTGAAGGCATCGGTAGCGGAGAGATCGGCATCCCCCAGCAGCGCATAAAGCGCCACAGGTTCGGTGCGGCCGACGACGCGCACGCGATCTGCTTCGAGAAAGGCGAGATCGGTCGCCTCTTTGTGCGTGTGTTCCGTCACGGCAATCGAGAGACCATAAAATTTGGTGAGGCTTTCGACGCGCGAGGCCAGGTTCACGCTGTCGCCAATCGCCGAATAGGAAAATCTCTGGTTTGATCCGAGATTACCAACGCAAGCTGGCCCGGTATTGAGCCCAATGCCGATGCGAATATCGCTGCCAGTTTCACGGTTGAGCCGTTCGACTGCGCCAACCATGTCGAGCGCGGCAAGGCACGCCTTGCGCGGATGCGCCGCAATATCGAGTGGCGCCTTCCAAAACGCCATGATCGCATCGCCAATATATTTGTCGATCGTCGCCTCGCGCTTGAACAGCACATCGGTCATCGGCGTCAGGAAAGAGTTGAGGAGCGCTGTCAGCGCCTTGGGATCGAGCTTTTCAGACATCGCGGTAAAGCCGCGAATATCGGAGAACAGCACATCTCCTCAAACCTCCGATATGCTTATCGGTCCCCGAAAACCTGTGCGACGGCCATAGCGCAATATTCCGTCCCGCGATGTCTCGCTTTTGTCCCACTCCCAAGACAACCCCTTGCCCACACCAGCAAAGCGCTTGTTAGATCAGCGCCAAAGATGGAGATTGCACGTTGAAGAAGACCAAGGATATTAAACCCAAGACGAGCAAGGACGATCTGCCCCACGCCTCGCTCGACAAGGTCGCCGGCGGCGGCAACCAACCGACTGCAACGATCGAGTCGACTGGCAGCATCAAGACCCTTTAGTCCACCGGGCTGCGGCCTGACCTTGGATGAACACCATTTCCAATCCAACCACTTCGTCCGCCGCACCCGTTTCACTGCGCAGCGAACTCGTTGCGGGTGTTACCCTTTCGGTCATTGCGCTCCCAAGCTCGATGGCCGCTGGGGTCGTCGCCTATCAGGCGCTGGGTCCTGAAATGGCCGCCGCTGGCTCTATTGCCGGTCTTGCAGGCGCCGTCTTTGCCGGCCTTGTCGGTGCCTTGGCCCGCACGCCGAGCCCGGTCCCGACCACGCCCGGCGTCATGGTGGCGCTGTTGCAGGCCAATTTCGCCACAACCATGCTGGCGACCACCGGCAATCTCAATGCCACCATTGCCGCCATGGCGATCTGCGTGGCGCTGGCGGGTCTCTGGCAGGTGCTGTTTGGGCTGGCGGGGCTCGGCAATGTCGTGCGCTACGTGCCCCACCCGGTTCTTGCCGGCTTTGGTCTTGGCGTCTCGCTCCTGCTCTTTATCGGCCAGATGCCCATGCTCTTTGGCCGCACCTCGTTCGGAGCTTTGGTCACCACGCCCTTCGGCGCGTCCGAGCTGGCCATGCCGCTGATCGGCCTCGTCCTGATCGCCGGCATGCTGCTTCTCGTCCGGCGCTTTCCGCGCCTGCCGGTGCCGCTGATCGGTCTTTTCGCAGCCATCGTATTTTACCATGGCCTCCACCTGGTTTTCCCCGGCATTGCGCTGGGCCGAACCGCCAGCGGTGATACCCTTGGGGAACTCGCCGGGATTGTCGGCGCGGCTCTTGGCAGCTTCGCAACGCTCCCTCGCGAAATGATCCAGCCGATCATTCTCAATTCCGTCGCTGTCGCCGCCATTGGCATTTTCGATACGCTGCTCACGGTCCGCGCCAGCAAGGGCTATATCGAGACCGATGCCACCCCGCGCCGCGAACTAGCGGGACTGGGCCTTGCCAATATGGCCGCCAGTGTGTCCGGTGCCGCGGCGATGACAACGTCGCTCTCTGTCGCCGTCCCCGCCTATCTTGCCGGTGGACGCACCACGCTGACGCGCATCGTCGGGTGTTTCGCGCTCCTCGCCATTGCCCTCATCCCCGGCTTTATCGGCTCTATGCCGCTGCTGGGCTTGACGGCGCTGACCCTTTTCTTCGTCGTACGCTCGATCAACTGGTCGGTCATCGACATGGTGCGCGACGCCATTCGTCCGCAATATCCGAGCCTCCGCGGCCGCGCTTGGCGCGATCTGTCCATCCTTCTCGCCGTCATGCTCGGCATTCTGCTCGTCCACCCCACGATGGGCGTGCTGATCGGCGTTGTCCTCTCCTGCCTCCTGTTCATCACCGATATGGCGCGGCCGATGATTGTCGCGCGCACCACCGGCGCAACCCTCCTCTCCCGCCGTGGCCGTTCGGCGCATGACATGGACCTCTTGCGCCAGAAAGGCGAACGCACGCTGGTACTCCGTCTTCAGGGCGTGCTGTTCTTCGGCAATTGCGATGATCTCGATACCGAACTGCGCCGGCTCGAACCAGAGTTCGACACCGCCATCCTCGATATGCGCCGGGTGACCGATATCGACGCCACCGGCAACAAGCTTCTCAACGACATGCGGGCCCGCCTTGCCAAGAACGGGCGCAACCTCTGCATTGCCGGACTTACGCCAGAACTAGCACTCTTCATTGGCCTGGCCATCGAGACCCTGCCCGACCTTGATGCGGCCCTTGAGCGGTTCGAGGAAAAGTCGCTCGGCGAGCATCTCAATGCGCCGCATGCGCAGGACGACCTTGAATTCCTCCAATCCCTGTCCATCGACCGCCGCAAGATTTTCACGGCGGCGGTAGAGCATCGCGCCTATGCCCCTGGCGATATCCTTTGCCGAATGGGCGATGCGGGTGACGGCATGTGGATCATTCTCTCGGGCAGCATCAGCGTCCGCATTCCCGCAACCAGCGGCGCGCTGCGCGTCGCCGGCATCGCTGCGGGAGCCCCAGCTGGCGAACTTGCCCTCCTCGAAGGCAATCCACGCTCCGCCGATCTCCTTGCGGACGGTTCGCTGCAAACCCTTTATCTCAGCAAATCAGCCTTCGAGACGCTCTCGGACGAGGCGCCCGATATCGGCCAGGCCATCATCACCTGGATCGCCATCATCACGGCCCAACGCCTCCGCTCCTCCTCCGAGGCCCTGCGTTTCGCCGCGTCGGAATAGCCGGTGGATGTCAGTCGGTTGGGGTAACGGACTGGGCAAGGCCTGCCAGATCGCCGGTGAAAGCCAGTCGAAAACCCTCTTCTGCGTAACTGATCTCGGATTGGCCCAGGCCTCCGAGGGTCGCGCGGATCAATCGGCTACCAAAGCCCTTGCGCGCCGGGGCTGAAACCGGCGGTCCACCACTCTCCCGCCAATCGAATTTCAATTGGTCGCCATTCGGGCCAGGCTGGATTTCCCACATGACGTCAACCTGGCCGGACTGGTCTGAAGACAGCGCGCCATATTTGATCGAGTTCGTCGCCAGTTCGTGGATGACGAGGGCGAATGACAATGCGGCCTGTGGCGAGAAGTGAATTTCTGGGCCTTTAATGACGAAATTTCGACTATGGACAGAGAGCGTCTGCCGCACCAGTTCGCCGAATTCGGCCTCCTGGAAATCGGTGCTGAACAGCAGGTCATGCGTTCGTGCCAGGGCCGAAAAACGCTCGACGATCTGTTCCTGAACATCGGCCATTTCAGGATGGGGCCGCATAGTCTGCCCAACGATGGATTGAAGCATGGCGATGGTGTTCTTTACCCGGTGTGCCAGTTCGCGCGTCAACAGGCGCTGCTGTTGTGCCCGGCGCTCTAGTTCATCAAGATGAGACTTGGTAACGAACTGACGACGCCGTCCGGCCAATGCCCAGCGGACCGCGCTCAATAGCGCAGTCGAACTCATGGGACGCTCGAGCACCATGACATTGGCGACTTCAGGCGGGAACAAGCGATAGACCGCTTCGGTCTGAACGGCAGAGCGCTTCTGGCTGATTAGCAGGATGAAGGGATAAGACGACCATGTCGGCTGATTGTGGACAGCCTTGAGGAGGGCCGACCAATCCGCCTGCACCAGCGCCTCTTCGCTCATCAGCACCGCGCCGAGGCTTTCGCCGAAATGCCCCACCAGATCGGCCAGCGACGACGCGGTATCCGTGTCGAAATGCTCGCCCCGCAGCAACCCAACTATGCTGGCTGAATCCTTCGCATATGGCGCATAAACGACGACCTTGCCGTCACTGGCTATCATTGGGGCGGCTTTCCATAAGCGGGCCGCGATCACCGACATATTCCGGAGTACCAGTCAGGACGCCCCTGAAGGCAACCAAGGGATCGCCCATACGAATGCCGTGACTGTCGAACTTTATTTCTCTGATTGCATCCTCATGTGCGCCGGCTCGGTTTTTGAGCACTGACATAGCTTTGCGAAGACGGCCCTCGGCTTCGAAAAACCGGAACAGGAACACGACGTCCGCAATGTATGAAATGTTGAGCGCGCCAGAGTGCATCGTACCAACCAATCCCTGCTGCGGATTGATCAGTAGGGTCAGCACACCTTGCTGGTTCAGATAGGAGAGCAGCTCATGCATCTGCAAAATGAGCTGCTTTTCTTCAGGCATCGATGACAGATAACCATTGAGACTATCGAGCACGATGACCTTGACCTGACGCTCTTCTACTTCCTTACGCACCATCCAGGCAAACTGCCCCGGCGTCACGTCGGCAGGGTCCATCTGGATGAGCTTGAGGCAGCCAGCCTCCATTGGCCCATCGGGATCCTGCCCCAAAGAGCGGGAGCGGGCAATCAGGGTGCCGATACGCTCATCGAACTGATAAACGGTGGCATTTTCGCCCCGCCGGCAGGCTTCGAGGGCATAGGAGAAGGCGACCGAGCTTTTGCCCGTACCGGGGGGACCCGTCATGATGGCGCAAGTGCCGCGCATCGGTCCGCCATTGAGCAATGCATCGAGTTCTGGAATGCCGCTCGGCACTGGATCGCCGACAAATGGCGTATGAAAGTCCGAAGCGATGAGCCGCGGATAAACTTTAAGTCCGCTCCGCAGGATTTGGACATCATGATATCCAGCCGAAAAACTGACGCCGCGCAGTTTCTGGATCTGGATCGTGCGGCGGGCAGCGCCGAATTCCAGCGTATTGCGCTCGAGCGTGATGACACCATGGGCGATCGAATGGAGGTGAGCGTCACGCTCGCCATGTTCGCCGGTCAGATCGTCGACGAGGATCACCGTAATATTGCGGCCTGCAAAATACTGTTTCAGGGCTAGTACCTGCCGACGATAACGCAGCGGATCCTGAGACAGGAGACGCAATTCGGACAGGCTATCGAAGACCAAGCGCCGCGGCTGCACCTCTTCGACCCGCTTGATGATCAGGTCGACCGTCGCACTCAGTTCGATTTCCCAGGGGTGAATGATGGTCTGGCCACGACCATCGCCCAACACTTCCTCTGCCGAGGACAGTTCGAAAATGTCGATGCCGTCCAGCGTCCAGTCATGCGAGGCGACGACGGCGGCCAATTCTTCGTGGGTTTCGGAAAGCGTGATGTAGAGGCATCTTTCGCCCTGCCGCACACCCTCCATCAAGAATTTCAGACCCAGCGTGGTTTTGCCCGAACCGGGCGCTCCTTCGAGAAGGTAGAGGCGCGATGGCGTCAGGCCCCCATTCAGTACGATATCGAGGCCTTCGTTTCCGGTGGAAATTCGGGGGTCAGCGGTCATCTATTCGTCCATCGGAAATCATCAGCGCTTGTCAGATGTAAGCTTATTCACCCACTGCCTGCGAGCGTAATAACGCAGATAGAATGATCAAGTTTCTTAAGGCGAATGATGACGCAATTCCCGAAACGGCGTTTAACTTAAGCGATTGACAGGCCGCTTGACCGCAAATCCGTAGCCGCCTCATCGACAACACCCATATCGGGGTTGGGGACGGGCTTTGAAAGCAAAAATCCCTGAAGATCGTTGCAACCTGCAGCCACGAGAAAATCGCGTTGACCTTCGGTTTCAACGCCTTCCGCCGTCGTCGATAAATTAAGGCTATGGCTAAGTGCAACGATTGCCGACACAACCGCGGCGCCATCAGCGCGACTGCCAAGCAGCTTGACGAAAGACCGGTCGATCTTGATGCGATCGATACCGAAGCGGACGAGGTGGCTGAGCGAGGAATAGCCAGTGCCAAAATCATCAAGCGCTATTTTGATGCCTGCATTGCGGAGGCGCGCCAATGTATCAGATACCACTGCCTCGTCGGCATCGAGCAGTGCGGTTTCAGTCAGTTCGAGTTCCAGACGCTCAGCGGCAAGCCCGGTTTGTTCCAGCACCTTCACCACGGCGTCGACATAGTCGGGACGGCGAAGCTGAAGGGGCGACACGTTGACCGAGACGAATTGCGTGCTGTCCCACCCTGTCGCCGCGGCGCAGGCTCTTTCGAGCACCACCATGCCAAGCTCATGGATCATGCCGCTGTCTTCAGCGAGCGTGATGAACTTATCGGGCGTGAGGAGACCATGCGTTTCGTGGCGCCAGCGCACCAGAGCCTCGGCGCCCGAAACTGCATGGCCCGGCGCGGTGCAGTGGATGGTCTGGAAAAAGACCTCAAGGCCGAATTCGGACTGAGGATCTGTTCCACCAGTGCTCAACAATGTCTGCAGCTCGGACTTCAACTCAGCGCGCATTTGCGCCGAGCTATCAAGCCGTGCCGAATATTCGACGCAACGGTTGCGGCCGGTACTCTTGGCTTCATAAAGCGCGATATCGGCCAGGTGCAGCACTTCGCTGGTCGTCTGGCGTGCACTCGTCAGGCTCGTGGCGCCAATCGAGCAGCCAATGGTGGCCGTCACCTTGCCATCGAGCAGCGGAAAGGGCGCATTGAGCGAGGTGATGATCCGCTGAAAGAGTTCGAGATGCGATCGATCTGTCTTGGCGCGGTCAGGCAATAGCAGGGCAAATTCATCGCCACCGAGGCGGGCGAGGGTATCATTGGGCCCAAGCAGGGCACGGATATGATCGGCGACCGCGGTCAGCAATTCATCGCCCGCGCCATGTCCGAACGTGTCGTTGACGGCCTTGAACTTGTCGAGGTCGATCAGCGCCACGACCGAGCGCGTAACATTGAGGCGCTGATCTTCGAGACAATCAGTGAGACGACGGCCAAATAAAATTCGATTGGGCAAGTCAGTGAGGGCGTCATGGAGCGATTGGCGCCGGGCCTTTTGTTCGCTGTCGGTCAGTTCCGACATCGACTTCTTGAGCAACAACATCAGCATGGCCAGAAGCGAGGCAATGATGAGCGCGGAAGCGGCGAGGGCCGGGAGAAGCCGGCTGACGACGCGCGAGCCCGGCAAGTCCGGCGTCCAGATGATAAAGCCGATCGGCTCGCCCGTGCTTGTGGCACGAATTTCGAAAGTGACTTCTTCGATATCCGGGTCAGCAGCGCGCGCGAAACGGGCGCCGTTGAGGCCCTGTTCGCGGCTGAAAGCATCGAGTGCCGGACCATCGATATAGCGATAGGCAATCAGATATAGTCGATTGGTCGGCGCGACGGGCTGCGATCCAAGCGTAATCGCCTTGATGCCGGCAATAGACGGGCGGCCTTCAAGGCGCATCAGTTCGACAACTGGCAGCGGCTCATCCTGCTGCCGCAGCCTTGTCAGCAGCGGAAGCAGCAGCGGCTTCGCCCAGTCATATCGCGACGCGATTTCCGCATCGGTCTCAAGGGCAAGCTTGCCGTCGCCGTCGATAACAAAGACCTGATCGTATCCGAAGATCGACTTGATGAGGTGGCTGAACCCCTTGCCGTCCTGCGGGCTGACATTGGTTTCGTCGACAGTGGAAATCGAGCTGGCATAGCCCTCGGCCATCAAGTCGAGTTCGTGGGCAACGCGTTCGATTTGTGTCGAAAGCCGCGTGTTTGAAAGTTCGCGCTGTCGATCGAGCGCAGCAAGGTCGCTTTCTCGGCTAGCCCAGATAGCCGAAGCCAGCACGAGCCCAATGGTCACCACACCGCCAATGGCGATCAGGGTGAGGAGCGCGCCGGACGAGGTCCATTTGAGGGCGGGACGAAGCAAGGGAAGGCCAATCATGCCGAGTACGCCTAAAGGCTCTACTCAAACAATTACGATTGTCTTGTCATAAAGGCCCACAAATGGGCCGATGACGTAAGTTGTGATTGTAGATTTTGTGTTTTGCTGATGGGCGAAGAGCGCGTGCATGCGCCAGCGCTAGGGAGACGGCAATGAACGGGCAGAGCGGAACGACGCATTGGGCATTGGGCATTCTTGCAGCGGTCGGCATTTTTGCTGCACCCCCTTTGGTCCTCGCCCAGGACAACCCCATCCGCATCGCCATCGAGGGACAGTTCCCGCCCTTCAATTATCTCGACACCAGTGGCGAGCTCCAAGGGTTCGACGTCGAGATCGCCGATGCCCTTTGCGCGGCGATGAAGGCTGAGTGCGAATATGTCACGCAGGACTGGGACGAGATGATCCCCGGCCTTCTCGACGACAAATATGATGCCATCATCTCCTCCATGTCGATGAGCGACGAACGCCGCGCGGTCGCCGATTTCACCGAGCGCTACTACGACAGCCCGTCCATCTTCATCACCAACAAGCAATCCGACCTCGAGGCTTTCGCGCCGGATGATCTCGCCGGCAAAAGCATCGGCGTGAGCCTTGCGACCTCTCAAGAGGCCTATGCCAAGAGCCTTTATGGCCGCTCGGACATCAAGGTCTATGGCACGTCGCCGGAGCTCTACGACGGACTTGCCAAGGGCGAGGTCGATGTCGTCTTCGAAGACAAACTCGCTGCCTATGATTGGCTGACCAATACCAAGACCGGACAATGCTGCGAATTCCGCAGTGAAGACATCAAGGATGCCGCCTTTTTCGGCGATGGCGCAGGCATCGCGGTACGCAAGGAAGAGCAGGCCCTGAAAACCGCACTCAATGCCGCGCTGGCCACGATTACCGAAGACGGTACCTACAACATGATCAACGCCAAATATTTTCCGTTCAGCATCCGATAGCCAGGACAATGGGCGGCTTCCGGCGGTCGCTATCCCTCCGGCTTCGCTGACGACCGATACATCTTCGCCAACGAAGCAATGATTTCGGTCATCTTGGCTCTCAGTTCCGGAGGCTCAAGCACTTCAGCATGAGTGCCGAAGCGGAGCATTTCGGCAGCGGCGTGGTCGAGCGAGCCGACAGCGATGGTCACCTGCCTCCAGCCATCTCTGTCGGGCTCCGGCGAAATCACGGCCCCGCTGCGGATATAGGGCGGCAATAGGTCATCGAGCATTGCGAGACCGGCCGGCGATACGCGGATGGTCGCTTTATTGGGATGCAGGTCAACTTCGTAGCGACGAATGCTTTCGGCCCAGTGGTCTGCCAGATCAAAACTCTTGGGATAGTCGCAGGTCTTTTCAAGCAACGTGACGTCGCTCATGCGGGCAATCCGAAAGGTCTTGGTTTCGCCCTTCACACCGGCAACGAGATACCAAGCCCCACCTTTGAGCACGATACCGAGTGGGTCGACTTGTCGTTCACCTAAGGCGGTCCGGCTTGCATAGCGAAAGCGCAGTGCCCGCTCGCTCCAGACGGCAGCAGCCACTGTAGGAAGCTGGGCCAATGTCTCGGGTTCTGCAAACCAGGCCGGCGCATCGAAATGAAAGCGGGACCGCGCCGCACCCGACCGCATCTCTTCGGGCAAGGCCGCCAACACTTTGTTCCGCGCGCTTGCCGCCGCCGATCCCATCCCTAAATCTGCGGCTTGCTGTGTCAGGCCCCCGAGAAACAGCACCTGCGCTTCGCTTGACGACACGCCATTGAGGCGCACGCGATAGCCGTCGAGCAGGCGATATCCACCACTGCTGCCCTGCACGCTATAAATCGGCACCCCTGAGGCGCTGAGTGCATCCACGTCCCGGTAGATGGTCCGAACCGAAACCTCGCACTCGTCCGCGAGGGCCTGGGCGGTAACCTGCCCTTTGGCCTGGAGTGTAGTGAGGATCGAGAGGAGCCGACTTGCACGCATAAAGTCGAAATGGCTCCAACCAACCTGACAGCAGATGACAGGTATGGTCGCCTATTCTCCTCCCATCAGCAACTCGAAACGCCTCACGTCAAAGGACCACCGGTCATGCCTCGGGCGATCAAGACGCTACTCATAAAGGGAATGATCATCATGCAATTTTCCGCTGCCGCTGCCGCGCAGGACCTCACCATCATCAATCCTCCGAACCTGGGCGATCCGACCGCCAATGGGTACAGCACTGCGGTTGTAGTGCCGGCCAATGCGCGCATCGCCTATATCTCCGGCCAAGGCGGCCAGGATCAGACCGGCGCTCTCTCGCCCGATTTCGGCACGCAAGTGGCTCAAGCCTATGCCAATCTCGGCGTGGCTATCGAAGGCATCGGCGCCAAGCCTGAGCAGGTGGCTAAACTGACCGTCTATGTCGTGGACCATGACATGTACAAGCTCGGCGTGCTCACCCAGAACGTCATCGCCCTGTTCGGCGACAAGCTTCCGGCCCAGACCCTCGTCCCCGTTCCCAAGCTCGCCATCGACACCATGCTCTTCGAAGTTGAGGCCATCGTCGTGTTCCGGTAAAACCAGCACGGCGTGGATCTACCGGTTGTCAGGTATCGCCGAGACAACGGGTGCACTGGCCTTATCGGAGAGTAACGACCACCTTGCCCTTGGCCCGGCCGGTTTCGAGATAGGCCATGGCTTCATTCAGCGCCTCGAAAGCAAACACCTTATCGATAACGGGACGAATAGCGCCGGCCTCGATGAGTTTGGTGATCTGTTCGAGCTGCGCTCCGCTGCCGTTCATAAAAAGAAACGTATAGCGGATGCCGGCCTGCTGGGCCTTTTTGCGAATGCCTCTGCTGAGCAGTCGAAATACCAATCCGATGATCGGATTGAGTTTCTTCTGCTTGGCGAAAGCGGGATCGGGCGGACCGGAAATGGAAACGGCGACACCACCCCTGCGGAGAACGCGCAAGGACTTTTCCAGCGTTTTCGTATCCTGACTGTTGAGCACCACGTCGTAGCCCAAGAGCTCCTTCTCGAAGTCCTGCTGGCGATAATCGATCACCACATCGGCGCCAAGGTTCCGCACAAGCTCACCATTGGCAGCGCTCGTCGTCGTGGCGACCTTGGCGCCAAGATGCTTGGCGAGTTGGATGGCGAACGTACCGACCCCGCCAGATCCGGCCTGGATAAAGACCTTCTGGCCAGATCTGAGGTTTGCCCGATCGACCAATGCCTGCCAGGCGGTCAAGCCTACGAGTGGAACCGAGGCGGCCTCGGCAAAGCTCAGGGTCTTGGGCTTGAGCGCCAGGTCTTTCTGGTCGATGGCAATACGTTCTGCAAAAGTGCCGATGCGGCCATCGCTCGGCCGCGAATAGACCTCGTCACCGACGTTGAATTTTCGCACTTGGGCGCCAACCCGAAGGACGGTGCCCGCCACATCATGGCCGGCGATAAAGGGCGGCCTGTAGGGTAGAATGGGCTTAAATTCACCGTCGCGGATCTTGGAGTCGAGGAGGTTAAGGCTGACGGCATGAACCTGCACCAGCACATCGTTGGGCCCAACGTCTGGCTCTGGTGCCTCCCTTAGACGGAGGAGCGAGCCCTTTTTGTAGGCATCGACAAAATAGGCGTACATGGCATGGATGTCCTGTCTGGAATTACGCGGGAAGGCGCAATTGCTGGCGCAGGGCTTTGTCGAAGATTTTTGCAGGCATCAGCCGCCGCAGGAGGCTGATCTGTCCGGCAACTTTACCGACGGTGTAGCGACGCTTCTGATCCTTGTCCGTCGCCGCTTTCAGCACTGCCTCAGCCACCATTTCAGGTGTATCCGCCGTGGGCATGACATCCTGAACGAAGCCAAGAACTCTCGAACGTGCCTCGTCATATTCCGGCAGCTTCCTGTCCGGCTCGAGCGAGTTTTGGTCGAATGGGCTGCGCACGTAAGCGGGTTCGATCAGGGAGACCCGGACGTTGAAGGCGCGGATTTCATGGTCGAGCGATTCCGAATAACCCTCCAATGCATGCTTGGTCGCCGCATAGTGGGCCGAATAAGGCGCAGGCGCGAAGCCGAGACCTGAACTGACATTGATGATCCGGCCTTGTCTCTGCCTACGCATGGTTGGCAGCACCGCGTTGGTCATCCGCAGAACGCCAAAGAGGTTCACGTCGAAGAGCGCCTGAACTTGGCTGATAGAAGACTCCTCCGCCCCACCGAGGAGGCCGACGCCGGCATTGTTCACCACGACATCGATCCGGCCTGCGCGCTCAAGGACGGTGTCTACCAGAGCCTTTACGGAAGCATCGTCGGTTACATCGCAGGTGAGCATCTCTAATCCGGCAGGCGAAATCCCACCCGTCTTCCGACTAGTACCGAAGACCGTGAAACCCGCTTTCGCAAGCGCTTCAGCGGTGGCTCGGCCGATGCCGGATGAAGCTCCGGTCACTATTACCGTTTTCATGGGCGTACCCTCACTTTTGCAAACGATAGCGTTCGGCCGGCTTTGTGCCGCCGAGACCGCCCAAGAGTCCATGACGGGCGCTTTCTAGATTCTGCCACAGTGCCTCGTCGCCAAGCGGCGGAATGGTCACGAGCTCTTTGCGATCGAGGCCAACCAGTGCCGCATCGACGAGATCATCGACCTCCATCAGGTTGGGCAGTGTGTTTGCGTCCACCCCGCTCCGCTCCCAGATCGCCGTGCGTGTCGCTGCGGGCACCACGGCCTGCACGTGAACACCCTCGGACCCAAGCTCGGTGGCAAGAGATTGCGAGAGGGTCAAGATATAAGACTTGGTCGCAGCATAGATTCCCGAAAAGTGCTCGGGCATGAAGCCGACGACGGAACCGATATTGATGATCGTCCCCGTACCCCGCCGGGCCATCCCGCTTGCCGCTGCCGCTGCCAAAAGAGTTGGCACGGTCACATTGAGCGTCACCAGCTTTTCAAGATCGACAGGCTTCGTTTCAGCGATAGTGCCGGCAATATTGTCGCCGGCATTGTTGACCAACACATCGATGGGCGATCCGTCCCGTAGCCGGTTCTCGACCGTCTGCCGCTGTGTGGCATTGATAAGGTCAGCGGTGAGGAATTCTACTTTGACGCCATATGCCGCGCGTAACTCTGCGGCTAGGTCTTCGAGCTTCTGAGTGGTGCGCGCGACAAGAACCAGATCGTGGCCGCGACTGGCAAACCTCCGCGCGTATACCGCGCCGATGCCGCTTGAGGCGCCAGTGATAAGTGCAGTGGACATAGTTATACCTGCTGGAAATTGACCCGAGTGTCGCAATCAAGATGTTGTCCATCATCTTGATTGTCAAGATGATGGTGATCATCTAAAACATCGAAACACAGGAGTGGCCGGTCATGGGAACAAGTCAGCAACAGAAGGCGACGAGCCGCGCCGCCATTGTCACTGCAGCAGCAGAACTGTTTCGCGAACGCGGGCTGGAAGGGGTCAGCGTCGCCGAGATCATGGACGCGGCTGGCCTCACCCATGGCGGCTTTCCGCGGCATTTCCCGAACAAGCAGGCGCTCGTTGCCGAAGCGCTCGCCTTGGCGTTGGAAGGCTCTGGAAAGTCGCGCCTGATTTCGGCCGATTGCGTAGATGCCTTTGCAGACGACTATCTGACCAAGCTCCATCGCGATAATCCGGGCAAGGGATGTGTTTTTGCAGCTCTCGGTTCTGAAGTCGCCCGCGCCGACCCGCAGGCCCGCAGCGTCATGAGTAACGCCATCCACCGGCAGATCGAGGAATTCACGGTGTCTCGCGAAGACGGCGAAAACGAGTTGAATGCCGAGGCACTCGGGAAATGGGCCACCATGATCGGCGCCCTAGTTCTGGCCCGCATCTCTGATTCCGAAGCTGTTTCAGAGCAGATCCTGACGGCGACCAGAACCTACATCGGCGTTTCGAAATAGTCTTGCGACGCCCTTTGGGCGTCGCGTCCCAGATCCTCAAAGACTGTAAAAGACCTTCTCGGGCGCGTTCCAGAGAGTGGCATATAGATGCCGCCCGAAGGGCCGTAAATCGGATCGGTCGGCGCGCTATCGGCCGTCGCCCAGCCTTTGGTCTAGGAGTAAGTCCCCGCGACAACGCAAGGCAATTGATCCGATGACGCCGCTATTTTGCCACGAGGGCACATCGCGACTCCAAGACTGTTTTTGGGAAGCTCGTGCGGGTCAGTCTGAGACAACCCTCCAACGCCCCCAGATACACTACCTCCTGTTCAGGTGCGGGGACTCCGCTTTTCTAATCCCCTCTGCTATCGCAGCTCGCCCGGGGCCATCCGCGGCGTACGACCGAAAGTGCGCTGTGGGAACTATAGCCAATCTCTTCGGCCATGCCGGCGACCGGCAGCATCGTCGTCAAGCCAACAGCGCAGGATTAGAGGGACGCGGACGGTTCATTAAAAGCCGGTCAAACCCTGCGTAAAGAGCAGCAAAGTTTCAATTCCCGCCCTCTTGCGATCTGTTGCGCTGTTTATCCGCCAGTACCGTTGTACTTCCTAACGGACAGCGGAACGGCGATAGCTGCGTAGGCCGGCAACGTCCAGTGCGAGTTCGCAAAACATGGCATTGGCCCAGGAGAACCATGGTCGCGTGAATGTTGTGGGATCATCGACATGGAAGGATTCGTGCATAAGGCCAGTGCCCCCATCGGTTGCGAGCAGCAGGTCTAGCAAGCCACGCTTTTCAGCGGGGCTGTCGCAGGTCAGCCCCTGTACGGCGAGGGCAATGGGCCACACTTGGTCGGGTGGCGTATGCGGGCTGCCGATCCCAGACGCAGCCTTCCCGGCATAGAAATACGGGTTGGCCTTGCTAAGGATGCGGGAGCGGGTCGCCAGATAGATTGGGTCAGTTGCGGTGCACCAACCCAGCATGGGCAGCGAGAGTAGGCTCGGCACATTGGCGTCGTCGGCCAGTAGACTATTGCCAAGACCGTCGACTTCGTAGGCATAGACCAGGTCTTTGCCATCGGCCTCCACCAGTCCGAAACGCTCGATGCCCTTCTCGATTTCCTCCCGGAGGAGGTCGGCGTCCCGCCCAAGGTTGTCGTTTCCAAAAACTGTGACAGCCACTTCTGCAATGTCGCGCAGCGCGACTACAGCAAAGGCGTTGCCGGGAATATTGTAGCCGTAGACACAGGCATCGTCGCTCGGCCTGAAGCCCGCCCAGGTCATTCCGGTATGGCCCGTGATCGGCCCTAAACCTTCGCGCGTCAACGTATCACTCTGCGGACAGTCCACACGCTCGAAGCGATAGGTCGAATTGCGCTCGTGGTCTTGCTCTGTCCGCCATGTTTGGATGACGACCTTCGCTACCGCCTCGAAGCTTTTTAGATGGTCGGTTCTGCCCGTTGTCGCCCACAGGTCGTAGGCCAATTGGATCGTATAGGCGAGCGAGTCGATTTCGTATTTGCGCTCCCACACCCAAGGCGACTGGGGAAAGACGTCCTTATGCCCTGCAGCATTATCGGTGGCGTTGAAGGCATTGGCATAAGGATCGAGCAGAACATAGTCGAGCTGGCGACTGGATACGGCGGCAATGAGATCGGCCAGCCCGGCATCCTGATGCGCAAAATGCAGGAATGGCGCCAGCTGTGCCGTGGAATCCCGGAGCCACATTGCCGGAATATCGCCCGTTATGACGAACGCCGTCCCGTCGGGCAGATGCGTGACGGTCTTTGTCAGCATATCGACCAGGCAGCGCTCGACGGTTTCGCCCACCTGTGCGCCCAGCGTCTCCCCGACCTGGTTCGAGATTTTCTGAACGATTGGGTAAACTGACTCCCCCATCACGGCCGTCTCCATCTATTGGCGCTACTCACGCACTTCTAATTATCTCATGGCTTCAGATTCGGAGCCTAACCAGAGCGCAGCACATCGACAATGCGCCAGCGTCCGGAATTCGAAGCCGGTCCCAAATCTTTCATTTATCTGCCAGACCAAACAACACCAAGGCGCCCAGCCCGAAGCGCTCCTCAATCAAACGACCTTATGCCCGGGTGCTTCACCACGGCCTGCTTTCTCAGAGAGAAGCAGAGGGTTGTGCGGCAGCAGAAGCTGCCCCGAGATTAGTTTGGCCAATAGCCACGGCAGCGGTGCGATCTTACCCAGGCTGCCGGCACCGATATCGCGAAACATCGGATAGATAGAGCTGTCAGACTGGTAAAGCGGCGTCAGCACGTTGGAGAGAAACTGATAGAGCCGCACATGCCAGCGCCGCATCTGCGCATAAGCGGCAAGCGCCGAGGGGATGTCATTCGTGCTGTCCATTGCCCAGGCCAGCGCTGCTGCGTCCAGCAAGGCCATATTGGCCCCCTGCCCCAATTGCGGGCTCGTTGAATGCGCGCTGTCGCCGATGAAAACTATCCCATCGCCTGCGGGAATTTTGAGGGTCGAGTGCGTATATCGGGCGAGAGTGAGTTGGTCGAAATGCGCAACATTTGCCAGATGCGGCTCCGTCTCTAACCAATATTTGCGAACGTCTGACCGCCAGGCTTCAATACCGGCGCTGCGGATGGCCTCATAGTTAGCGGTCTTAAAACTCCAGAAGAAAGCTGCGAGGTCTGGCCGTCTGCAACCTGCTTGCCGGCCGGAAGGACGCCGATCATCACGCTCGCCTTGCGATAGCGCTGCACGAGCGCGCGCCGGTCGAAACCCTCGTCGATCCAAGGCAGAGTGGCCCAGAGCGCACCGAACGAGAGAGCACGCGCTGTTGGCTTGTGCCGGGCGAACTGGCGCAGGCGCGACAAGGAGCCGGTCGCATCAACTATAAGATCAAACGCGCCTTGGCGCCGATTGCCGCTGTGGAGATAATAGCCGGAGCGGGCGCGGGACATATCGGTGACGGCAAAGCCTACCGATGTTTCTATGCCCTCTGCCACAACCGCATCGTGCAGAACACTGAACAGCGCCGCGCGGTGGACCGCCAGGGCGTGGACATCAACGCCCAGCGGGCGATAACTGACGTCGAGTACCGTTCGGCCCGAACGAAAATCCGTCCCGACGAGCCGATCCACCGGCGATCCCAGCGCGTTGATACCCTCGCTCAGTCCAAGCGCCTCGAGAACTGCCAGACCGGTTGGTTGCAGCATGAGGCCCGACCCGACAGGTTGGGGCGTTTCGAAGCGCTCGAATAATTGGACCCTGTGCCCTTGCCGCGCAAGGAACAGGGCAGTCGCCAAGCCACCCAGGCCTGCACCCGCGACTGCGATATCGAGGCGTTTACGCAAAAGCGGCTCCCCATTTGATCTGCAAGGTGGCGACCAATCTGACCGAGTGTCTAAAGCACACGCTTGGCTTGATCCGGTGTCGGCAGCCAGCACGCGTCTCGCTTACCGAAGATGCGGTAGCGATTGCGCGCGATAAAGCGATAGATTGGATCGCGGAGAAACCGGGGGATGACCCGAAAAATCGAGAGCATTCGCCACGGCCAGCCCAGGCCTTCATAAATGGAGAGAATAGCGTCACTGTTCCGCCGAACACGCTCCCCAGTCACGACCACCATAGTATCGGGTTGAGAAGGATCGATACCGAACTTGCGGTAGATTGCGCTGCCAACTTCGCCCTGCATGGATGCCAACAGAAAATGGCCGCGGCTATCGTTGTTGAGAACAAATTGCGCATTGGCCGAGCAGAGTACGCACATTGCATCAAAGACAATTATGGGACGCTGCGATCCGTCGGTCTCGCTGTGAAAGTCTTCCATGCTGTCTTCTACGCCGGTTTAGAAGGGAACAACAATCGGCCGTTCCGATTGCGAACTGCCCGATCTCGCCCCTAACTCTATGCAAAGAGAGCGTGAAGCCGTGCATATAGAAACCTCCGGCATGCTTCAAAGGCATCGTCTCGACAGCGCTTCGGGCGTTACGCTGACCTATGCGGAATACGTGCCCCGCCGAAGCTCCGCAACCGACATCGTATTGGTGCACGGTCTCGCATCGTCCGGCCTGCAGTTCCACAATGACGCAGTGCGTTTTGCCGAGAGCGGCCATCGGGTGATCGTGCCCGACTTGAGGGGACATGGAGCTTCGGGCGTGCCCTCCGGACCCATTCGTGCCGCCGATTTTTCCATCGCCACCATGGCGCAGGACGTCCTCGCTGTACTTGAGCACGCCAATGCCGGGCAGGTTCACTGGGTTGGCAATTCACTCGGAGGCATCCTGGCTCTCCATCTCCTGGGAACACCGCAAAGCGATCGGCTGGAGAGCCTAGCGCTGTTCGGCACCTGTTTTTCGATGCAATTGCCTGCGCAGGCGGCCCACGTCCTGCGCCTGTCGTTTTTGCCCGGCGCGCCCGTGACCGCTTGGTTGACCGCTCGAACGACGACGCAAAGCTTGTTTGGCCGACAGTCGATTGAGACAGCCATACGGCAATTCAAGGTTGGGGCTGGCGCGGCAATTGTCTCTGGTCTGCGCCGCTACGACTTCATCGCCAATGCGCTCAGCTACGATCGCCCCGTGCTCGTGCTTCGGGGCGGCAAGGATCATGCGGTTAACCTGCGGCTGCGCCACGATATCCGCAGGTTAGCCCACCGGCCCAATATCGATCTGATTGACCTTCCCAAAGGTGGCCATTGTGCCAATCTGGATGTTCCCGAAGCTTTTTGTGCGGCATTGGAAGAGCACTGGAGGCGCGCGGAACTGCGCGCAAGCACTTAGCCCGGGCACACTTGTAGAGGCCTAATTCACTAGTTCCGGCTCTATTTCCTGCGCATCTCTATCTGCCGGGACGCTACGGAGCAGCGGCAGCAGATGCCGGCCCTGACGTCTGATCTCATCAAGATAGGGCGTATCGGACAGCACAAACGTATCGATACCCAGGGCGCGATATTTCTTGAGGCTATTGGCGACGCGTTGGGCCGAACCGACGAGCCAGGTTGTTCCGGCGCCACCCCCGCCGAATTTTCCTGGCGCAGTGTAGAGATTATCGTCGAGCACCTCGCCGCGAGCATGCAGATCCAACAGCCGCTTCTGACCCACGGCAACCTTGCGGTTGTGATCGTGCCACCCCAAACCCTGATGCCTTGCCATTTCAGCCACCTTGGCCTCGGCATCCCGCCAGGCCTCTTCGGTCGTGTCACGCACCAAAGTGGTGATCCGCAGCCCAAACTTGAGCGGCGGCAGGTCGCGATCGAGCTCGAGACTGAGCGCTTTGAGCCGAGCGATGCGCTCGGCAATGCCCTCGAGCGGTTCACCCCAGAAAAGCTGCACATCGGCTTCAGTGGCCGCCACGCGCTCCGCGGCTTCGGACGCCCCGCCAAAGTAAAGCTTGGGATGTTTGCGATCGCCTCGAACGATCGGTCGTGGCACAACGGTGCTGTCGGTCACCGAGAAATGCTCACCGGCAAAGGTGACGTTTTCCGCCGTCCAAAGCCGCCGGACGAGCCTCATGAATTCCTTGGTCCGCGCATAGCGATGCGCTTGGTCACCTTCGCTGTCGCCATAGGCGGCCAGTTTATCCTGACCCGACACGATATTGATCCGCACCCGCCCACCGGTGAGGTGATCGAGCGTCGCCGCCGCAGACGCGAAATTGGCCGGGCGCCAATAGCCGGGCCGGATGGCGATTAACGGTTCGAAGGTCCGGGTGCGCGCAGCCAATGCCGTCGCAAGCGTAAATGTGTCGGGCCGCCCCCAACCGGTTCCGATCAGCGCACCATGCCAACCATTGTCCTCAAGCGCCTCGGCCTGCGCGGTCAATATATCGAGGCTGTTGTGATCGACGGCAACGGGCTCGCCGCGATGGCCGGGGTTCACCTGATTGGGGATATACCAAAGAAATTCGGGAGTGCTCATGTCTCTAGACGGCCTTACGCTGGAGGGCAGGCAGGGCAAGCCCGTTGGCCGGACGCAACAGTCCGAGATTTTCGCGCAGTGTCTGGCCCTCATACTCGGTCCGGAAAATCCCTCTTCTCTGCAGGATCGGGACAACCTGATCGACAAAGTCGCTAAGGCCGGTCGGCAGAATGGGCGGCATGATGTTGAAAGCATCCGCGGCGCCGTTGTCGAACCAATCCTGGATCGCATCGGCAACTTGCTCGGGCGTACCGACGACAGTGCGGTGTCCACGAGCGCCCGCAACCGCCAGATAAAGCTGCCGAAGAGTCAGGTTATTGCGCTCGACAAGATCGGTTACGAGCTTGAGCCGGCTCTTGTTGAGCTCGGTGTTCTGCGGCAATGGCGGAGCGCGGTCGTCGAGCGAATATCCCGAAAGATCGATGCCCTTGTACTGGCGCTCCAGAATTGTCCAGGCGATCGAGGGGTGGATGAGGGACTGGATATAGTCATACTCTTCCTGCGCCTCCTTCTCGGTGCCGCCGAGCACGGGGAAGATGCCAGGACTGATGAGGAGCTCATTGGTGCTTCGGCCGTAGCGACCAAGTCGGCCCTTCACGTCCGAATAAAATTCCTGCGCATCTTCAAGGGTCTGATTGGCGGTAAAGATCATTTCGGCGGTCCGGGCCGCGAGCTCACGTCCCGGCTCGGAGGCACCAGCCTGCACGATTACTGGATAGCCCTGCACGGGACGCGCGACATTGAGCGGACCGCTGACGGTGAAGAATTTGCCCTGGTGATTGAGCTGGTGGATTTTATCGGGATCGAGATAGACGCCGCTTGCCTTGTCGCGCACGAAAGCATCGTCCTCATAGGAATCCCACAACCCTTTGACGAGATCGACGAACTCCTCGGCGCGCTCGTAACGATCCGCATGGGCGGGATGTCCTGGGATGGAAAAATTCTTGGAGACGTCGGCCCCGGTTGTCACCACGTTCCAGGCAGCCCGACCCTTGCTGATATGATCGAGCGAGGCAAATTTTCGCGCGAGGAGATAGGGATCCTCGTAGGTGGTGGATGCCGTCGCCACAAAGCCGATATGGCTCGTCACCTGCGACAGGGCTGCCCAAAGCGTTATCGGTTCGAAATGCGCGCCCTGGCTTGAGCGTCGCAGCGCTTCCGGATCCTTGGCACGCTCCCACCCCGCCGGACTGTCAGCGACGAAGACGAGATCGAACTTGCCGCGCTCGGCAGTCTGAGCCAGGTCCTTATAGTGGTCGATATTGTGTCCTGCATCGGCTTGCGAGGCTGGATGCCGCCAGGCCGAAACATGGTGTCCGGTCGCCATGATAAAGGCGCCGAGCTTGAGCTGTCTTTTCTCACTCATTTCAGTGTCCTTTCGTTTAGGCAGCGCTTCGGTCGTCGACGTCGACGCCAAGCCGCGACAGCAATTGGGATCGGATGGCACCAAAGCGTGGATCGCTGTGGCTGCGACGGCCCTTGATGTCGACCTTGAGGTCTTCCACCAAGCGGCCCTGGTCGAGCACCAGAATGCGATCGGCCAGAGAGATCGCCTCGTCGACATCATGGGTGACGAGGAGCACTGCCGGCCGGTGGCGCGCACAGAGCTCGCGGAGCAAGTCGTGCATCTTGAGCCGCGTCAGCGCGTCGAGCGCCCCAAAAGGCTCGTCGGCCAGGAGCAATGCGGGCTCCCGTACCAGCGAACGGGCCAGCGCCACGCGCTGCTGTTCGCCGCCGGAAAGCTGGATCGGCCAGGCCGTTTCGCGACCTGCGAGCCCTACCTCTTCAAGAGCTTTTCGGCCAGGCTCACGTCCTGCCCCACCAAGGCCCAGCGTGACATTCTGGATCACGTTGCGCCAAGGCAGGAGCCGCGCATCCTGAAACACGACGGAGAGCTTTTCCGGCGTTCGGAGTGACCCGGTGCCGTCCACCTCGTAGTCGAGCCCGGCCAGTGCACGCAGGAATGTGCTCTTACCTGAACCGCTCTTGCCTAAAAGAGCCACGAATTCGCCCTGGGCAATGTCGAGGTCGAGGTCGTCGAGGATGGTGACGTCGCCAAAGCGGCGGGTCAGCCGGCGGACTTCAACCGCCTTTAATGAGCGAGCGTGCGGCGCCATGACAGCAGTCTCCTTTCAAGCAGACGGACGACGCCGTCGGAGGCAAGGCCGAGGACGGCATAAACCACGAGCCCAACGATGATGATCTGGGTTTGACCATAGGTGCGGGCGAGTTCGATCATGTAGCCGAGGCCCGAGGTGGCATTGATCTGCTCGACCACCACCAGCGAAACCCAGCACAGCGTGACGGCAAACCGTAAACCCAGGAGGAAGCCAGGCACTGCACCGGGCAGCACGACTTGCAACAGGAAATCACGCTGACTCATGCGCAACGTTTCAGCGAGTTCGACATAGCGCTCGTCGATGGCCCGCAGCGCATTATGCGTGTGCATGTAGATCGGCACGACGACGCCAAGCGTAATGATCGTAACCTTCATGGTCTCGCCGATCCCCAGCCACAGCATCAGGAGTGGGATCATGGCGAGTGTCGGTACGGCGCGCTTGATCTGGATGGGCCCATCGATGAAGGCCTCTCCAACCCGTGAAAGTCCGGAGATGACCGCAAGCAGAAGACCGATGACGATGCCGAACCCCAATCCCAGCAGCGCTCGTACCGACGAGGTAAGGAAGTTCGATTGCAGCCGCCCATCGGCGATAAGATCACCAAAGGTGCCAACAATTGCCCATGGCGCCGGCAGGATGCGCGGATCGAGCAGCCCGAACGCCGACGCCGCAGTCCAGATCAACACCAGGGCGAGAGGCCCGATCTGGAGACCGAAGGGAATGGCCGGACCCGGCCCCAGGCGCCGGCGGCGCCGGGGCGAGTTTTCGACAAAGGCTGGTGGGCGGAAGCTGGTCGGCGGGGCATAGCTCGCCGGTCTCTCCCGGTCGAGGACATCGAGCCTTCCACTATGGCTGCTGGTCACATCGGTCATCGCGGAACTCCAGGTTCAGGGAAGTCTATTTGGCGCTTAGGGCTGCGGCGGCGATTGTTTCGAAGCGGCGGTCGAAGATGTTCTCGGCGCTGAAGGGCTCGTAGCCGAGCTCGGCGCCCAGGAGGTCGATGGTCTTCTGATGGCGGGCGACGACCTCGTCCCAGTTATCGGGGATGATCTGATTACCCACGAGCTCGACGAGATACTCGCCGTCTTCCTTGCTCAGGCCCTGATCCCCAACATAGTAGCCCTCGACCCACGCCTCGGGGTTCTCATTGACCCATTGCGTGGCGCGGGCCCAGAAGCCGACATAGACGGCCAGCGCCGCGGCCTTGGCCGGATCGTCCAGCACCCATTGCGGTGCGTAGAGATGGCTCGGATCATCGCGCAGCCCGTGCTCGATCACCGTCGCGCCATCAGCGCCATACTGGTTCACATAACGCCGGATATAGACCCCACCGATCGGCGCCACATCGACCTGATGGCTGGCAAGTGCCACAGGATAGACATCGCCCGTACTCGGCAGTTCGACCAGGGTCACGTCGTCGCGCGTCAGCCCCGCCGCCTGTAGAGCCCGCAGCACCAAAGCGCCCTGGGCCTGGCCGGGGCTAAAGGCAATGCGCTTGCCGCGGAAGTCGGCGAGAGTCTTGACGTCCACGCCTGGGGCGATGCCGAACCGATAGATCGGATGGCCGATAGGATCTTCGCGTTCGCGATAGGCAATGTTGCGGACCGGCAGGTCATTCCAGTTGGCAAAGATCGATGGAATTTCAGCCACCGAGCCAACATCGAGCGCCCGCGCCCGGAAGGCTTCCGAGGTCTGCGGCCCACCGCTGAGATTGGTCCATTCGATCTCGAAGGGAATCTCGTCGATGAGACCGGAAAGCTGCAGCGCCACCTTGGTCTGCGGGTCACCCACCACGAGCTTCGTGCCCGCCGGAACGTCGGCGAGAAGTGGAGCGCTTTCCTGGGCGTGCACCAGGCCGAAACTTGCTAGTGATAGAAGCGAGGATGCGATTAAAAGGGTCGCGGTTCGACGGCTCTGCTGCATGTCTTTCCATCCGATCAGTGATGGAGAGAACGTTAGCCTTCAATATCCACTAATTCTATAGACTAAAGAAGATCGATTTCCTGAATATGGGAAGCGATTGAGCATGGCACAGCTGTCGACGGTGCGCTCGCGCAGCGCACTATATCGTTCATTCTGGCTATCGTGCAGCGTCCTATGACTTGGGGTTCCAGCAACGTCGCTAGAATAGCGCAACTTGCGCCACGCCTCCCCCGAAGCAGTAAGGCGTTACGAAGAGCTCTGATCTACGAGCGTTTAAACGTTTCCGAAGGTCTTGGGAAAACTGGCGGAGAGAGAGGGATTCGAACCCTCGAGACGGTTACCCGCCTACACACTTTCCAGGCGTGCGCCTTCGACCACTCGGCCATCTCTCCGCATCGCCGTGGCAGGTCCGGAACCGGACTGCGCGCGACCACGTTGGGCCGTTGCGAGCGTGGCGCAATATAGCGATGAACTTTGCGGGCGCAAGCCAGAGATTGGACCTGTTACCCATGTTTTTCGATATGGCGCCAATCTCTTGTGGAGCGAAGGCAGGACGTGGCACAATCATTGAGTGCAGGGGCGGAGCGGTCGCCGCCCGCGAGCACGGGACGGGGTAAATGCGGATAGCCTTGCGTATCATAGGCACATGGCTCATCGGGCTTGCACTGGTGTTGCTGGTCATCGATGGCACAAAGACATTGGCAAGCAATGTCGCCACCTTCACGTCTCTGGGCGATGTGTGGATGCAGGTCAGCGCGCAAAACCTTGATGCGCTTCGACAATTTTTGCATAGCCGGTTCTTCGCGACGCTGCTCGACAATGCGCTCGATGTGCTTTTGACCTATCCGGCCTTTGCCGTCATCGGCTTGCCCGGCATTCTCTTTGCGCTGCTGGGCCGCTCGCCACGTCGTGAACGGTTTTTGCGCGCCGAAGAAATCTGAGCCTACAAAAGAGACCCGCAAATCCCCATATCATGGGGCGAAAGGAGCATTTCATGTTCTTCCGCACCAAGCCGACATCTATTCCTTCTGCTGCTGAGGCCCTGCCGGGCCGGACGGTGGAAATGCCTGTGGCACCTGAACATTTCGTCAATGGCAAGAGCCTAAAAGGCCCCTATCCCGAGGGGTTCGAGACCGTCTATTTCGGGCTCGGCTGCTTCTGGGGCGCCGAGCGGCTGTTCTGGAAACTGCCGGGCGTTTACGTGACCGCCGTGGGTTATCAGGGCGGACATACGCCGAACGCCTCTTATGAAGAGGTATGTTCAGGCAAGACTGGGCATACCGAGGCGGTCAAGGTGGTCTATGACCCCAAGGCTATCTCATTGGAAACACTGCTGAAAACCTTTTGGGAAGAGCACGATCCGACCCAGGGCATGCGGCAGGGCAATGATGTGGGGACCCAGTATCGGTCTGCCATCTATACGACGACGCCCGAGCAGGCAGACATCGTCGCCCGCAGCAAGGACGCTTACCAAAATGCCTTGCGTGAAAAGGGCTTAGGTCCGATCACGACGGAAATTGGTGAGGCTGGTCCGTTCTATTATGCCGAGACCTATCACCAGCAATACCTCGCCAAGAACCCGAACGGCTATTGCGGGTTGAATGGCACCGGCGTCTCTTGCCCGATCGGGCTGGGCGTGGCTGCCGAGTAGCATTTTTTCACGGCGTAGCGGTTATCCGCTGCGCCGTTTCTGTTAGCAGTCCGTTAACATTGAGCACCCCCTACCTCACTATCATGACCCGGCCGGGCTTCGAAGCCTTCGTCGCGCGCCTGCCCGCCGTTTCCGTGGTGCGGCAATGGCGTGACGATTCGGTCGCCAAGGTCGGGGATAAGATTTTTGCGCTGCTCGATCGCGACCCCGGCGAGGTGTGGTGCAAGGTGTCGGAGATGTCGTTCGATCTGCTCACCGAGATGCCAGGAATCCGACCGGCGCCTTATTTTGCGCGGGCGGGTTGGGTGGCGATTTCGGTCGATAGCCCGCTGACGGGTGACGAGGTGGAAGCCTATGTGGTCGAGGCGCACCAGATTATCGCGGCAAAGATGAGCGCGCGGAAACGACGTGCGCTCGGGCTTGATCATCTGGAGATCAAGGGGCTGGATTAAGGCCCCCTCACCCGCCGCGTTGCGGCGACCTCTCCCCCAGAGGGAGAGGTGCGCTTCGCGCTCCACCAGCTCTACTGCAGTTGCGGCTTGACCAGAAAATCGTTGCGGTCGGCGGTTTTGACGCGGACCCAGGATTCGCGGCCGGAGCGGACGATGCGGAGGGCGAATTCGGAGCCGGCCGGAGCCTTGGCCCAGAGTTTTCGGTAAAAATCGCCGAGGCCTTCGATTTCCTCGCCGTCGAGTTCGGAAATGATGTCGCCGCTCTTGAGGCCAGCTGTATCGGCCGGGCCGCCATCGGAGACGTTCATCACCACGACGCCATTGTTGCGCTCGGCAGAAAAGACGCCGAGCCATGGCCGTGCCTCGCGCGCGGCCTGGCCAGTCGTGACGAGATCATCGAGAATGGGTTTGAGGAGATCGATGGGCACGACCATGTTGATATCGGTCGTGTCGCCGGCATTCATCATCTGGAGGCGCAACGAGCCGATGCCGATGAGATTGTCATTGTTGTCGAGCAGCGCGGCCCCGCCCCAAGAGGGGTGGAAGGGCGAGGTGAAGATCGCCTCGTCGAGCATATATTCCCAATAGCCGGCAAATTCCTGGCGGGCGACGACCTCGTTGACGACCTCTTCGCCCTCGCCGTCGATGATGCGGCCGATATCGCTGACACGCGCGCCGGCCGAACTGCCAAGCCGCAGGGCCGGCAGGTCGAGATCGCCCATGGCCTGGACGAGGCCAAAGCCGGTGACCTGGTCGATGCCGACGACATGGGCGGGCACGACGCGCTCGTCATGGGTCGTCAGCCACACTTCCTCGGCTTCGGTGACCAGATAGCCGATGGTGACGATGAGACCCTTGTCGTTGATGACGGCGCCGCTGCCTTCGCGCACGGTACCGAGGGTCGAGGCCGTGAACGCGGTTTCGGGGATTTGAGCCCGCAAGGCGACGACGGAATGGCGCGGATTGGTGGACATGGGGCACTCCCCTTCGCTTTGGTGTTGCTCCATTAGATATGCCGCGATGCGGCCAAAGCAAGGTGAGCACACGAAGGGCTGATCTGCAGGACGGGTCAGCGAGGCATTCAAGAGTGAATAGCCAGCCGCCACATTTGGTCAATTCTATACGGGGATGGCGAGAACTATACCTTGTTCAACAGAACAGGAGCTTGCCATGACCATCGACGGAACGACGATGTCCCTTTCTCAGCCTGCCGCCAACCCAATCAAGGGCACCGCCTTGCTGCTCCGCCTCGAAGCCCTTGCGGCCGTGGTTTTTGGCGTGACCGCCTATGCCATGCTTGGCCAGTCATGGATCGTTTTCGCGGTTCTGTTTCTCGTGCCCGATGTCTTCATGGCCGGCTATCTGGTGTCACCGCGCGTTGGCGCGTGGAGCTATAATCTCGTCCATACCTATGTGACCCCGGCGCTTGTTGCGGCCAGCGGCTTTGTGTTCGGGCCGATCGCCTTTGGAATCGCGGCGATCTGGGTGGCGCATATCGGCATGGACCGCATGCTGGGCTATGGGCTCAAGAAGGAAACCGGCTTTCAGGATACGCACTTGGGTCGTATTGGGAAGAAGTGAGTTTTCCAACGTCCACTGCGTCATTCCCGCGAAAGCGGGTATCCCTTGGATCTGGAAAAGAGCTTCTCGCTTGCGCGGGGATGACCCGGAGGTGGGTTATTGGCTTGAGTTTGCCGGGCGGCCAAAATCCAGCCGCGCCAAGAGTCTTCCCAAACGGTTTCGCCGGGGGCGGCGAACATGTTGCGGCCCATGATGAAGGCGCCGTAATCGGTGACGGCCTTGACCTCATCGGCATTGTTGGCGCCGTCTTCAAACATCCAGCGCGCGAGGTCACGCGGATTGATGGTGCCGAACGGACTTTCACGCGTCTGGTTGAGCCCCGTGCCGAAGCCGTCGAGCGTCAGCATCATATGGGCGGAAACAATCTGGGGCATGGCCCAATCCTCACGGTCTGCCCGTGAGGAAAGGACAGCGCTGCAAAACTGTCAAGGAACGGCTCGCAACCCCGCGCATTTCGGGCCTATGACTTACGAACTTTTTTATTGGACCGGCATCCAGGGCCGGGGCGAATATGTGCGGCTGGCGCTCGAAGAAGCGGGCGTGTCCTATGAGGACATGGCGCGGGTCGAGGGCGACGGGGTGATCGAGGCGCTGGCGGAGAAGATTGCTACGCCGAGCTTTGCGCCGCCAGTGCTGCGGCATGGCGATGTGGTGGTCGGGCAGACGAGCGCCATTCTGTTTTATCTCGGCGGCACGCTTGATCTGGCGCCGAGGGATGAGCGGCTCAAACTCTGGACGCATCAGATTCAACTGACCATCGCCGACTTCGCGCTTGAGGGGCATGACGTGCACCATCCGGTAGGGATGGGCAAATATTACGAGGAGCAGAAGCCGGAGGCGCGGCGTCGGGCCGCGGAATTTTGCGACGAGCGGGTGCCGAAGTTTCTAAAATGGTTCGAGACGATCTTGGCGCGCAATCCGGCGGGACCTGAGTTTCTGGTCGGGGATCGGCTGAGCTATGCAGACCTCTCGCTGTTTCAGGTGATGGAGGGGCTGCATTATGCCTTCCCCAAACTGATGGGACGGATCGGCGGAGAGTTTGAGCGGGTCGAGGACTTGCGCGAGCGCGTGCGGGCGCGGCCGAATGTGGCGGCGTATTTGCGGAGCGAGCGGCGGCTGGCGCCGAATGAGAGTGATTTGTTCCGGCATTATCCGGAGCTGGATGGGTAGGGCTGGTTAGGGCACATCGGGGCTCACATCACCCCCTCCTAGCCTCCCCCATCAAGGGGGAGGTATCTGCCGGTGGTTGCCGTAGGATCGCGCCACAAGAGTGGAGCGGCACCTCCCCCTTTGATGGGGGAGGTTGGGAGGGGGTGATCCCCAGACGCTATCCCTTCGGCCTCGGCGTCAGCCCGTGCAAGAAGAGCTGCTCCAAATATCTTGCCGCATCCTCGAACCGCCCTTCCCCGCCGCGGCCCTTGCCGAGGATTGCCCGCACCTGGACGTCGAAATCGGCATAGTGCTGGGTGGTCGCCCAGATCGAAAAGATCAGGTGATAGGGATCGGTGCGGGAAATCTTGCCCTGGTCCATCCAGGTGAGCAGCACTTGGGCTTTTTCCTCGACCAGGGCCTTCAAATCCACTTCGAGCATATCGATGATGTGCGGCGCGCCGCGCAACATTTCATTGGCAAAGAGTCGGCTTTGGCGGGGAAAATCGCGCGCCATTTCGAGTTTCCGACGGATATAGGAGCGGATCTCGACGAAAGGATCGCCATCGGCGCGCATTTCTTCGAGGGGAGCGAGCCAGGTGACGAGGAGCTCTGACATCAGGCGGCGATGGATCTCTTCCTTCTTCGGGAAATAATAGAGCAGGTTGGGTTTGCTCATACCGGCCACTTCGGCGATCTGATCGATCGTTGCGCCGCGAAATCCGTGGACCGAAAAGACCTCGAGCGCGGCTTCGAGAATGATGTCCTGTTTTTCGCGCTGGATGCGCGTGACCGGCCGCGGCTTTGCGGGGGCCGTGGCGACTTTGGCGTCCGCCTTGTGCTGGCGCTTCGGAGCGGGCGATGAGCCATCCGTTGCCATCACCTTCGATGACGCTGGCGCGATCATCTTCGATGACGCTGAGATCACCTTCGGTGACGCTGGAGATTTGTTTTTGGGCGCCATTTTCGTCTTGCGGGAATGAACAGGAGTGCTAACATTTTTCCAACTGGTCAAAAATCTGGCGAATGCGCTTCCCTGTCAAGCGCCCGCGCAAAATGACCGGACCATGCCAAGGGAGCGACTTCGCCGTGTCCACTTCAACCGTCGTGCCGAACGATCTCAACGCGTTCTGGATGCCGTTTACGGCGAACCGGCAATATAAGAAGGCGCCGCGCATGTTCGTGGCCGCCAAGGACATGCACTATACGACATCGGACGGCCGCCAGGTGCTCGACGGGACGGCCGGGCTCTGGTGCTGCAATGCGGGCCATGCGCGGCCAAAAATTGTCGAAGCGATCGCCAACCAGGCCGCCGAACTCGACTATGCGCCAGCTTTCCAGATGGGACATCCCAAGGCATTCGAACTCGCCAATCGCATCATCGACATCGCGCCCACGGGGCTCGACCATGTGCTGTTCACCAATTCCGGTTCGGAATCGGTCGAGACGGCGCTCAAAGTGGCGCTCGCCTATCACAAGGTGAAGGGCGAAGGCTCGCGCACGCGTCTAATTGGCCGCGAACGCGGCTATCACGGCGTCAATTTCGGCGGCATTTCGGTCGGCGGTATCGTCACCAACCGGAAAATGTTCGGCACGCTCCTTACCGGCGTCGACCATCTGCCGCATACGCATAACCTTGCCAAGAACGCGTTTTCGAAGGGCCTGCCGGAGCACGGCGTCGATCTCGCCGACGAACTCGAACGCATTGTCACCCTTCATGACGCTTCGACCATCGCGGCGGTTATCGTCGAACCGGTGGCCGGGTCGACAGGCGTGCTCATTCCGCCGCCGGGCTATCTGCAGCGCCTCCGCGATATCACCAAGAAGCACGGCATCCTGCTGATTTTCGACGAAGTGATCACCGGCTATGGCCGTTTGGGCACGCCGTTCGGCGCCGACTATTTTGGTGTCGTGCCCGACATCATGGTCACCGCCAAGGGCCTGACCAATGGCGTCATCCCCATGGGCGCTGTGCTGGTTTCGGCAGAAATCCACGATGCGTTCATGAACGGGCCGGAACACGTCATCGAATTTTTCCACGGCTATACCTATTCGGGCAATCCCGTCGCCTCGGCAGCGGGTCTTGCTACGCTCGAAACCTATCGCGAAGAGGGTCTTCTCACCCGCGGTGCGGAACTGGCGCCGAAATTCGAGGCGGCGCTGCATTCGCTCAAGGGCCTGCCGCATGTGATCGACATTCGCAATATCGGTCTTGTCGGCGCCATCGAGCTCGAGCCGATTGCGGGGCAACCGACCAAGCGCGCCTTCTCGGCCTTCCTCAAGGCGTTCGAACAGGGGCTTCTCATTCGCACGACGGGCGACATCATCGCGCTCTCGCCGCCGCTGATCGTTTCGGAAAGCCAGATCGACGAAATCGTCACCAAGCTTGCAGGGATCCTCAAAACGCTTGAGTGAAATGGAACAAATATTCTACACACTCTAAAATAGAATTTTTGTTCCCAAGGAGGGGCGGCCAAAATGCAGATCATCGAGAATGCCGTAGGCGGCAAGCGCTACACATCGAGTTCGACGCGGCGCGTCCCCGTGTTCAATCCCGCAACGGGCGAGCAGAGCGCCGAACTGCCGCTCTCGACCCTCGACGAGCTGAATGCGGCCGTCGCCAATTCGGTCAAGGCGCAGGTCGCCTGGGGCAATACCCCGCCGATGAAGCGGGCGCGCGTCATGTTCAAGTTCAAGGCGCTGCTCGATCAATATTCGGACGATATCGCGCGCGAGATCTCGAAAGAGCACGGCAAGGTGCATGACGATGCGCTGGGCGAAGTCGCGCGCGGCATCGACTGCGTCGATTTTGCCTGTGGCATTCCGCAACTGCTCAAGGGCGAATTCTCGCGCAATGTCGGGCCATCGATCGACTCTTACTCCGATCGCCAGCCGCTCGGCGTCGTTGCGGGCATTACCCCGTTCAACTTCCCGGCCATGGTGCCGATGTGGATGTTCCCGGCGGCCGTCGCCTGCGGCAATGCGTTTATCCTGAAACCCTCCGAACGTGATCCCTCGGCTTCGCTCCTCATCTGGAACCTCTTCATGGAAGCAGGTCTCCCCGAGGGCATTCTTAATATCGTTCATGGCGACAAGGAAATGGTCGATGGGATTCTCGACCATCCCGATGTGAAGGCCGTCAGTTTCGTCGGCTCGACCCCAATCGCCGAATATGTCTATCAGCGCGGCACCAAGGCCGGTAAGCGCATGCAGGCGCTGGGCGGCGCCAAGAACCACATGATCATCATGCCCGATGCCGATCTCGACCAGGCGGCCGATGCGCTGATGGGCGCGGGCTATGGCTCGGCCGGCGAGCGCTGCATGGCAATCTCGGTGGCCGTGCCGGTGGGTCAGAAGACGGCCGATGCACTGGTCGCCAAGCTCAAGCCGCGCGTCGAGAGCCTCAAGATCGGCCCCTCGACCGACAAGGACGCCGAAATGGGTCCAGTGGTCACGAAAATGCACCGCGACAAGATCGTCGGCTATATCGACTTCGGTGTCGAACAGGGCGCCGAGCTCGTCGTCGATGGCCGCGGCTTCAAGCTGCAGGGGTATGAAAACGGCTACTATGTCGGCGGCACGCTGTTCGACAATGTCACCCCCGACATGACCATCTACAAGGAAGAGATTTTTGGGCCGGTGCTCTCGGTCGTGCGCAAGAACAGTTTTCAGGAAGCGGTCGATCTGATCCACGGGCATGAATATGCCAATGGCACGGCGATTTTTACCCGGGACGGCGACGCGGCGCGTGAATTTGCCGACAAGATCGAAGTCGGGATGGTTGGCATCAACGTGCCGATCCCGGTGCCGGTGGCCTATCACTCCTTCGGCGGCTGGAAGCGATCGCTGTTCGGCGATCACTCCATCTATGGGCCCGAAGGGGTTCACTTTTATACGCGGCTCAAAACCGTCACCACCCGCTGGCCCGCCGGCATCAAGGGTGGAGCGGAGTTTACGTTCCCAAGCCTGAAGTAGCATTCCCGGCCCTGCCCTCGCGCTGCGATGGCGGGGCCTTTTCTTATCCACGAGACTAAAGAGTAAAAGCATGACCTCTCCCGGCGAGAACCTTCGGATCAATGGCGACCGGCTCTGGGAGAGCCTGATGGACATGGCCAAGATTGGTCCCGGGATTGCGGGCGGGAACAATCGGCAAACGCTGACCGATAGCGACAAGCAAGGCCGCGAGCTGTTTCAGCGCTGGTGCAACGCGGCCGGGCTCACCATGGGCGTCGACAAGATGGGCACCATGTTCATGACGCGCGCCGGGACCGACCCGGATGCTCTGCCGGTCTATATCGGCTCGCACCTCGATACGCAGCCGACGGGCGGCAAATATGATGGCGTACTGGGCGTCTTGGCAGGGCTCGAAGTCGTGCGTTCGATGAATGATTTGGGCATCAAGACAAAACATCCGATCGTCGTGACCAACTGGACCAATGAGGAAGGCGCGCGCTTTGCGCCGGCCATGGTGGCTTCGGGTGTGTTCGCGGGCGTTCTCAGTCTCGACTATGCGTATTCTCGCAAGGACATGGACGGAAAGCTGTTCGGCGATGAGCTGAAGCGCATCGGCTGGGTGGGTGACGAAGAGGTCGGCGCGCGAAAGATGCATGCCTATTTCGAATATCATATCGAACAGGGGCCGATCCTCGAGGCCGAGGACAAGCAGATCGGCGTCGTCACCCATTGCCAGGGGCTGTGGTGGCTCGAATTTACCCTGACGGGCAAGGAAGCCCATACCGGCTCGACGCCGATGACCATGCGGGTGAATGCCGGCCTCGCCATGGCCCGCATCATGGAGATGGTGCAGGACGTGGCAATGGGCGAGCAGCCGGGGGCTGTGGCGGGCGTCGGACAGGTGAAATTCTCGCCCAACTCGCGAAACGTGTTGCCGGGGACGGTGGTGTTCACGGTCGATTTGCGCACGCCGAGCCAGGAAAAGCTCGACCGCATGCGCGCGACGATCGAAGCCAAGGCGGCGGAGATTGCGGCGGAGCTCGGGGTCGGGTGTTCGGTCGAGGCTGTGGGCCATTTCGATCCTGTCACCTTTGATCCGACGCTGGTGGGCCGCGTGCGCTCGGCAGCAGAAAAACTGGGTTACAGCCACATGAACATCATTTCCGGCGCCGGGCACGATGCCTGCTGGGCGGCGAAGGTGGCGCCATCGACGATGATCATGTGTCCGTGTGTTGGTGGGCTCTCACACAATGAAGCGGAAGAGATTTCGATGGAATGGGCTGCGGCGGGCTGCGACGTGCTGTTCCATGCGGTGGTGGAGACGGCCGAAATCACTGAATAAAAACAACAGGCTCGCCAAGGCGCTGAGGGGTGCGGGGCGGGCTGATAAGACTGCAAGGGAACGAAGATATGAGTAAAGTTATCAAGGGCGGCACCGTCGTCACGGCGGATCTTTCCTATGTCGCCGATGTCAAAATCGATGGCGATGTCATTGTCGAGATCGGGCAGAACCTGTCGGGCGATGAAGTTTTGGACGCGACCGGCTGTTACGTGATGCCTGGCGGCATCGATCCGCATACCCATCTCGAAATGCCGTTCATGGGCACCTATTCCGCCGACGATTTCGAAAGCGGCACGCGGGCTGGGCTTGCCGGTGGCACGACGATGGTCGTCGATTTCTGCCTGCCCAATCCCGATCAGTCGCTGCTTGAAGCGCTGCAGATGTGGGACAACAAGACGTCGAAAGCTTCGGCGGATTATTCGTTCCACATGGCGGTGACCTGGTGGGGCGAGCAGGTTTTTGATGAAATGGCCGAGGTGGTCGATCGCGGCATTACCTCGTTTAAGCATTTCATGGCCTACAAGGGCTCGCTGATGGTGAACGACGACGAGATGTTCGCCTCGTTCCAGCGTTGCGCGGCGCTGGGCGCCCTGCCGCTGGTGCATGCGGAAAATGGCGACGTCGTTGCAGCAATGACGGCGAAACTGCTCGCCGAGGGCAATAATGGGCCGGAGGGCCATGCTTATTCGAGGCCGCCGGAAGTCGAGGGCGAAGCGACCAATCGCGCCATCATGATCGCCGATATGGCCGGCGTGCCGCTTTATGTGGTGCATGTGTCGTGTGAGCAGGCGCATGAAGCCATTCGCCGGGCGCGGCAGAAGGGCATGCGCGTCTATGGCGAGCCGCTGGTGCAGCATCTGACGCTTGATGAGAGCGAGTATTTCAACGCCGACTGGGACCACGCGGCGCGTCGCGTGATGTCGCCGCCGTTCCGGAACAAGGCGCATCAAGATTCGCTTTGGGCAGGTTTGCAGGCGGGATCGCTGTCGTGTGTCGCGACGGATCACTGCGCCTTCACCACCGCGCAGAAGCGCAATGGCGTCGGCAATTTTGCGAAAATTCCGAATGGGACGGGTGGGCTTGAAGATCGATTGCCGGTGCTGTGGACGGCGGGGGTCAATACCGGGCGGCTGACGCCGAATGAGTTCGTGGCCGTCACGTCGACGAATATCGCCAAGATTCTCAATATGTACCCCAAGAAGGGTGCCGTGATGGTTGGGGCGGATGCCGACCTGATCGTCTGGGACCCGAAGCGCAAGAAGACGATTACGGCGAAGAGCCAGCAGTCGGTGATCGATTACAACGTGTTCGAGGGTTTTGAGGTGACGGGCATGCCGCGGTTCGTTCTGAGCCGGGGTAAGGTGTCCATCGTCGAGAACGAGGTGAAGGCGGAGCCGGGCCACGGGAAATTCGTGGCGCGCGAGGCGAAGAATGCGGTCAATCGCGCGCTGAGCCAGTGGAAGGACATCGTCGCGCCGCGCAAGGTCGAGCGGACGGGCATTCCGGCGACGGGGGTTTGATGGTGGGGTTTTCGCTAGAGGGGGCCTTACTATGACCCCCGTCGTTCAAGCCCAAAACCTTGGCCTCACCTTCCCCGCTGGCGATGGGGACATCGTGGCGCTGTCCCACGTCAACCTGACCATCGAGAAGGGCGATTTCGTTTCGTTCATCGGACCTTCGGGCTGCGGCAAGACAACCTTCCTCCGCACGATTGCCGATCTCGAACAGCCCACCTCGGGCACGCTGCGAATCAATGGCCAGACGCCGGAGAATGCGCGAAAAGATCGGGCCTATGGCTATGTGTTCCAGGCGCCGGCGCTGTATCCTTGGCGGACGATCGAGAAGAACATCGCGCTCCCCCTCGAAATCATGGGGCATTCGCAGGCTCAACAGGCCGAGCGGATCAAGCGGACGATGGATCTGGTGAACCTTTCGGGGTTCGAGAAGAAATATCCCTGGCAGCTTTCGGGGGGCATGCAGCAGCGGGCGTCGATTGCGCGGGCGCTGGCATTTGATGCCGATCTCTTGCTGATGGATGAGCCCTTTGGGGCGCTCGATGAGATCGTGCGGGATCACCTTAATTCTGAACTTTTGAAGCTGTGGGACCGGACCAAAAAAACGATCTGCTTTGTGACGCATTCGATTCCCGAGGCGGTTTATTTGTCGACGAAGATCGTGGTGATGTCGCCGCGGCCGGGGCGGGTGACGGATGTGATCGAGAGCAATCTGCCGCGCGAGCGGCCGCTCGATATTCGCGAGACGCCGGAGTTTTTGGCGATCGCGGCGCGGGTGCGGGATGGGTTGCGGGCTGGGCATAGTTATGAGGAGGTGGTGTGATGGGGCTCATCGTGCTCCCACCCATCGGCCTCCCTTCTCCCCTTGTGGGAGAAGGTGCCCGAAGGGCGGATGAGGGGTATTCTTTCTTGCGTTTAACGCGTTCCCCTGCGGAGGAAAGAATACCCCTCACCCTGAATAATCTGCTGAACGCAGATTATTCTGCCCCTCTCCCACAAGGGGCGAGGGGTGGGCCGGTGGGCGGGGCGATAGTGGTGGCTGGCCGATGAATCGCATCATCCCTATCCTCACCATTCTGCTCGCCATCTTCGTTTTCTGGTACGCGGCCGCCATATGGATGAACGCCCCCTGGCAGACCATTCTCAATGGCCGCGCCAATCTCACCAATGTGCCGTTCCTCGAATTCGCCCAGCAGACCTGGGCGCAGGACAAACCGATCCTTCCGGCGCCGCATCAGGTGTTTTCGGAGATCTGGAATGCGACGATGGGGCTCGAATTTACCTCGCGGCGGTCGCTCGCGCTCCATGCCTGGATCACGCTGTCGGCGACCCTCCTCGGCTTTGTGCTCGGCACGGGGCTCGGGGTCATTCTTGCGGTCGCGATCATTCACAACGATGCGGCAGATCGCTCGCTGATGCCTTGGATCATTGCCAGCCAGACGATTCCCATCCTCGCCATCGCGCCGATGGTCGTCGTGGGGCTCGGCGCGATCGGGCTGACGGGGCTCGTGCCAAAATCGCTGATTTCGATGTATCTGAGTTTCTTCCCGGTCGTTGTCGGCATGGTGAAGGGGCTGCGCTCGCCGGAGGCCATTCAGCTCGATCTGATGCGGACCTATGATGCAAATCCGTGGCAGGTGTTCTGGAAGCTTCGCTGGCCGGCGGCGCTGCCGATGCTCTTTGCCTCGATGAAGGTGGGCATTGCCATTTCACTGATCGGCGCGGTGGTGGCTGAACTCTCCAATGCCGCCGGTGGCGGGCTTGGCGTGCGGCTGCTTACCGGCTCCTATAATGGACAAACCATTCAGATCTGGGCGGCTTTGTTCATTGCGGCGGGGCTGGCGGCTGTGCTGGTGGCGATCGTCGGTGCGGCTGAAAAGTTCGTCAATGCGCGCAATGGGGTGCGGGCATGAAGAGCGGGCTGACACTGTTGCAAATTGTGCTGGCAGGCCTTGCTGGCGGCATGGCGCTGTTGGGGCTGGTCGGCGCGGCGCTTTCTGCGGATGCACAGATCTTGCTGACACTTGCCTTCGGCCTTGGGGCGCTGACCCTAGTGCGGTTCGTGTTTCGGCCGGTCAATTTCTGGCTCGATGGTCTCGCCGCCGTGCTGATTGCGACGGCGCTGGTGCTGGCCTTGCCGCGCGGGACTGCTATGCCCGGCCATTATTGGTTTGGCATGGGCGCGGCCTGGGCCTTTGCCTGGCTGTTCGTCGATCAGCTTTCGGGCGAAATCCGCAAGGGCACGGTGCCGCGCCGGTCGATGGGGCTGCTCATTCCGGCCGTGTTCGGGGTGGCGTTGCTCGTCATGTGGGAGGTGATTGCGCGCGGGGCTAATGTGCCGCCCGTGATCCTGCCAGCGCCGTCAGCCATCGGCGCGCAATTGGCCAATTCGGGGACGATCCTCTGGGCCGATTTCGTCCAGACATTCGTGAAATCGGTCATTCCCGGCTATATCATGGGCTGCCTTGCCGGGCTCGTCGTCGCCATTGCCGTCGATCGCTCGCCTTTCCTCAAGGCCGGCCTGATGCCAATCGGCAATTTCATGTCGGCCCTGCCGATCATCGGCATCGCGCCGATCATGGTCATGTGGTTCGGCTTCGATTGGCAATCGAAGGCCGCCGTGGTCGTCGCGATGACGTTCTTTCCCATGCTGGTCAATACGGTGGCGGGGCTCAATGCAGCCTCGAATATCGAGCGCGACCTAATGCGAACCTATGCTGCCTCCTATTGGCAGACGCTGCTTAAACTGCGCCTCCCCGCTGCGGGGCCGTTTATTTTCAATGCCCTCAAGATCAACTCGACACTGGCCTTGATCGGCGCAATCGTAGCGGAATTCTTCGGGACGCCTGTTGTGGGGATGGGCTTCCGAATTTCGACCGGGGTGGGGCGTCTCGCCATCGACCTGGTCTGGGCGGAGATCGCTGTTGCCGCGGTCGCGGGATCCGCCTTCTACGGGGTGCTCGCCCTCATCGAAAGGGGCGTCACCTTCTGGCATCCGTCGGTCCGTGGTGGACGGGCGTAAGTTGAGAACAGGGAAAAGGGAACGACATATGAAAACGATTATTATGGGCCTTCTCGCCGGCACCATGGCACTTGCGGCCATGCCGAGCGCCTTTGCGGCCGATGCGCTGACGCTTCAGTTGAAGTGGGTCACGCAGGCTCAGTTCGCCGGCTATCTTGTCGCCAAGGAAAAGGGCTTTTATGACGAGGAAAATATCGACCTGACCATCCTGCCTGGCGGCCCGAACATTGCCCCGGAACAGGTGATCGCCGGCGGCGGCGCCGATATCATCGTCACCTGGATGGCCGCGGGTCTTGCTGCGCGCGATACCGGCGTGCCACTCGTCAATATCGCCCAGCCGTTCAAACGCTCGGGCCTGATGATGATCTGCCCCAAGGAAAAGGAGATCAACACGGTCGCTGATTTCCCCGGCCATACGCTGGGCGTCTGGTTCTTCGGCAATGAATATCCGTTCTTTGCCTGGATGAACAAGGAAGGCATCAAGACCGATGGCTCGCCCGAGGGCGTCACTGTCCTCCAGCAGAGCTTTGACATCCAGCCGATGATCCAGGGCCAGGCCGATTGTATCTCGGTGATGAGCTACAATGAATATGGCCAGGCGCTCGATGCCGGTTATGGGCCGGATAACCTGACCATTTTCAACTATACCGAAATGGGCAATGACCTTCTCGAAGACGGTCTCTATGTCATGGAAGACACCCTCGCCGATCCGGCCAAGGTCGATGCCTATACCCGCTTCGTCCGCGCCTCGATGAAGGGCTGGGATTATGCGCTGAAGAACCCCGAGGAAGCCGCCGAAATCGTTGTCGAGATGGACGAAACCGGCGCGGCCGAATTGGCGCATCAGCTTTACATGGTCGGCGAGGTGTCAAAGCTCGTCGATGCCAATGACGCGGCGCTCGATATGACGACCTATGATCGTACGGTGAAGGCGCTCCTTGATCAGAAGATCATCAAGGCGCAGCCGGAAGGCGCTTACAGCACCGCGGTGACCGACGCTCTCAAGTAGAGATTTCCGGTTTTCTGTGAAGCGGGCCGGGAGCGATCCCTGCCCGTTTCTTTTGGATGGGCTTAATGCTAAAGCCCGATCAGCCCGGCTTCGGTCGCCCGAAAGCCGCAGGCGCGATAAAACCCCGCCAGATGCGGTTCGAAATCGACATGCAGCCATTGCGCTCCGCGCGCCCGCGCCGCGTCGGTCGCAACCTTCACCAGCCGCGTCGCAATACCCTGTCGCTGAAAGTCGCGATGGACCGACGTATCGAGCAGAAAAGCATGGATGCCGCCATCCCAGGCGACATTGACATAGCCCACGAGCTGCTCGCCCTCATAGGCACCGACATGCACAAGGCTCCGCGCCAGCACGGTCTGCCAGGTCGCCGGCCCCTCGTCGCCCCAGGCGGACCGCCAAAGCGCCCGCAAGGCATCGTCGCTCGGGAACGGATCGGTCAGAAGAGAAATGGTCATGGTCGCTCCCGGCGGGGTTTTTATCTTTTGAGCTGAACAGCTCCAAACGCGAATTCATCCACGCGCCAGCGGCACTTTTCTTTAAGCGTATTTAGCCAACCCACCGGCCTTCCCTCGGGCTTGACCCGAGGGGCACTCGCGTAAGCATAAACATCTGTGGCTCCCGCACGGGCCCTCGGGTCAAGCCCGAGGGAAGGATAGTGGGGGGAGTTCGGGATGGGCCCCGGCCTCCGCCGGGGCGACAGCCATGCGTACATCGGCCAATGCGCCCAGGGATCAAAAAATCACCGCACAGCCAGCTTGCTCTTCTGCTGCCCGGCCGCATCAAAATTGTCCGGGTTCAGCCAGCGCTCATATTCGGCGCGCAGGGCCGACCATTCGCTATCAATCATCGAGAACCAGGCGGTATCCCGGCTTTCGCCCTTGAGGATCATGTCGTTTCGGAAAATACCCTCAAAGGTGAACCCAAACCGCGTCGCCGCAGCTTTGGAAGGTTCGTTGCGGTCGTTGCACTTCCATTCGAAGCGCCGGTAGCCGAGGTCGTCGAAAGCGTGTCGCGCAAAGAGATAAAGCGCTTCGGTCGCAAGACGGGTGCGTGCCATCGGCAGGCCCCAATAGACGCCGCCGATTTCGATGGAGCCGTGTTCGGGCCGAATGCGCATCCAACCCTGTTGGCCCAAAGCCTTGCCAGTCGCCTTATCGACGATGGCGACATAGCGGTCCGGACCAGCGTCTGCCTCGGCAATCCGCGCTTCGAGTTGGGCCAACGACGTCGGCGCGTCGCTGAAAAGCCAGCGATAGCGCTCGGCGCCGCCATCCATGGTGGAGACCGCGTAGAGATCGGCGGCATGCTTTTGCGCGAGCGGTTCAAGCCGCACATAGCGCCCGTCGAGCACGATTTTTTGAGGGGCTGATTTGGCCGGCTGCAGCGTCATGAGCGCGCCTCCCAGATGGCATCGAGCCCAGCGCGATAATTGGGATAGAGCATCTCGATCCCAAGCGCGGTCTTGATCGCCTTGTTCGAAACCCGCTTGTTGTCGCGGTAAAAACTCTTGGCCATGGGCGACATTTCCGCCCGTTCGAACGGCACTTCGGGGGGCGGCTCAATGCCCATCTTGCCGGCCGCATAAGTGATCAGATCCTGCGGCGACGCCGGCTCGTCGTCGGCGAGGTTGAAAACCCCATCGAGCCGCTGTTCTGCCGCGAGCTTGGTCACCCGCGCGATATCGGCCACATGGATGCGGTTGAACACCTGCCCCGGCTTGATCACCCGCCGCGCTGTACCGTCCGCAAGCTTGTCGAAGCTCGATCGCCCCGGCCCATAGATCCCGGCCAGCCTCAGAATGGTCAGCGGCACGCCACGCGCCTTGGCATAGGCGATCCATTCTTCCTCGGCCTTGACGCGAAAGTCGGAACGGAGATTACGCGGCACCAGTTCAGCTGTTTCGTCGATCCAAGCGCCGTCGAAATCCCCATAGACCCCGACCGTGGAATAATAGCAGAGCCACTGCAAATTCGGCATGGCATCGATATCGGCGCGGTGGTGGCGGAGCACCACATCGCCCTCGGCATCGGGGGCAATGGAAATGACGACATGGCTGGTGCTCTGCAGCGCGTCGGCCACTGTCGGGCCCGGCTGCGTGCCATTAAAGACCAGCGTCTCAAGACCGCTTGCTTGTAGCCGATCCGCCTTGTCGGGCGTTCGAACCGTTCCCCAAGTGCTAACAGTTTCGCCGCCATTCCGGAGCAGATGCGCACTCGCTTCCGAGGAATAACCGAGCCCGAAAAACCCCACGCGCATGATTTATCCCCGGCCGAAAATTCTAAAAGTCGAGGTCGGCATATCCCTTGCTCGGCTGCATGGCAACGACGCGATCGTTGAGCAGCGTGCGGAAGGCGGGACGCGACTTGAGCCGCGAATACCAGTCGGCCGTCTCGGCGGCCTTGGACCAATCGATATCGCCCATATAGTCGAGCGTCGACAGATGCGCCGCGAGCGCAAAGTCGGCCAGCGTCATCTCTTCGCCGGCGAGCCACTTGCGGCTGGCGAGCAGCCAGTTGAAATATAGCATGTGCTCGGCAAGGTTGGCCTTGGCCGCCCGGAGCACGGAGGGCTCAGGCGTCGCGCCCTTCAGGTCGCGCTTGGAAATCTTTTCTTCAAAGAGATAGCGCGTCACTTCGTCGTTGAACTTGACCAGCATCCATTCGACTAGCCGCCACATTTCGGCGCGATCGAGCGGATGGGTCGGCACCAATCCGCCAACGGTTTCAAGCGTGTAGATATCTTCCACCGCATGGATCGCGGCCAGAATGCCGATGATCGGCACCTCGTCGTCAGTGACGAGAATGGGCAGCGTCGCGGCGGGATTAAGATCGAGCAGATGCGGCTCGCGCAGCCAGGGCTTTATTTCTTCGACATCCAGCGGCACCCCATATTCGGCACACATGAGCCGGATAAGGCGCGAGGCGGGATCGAGCGGATAATGCACGAGCGTTGGCATGTACGGAACCTGGTTGACGCGCAGCTGACTTGCTAGTCCCCCGCTTGGCGCTCAAGTCGAACACGGATAAGAGAGGGGCGCAAACCAGCCCATAAACGAGTTAGGGGATCAGATGAACGCCGATCAAGGTCTTTTTGTGCCGCTGATCTTGGGAATTCTGGAAGGCCTTACCGAATTCCTACCAGTCAGCTCCACCGGCCATCTCCTTCTGGCTGGTCATTTCTTCGGTTTGACGCAGCCGGCGACCTTCATCGTCCTCATTCAGCTTGGCGCCATTCTCGCGGTGGTCACTGTCTATTTCGCCAAACTCGGCATGCTCATTCGCGATGCGCTGACCGGCAAGCGGTATGCCTGGCAGTTCGCGCTCTCGGTCATTCTCGCCTGTTTCCCCGCCGTCATTGCCGGCGTGCTGCTGCGCGATTTCATCCAGGGCGATCTCTGGGAATCGGCCGCGCTGATCTGCTGGAGTCTGCTGATCGGCGGTTTCGTGCTGCTCATCGTCGACCGGCTCAATCTCAAGCCGAAATACGATGATATCTATACCTTCCCTTGGCATCTCGCTGTGATCATTGGTCTTTTCCAGATGATATCGCTGATACCCGGCGTCTCGCGCTCGGGCTCGACCGTGGTCGGCGGCATGCTGTTTGGTGCGTCGAAGCGCGCCGCGGCCGAATTCACCTTCTTCGTCGCGCTCCCCATCATGGTCGGAGCCTTCGGCTACGATCTCTACAAAAGCCGCGACCTGATCGACACGTCCATCGCCCTCAACGTCGCGATCGGCTTTGCAGCCGCCTTCGTCGTCGGCGCAATCGTCGTGCGTTACCTCCTCAATTTCGTCTCCCGCTATGGCTTTGCCCCCTTTGCCTGGTGGCGCATTGCGGTCGGTGTTTTCGGCCTTGTCGGCATCTACTTCTTCGGCCGCTGAGACCGCTTTGTTGCCAAACAAAAAGCCCTCCAAACGGAGGGCTTTTTTTATTCCGGTGATCGGAAGATTTAGCGGCGCGTCGAGGGATCGAGACCCGTATAGGTCGCGGGGATCGAGAAATAGGAGCGCGGAATTTCAACGCCCTTCTCAACATCATAGAGCGAGAAGGTCAGTTCCGCACCGCTCGGCTCGACCAAGCTCCACTGCGCGAGATCCTTGGTTTCCGTATCGAAGACCAGCGACACCTGCACGGTGCCCGCTACCGTTTCATCGACCACCGTGATGGTCATATAGCCATCGGACGATGCCACATCGAGTACATTGGCATTGAGCAGGTCGATCTTGTCGCCAAGGAACTGGCGCAGCGGGATCGTGTCCTGCGGATAGGCGTAATAGGTTTCGTCCTGGCGATTGAGGACGTAGAAACCGCGGCCGACGGAGACGATCTCTTCGCGGCTCGGCGGATTATAGCGGAAGCGCACCTTGTCAGGGCGCTCGAGGAAGAACGTGCCTTCGGTGCGCCCGCCATTTGTATCGATCTGCAGGAAGCGGCCAACCATGGTGCGAATGGCCGAATTGTGCGCGTTGATTTCGCCGATCAGCGTCTGCTCTTCGGGGGTCAGGGTGCGTCCCTGCGCAAAGGCTGGCATTACGGGCGCCAGGGCAGCAGCGACACCGAGCAAAAGAGCGTGGCGGCGAATCATGGACAGGGTATCCTCGCGGGTTTTTAGTCAGTCAAACTAGCGTAGGCAGCAATTGCGGCAAGAGGTGGAAAGTTCCACCAAAGGCGGGAGAAGAGACATGCTGAAGATCATGACGTGCTTAACGCTTCTCGTGGCAGCGGCCACGCCAGCCCTCGCCGCGCTGCCGCCGCAATTCCAGCAGCAGGCCGAATTCACCGCCGTGCTGGATGCGGCGACCGAGGCACTGGGTGTTAGCCGATTGATCCAAGTGATCGAGATGACTGAGCCCGATGTCTTTGTGGTGAGATCGGACGAGTGTTCGGTGATCGTGCGTATTGTGGATGCGCCGAGCAAGAAAGAGCCGGGCTGGGTGGGTCCGAGAGAATTCGAGGCTAAGGCTGATGCGGTGGTGTGCTGAGCTTGGTAGTCTTGCACCGCGTCATTCCCGCGAAAGCGGGAATCTCAGTCTTGGTGCAAAGGGATTCCCGCTTTCGCGGGAATGACGCCGAGATTGTTGAGAACGCTGAGCAATCAAAAACAAAAAGCCCCGGCTAAACACCGGGGCCTTCCGCTCAAATCACATAACGCTCAATACCCGTCGGCATTGTTCCCGACGAGGATTTCGCGCTTACCAGCATGGTTGGCCGCGCTGATGACGCCTTCGCGTTCCATCCGTTCGATCAAGGTTGCCGCCTTGTTGTAGCCAATGGCGAGGCGCCGCTGGACGTAGGACGTGGATGCCTTCTTGTCGGTCAAGACGACATGGACGGCCTTATCGTAGAGTTCGTCGCCTGAGCCGGCATAGTCGTCGCCGCCACCTGCAGAGCCGGCATCGCTGCCGCCGTCTTCCTCGTCATCGATGACCGAGTCGAGATAATCCGGCGCGCCCTGGCTCTTGAGGTGATTGACCACGGCTTCGACTTCGGCGTCGGACACGAAGGCGCCGTGGAGGCGCTTGGTGCGGCCGCCCGAGGCCATGTAGAGCATGTCGCCATTGCCCAGCAGCTGTTCGGCGCCCTGTTCACCCAGAATGGTGCGCGAGTCGATTTTCGACGTCACCATGAAGGAGATTCGGGTCGGGAAGTTGGCCTTGATCGTACCGGTGATGACGTCGACGGACGGACGCTGCGTTGCCGTGACGATGTGGATGCCGGCGGCACGGGCCATCTGCGCGAGGCGCTGGATGGCGCCTTCGATGTCCTTGCCTGCCACCATCATCAGGTCGGCCATTTCGTCGACGATGACGACGATATAGGGCAAGGGCTCGAGGTTGAATTCTTCGCTTTCATAGATCGCTTCGCCGGTTTCACGGTCAAAGCCGGTCTGGACCGTACGCGAAATGACGCGGCCTTCCTTGGCGGCCTCGGTGACGCGCTGGTTGAAGCCGTCGATGTTACGCACACCGATCTTGCTCATCTTGCGATAGCGATCTTCCATCTCGCGCACGGCCCACTTCAGCGCCACGACGGCCTTCTGCGGGTCGGTCACCACGGGCGTCAGCAGATGCGGAATGCCATCATAGATCGAGAGTTCGAGCATTTTGGGGTCGATCATGATCATGCGGCACTGCTCGGGCGTCATCTGGTAGAGCAGCGAGAGAATGAAGGTGTTGATACCCACCGACTTACCGGAACCGGTGGTACCGGCGATCAGCAAGTGTGGCATGCGCGCGAGGTCGGCGATGATCGGCTCGCCGCCAATGGTCTTGCCGAGGCAGATCGGCAGCTTGCCCTTCATCTTCTCAAAATCGGACGAAGCCAGCATTTCGCGGAAATAGACGGTTTCGCGTGTCTGGTTGGGCAGTTCGATGCCGATGGCATTGCGGCCGGGAACTACGGCGACGCGGGCCGAGATCGCCGACATCGAGCGGGCGATATCGTCGGCCAGCGAAATGACGCGGCTCGATTTGATGCCGGGCGCCGGTTCGAGTTCGAACAGAGTGACGACGGGGCCGGGGCGCACATTGATGATGTCGCCCTTGACGCCAAAATCGCTCAGGACCTCTTCGAGGCGGCGAGCCATGGCTTCCAAACGTTCCGGCGCATGTTCGGGCGATGGGCCCAAGCGCTTGGGTTCGGCAAGAAGGCTCAGTGCCGGCAGTTCAAAACCCTGCGGCTCGTCGAGAAGGCTTGGCTGGGCCTCGCGGAACACGCGCTGGCCCTGAGCCGGGCGTGGTGCAGGCGCCGCAACGGCCGTACGGGGCGCGGTGTGGTCGACCGGCTGAAAGCGCGAATCGCCGCGCTGGGTGTGACTGACGACAGCCGGATGCTGGACGATCGGCATTTCGGGAACGAAGGGCACCGCGTCATCGTCGGCTTCGTCGGGATAATCGATTTCGGTTTCGTCATAGGCCGGGCGCGCATTGACACGCGGCGACGCGACGACCGGCTCTTCATCGAATGCCGGCTCGACCGGAGCATGGATGCGGCGCTGAGCCGGCGCCATGACCGACTCGACCTGCACGGCGCCACGGCTCACGGGCGCGCCATCGAGATTGGGCTCGATATCGTGCTCGTGGTCCTGTTCGTCCTCTCGCCGGGCCGCATGTTCGGCCCGGGCGCGGCGCCAGGCGGTACGGAGCGAATAACCCATATGGAAGAGCGAGCCGAGCGCCACTTCGACGAGCGGATTGGCTTCGCGCTCATCGTCTTCCTCGACAGCAGCGGCCTTGCGGCCAGCCTTGGCCGGCTTCACGGCGACGGCAGTGCCGATGCCCATGGCGACCCAGAGCATGGCGAGCGAAGGCACGGCGAGAATAACGCCAAACAGTGCGCCGGTGATCGGCTGGGGATCGGCGCCGGCGATCATGCCGGCAAGATTGGTGAAGAGCATGCCCGAGAGCCCACCGATGCCGGTTGGCAGCGGCCAGGTGGCGGGCGCCGGCAGAAAAGCGAAGACGCCGGTCGAAACAACAGTCGCGCCGATCCAGCACAGCGTGCGCAGCACCATATGCGTCGGGCGGCGCTTGCGCGCCATGGCCCAACCCCAAAGGGCAAGCGGCACGGACATGACGATGCCGCCTAGCCCTAAAAACTGGAAGACCAGATCGGCAATCACCGCGCCGGGATAGCCGAGCCAGTTCTCCGCGATCTTGCTCGTTGCGTAGGAGAGCGATGGGTCATCGACGCTCCAGGTGCTGAGCGACACCAGAATCACCGCCACGAGGCCGAGCATGATCATGCCGGCGATGCGGAGCGGGATGCGGATGGCGATGACGGGCGCCGGCTTTGGCATCGCCGCCGCCGTTTTCTGGCGGGCCGCACGGGGCGGCACGGGGCGAATATCGTCGAGCGTCGGGACGGGATGGCTGGGCATGACACGCATTACTGTTCCGGGGCAGCGACCCATTCGCGGCGCCCCGTATCGTCCTGCATGCTAAACTTGTGTGGTTAATCGGGTGCTAACCTTCGAACCGGCCCGGAGGGGCAAAATCGTCCCAGTGGGACGATTTTAGGTGAGAAGGCCATGAGAGCTACGCTCGAATGGCGCGGCCAGATGCACCGTTTACATAACCGGTGCGAAAAATCGGCACGTGGCCCTGCCACGCTTTTCCGAGGAGTGCGGCCCACCGGTGTGCGTGGGAAGCCTCTGTGGCGGGCCAAGAGGAAGTAGGCCGCACACCACGGAAAAGTGGGTGCAGGCGGCGCCGGAGCGCCGCCCACGGGGAGGATTAGTTGTAGGCGCGTTCGCCATGGCTCGAGAGATCGAGACCATCGCTTTCGGCAGCTTCGCTGACGCGAGCACCACCGAAGATTGCCTTGACGATGAGCATGGCAACGAAAGCCACGACACCGGACCAGACGACGGCGATGGCAACGCCGGTCAGCTGCACCATGAACTGGCCGCCGATCGAATAAGCTGCCGCATCGCCGAGCGGGTAACCGCCGAGACCTGGCGCAGCAACGATGGCCGTACCGAGCGCACCGATGATGCCGCCAACGCCGTGGATGCCGAACACGTCGAGCGAGTCGTCATACTTGAGGAGCGGCTTGAGCGTGACGACGGCCCAGAGGCAGACGACGCCGGCAATCGCGCCGAGGACGATGGCGCCACCGACACCGGCAAAGCCGGCAGCCGGGGTGATGGCGACGAGACCGGCAACGGCACCGGAGACCGCACCAAGAGCCGACGCATGGCCACGGGTAATGCGTTCACCGAGGGCCCAGGCCAGAGCGCCGGCAGCGGGAGCGAGAACCGTGTTGATCAGGGCAACGGCGGTCAGCGCATTGGCTTCGAGGTTCGAGCCGGCGTTGAAGCCGAACCAGCCGAACCAGAGGAGGCCAGCACCGATATAGGTGAGGACGAGGTTATGGGGCGGGATCGGTTCCTTCATGAAGCCGAGGCGTGGCCCGAGAACGATGGCAGCGACGAGGGCGGCAACACCGGAATTGATGTGAACCACGGTACCGCCGGCAAAGTCATATGCGCCCATGCCGAACAGAAGGCCCGGACCCGACCAGACCATGTGGGCCATCGGGATATAGGAGAAGGTGAACCAGATGGCGAGGAAGGCCATCAGCGCGCCGAACTTCATGCGCTCGGCGATACCGCCGACGATGAGGGTCGAGGTGATGCAGGCAAAGGTGAGCTGGAACACCACGAACACCATTTCGGGCAGTTCGAAACCAGCCGAGAAGGTCGCCGCACGCGAATCGAGCGTCACGCCATTGAGGAAGAATTTTGAGAGATCGCCGACGAAAGCCGAGAGACCGCCTTCGGTCGGGCCGGCAAAGGCGAGCGAGTAGCCATAGGCCACCCAGAGAATGGAAATCATCGAGAAGGCGAGGAACACCTGGGTCAGGACCGAGAGGATGTTCTTGGCGCGGACGAGACCGCCATAGAAGAGCGCGAGACCGGGAATGGTCATGACGATGACGACCATGGTCGAAACCAGCATCCAGGCGACGTCGCCCTTGTCGACAACGGCAGTGACTTCAGCGGCAGCTTCGGCAGCCGGCGCGGCGGCGTCCTGGGCAAAGGCTGGCAGGGCCAGCAGCAGGGAGGCCAATGCGGCGCCTCCGAGAACCTTGTTTAACTTCATCTTGTTTCTCCCCAAGACACTTAAAGGGCGGACGCGCCGGTTTCACCGGTGCGGATGCGGGTCACGGCCAAGAGATCGAGCACGAAAATCTTGCCGTCGCCGATACGGCCGGTCTGGGCCGAATCGCGGATGGCATTGCTCACCGCGTCGGCGAGCGCGTCATCGACGGCGATTTCGAGTTTGAGCTTGGGCAGGAAGTGCACGGCATATTCGGTGCCGCGATAGATTTCGGAATGACCCTTTTGGCGCCCATAGCCTTTCACTTCGGTCACGGTCATGCCGTGCACATCGAGTGAATTGAGCGCCTGCCGGACCTCTTCCAGCCGGGACGGCTTGATGATGGCAACCACCAGTTTCATTTGACCCCCTTGGCGCCGCTCTGGCGCATTTTGGATGCACACTTAGAGTCAAACCGCGTGCCAAACTGGACGAGGCCCAAAAAGTCAGCGTTTACAGAGCCTTAATCTTGCCGCATTGAAACCGACTCAGAAATGGGCACGAAATTGCCCATTAATTGCGCAAATTCCACCGCACCTGCACACCAATTAAGCGCGTGATGACGACTGAGGCAGACCGGAGCTGTTTGCGCGCAAAGATGCAGCGCGTTGCGGCAACCCGCGCACTTGTTCTTCCCGTAGCCGCGCGCGAAAATGGCGCGCAACAGGAGACCGAACATGTCCAATGCGCAGCCCGAAAAATTCGACGTCGTCATCGTCGGCGCCGGGCCCGTGGGCATGACGCTGGCGCTGGCGCTCGCCCAATCCATGCGCGGGCTCCGCGTCGCGCTGGTTGATCGCCGCGAGCTTTCGGTACCCAAGGACAATCGCGCCTCGGCAATTGCCGCGGGCGTCCGCCGCATCTTCGACGCGCTTGGCGTCTGGTCGGACATGGCGGCTGAGGCTCAGCCGATCACCGCCATGCGCATCACCGATTCAGGCAATGGCGATATTTCGCGCCCCCTGTTTCTCACCTTCGAAGGCGAAGTCGCGCCAGGCGAACCCTTCGCCTATATGGTCCCCAATCAAGCCAGCTCCGCCGCATTGATGACCGGCATGGCCGACCTCGTCACCATCATAGCACCCGCCGAAATCGCCGATTGGTCCGAAGGCCGCCTGGCCCTCGCCGATGGTCGTGTGCTCACCGCGCCGCTGATCGTTGCCGCCGATAGCGCCCGGTCCGAATTGCGTGAGCGCGCCGGGATCGCCACCACGGGCCACGATTATCGCCAGACCGGACTTGTCGCGACCATCACTCACCAACTGCCCCATAACGGCGTCGCCTACGAGCACTTTCGTCCGGCCGGACCCTTTGCGAGCCTCCCCTTGCGCGGCAATCGCTCGTCCCTCGTCTGGACCGAAAGCGCCGAGGGCGCCAAGCGCTTTCTCGCCATGGATACGGCGAGCCAAGAGGCCGAAATCGAAGCGGCCATGGGCTCGACACTCGGCAAGGTCACGCTCGAAGACAAGCTCAAGGGATTTCCCTTGCATCTCCAGATCGCCCGCAGCTTTGTCGGGCCCCGTCTAGCGCTGGTCGGAGATGCGGCCCATGTCGTCCACCCGATCGCCGGGCAGGGGCTCAATCTTGGCCTTAAGGATGTGGCAGCGTTGGCCGAAGTCATCGTCGATGCTCTCCGCCTGGGCATGGATCACGGCAGCGAAGAGATTTTGGAACGGTATCAGGCCTGGCGCCGCCTCGATACGGCGAGCATGGTCGCTGTTACCGATGGCATGAACCGGCTCTTTTCCAACGACCTACCTCCCGTCCGCGCTCTGCGCGATTTCGGCCTTGGCCTCGTCGACCGCGCCGAGCCGCTCAAGGACGCCATGATCCGCGCCGCATCGGGCCTGTCGCAAAGCGGTCCGAAATTGCTGAGCGGGCTTCCTATCTAGCCGATATGGCCCCCTCTATGACCTGCGTGAAAGCGCTTGAACCTCTTCCGGCTCGACATTGCGCGCTTCATCCAAACTCAACAGCGGCACGCCCTTCACAATCGGGAATGCCAGCCGGGCCGCGATCGAAATCAGCTCCTTGCGATCCGCCGAGAGCGTCAGGCGTGTCTTGGTAAGCGGACAAACCAGCATCTCGAGCACCTGCCGCTCGATCGTGTGGCGCTTGTCTTCGGCCGTCTCGGCCATCAGTTGAGCGGAACGGCGCCTTTGCCGCCGCGCGCCATTTCATATTCGGTCATGGCGATCAGCGTCTCGGCCCGATCGTTGAGCGTCTGCGCTTCGAGCAAGAGCTGCTTTTCCTTGGGCCCATAGGGCGAGACCATGGCGCAGAAATTGACGAGATCCGCCGTGCCGGTGCGTTCGATTTCTTCCCAGTTGAGATCGATGCTGGCAAATTCGGCATAGTCGCGCATCATCCTAACGAAGCGCGCGCGATCGACAGCCTCCTCGCCGACATTGCGGGTGAAGTCATCGGCGAATTCGCCGGTCGAAATCGCCGCCATGCGGTAAGGCGTGCCGCGATCGGCCTCTTCGCCGAGCCGGAAGCGCGAGAGACCTTCGAGGATGATGAAATAGCGGCCATCGCCGCTTTCCTCGAAATGCGTCAGGCGCCCGAGGCACCCGACCTTCTTGAGGGCTACCTGCCCCTGCGGGCTTTCCTCGCTCTCGTCCTCGGGCTGCACCACACCGATCAGCCGATCGGTCGAGAGCGCAAAGTCCACCATCTCGAGATAGCGCGGCTCGAAGATATTGAGTGGACGATGCGAATAGGGCAGCAGCAGCGCCCCGCTCAGCGGAAAGATCGGGACGATCTCAGGCACCTCGGCTGGGCTGGTCGGGCGCTGCGGCATAGGAAAATCCTTTTACGAGAAGAGCGCGGCCGAGAGCAGGCGCCGGCCCTTGAGCGTGGCCGGGTCCTTGGCGCCCCAAGCCTCGAAGAATTCCAGCAGCTTCTTGCGCGCGCCATCTTCATTCCAGGTGCGGTCGCGCTTGAAAATCGTCACGAGCACTTCGGCAGCTTCGACACGCTTGCCCTCGGCATTGAGCACCACCGCAAGATCGAATCGCGCCTGATGATCATCCGGATTCGCCGCGACGGCAGCTTCGAGCGCGGCCGATTCGGAAAGGCCCGAGGCCTCTTCCTTGAGGCGGATGGTGTTGGAAACAGCGGTATAGGCTTCGCCCTTCCGCTTGTCCTCGGGCACCATATCGAGCGTTGCCTGAGCCTGCTCGAATTCGCCGGCTTCGACATAGACACGGGCGAGCCCAATCAGGGCCACGTCGTTTTCCGGCGCGTGCTGCAGCACCATGCCAAAGATCTGCGCCGCCTGGCCGAGATCACCGGCGCCAAAAGCCTCCTCGGCAACCTTGAGCGCATCGGCGATCTGGGCTTCGATCGAATCGGCAGGTGGGGCGCCAGCGGGGGCCGCCGAAATCACGCGATCGGCAAATTTGCGCACTTCGCCTTCCGGCATCGCGCCCATGAAACCGTCGACCGGACGGCCGCCCGAAAAAGCAAAGACGGCAGGAATCGACTGCACGCCCAGTTGCCCTGCAACGCCGGGATGGTCGTCGATATTGATTTTGACGAGCTTGATCTTGCCCGCCTTCTCGTTGACGACCTTTTCAAGCGTCGGGGTCAATTGGCGGCATGGGCCGCACCAGGGCGCCCAGAAATCGACGAGAACCGGCGTGTCGCGCGAAGCCTCGAGCACATCGGTGCGGAAACCGGCATCCGACGATTCGCTGATCAGGGCGACTGGGGCGGCATTGGCAGCGCTTGGAGCGCCATTGAGAGAAATCGACATAAGGGGCTCTCGCGAATGAGCAAAGTGAGCAGTCGCGGGCCTTTTTGCGCCCGCACCATCCCGGTTGCAAGGTTTAACGCATATCCCGCTGGAAACCCTAGGGCTCCGACGAATGAGACATGCGCCGAAACAGAGAGTTAAGGCCTTGCGGCCCGATCTTAAAGGGCGCGGCAGAGGTTAGTTCCCACAGGCATTCAACAAGATGACATGAAAGCGCAAAACTGGGGTTGCAATCGCTCTGCTGATTGGGCATATAGCGCCTCGTTGACGCGCTGCACGGCGCTGCGACACGGATGCGGGTGTAGCTCAGGGGTAGAGCATAACCTTGCCAAGGTTAGGGTCGAGGGTTCGAATCCCTTCGCCCGCTCCAATTCTCTCAGGTTGGCAAGCCGAGAGAGAAACAAAGGGTCCTTCGGGACCCTTTTTGTTTTTCTGAGGTTTTGTTCGGTTCAAGCCGGTCTTGGCAGGCTCGTCATTTCGGCGCCCATGAAGGCGGCGTTGAGGTCGACCTGGGTGACCATGCCCGCCAGCGTGCCGTCGTCGTTGACCACCGGCAGATGGTGGTGGCCGGTTTCCAGCATCACGCGCAGCACCATGACGATGGGCATGGCGACGGGGACCATGGAGACGACAGGGGTCATCACGTCCTGCACCTTGCCGCGGAGGGGCCGGTCCGAATTGCTCATGGCCCGCAGGCGCCAGCCGAGACCGGACGAGGCATGGATAGGGCCCCAGGTGGCTTTTTCGATGAGATCGGTCTGGGTCAGGATGCCCACGACCCTTCCGCCTCCGTCGACGACCGGAAGAGCCTTGAGGTGATGCTCGCGCATCTGCCGCAGTGCTACGCGGAGCGTCGTCTTGGGCGAAATGGTAATAACAAGCCGCTGCATGACCGCGCCTGCCGTCACGCCGCCTGAGCGCCGCGCAAAGGCGAGCATGGCCGCCTGCTGCAACACTTCGTCGAGATCGCTGGGATCGACCGACAGCACTTCGTCCCGCGCTTCCATGGCGCTTCGGAGATCGTCGACGGTGATCCCGAGCCCGGCATTGGGCGAGAAGGGCAGCACATTGGCGGCCATGGGCACCGCAGGCGCCGGCCGATGCGGATAGGTCTTGCCGGTCATGCGGTTGAAGAGAATCGCCGAGACCAAGAGCAGCAGCGAATTGATCCCCACGGGCCAGAGCACGAAGGCATAGCCAAGCGCCGAAATCACCGGCCCACCAATCACCGCCGTCAGCGCCACCGCCCCGCTTGGCGGATGGAGGCATCGAAAGGTCAGCATGAGCCCGATGCTGACGGAAACAGCGACCGCGGCAGCAAGCGTCACATCGCCGATCAGGAGATGGGCGGTGACGCCCGCGACTGCCGCAATGCCATTGCCGCCAAGGATCGACCATGGCTGCGCCAAGGGGCTCGATGGCACGGCAAAGAGCAGAACCGCCGATGCCCCGATCGGCGCCATCAGCAACGGTACGGCCGGCCCATGTCCGAGAATAAGCGTCGTGACAAAGGCCGTCACCATTATCCCGACAAAAGCGCCTATCGCGGCGCGTAACCGCTCCCGGGCGCTCACCGGCACAAGATTGGGGAGCCATTGACGGAAACGCGCCACTTTTAATGCACCTGCACCGAGCCGCGCTCGAAAAACACCGTCAGGAGCGGCGCGAGGACTGCCGGATCATATTCGTGCCCCTGATCGGCGAGCGTGACCCGCTCGACATTGTGGAGGGTGGAGGCGACCCAATCGGCCCCCGCGGCCATGAAGGGCAGGCTTTTATCGCCATCGAGCACCAGCACGGGCATGATGGCATTCTGCCAGCGCTCGGGCGGGGCATCGCTCGCCCGCGCATCGGCCAAAACCCGATAGTCATGCTCCAGCGTCAGGCCAGCCGCCGCATAGATCGGCCAGATCGGATCATCCTGAAAGCCCTTGAGCACATCCTCGCTCATCCCCACGCCAAGGAGAAACCGGCTCATCATATCGCTCGCACGCCCCTCGGCCGCTAGCGTCGCCATGGTTCTGTGCTCGTCCCGATAATGCGCGATGCTCGCGGCGGGATCGATCGGTGGCTCATAGAGCGCCAGGGATTTTATGACCCGCGGCATGGCCGCCGCCGCCTCCATCGCTAGGACGGCCCCGGACGACATGCCGAAAATCCGCGCCTCGCCACCATTTGCTGAAATCAGCGCTGCAATATCCTCGATCTCGCGCGCTACGGCGTAGGGCCAGGTGTCGCTCGAATCACCGCGGCCCCGCCGGTCGTAATTGATGACGGTAAATTGCCGGGCCAATTGCTTTTGCAGGCTTGGCGTCCGCGTCCGGTCGATGGCGCGATATTGCGTCGCGCCGGCCACGAGAATGACGAGCGGCCCATGCCCCTCGATATCATAGCCGATCACCGTGCCGTCTTTTGAGATCACCTCGGGCATCTGCGCCTCCATTTGCCTTGGCACTAATCACGCGCGCTCGGCTTCGGCCAGCAAAAAGCCGGCCCCGGATGTCCGGAGCCGGCCATAAATCGAGACGCCGATCTTAGCGGATCACTGCGCCTTCGGCATTGAACACCTGAACCTTGGCCGGATCGACATAGGCGGTCACGGTCGAGCCGAGCTCGACCTGCCGCTGGCCTTCGAGCACGACGGTCATGGCCTGGCCGTCCGATGTCGTTGCATAAACCACAGTCTGCCCGCCGAGATTTTCGACGAGATCAACGCGTAGATCGGCAAAGCGCACGCCCGAGCCTTCGGTCAGCGTGATGTGTTCGGGGCGCACGCCGAAGGTTGCCGCACCCGCCACATTGCGCCCGAGCGCCACGCTGGCGCCCGCCGTCTTGACCGTCTCACCCTCACCCGAAGCGGTAAGAAAGTTCATCTTCGGGGAGCCGATGAAGCCGGCGACGAAGAGATTGCGCGGGTTGTTATAGAGGTCGAGCGGCGCGCCGGCCTGTTCGATGATGCCTGCACGCAGCACCACGATCTTGTCGGCCATGGTCATGGCTTCGACCTGGTCGTGGGTCACGTAGATCATGGTGTTCCCAAGATCGTTGTGCAGCTTGGCGATTTCGACGCGCATCGCGACGCGCAATTCGGCGTCGAGATTGGACAGCGGCTCGTCGAACAAGAAGATCTTCGGTTCGCGCACGATGGCGCGGCCGATGGCAACGCGCTGGCGCTGGCCGCCCGAGAGCTGCTTGGGCTTGCGCTTCAAGAGCGGCTCGATCTTCAAAATCTCGGCCGCGCGCTGCACGCGCTTTTCGATCTCGGCCTTCGGCATCTTGGCCGTTTCGAGCCCGAATGCCAGGTTCTGGTAAACCGACATATGCGGATAAAGCGCATAGGACTGGAACACCATGGCAATGCCGCGCTTGGCCGCCGGCACTTCGTTCATGCGCTGACCATCGATCAGGAGGTCGCCCCCGGTGATGGGTTCAAGGCCGGCGATCATGCGCAGAAGTGTCGATTTACCGCAGCCCGAAGGACCGACGAAAACGGTGAAATCGCCCGGCTCGATAGTGAGGTCGACGCCATGAATGACCTGGACATCGCCATAGGCCTTCTTGAGCTTATGCAGTTGAATGCTCGTCGCCATATCTGTTTCCTCAGCTTATCGGAACGCGGCCGGCACCCAGCTCTCATAGAGCGGATGATCCGGCCCCAGGGGGAGAACGACCTCCTGGTGCGTCGATGATGAATGATAGAAGGCCGTGACCAGTTCGAGCGAGCGGCGCGAATCGGCCGAAGTCACGGGCAGCGGGCGCTTGCCCTCGATGGCTTCATGGAAGCGCACCATTTGCGTCTGGAACCGGCTCGGCACATGCGTCCAATTGGCGAGCAGCGCGTCGATCTTGGCTTTCACCTCGTCATTGCGCGGCAGGATTTTCCAGAGTTCCTTGCCCGGATTATAGGGGGCGTGGTCGCTTTCGATGGTCACATGCTCGAACTGCAGGCGGATACGGGTGATTTCATCAACCGAACCGAGCGTTGCCGTAAAGCTCGCCAGCGCCCCGCTCTGCATTTCGAGCGAGGCGGAAATCGTGTCTTCCACCTCGATCGGGTTCACCCGGGTCGCGACGCGCCCGAAGATGCGCGCGATATCGCCCATCAAATACGTAAAAATGTCGTGCGGATGGATGGCGTGACCCATGAGGACGCCACCGAGTTCGGTCTTCCACTTGCCGCGCCAGGGCACGGCGTAATAGGGCGCTTCGCGGCGCCACATGGTTTCGACGGTTCCGGCATAAGGCTTGCCCGCCAGCCCGGCATCGATGACGGCCTTGGCCTGTTCGATCCCGTCGCCGAAGCGATACTGGAAGACCGGCATAAGCAGGCCCTTGGCCTTCTTTTCCGCTTCCATGATTTCATCGACCTGGCGGAGCGAGCCGACCAGCGGCTTTTCGCAAACGACATGCTTGCCCGCTTCAAGCGCCTTGATCACCATCGAATAGTGCACGCCCGGCGGGGTGCAGACATCGATGATGTCGATATCGTCCATGGTGAGAAGATCGTCGAAATTGGTGATCCGGCGTTCGACACCGAATTCTTCGCCCACCTTGGCCATGCGTTCCGCATCGAGATCGCAGAGCGCCAGAACCTTGAACTTGTCCGAATTGGGCTGGTAGCCCTCGACGATATGCGAGCGGCCGATGCCGCAACCGACGATGGCGACGTTGAGGATACGGCTCATTTCACCCACTCCGTGCCGGCTTCTGCATTGGCCTGCGCCGTCAGCGCCATCTTCATGGCATTGTAGCAGCGCTCCTGCGGCATGGCGGTCTCGGTGCGATTGCGCACATCCTCGAGGAACTGGCGGCCAAAGGGCAGGTCGGTTGCCGAGCAATCGATATGCTGCACGCCCTTTTTGTCGACGAGGAACAGGTGATCCGTGCCCGGACGCCCGGCAATGTCGATATATTTCCGGAGTTCGATATAGCCCTCCGTGCCCAAAATGGTCAGGCGGCCATCGCCCCAGGTTGGCAGACCTTCGGGGGTAAACCAATCGACGCGGATATAGCCCGTAGTCTTGTCGGTGCGCACATGGGCGTCGCCGACGTCTTGCAGGCCCGGACGGTTCGGGTGATTGCGATTAGCAACGCTCGAGGAGACCACCTCGCCATCATTGGCGCCCGAGAAGAACAGGAACTGTTCGAACTGGTGGCTGGCGATATCGCACAAGATGCCGCCATAGCGGTTGCGGGTGAAGAACCAGTCGGGGCGATTGTTGAGGCGCAGCGAATGCGGCCCCATGCCAATGGTATTGACCACTTGCCCGATGGCGCCCTGAGCAATCAGGTTGCCCGCTTCGACGGCCGCAGGCACTTCGAAATGCTCGGAATAGAGCACGGAGAAAATTCGGCCCGTTTCCTTCTGCACTTTTTTGATCTCTTCGAGATCGGCCAGCGTCGTCATGCCGGGTTTGTCGGTCAGCACATCCTTGCCATGGCGCATGGCAGCAAGGCTGATCGCAGCGCGGTCGCCCGGAATGGCGGCCGTCACGACGACCTGGATGGAGGCGTCTTCGAGGATCGCAGCCGGATCCGAGACGCGTTTCGCCTCGGGATATTTTTCGCCAAAGGTTTTGGCCAGATCGTCTTCGACAGCGTGGAAGGCGACAAATTGTGCCCCTGCCCGCTTGAGACAGTCGACCTGTCCATAGATGTGCGCGTGATTGATGCCGATGGCGGCAAACTTCAGATCAGTCATAGGTTTAACGCTTCATACCGGTCGTCGCGATGCCCTCGATGAGCAAGCGCTGGAAGATGAGGAAGAAGAGGAAGATCGGCACGAGGCTGAGAACGCTCATGGCGAACAGCCCGCCATAGTCCGAGGTGCCGGTCGAGTCGGTGAAGGTGCGCAGACCCAGCATCACCGTATAGTCGCTCATCTTGTTGAGATAGATGAGGGGCCCGAAGAAGTCGTCCCAGGTCCAGATGAAGGTGAAGATCGCAGCCGTCGCCAGAACAGGCGTCGAAAGCGGCAGCATGATCTTCCAATAGATGCGCCAGGGTCCGGCGCCGTCCATCATTGCGGCCTCATCCAGTTCTTTCGGAATGCCGCGGAAGAACTGGACCATGAGGAAGATGAAGAAGGCATCGGCCGCCAGGAACTTTGGCACCACGAGCGGCAGGAAGGTATCGACCCAGCCAAGCTGGCGGAAGAGCACATATTGCGGGATCAAGGTCACCTGATAGGGCAGCATGAGCGTCATCAGCATCAGCGCGAACCAGATCTTGCGGCCGCGGAATTCGAGGCGCGAGAAGGCAAAGGCCGCCAGCGAACAGGCGAACACGTTGCCGATCACCGAGAGGATCGAGATGATGAAGCTATTGGTGAAGAACACCGAAAAGCTGGTGCGGAGACCATTCCAGCCGCGGAAATAGGCGTCGATGCTCCAGGACGAGGGAATGAGGCTCGCCGAGGTGAAAATCTCGTTCTCCGGCCGGAACGAGGCCGCGAGCATCCAGAGCAGCGGATAGAGCATCAGGATCGATGCCCCGATCAGCAGCGCGTGGCTGACGACGGAGGTCAGTTGCTTGCGCCACTTCGGCGTCTCGACGCCAACCACGGTCAGTTTCATGGGGGCATCAGTCATCGTAGTGCACCCAGTATTTTGAGGTGAGGAACGAGAAGGCGGTAAAGAGGGCTACGAGTGCGAGCAGCACCCAGGCAAGCGCCGAAGCGTAGCCCATGCGGAAGAAGCCGAAGGCCTCCTGGTAGAGATAGAGCGTATAAAAGAGCGTCGAATTGATCGGGTTACCCGTGCCGCCGGAGATGATGAAGGCCGGGGTAAAGCTCTTGAAGGCTTCGATGGTCTGGATGATGGCGTTGAAGAACACGACCGGCGTCAGGAGCGGCAGGGTGATCTTCCAGAACTGCCGCCATTTGCTGGCGCCATCCAAGCTTGCCGCCTCATACATATCCTGCGGAATCTGGCGAAGACCGGCAAGGAAGATGATCATGGGCGAGCCGAACTGCCAGATCGAGAGCACGATCAGGGTCCAGAGCGAATAATTGGGGTTTGAAATCCAGCTTGGGCCGACAATGCCGAAGATGGAGAGGAACTTGTTGACGAGGCCGTCACCGGCAAAGATCTGGCGCCAGAGGATGGCGATGGCCACCGACGCGCCGAGCAGGCTCGGTAAATAAAACAGCGAGCGATAGATCGTCAGGCCCTTCATGCCGCGATTGAGCAGCAGCGCCACGCCAAGCGCGAAGGCGAGCTTGAGCGGCACCGAGAACACGACGAAGAACAGCGTCACGCGCATCGATGCCGAGAATTTCGGATCGTTGGTGAACATGCGCATATAGTTGTCGAGGCCCGCCCAGCGCGGCGCCGTCAACAGGTCGAAATGGTTGAAGCTGAGATAGAACGAATAGATCATCGGCCCGAGCGTCAGCCCGAAAAACCCGATGAACCAGGGCAGGAGGAACAGGTAGCCGGGGGCATCCTGCTGCCAGATGCGCCGCCAGCCGGAGACTTTTTCAACCTCCGCTGACGGCGGTGCCGAAGCGACGTTTTGAATGCTCATGCTTTAGCTCGACCTCCCCAGGGTCTGGATGACCTGGTCGTAGAAAGCGGGACCGGCATCGGCGGGCGATTGCGCGCCGAAAGCGACTTCCTGGCTCTTGGTTTTGAGGGCAACTTCGATTTCGCCGGCCGAGGCAGGCGGCGTCGGTGGCACATCGCCGGCAATCTCACCGAGATCGGCGATATATTTGACGACCATCTGGCTCCGCTCGTCGAGCGCCGGGGTCACCGCATCGCGCATGGCCGAGGAGGCCGGCACGCCGCGTTCGACGCCGAGAATGGTCGCGGCCTCGGGCGTGTTGACGAAGAAGTTGATGAACTTGATCGCAGCTTCAGGCGAAGCGCTCGTCGAAGAGAGCGCAAAATACTGCGAGGAATTGCGGTAGTGGCCGCCCTTGGAATCAGGCGAGGTCGCGGGGAAAATCGCGATCCCGAGCGGATCGGGCACCAGCGTCTGATAGGCGACGAGCTGGTTGGACGTGGTGAAATTCATGGCCGACTTGCTGCGCACGAGCGGCGCGGTTTCAAGCTGCCCGGTATCGATCGCCTGCTCGTCGGGCGAAATGATCGCCTTGGCATTGCGCAATTCGGTCCAAAGTTCGAACCATTCGGTCACGTCTTCGGGGGCAAAGGCCGGCTGGCCATCGGCATAGAGCGCCTTGCCCTTCTGGCGAAGCCAGTTTTCAAACAGCAGTTCGATGCCGCTGCCATCGGGGGCCATCGCCATGGCGCCGCCAGTCGATTCCGACACTTTGGGGCCAAGGTTAAGGAGGTCGTCATAGGTCCAGCGCATCGGGTCGATCTCGACGCCGGCGTCAGCCAGAACCTTGGTATTGAAAACGGTGGCGCCGGCAGCGACGCCGAGGCTGACGCCGATCAGCTTGCCATCGATCGTGCCATTGCGCAGCTGGTCTTCGTCAAAGGCCGAGAGGTCGAGATCCTTGCCGACAAAAGCATCGAGCGGGGCGAGCGAGCCGCGGCGCGCATATTCCCCGATATAGCGGTAGTCCATCTGGATGATGTCGGGCTGGTTGCCGCCGGCGGTCTGCGTCGCGACCTTGGGCCAATAGTCGGCCCAGCCCAAGAATTCGCCATCGATGGAAATGTCCGGATTTTCCGCCGTGAAGAGATCGACCACGCCATAGGTGCGGTCGGCACGGGCCTGTCCGCCCCAGAAGATCAGCCGCAGATTGGCGGCCTGTGCAAAGCTCGGGATCGTTCCGAGAGCGCCAGCGGCAAGGGCTGCGGTGCTCGAGAGGAGGAACTGACGGCGGGAAAGCGGAAAAGTCATTTGGTCACCAATAAAATAAGCCACGCGCCCCGGAATGGGGGCGCGTGGGGTCGTGATGTCAGGTCGCGCGTTCGAGAATGGCCGTTGCTTCGGAGACGAAGTACGGGCCAGCATCTTCCGGCGTACGCGCACCAAAGCCAACTTCCTGGCCGATGGTGCGCAGAAGCGAAGAATCGATTTCACCGGCAGCAGCCGGGGGTGGTGGCGGCAGTGGGCCAAGCAGATCGCCGAGATTGGACACGAAGTTGAGTGCAATCTGGTTCTGCTCGTCGAGGGTCGGAGCGACGATATCGCGGGTCGCCGGCAGGCAGGGAATGCCGCGCTCGACGCCGAGGATCTTTGCCGCTTCGGGGTTCGAAATGAAGAAGTTGAGGAATTCGGCTGCCGCTTCCTTGTTGGCGGAGGAGCCGCCGACCGAGAAGAACATCGACGGCTTGCGGTAGTGACCGCCGCCAACGCCAGCCGCGATCCGCGGATAACCGATCATGTCGAGCTTGTCGGGGACGAGGGTCTGGAACGCGACGAGCTGGTTCGAGTTCGACGGCATCATCGCCGCCTTGCCCGAAACGAGCATGGTGGTTTCGAGCGGGCCGGTGTCGAGCGCCTGGTTGTCAGGCGACACGATGATGCCAGCATCGCGCATGGTCTTCCACATGGTCAGCCATTCGACCATTTCGTCGGCGCCAAAACCGAGCTTGCCTTCGGCGGTATAGAGCTTGAGGCCCTTCTGGCGCAGCCAGTTATCGAGCATCGGCTCGGAATAGGAGGCGTCCATCATCATCTTCATGCCATTGCGGATATTGGCCTTGGCAAAGGCCTCACCCTTGGTCATGAGCTCGTCATAGGTCCAGGCATTGGTCGGGATCTCGACCCCGGCTTCCTGGAAGGCTACGGTGTTGACGAGCGTCGCGACCGAATTGGCACCGAGCGAAATGCCATAAAGCTTGCCACCGACCTTGCCGCCTTCGAGCTGGTCAGCGTCGAAATCGTCGAGCTTGAGGGCGCCGCCGACGAATTCATCGAGCGGGGCAATGGCGTTGCGCTTGGCGTATTCGACGATATAGCGGTAGTCCATCTGGACGATATCTGGCGCATTGCCGCCCGCGGTTTGCGTCGCAAGCTTGGGCCAGTAGTCATTCCAGGCGAGGAACTCGCCGTCGATCTTGTTGCCGGTATCGGCTTCGAAAAGATCGGTCACGCCATAGGTGCGATCGGCACGGGCCTGGCCACCCCAGAAGATCAGGCGCAGGTTTGCCGCCTGGGCAAAGACCGGGCTGATGCCGGCGACGCCGGCTGCCATAAGGGCCGACGTTCCCATCAGGAACTGGCGGCGTCCAATACGAAATGTCATGTTTTTCCTCCCATGAACGATACAGCTTCGAAAAGCCCGAAGCGAATAGGCTGAGCGACCTCCCCGTCGCTAAATCACCAACCAGTTACTAAAGTGAACAGATGCTCTACTTTGTCAACTGCGATCACGCAGTGGTTTAAAGTCGCTCTCGTTCTGCAAATAACCAGCCAGTTACCCTTTACCACACCGCGTCGCCGACCGGCAACAATCCTTGTATGGAAGATTTTGCGATATGGTGCGGCGTCTTTGAGCCCGAAAACGTGGCCCTTGGTCTGTTCTCCCCGTCTGCCGGTCATCGGGCTTTGCGCCGTCCGGACTTTATCGTTGCCCTGACAGTGGCCCAAAAAGCCCCGCTAGAAAACTACAAAATTACCGCTCATATTATAGAAAATATCTATAGCCCAAGGCGCAGAGCATATGGACAAGCTTTTGACCCAATTCCTCGCTGTCGCCGATGCCGGCTCGATGAGCGGGGCGGCCTCTACCCTGCTCGTCACCCAGCCGACCCTCACTTTCAACATGAAAAAGCTCGAGGAAAATATCGGCGCGCCGCTCTTCGAACGCTCCTCGCGCGGCGTCCGCCTCACCCGTTATGGCGAAACGCTTTATGAAAATGCCCGCCTCATGCAGCGGCTTTACGACAACACGCTGACCTCCATTGCCGGCCAGCAGCGCGGCAGCGACCGGGGCCTCGCGCTCGGCACCGGCTATTCCTGGTGGACGATGTTCCTCCGCGATCTCGTCGTCGCCTATCAGCGCGAATTTCCCATGGCGCCCGTGCAAGTAAGCCTTGGCAATCAATTGCGCCTCATGGACCAACTGCTCTCGGGCGACGTCTCGATGTTTCTGGCCCATGAGATCGATGGCCTCAGCCCCGCCGTCGGCACCGATTTCGTGCCGCTCTCGCGCGTCTACAATGCTTATTTCGTGCGCGCCGGCCATCCGCTCCTCGGCAAGCCCCGCTCTGGTGCGGAGGTTAGCGATTTCCCCTCGATCATTTCCTCGCTCGCCGAGAGCCGCCACAACCGGTTCTTCGATCCCTCGCGACGCCGGGCTCGCGTCGAAACCGTGTTCGATCGCACCCACTTCGCCTTCCGCTCCAATTCGCTGGCCGCCTGCGTCGATTATGCCCTCGCGACCGACGCCGTCCTCGTCCACACCCATGTCATGCGCGAGGAATTTGCCGCCCGCGGCCTCCATGAAGTCGAACAAGCCGATCCCGTCCGCCAGATGATTGCCGGCCTCTATGTGCTGCGGGAGCGCCGCGGCGAAGAGCGCGTCGAAGACATGATCGAGCGCATTTCCAAAGCGGCCAAGGCCAGCCTGCCGCCGCTCTAATAGTCGAGTTCTGAGAACTTTGCCTCGCGGCTATCATAAATGAGCAGCCGCCCGATCAGCGGCGTGCCGACCCCGGTCACGAGCTTGATCGCCTCCATGGCCATCAGCGTGCCGATAACCCCCGTGACCGGTCCCAAAATTCCATTGAGCTCGCACGATGGCAGGCTCGCATCGTCCGCCTCCTCGGCAAAAACCGCGCTATGCGGCGGCCCGCCGAGATGGGGCGCAAACACCGTCACCTGCCCCGAAAACATCGACACCGCCCCCGACACCAGCGGTTTTCTATGCTTTTCGGCCGTGTCCGCCACGAGACGGCGCGTCACGAGATTGTCCGAGCCATCGAGCACGATGTCATAAGGCGCCATCAGCGCCTCTGCATTCTCCGACGTGATCCCATCCGTCAGCGGCTCGACCACCACATGCGGATTGATCCCTTCGGAAAACCCCTTGGCGCTCTCGGCCTTGTTGGTGCCGATATCCCCAACCCCATGCACCACCTGCCGCTGCAGGTTCGAGACTGAAACCGTGTCAGGGTCGGCAATGCCCAGCCGACCCAGCCCCGCCGCTGCGAGATAGGCAATTGCCGGGCTCCCCAATCCTCCCGCGCCGATGACAAGCACGCTCCCGGCCTTGAGCGCCTGCTGCGCCCCGCCCCCAAAACCTTTCAGCACGAGATGGCGCGCATAGCGCTTGGTTTCGTCGGGAGACAAAGCAGGATCAGAAGGCAAAGGGCACCACGAGAAAGCGCCGGTCATTGCCTTCGAAACTGCCGGCATAGACCGCAACGATGACCGCTCCGGTTTCAGCCTCGCCATCGAGCGCCGGCAGGGCCACGCCATAAATCCGATAATCCATGGCGCAGCCGCGCGAAGCGGGCAGTTTTCCATCGTCGCGATGAAGAATTTTGGTCTCTCCGTCGGCCGTCATCGTCAGCTCGAAGCCGACTGGCGTGGTGCCAAAATAGGTCTCGCAGTCCTCGGTGGATTGGCTCTCAAAACTCAAAATCGCGAGGTCCCGCTCGTCGAGCACCGTGCCCTCATTATAGCCCGGCCGCCCGAAGGCCAGCGTCTTGCCATCGAGCCCCGGCTGCCCGTCGCCATTGAGCGCGACGAGATCGGCGGCCACCGCAATATCATTGCCTGTTATCAGCGGCAGTGCCGCATTCATTGCACCGGTGCGCACGGTCTGCAGGCTTTTGCTCTCGTCATCGGCCTCGCGCCGGATCGGCGAGCCGGACACCCACGCGTCCTCCGTCAGGTCGACGACGAAAATGCTCGAATAAGCGAGCCCGGACCCATCCCTGATCCCGAACTCTTCAAAGGCGAAATAGCGCGCATCGGGCGAAAAGCCGATGAGGTCGATCTGCGCCCGGTCCCCCGCCAAAGCCGGAGCGGCCAGAAAACCCAAAAGCCCGAAAAGACTAGCGGCCCGTCGAGCCGAAGCCACCGGTTCCACGCGCAGTTTCATCCAGAGTCTCCACCACCTGAAAAGCCGGCTGCACCACGGGCGCGATCACCATCTGCGCAATGCGCTCGCCGCGGGTAATGGTAAAAGCCTCGTCCCCGAGATTGATCAGGATGACTTTGACCTCGCCGCGATAGTCGGCGTCGATCGTACCGGGGGAATTGAGCACCGTCACCCCATGCTTTGCCGCAACGCCCGAACGCGGCCGCACCTGCGCCTCGTAGCCCGGCGGCAGGGCCATGGCAAAGCCGCAGGGCACGATGGCGCGCTTGCCCGGCGCCAGTTCGAGCGGAGCCTCTGCAGGAACGGCCGCACAGAGATCAGCCCCCGCCGATTGCTCGGTCTGCACTTTTGGCACGGGCAGGCCCAGCCCATGCTCGAGCCAGAGAAAGTCGATCGGGAGAGAAACGGTCATGGAAGGCGCACCACAGCATAGAATTCTTGAGGCAATTCGGCTTTTCCCGTGACGAGGTCAAGCAGCGGATAGACCACCTCGGCGCTCTCCTTATCCTTGGAGAGCGTGAGATTGGTGTCGGTTACAGCGCCACCGCCGATGCGGATGGTCATGGTATGTCCGGCAAAATAGGCTTCGGCCATTTCCCGGGTTTCGCCGTCGACCGTCATCTCGACTTTAGCCCCGGCCATATCGCGGAGCCCCTTTGTGCTCATGCTGACCCGAACGAGACCATTGCCCGCCGGCTCGAACGTGAGGTCGCCGCTCGTGCCATTGAAATTGCGCAGCGTCGCAAACGACCCTTCCCTCACGACGGTACAGGTCGCCCCGCCATCTTCGGTCTCGGTGAGCTCGCCCACCGTGCAGAATTCATCGAGCGCCGAATAATCCGCGTCCTCATCGGCACGCTTGAGCATGCCATAGGTATCGGCATTGATAACCTGCACCGCCTCGATCCGCGCCGTCGTCGCGCTCGTCACCGAAACCTCGATCGTGCCATCGAAACAGGCGGCCAGCGGCAATGCGAGCAGAACAGTTGCCAGAAGTTTAGCAGCCAGTTTGAGCATCATATCGGGCCTCGCGCCCTCCTGGAAATCACGGCGTCATTCCCGCGAAAGCGGGAATCCCTTCGCCCACAAGCAGAGATTCCCGCTTTCGCGGGAATGACGCGGTGGAGGCTGGGAGACCTTTGAGCAAAAAATCTCAAAGCTCACCCGACAGCAACCGCCACCCAGCCAGCACCAGCACGATAAACGCCGCAACGAGCACCGCCATCAGCGCTCCATTTGCAAAGCGGTTCTGCGGTCTCGCCATCATGACACGGTGCTCGGCCAGCGCCAGTTCTGCTTCGGCGATCAGCACCGGCACGCGTCCCAGCGCCTCGGTCATCCGGTTGAAATGCCCCACAAAGTCTTCGATGCGCCCGACCGGGCCTTCCTCGCGCCGCAGCCAATCGCCGACGACCGGTTCGGCCACTGTCCAGATATCGAGGTCGGGATCGAGATTGCGCGCCACCCCTTCCACCAGCACCATGCTCTTTTGCAGCAGCACCAGTTCTGGCCGCGTCTGCATGTTAAAGAGTTCGGTGATGGTGAAAAGCTGCCCCAAAACCTTGGCCATCGAAATGTCCGAAGCCGTGCGGCCATGCAGCGGTTCGCCGATCGAACGGATGGCGAGCGCGAAATCCTCGACCGATTGGCCCTTGGGCACATAGCCGATATCGAAATGCCGCTGCGCGACGAGGCGATAGTCGCGCGTGATAAAACCATAGAGAATATCAGCCAGGAACCGCCGCTCGCGCATCGAAAGCCGGCCCATAATGCCGAAATCGACCGCGATCACGTCGCCCGATTTGCGATCGGCGAAAAGATTGCCTGGATGCATGTCGGCATGGAAAAAGCCGTCGCGAATGGCGTGCCGCAAAAAGGACTGCAGCAGCTTTGATGCCAGCGCCTTGCGATCAATCCCGGCCGCATCGATCGCGGCATGGTCGCGAATGGGGATGCCGTCGACCCAGGTCGTCGTCAGCACATTCTGCGCCACCTGATCCCATTGCACTTGCGGGATGATGAAGCCGGTATCGTTCTTGATATTTTCGGCCAGTTCCGAAATCGAGGCCGCTTCGAGGCGAAGATCGAGCTCGAGCCGCATGGAATGGTCGAGCGTCCGCACCACATCGGTCGGCCGCAGCCGCCGAGCCGATGGCGCAAAGACTTCGGCGAGCCGCGCCCCGGCATAGAGCGCATTGGTGTCGGCATGAAAGCGTTCAGCCACGCCCGGCCGCAGCATCTTGACGGCCACGGTCTTGGGCAATTGTCCCGGCTCGCGCAATTGTGCCCGATGTACCTGAGCAATCGAGGCCGCGGCGATCGGCGGGCTGATCTCGGTCAGGTTTTGGGCCTTGGGCCCCAGCGCTAGGTCGAGAATGCCCGGCACCAGTGTCGCATCGAATGGCGGCATACGATCCTGCAGGCCCGCAAGATCGGCGGCAGCCTGCGGCCCGACGATATCGGGACGCGTCGCCAGCGTCTGGCCGAATTTCACATAAGATGGCCCAAGCTTATGCAGCGCGGCATTGAGCCGGTCGACATGCCCGGTCTTGCGCACGCTCGGCCGCTCGATCACCCGCGCCATCCCGATGCCGAGCTTCATCATCGGCGGCAGCGATTCCACCGGCAAAACCGAGAACGCCCCCTCCCGCGCCAGCACCCAGCCAGCCCGGAAGAAGCGGAAATAAGAGACAAGGCCCATTTTCTTACCTCTCCCTATGGGGGAGAGGTCGACGGCAACGCCGGCGGGTGAGGGGGCCTTCAGCAACCATCTGCAAACTCACGGCCATCAAATCTTCCAGCCCGAAAACAGGGTCGCGATATTGCCCGAAAAGGCGGTGTGCTTGACCCTCGAAAACCCGGCCGCCGCGAGCATGGAATCGAAGCGCGCCGGATCGGGGAATTTGCGGATGGATTCAACGAGATACTGATAGGGCTGCGCATCGCCCGTCACGGCCCGGCCAATCGGCGGAATGACAGCATCGGAAAACCCGCGATAGACGGCATCGAATCCCGGCACGTCGACCTGCGAAAATTCGAGCACCAGAATGCGCCCGCCGCGCTTCAAGACGCGAAACGCTTCGTTGAGCGCCTGCTGGATGCGCGGCACATTGCGAATACCGAAAGCGATCGTATAGGCGTCAAAGCTCTTGTCGGGGAAAGGCAGTTCTTCGGCATTGGCTTCGACGAAGCTCGCCTGAGCCGGAAAACGCCAGGATTTGGCGCGCTCGGCACCAACCCGCAGCATGTCGCCATTGATGTCGGAAACCGTCACCTCAGCATAGCCGTGGCTTGAATTGACGATGCGCTCGGCGATATCGCCGGTGCCGCCCGCCATGTCGAGCACCTTATAGCCGCGACTGCCCGTGCGCGGTGGCGCGAGTTCGGCGACCATGGCGTCTTTCCAGAGCCGGTGAACCCCAAAGCTCATCAGGTCGTTCATCAGGTCGTAGCGATCGGCCACATCATGAAAGACCTTGTTGACCAGGCCCTGCTTGTCTTCGAGCGCCACTGTCTGCTCGCCGAAATGGGTGGTTTCGTGCGCTTCGGTCATGGCTCAAGCCTCTTTGCTGGTCTATGCAGACACCCAGATGGGATCGGCGCGCACCATATATAAGGCGTTATCAAAAGCCCATGGCGCAAACCCGCGCAGGGCGAAGGAGTTTTGCTGTGCCTGAACTGCCCGAGGTCGAAACGGTCCGCCGTGGTCTTGAACCCTGGCTTGTGCATGCCCGCATCGAAGCGGTCGAGCAAAAGCGCCCCGATCTCCGCTTTCCGTTCCCGGAAAACCTCGCCCAGAAAATCACCGGCGCTACCGTCACCAATGTCGGCCGCCGCGCCAAATACCTTCTTATTGCGCTCGACAATGGCCTCACCATTTTGAGCCATCTGGGCATGACCGGCTCCTGGCGCTTTGCCGAACACGGCATCGACAAGCCGCCGCGCTATTATGAGCCCGGCACCGAGCCCAAGCACGACCATCTCATTTTGTCCATTTCTCATCCCCAGCACGGCCAGAGCCACCTTATCTATGCCGATCCGCGCCGCTTCGGATTTCTGGACCTGTTCGAGCATCCCGAGGACAGCCCCTATTTAAAAGGTCTTGGGCCCGAGCCGCTCGGCAATGATTTCAATGCCGAGGAAATGGCCGCCGCCTTCAAGGGCAAGAAGGCGCCGATCAAGGCAGCGCTCCTAGATCAACGCGTCGTCGCGGGGCTTGGCAATATCTATGTCGCCGAAGCCCTTCACCGGGCACATATCCTCCCCACCATCGAAGCGCGTACACTCCTCACCAAGGCTGAGAAGCCGAAGAAGGCGCTCGAGGATCTGTCCTACGCCGTGCGCGAGGTTTTGATCGAGGCCATCGAGGTCGGCGGCTCGACCCTGCGCGATTTTCGCAATGCAGAAGGTGGCTCGGGCTACTTTCAGCATCGCTTCGCCGTCTATGATCGGGAAGGCGATCCCTGCCCGACACCCCTTTGCACCGGCACTGTTGCCCGCATCGTCCAATCCGGGCGCTCGACCTTTTATTGCCCTGTATGCCAGAAGCAGCCATAACCAATTCGCGTTCAGCGCGGCTCGATGGTAACGTGATGCTACCGGAACCGGGCCCGATGGACCAAAGCTGTTGACGCCCCGGTGCCTTTCCCCTATAGCACCACCGACTTGGCGGCAGCTTGCCGCCGCTTTCATTTCAACCCGGCTGGTTCAGGACGCCTCGAGCGGATTTTGACCTGCCGGCCGGACGTTTAAAGAGGACCGAAATGGCCAATACGCCGTCAGCCAAGAAGGCGACCCGCAAGATCGCTGCCCGCACCGCGGTCAACAAGTCGCGCCGCAGCCGCGTGCGCACCTTCATCCGCAAGGTTGAAGAAGCGATCACTGCCGGCGACCACGCCGTCGCCTTCGCGGCCCTCAAGGCTGCCGAGCCGGAAATCACCCGCGCTGCGACCAAGGGCATCGTTCATGCCAACCTCGCAGCCCGCAAGGTCAGCCGCCTCAATAGCCGCGTCAAGGCTCTCCAGGCCTAAGACACGCAAGGCTGCGGCGCCGCCAAAGGCAGACGCGGTCAGATAGGAAACAAGGCTCCGCAAGGGGCCTTTTTTCTTGGGCCGAATTTGGCAGTTTTTCGTCGCCTCCCTGTCACATGATAGTTTCGTGACCGCACAAATAAAGCGGTGGATTTCCTCGATTTGACTTGAAAGCCCTTGAATCAGAAAGCGTTAGCCCCAAATCAGGGCCAAAGCTAAACTTCGATCAAGTCGACATAAAATCGGTGAGTTACGGCGACTAGAACATTTTTTTCACCGCTCCTTAACTCTGGGAAAAAGCGATTCTGTATGGAGTCACAGGCTCTTGTGGAAAGGCAATTTTGGCCCTCGCGGAAGGCTTAAATCTCTGCGTCTGAGTCAAGACCCTATTTCAACGATTCACCTGTTGCGGGGCTAAAACCAACCCCCTAAAGTAATCTGGTCAGCACGGAAAACGGGGCGTCCAAACGACCCCGGCACGGTGCAGGCAGTTCACTTCGGGGCAAGTATTGGGAGCTCTCTCGAACCCAAGGCGAGAGAGGGCATGGGCTGATTATGACCAATTTATTCAGTCGGTGTGCGTCCGGTTTTCTCCGGGGTGGCACGACGAGATAGTTTTCGGCTCGCGCCGGATCCAATGACAATTCGATAGGCCAAAGGCAGCCATGCCGATGGTTCAATGCTCCCCTCTCCGGGGCGGCAGGGTGGTGCTCGTTCCCAAACGAGACAAACACAATAGTCACGACGGCATGCGGACCGATCGGACACAACGAAACAGGGCTGAGAAACCATGATGCGACAGGCAATTGCGGGAAGGGATGACTGGTCTTCGGCCACCACACCCTCCTCCTCTTCCGTTAACTCGAGCGGTGAACCTGTCATGGGCGATTCTGGATCTCAGCGTGATGTCTGGGAGCGCGTACGCGCCCGCCTCAAAGCCGGTGTCGGTGAGGATGTCTTTGCCTCCTGGTTTGCCCGTCTCGAGCTTGAAGAGCTGGTCGACGACCTCGTCCATCTCTCGGCCCCAACCCGGTTTCTCTGCTCCTGGGTGCAGTCCAATTATTCCGACCGGATCGTCGAAGCCTTCCGCCACGATGTGCCGGAAGCCGGCCGTCTCCAGGTCACGCTCCGCGTCAATGGCCAAGCCCGCCCGCGCCTCAGCCCGGCGCCGGTCGTTGCGGCAGAACCCGTTGAAGACGCTCCTGTCTTAAAATCTGCCGCGCCCGTTGCCGCTTTCGTCGAGCCGGCCAATGCCGCTCCGGTTGCGCGCCTCGTTCGCGAAGCAAGCAAGGGTGATGCCCTAGCCGGTAGCGCCATCGATTCTCGCATGACCTTCGACACATTCGTGTCGGGCGAAGCCAATGAAATGGCTTTCGGTGTCGCCAAGCAAATCGCCAATGCCGCGATCAACAACACCGTCACCTTCAACCCGGTCTATATCCACTCGACCGTCGGCCTTGGCAAATCCCACCTGCTCAACGCCATCGCCCACGCCGTCAGCCAGGCCGATAGTTCCAAGAACATCGTCTATCTGACTGCCGACCATTTTATGTACCACTTCATCACGGCCGTGCAGCGCCAGTCGGCGCTCGGCTTCAAGGAGTGGCTGCGCAAGGTCGATCTGCTCCTCATCGACGACATGCAGTTCCTGCAGGGCAAGTCGGCCACCGAATTCGGCCACACGCTCGGCGCGCTTCTTACTGGCGCCAAGCAGGTTGTCGTTGCTGGTGATGCACCGCCACGTGATCTTGAAATGCTCGATGAGCGTGTTCGCTCGCGTCTCTCCGGCGGCCTCGTCGTGCCGATCTCGACCTTCGACATGGATCTCCGCCGCGCCATCGTGCAGCGCCGGGCCGATCAGTCGACCGCCCGGTTCGGCATGCATTTCCCGCCTGCCGTGCTCGATTATGTCGCCCGTGCGGTCACGAGCCACGGTCGTGATCTCGATGGCGCCGTCAATCGCCTCGTCGCCGCCAACCAGTTGACCGGCGAACTGATTACGGTGCCGCTGGCCGAAAAGACCCTGGCCGACCTGATCCGTGCCCGCGACGCCAAGCGCGTCCGTATCGAGGACATCCTCAAAATCGTCTCGCGCCACTATAAGGTGCCGCGCAACGAACTGCTTTCGGCCCGCCGCTCGCGCGATGTCGTCCGTCCGCGCCAGATCGCCATGTATCTGGCCAAAGCCCTGACTTCGCGCTCGTTGCCCGAAATCGGCCGCCGCTTCGGTGGTCGCGATCACACCACGGTGCTTCACTCGGTCCGTAAGGTCGAGCAGATGATCAAGGACGATCTCGAACTCGGCCAGGAAATCGAACTCCTGAAGCGCATGCTGGAGGAGTAAGATTCGGGGGCGGGCTTGCCCGCCGCAAAATCGCTCCAGTGGAGCGATTTTAGGATTGAACGCCCGGAGAGCTATGCTCGCAGGGCCAAACGGCCGCGCGACCTTTTGGCCACGCGGCAGGTATGTTTCTCTTCAATCGGCTGTCCGCCACGTTTCAGCCTGAGATGGTTTGCAGGAGCGCGTGATGAATCAGTTTCTCGCTCTTGCCCTCGCCAGTGTTATGCTGGTCACACCAACTCTGGCCCAAGGCCTCTCGCCCGAGGCGATGGCCAAGCAAAACCAGGCCATTGCCGTACGCGTCCAGCAGCAGCTCATGGCGTGCTGGAATGTGCCGCCGGGTGAAACTGCGCAGCGTCTCGCGCTCGATATCGTCTTCTTCGGCGATGGACGGCTGAATGGCGCGGCGGCCTTTTCTGCCGATGATGCGAAGCTGGCGAGCAAGCACCCCATGCTTGCGAGCAGCATCCTTGCGGCGGTCGAGAAATGCGTGCCATTCGAAGGGCTCGTGGCGCTCGGCGCGGAAATGGACGAGGAATTTTCTGTGACGATCTATTTCCAGAGCTAACCCCGCGCAAACATGCGGTTTCCTGCGGAAAACCGGACAGGGAATTGGACCCAGACAGGCGAAACGCCGCAGCGCACTTGCCAATATCTTATGAAACTGTAAACGTCCCTCCCCGGCCCCAGCCGGGATTGTCGTTGCATATCGCCAGGATAGATGCCGATTATGAAAGTCACGCTCGAACGCAACCATCTGCTCAAGTCGCTGAGCCATGTGCATCGGGTGGTTGAACGCCGCAACACCTATCCGATCCTGGCCAACGTGCTGTTCAAGGCCAGCGACGACCATGTCGAACTGCGCGCCACCGACCTCGATATCGAGGTGACGGAATCAGTGCCTGCCATGGTGTCTACCCCCGGCACGACGACTGTTCCTGCCCACACGCTTTACGAAATCGTCCGCAAGCTTGCCGATGGCGCCGAAGTGCGGCTCGAAACCGATGGCGGCGAGAACATGGTTCTTACCTCCGGGCGCTCGCGCTTTAACCTCGCGTGTCTCTCGCCGGACTCGTTCCCGGATTTGAAATCAGGTGCGTTCGCGCATGAATTCGACGTGTCGGCATCGCTGCTGCGCGAGTTGATCGAACGCACCCAGTTCGCGATCTCGAACGAAGAAACCCGCTACTATCTCAACGGCATCTATTTCCACGCCGTCGAAAACTCGCAAGTTGGCTCGCTCTTCCGTGCTGTCGCCACCGACGGCCATCGCATGGCGCGCGCTGAAATCGCGGCGCCCGAAGGCGCGGGCGGGATGAGCGGCATTATCGTGCCGAAAAAAACCGTCGGCGAAGTGCAAAAACTGCTCGATGGCGTCGATGGTGATGTCCATGTCGAAGTCTCGGATACCAAGATCCGCTTCACCGTCGGCCCCGTGGTGTTGCTTTCAAAGCTCATCGAAGGCACGTTCCCCGACTATGATCGCGTGACCCCGAAGAACAATGAAAAGCAGATGCTGGTCGATCGTGGCGCCTTTGCCGTGGCTGTCGACCGCGTCTCAACCATTGCCTCGGATCGCGGCGGCAAGGCTGTCAAGCTTTCGGCCCATGATGGCCTGCTTGAACTGTCGGTGACCAATCCTGACCATGGCACGGCCAGCGAAGAGCTTGCCGTCGACTTTGACATCGATGCCTTCGAAATCGGCTTCAATGCCCGCTATCTTCTCGACATCATCGGCCAGATCCGCTCGGAAAGCGCCGTCTTCCTCTTTAACGACGCCAATTCGCCGACGCTCGTGAAGGAAGAAGGCGAGGCCAACGCGCTTTACGTGCTGATGCCGATGCGCGTTTAGTTTCAGATTTTTCTTGAAGTGAAGGCCCCCTCACCCGGCCCTGCGGGCCGACCTCTCCCCCGGAGGGCGAGGTGTCGCTCCGCGACGTTAGCATCCTCCCACCTCTCCCTCTGGGGGAGAGGTCGACGGCAAAGCTGGCGGGTGAGGGGAGCTTCCCTAAGCGGACCAAAAAAATGATCCGCCACATCTCCCGCCTTCGCCTCACCGCTTTCCGGAACTACGCCTCCGCGGCGCTCGATCTCGACGAGCGCCATGTCGTCCTTACCGGTCCCAATGGCTCTGGCAAAACCAATCTTCTTGAAGCCGTCTCAGTCCTCTCCCCCGGGCGAGGCCTCCGCGGCGCCAATTTCGAGACGCTGCAGCAGCAGGGCTCAGATATCGGCTGGGCTGTAGCCGCAACGATCGAGACCGATAGTGGACCCGCCGATATCGGCACAGGCGCCACGCCCGATGGGGGGCGCCGGGTGCGCGTCAATGGCGCCAATGCCCGCTCCATCGAAGCCATGAGCGACTATCTGCGCGTGCTTTGGCTGACCCCTTCGATGGACGGGCTGTTCTCCGGGCCCGCAGGCGAGCGACGCAGGTTCTTGGATCGCTTGGTGACGACGCTGATCCCCTCGCACTCGCTGGCTGTCAGCGACTACGAAAAGGCCATGCGCCAGCGCAACAAGCTGCTCGAAGACAGCAGTGATCTGCGTTGGCTGTCGGCGGTCGAAGCACAGATGGCGGAATTTGGGGCGTCCATCCACCTCAACCGCACCGATAGCCTGGCCCATCTTCAGTCGCTGATCGTCGAGAGCCTCAATGATGACAGTTTTCCCGCAGCCATGCTGTCGCTGACGCCGCTCTTCGAGGATGGGGTGGAGCCACCGACCTCGGCCGAACTCGAGGCCGTGCTGGCGCAGCGCTGGCATGCGGCGCGCGGCCTTGATCGGGCAGCGGGGCGCACCACATCAGGACCACACCGGGTCGATCTCGATGTGCTCCATGCGCAAAAGCACATGCCTGCCGCCTTGGGGTCAACCGGCGAGCAAAAGGCGCTCCTTATCGGGCTCATCCTTGCCCATGCGCGCCTCGTTCGGTTGCGCACCGGCATCGTGCCTTTCCTGCTCCTCGACGAGATCGCGGCGCATCTCGATCCGGATCGACGACGGGCGCTTTTTGCCGCGCTCGATGGGCTCGAAACCCAGTGCTTTTTGACCGGCACTGATCCACTGCTGTTCGAGGCTTTGGAGGGGCGGGCGCAACGTTTTGTCGTGCGCGAGGGGCGCGTTGGGTTCGACTAGCCAGAGGCGAGCCCACAGCGCCTGCTTTTGCCCACGATAAGCCGCAAAAACCGGCAATTTTCTTGGGGTTGCGGCCCCGTTCCGCTAGAACAAAAAGACCAGAAATACGAGTGATTCGGACCCAATGAGCGATAGCGAAAATCCGACCCCGAACGAGTACGGCGCCGACAGCATCAAGGTGCTGAAGGGTCTCGACGCGGTGCGTAAGCGCCCCGGCATGTATATCGGGGATACGGATGACGGCTCAGGCCTTCATCACATGGTCTACGAAGTCGTCGACAACGCCATCGACGAAGCCCTGGCTGGCCACGCCGACCTCGTGACGGTGACGCTCAATGCCGACGGGTCTTGCTCGGTCAACGACAATGGCCGCGGTATTCCCACCGACATCCACAAGGAAGAGGGCGTTTCGGCCGCCGAGGTCATCATGACCCAGCTTCACGCCGGCGGTAAGTTCGACCAGAATTCCTATAAGGTTTCCGGTGGTCTCCACGGCGTCGGCGTTTCTGTCGTCAACGCGCTCTCGGTGTTCCTGAAACTCAATATCCGCCGCAATGGCTCGATCCACGAGATGAGCTTTACCCATGGCGATGCCGATGCACCGCTCAAGGTCGTCGGCTCCTATGTCGAGAACAAGCAGGCAGGGACCTACGAAGGCCGGTCGGGCTCGGAAATCACCTTCCTGCCCTCGACCGATACCTTCACCATGGTCGAGTTCGATTTCAAGACGCTCGAGCATCGCCTGCGCGAACTCGCGTTCTTGAATTCAGGCGTTCGCATTCACCTGCGCGATCATCGTCACCCGGAACATGTCGAGGTCGAGCTCTTCTACGAAGGCGGCCTCGAAGCCTTTGTTCGGTATCTCGACAAGTCCAAGGTGCCAGTGATCGAAACCCCGATCACCATGATCTCGGAAAAGGATGGCATCACTGTCGAAGTGGCGCTGCAGTGGAACGACAGCTACCACGAAAACGTGCTGTGCTTCACCAACAACATCCCGCAGCGCGATGGCGGTACGCACCTTGCCGGGCTTCGCGGCGCGCTGACGCGCCAGGTGACGGGCTACGCCGCCTCGTCCGGCATCGCGAAAAAGGAAAAGGTCGAGCTTTCGGGTGACGATACGCGCGAAGGCCTGACCTGCGTTCTTTCGGTCAAGGTTCCGGACCCCAAATTCTCGTCCCAGACGAAGGACAAGCTGGTCTCCTCGGAAGTGCGGCCCGTCGTCGAAAATATCGTCAATGAGAAGCTCGGCCAATGGTTTGAAGAGCATCCGAACGAAGCCAAGGTCATCGTCGGCAAGGTAGTCGAAGCCGCCGCCGCCCGCGAAGCCGCGCGCAAGGCGCGTGAACTGACCCGCCGCAAGGGCGCGCTCGAAATCTCCTCGCTCCCCGGCAAACTCGCAGATTGCCAGGAACGCGATCCGGCCAAGTCCGAAATCTTCATCGTCGAGGGCGACTCGGCAGGTGGTTCGGCCAAGCAAGGCCGCGACCGGTCCAATCAGGCAGTGTTGCCGCTGCGGGGTAAAATCCTCAATGTGGAACGCGCGCGCTTTGATCGCATGATTTCGTCCGATCAGGTCGGTACGCTGATTACTGCACTTGGCACCGGCATTGGCCGTGAAGAGTTCAACGCCGACAAGCTGCGCTACCACAAGATCATCATCATGACCGACGCCGACGTCGACGGCGCCCATATCCGCACGCTGCTGCTCACGTTCTTCTTCCGCCAGACGCGCGAGCTACTGGAGCGCGGGCATATCTATATCGCCCAGCCGCCGCTCTATAAGGCGACCCGTGGCCGCTCCGAACAATATCTCAAGGACGAGCGGGCACTTGAAAACTACCTGCTCGATGCCGGGCTCGACGAAGCCGTATTTACGACCCGAGATGGCGTTGAACATGCGGGCCCCGACCTCATGTCGATCCTGCAGCAGGCGCGCGATATCGACTATGCGATCAAGAACCTCAACCTGCGCTATAACCGCAATCTCGTCGAACAATCCGCAATCGTTGGCGCGCTCGATCCCGATGGTATGGCCGATCCCGAAAAGAGCGCCGAGACATTGAAGCGCGTTGCCAATCGCCTTGACCGCATTTCGGATGAACTGGAACGCGGCTGGAGTGGCACGATCACGGACGACGAAGCTTTGGCCTTTTCGCGCACCGTGCGCGGCGTCAACGAGACGCATCAAATCGACCGTGCGCTGCTGCAGTCGGCCGATGCGCGAAAACTCCGCCAGCTTGCTGGGCGTCTCGATGAATTGTTCGGCGGCGTGCCGACGCTCAAGCGCAAAGGCGAGACGATCAATATCTTTGGGCCAAGCACGCTCTTCAAGGCCGTCACCGATGCCGGCCGCAAGGGCGTCAGCCTTCAGCGCTATAAGGGTCTTGGCGAAATGAACGCCGAGCAGCTTTGGGAAACGACCCTCGACCCCAATGCCCGCACGCTGCTGCGCGTCGAGATCGACCAGACCGACGAAGCCGACCAGATTTTTACCGCTCTGATGGGCGACCTCGTCGAGCCCCGCCGCGATTTCATCCAGGACAATGCGCTCAATGTGAGCAATCTGGACGTCTAATCCCAAGGCCGCCTCCGGGCGGCCTTTTCTTTGCTAAGGCGGGAATTGACATGGTCGGATCGCCCGAACGCATCGCCATCATGTCCGACGTCCACGGCAATCTCACCGCCCTCGAAGCGGTTCTTGCCGATATCGAAGCGCGTGGCATAACCCGCATTTTCAATCTTGGCGATCTGGTCGGCAAGGGGCCGCGGTCCGCCGAAGTCGTTGATCGCTGCCGGCAGGTCTGTGAGGTGGTCGTTCAAGGCAATTGGGATGCTGACGTCGCGAGCGGCCGAAAGGCAACTCCCGCGACGCTATGGCACCAGAGCCAGCTCGGACCGGAGCGAAATCACTATCTGGCCAATCTGCCAGGAAGCGTGGATTATATGTTCGGTGGACACCCGGCGCGGTTTTACCACGCCAGTCAGGTAAGCCCTTTCAACCGGGTCTATGAGACTGCCTCGCGCGAGGTCCATCGTCAGATGTTTGCCAATACCGACTTTACCGGACACGGCACGCCGCCGGTACTGGTCGGCTATGGCGATATTCACACGCCCTACATGGTCAGCTTCGAAGGCCACACGCTCTTTAATGCAGGGAGCGTTGGCAATTCGCTGGATGTGCCTCTGGCTTGCTACTGCATCATCGACGTCGGCCAAGATACCGCCGCAGGTTGGTCGCTGAGCTTCGTGCGCGTGCCTTATGACATCGAGGCCGAATTACAGATCGCGCAGCAGAGCGGCATGCCGCATTATGAGTATTACGCCAGCGAACTGCGGACCGCAGTCTATCGCGGCATCACGAAGAAGCAGAAGGCAAAGCGGCCCTAGTGCTTGAGTTCTTTCTCGACCGCCTTGCGCGAATTGCCGGCAGATTTCACCGCTGACTTTACCGCGTCCTTGCTCTTACCGGTCTTGTCCGCTTCGTAGCGGACTTCATGATCCTGGTTTCCGGCAACCTTGGCGCGATCCTGGCTGCGGCCACGCGATGTCTGGGTAGTGTTGGCCATGATAGTTCTCCTTGGCGTTATCTTCTGTAACGCCTCTCGACTCCATGGGTTCAATGCACCGCAAATCCAGTGTTCGGTGATCCTTTCCAGTCCGTCTCGCGAAACCTGGCTTTAATCTCGGCACACGAGCGCATAGCTAAGAGCCAAGGTATTCACGCGAGGCTCACATGAAAAAGATTGGTTTCTTGTCCTTTGGTCATTGGAGCCCTTCGCCGCAGTCCGGTACGCGGTCGGCCGGTGACGCGTTGCTACAATCCATCGACTTGGCGGTTGCTGCCGAAGAGTTGGGAGCCGATGGCGCCTATTTCCGCGTGCACCATTTCGCCCGCCAACTCGCCTCGCCCTTCCCGCTGCTTGCGGCAGCCGGCGCAAAAACCAAGAAGATCGAGCTCGGCACGGCCGTGATCGACATGCGCTACGAAAATCCGCTCTATATGGCTGAAGACGCTGGTGCAGCCGACCTGATCGCCGGTGGCCGCCTGCAGCTTGGCATTTCGCGCGGTTCGCCAGAGCAGGTCATCGACGGCTGGCGCTATTTTGGTTTTGGGCCCGAAGAGGGCAAGACCGACCAGGACATGGCGCGGCAGCACGCCGAAGTCTTTATGGAAGTGCTAAAGGGCAAGGGCTTTGCACAGCCCAATCCGCAGCCCATGTTCCCCAATCCGCCGGGCATGTTGCGGCTCGAGCCACATTCGGAAGGTCTGCGCGAACGTATCTGGTGGGGCGCCGCCAGCGACGCCACCGCGATCTGGGCGGCGCAGATGGGCATGAACTTGCAGTCCTCGACGCTCAAATTCGACGAGAGCGGCAAGCCATTCCACATCCAGCAGGCCGAACAGATCCGCGCCTATCGTGCCGCCTGGAAAGAAGCGGGACACAGCCGTGAGCCCCGCGTCTCAGTCAGCCGGTCGATCTTCGCGCTCGTCAACGATCAGGACCGCATGTATTTCGGCGCCGGCCGTCCGGAGCAGGACCAGTTCGGCTATATCGAGCCGGAAAAGCGCGCCGTGTTCGGTCGCGGCTATACTGCCGAGCCCGACAAGTTGATCGAAGAACTCAAACGCGACGAAGCCATCGCAGAAGCCGATACACTGCTGCTGACGGTGCCGAACCAGCTTGGCGTCGACTACAATGCTCATGTGATCGAGAGCATTTTAACCCATGTCGCCCCGAGCCTTGGCTGGCGGTAAGGATTAGCGCGGCAGGCTGAAAGCGCTTGCCGCGCAGTTGTTGGCGGCCCAATAGCGGTCGACCGGCGTGAATGTGCCGGTCGCTGCCTCTTCAACCCTGGCGGCGAAGGCCATGGCCCGGCATTCGTCGGGCCCGGCCACAACATGCACCATTTCATGGATGATCGTCAGGCGCCGCAATGCATCGGCACCGGGCGTCGAAAACTGCGGGCAGAGCGTCAGGACGAGTTTGCCGTCTTGCGGCGGCAGTCGTACAAAGGCGGCGAAGTCTTTGCAGGAGCGCTCGGCGCCCTCGCCGGCTTCCGCAACGCCCAGCGAAATGCTCCCGCCCCAATAGGCGGACCGGAACTGCCGCAGAGTGAGCGCATCGCGATAGGTCGCGATATCGACGCCGACCAACTCGGCCGGCAGATTGGGTAATGCGGCCTCGAAGAGATCGATCGCCTCGCTAAAGGCGGTCTGGGCTGTTTCGGCTCGCGCCGAAAGGGCGCTGAAAACAAACAAGAAAAAGACAAGGCAGAAGCGCATAGCGCTTTCTGCCCTGCCATTTCGGGGCCGGCAAGAAAAGATTGCCATGCTTCCAGGCCGGTTTAGCGGGCGAGGAAGTCCTTGATGTCGGCCATCAACTGATCCTTGTGAGTGGCAAACAGGCCGTGTGGGGCGCCGTCATATTCAATCAGCGTCGCATCGGCGATGCCGGCCGCAGCCGCGCGTGCCGAGGCATCGATCGGCACGGTCTTGTCGGCCGTGCCGTGTACGATCAGCGTCGGGACGCGGAAAGAAGCAAGGTCAGGGCGGAAGTCCGTCGTTGCGAAGGCCTTGGCGCAATCGAGGGTGGGTTTGAGACCCGCCTGCATCGCAACGACCCAGGCGTGATGCGCTTCATCGTCCGAGGTGGGATGATCCATCAGCGAAATGCCGAAAAAGGTCTTGAAGAAATGGGCGAAGAACTTTGCCCGGTCTTCCTTCATGCCCTTGGTCATTTCGTCGAACGTATCCTGCGGCGTGCCATCGGGATTGTCGTCAGTCTTGAGCATATAAGGCACGACCGAAGCGATAAGTCCGGCCTGGCTGATACCCTTGCCGCCATGACGCGACATGTAGCGCGCGACTTCTCCGCCGCCCATGGAGAACCCGATCAAGGCCGCATCTTCGGCGCCAGTGGCTTGAATGACATCGGCAAGGTCGTCGGCCAGAGTGTCATACTCATAGCCCGAATAGGGTTGCTCCGAGCGGCCAAAGCCACGGCGGTCATAGGCAATGGCGCGATAGCCGGCTTCCGCGAGAACGAGCGCGCCATCGTCCCAGCTATCGGCCGAAAGCGGCCAACCGTGCAGCAGGATCACCGGGCGCCCCTCGCCCCAATCCTTGGCGTAAAGGGATGTACCGTCGCGCGTTTTAATCATTGGCATGAGAAAGTCCTTAATTAACAATGCTCTCCCAATTCGTTACGCAGTGATCCTGTTCCCGCCGAAAGCTGCTGCCACTGCAAAGTGATCGATGTGTCGAACCGGACACACTTGCTTCAGGACTGTGCTTTCTCACATAAACCGGCCACATTTACTGCAGAGAACGGGTGCTGTCCGAAAGAAGGACGCGTCAGGCATATTGGCATGAAGCGCACCGCCTGACTTTAACCGCTCACTTACCTTTTGTTTCCCTCCTGGGGCGAACAGGGTAGAAGCGGCATCAGACCCCCTGGATTAGGTTTGCTCGATGGACTTCCGCATTTCGGCCGATGACCGTGTTGGTGCCCAGCCCAAAAGAACGGCCAAGCCCCAAGCGCAGACCAAGAAGGGTGCTCGGGTCGAACCGAGCCTCGGGCAGTCCGTCGGCAGCTTTGTCGACGATGAACGTTCAGGTGGCCCAATCGGTGGCGGCGGCGGCGGTAAGCCGCCGAGCAACAAGAAGCCGCCCCGGGGCGAAAAGCAGCCGCGCCGCGGCAAGGCCGAAACCGCCAAGCCCAAAAAGCGCCGCTCCCGCAGTGGCGGTTTTCTCATGGGGCTTTTGTGGTGGGGTTTCGTCGCCTGCCTTTGGGGCGGGCTCGCCGTTATTGCGGTCGTCGTTTATTACGGCGCCCAGCTACCGTCTTCGACGAGTTGGGCTATTCCCGACCGACCGCCCAATATCCGAATTCTCGCGGCTGATGGCAGCCTGATTTCGAACCGTGGCCAGACGGGCGGCGAGGCCGTGACCTTCCGCGAATTGCCAGCCTATGTGCCGGCGGCCTTCATCGCTTCGGAAGACCGTCGCTTCATGACCCATTTCGGCGTCGACCCGATCGGCCTTTTGTCCGTGGCGATTGAATCGATCGAAGCGCGCGGCGTGACCCGCGGCGCATCGACCCTGACCCAGCAGGTCGCCAAAAACCTCTTCCTGACGCCGGACCAGACCCTTGGCCGTAAGGTGCAGGAAGCCATCCTCGCGGTGTGGCTCGAGCAGAACTACACCAAGGAAGAAATTCTCGAACTCTATATGAACCGCGTCTATTTCGGCGCCGGCGCCACCGGCATCGAGGCCGCAGCGCAGACCTATTTCGGCGTTTCCGCGCGCAATCTATCGCTCGGCCAAGCCGCAATGCTTGTCGGCATTTTGCCCGCACCATCGGCCTATAATCCAAAGGCCAATCCGCAGCGCGCCATCGAGCGCCAGCGCATCGTTCTCAACCTGATGGCGCAAGAAGGCTATATTACCCGCGAAGAAGCGGATGCCGCGCAGATCGACTCCAGCCAGGAAACCGTGCGTACCGTTGTCGCCGGTTCGGAATCTTACGTGGCCGACTGGGTCGAAAGCCTGATGACGTCCTATATCGGGGACATCAAGGATGACGTCGTGGTGCAGACCACCATCGACTGGAAGATGCAAAAGGACGCCGAGTTCATCGTCAAGGAGGCTGTCGCTAACGAGGGCAAGAAGCGTGGCTTCAGCCAGGGCGCACTCGTCTCCATGGATGTCGACGGGACCGTGCGCGCCATGGTGGGCGGCGTCGATTATCAGGCGAGCCAGTACAATCGTGCGGTTACCGCCAAGCGCCAGCCCGGTTCGACCTTCAAGCCATTCGTTTATATGGCGGCCATGGAAAAGGGCTATACGCCCGACACCTTGGCCGAGGACGCCCAGTTCGAATATAATGGCTGGAGCCCCCGCAATGCCTCGGGCAAATATGCCGGCACGGTGACGTTGCGGCAGGGTCTGGCCTATTCGCTCAACACCATTGCCGGGCGCCTCGCCATCGACGTGACGCCTGAAAAGGTGATCGAGGTTGCAACGCGCATGGGCATTTCCTCGCCCATGACCCCGGTGCCGTCGATTGCCCTCGGCACGCAGGAAGTGAACCTTCTCGAGCTCACCTCGGCTTATGCACCCTTTGCCAATGGCGGCATGGGCGTCATCCCCAATGTGATCACCAAGATCACCGGCAAGGATGGCACGGTGCTCTATGAGGCTTCAGACGCGGGTCCTGGACGAGTTGTCGATCCAAACGTGCTCGGCGAAATGAACGACATGCTTGAGACGGCGGTCGAAGTGGGCACCGGTCGCGGCGCCAATCTCGGCGGTTGGGAATTCGGCGGCAAGACCGGCACCAGCCAAAACGCTCGCGACGCACTCTTTGTCGGCTACACCTCCGCCATGGTCACCGGCGTTTGGCTTGGCAATGACAACGACACCAAGACGACGCTCTCCGGCGGCAATGTGCCGGCGCAGATCTGGTCCGAATATATGACCAAAGCGCATGCCGGCCGCTCGCCACAGGCTATTCCCGGCGGCTCCTATCAGGGCCAGATGGTTGCCCAACAGGTGATTGACCCGGCTACAGGCCAGCCGGTGATCGACCCCACGACGGGGCAGCCACAGGTTCAATATGTCGATGGCGGCACGGGCCAGCCCGTGCAGACCATGACCGACCCCGCAACCGGGCAGGTTGTGGCGATCGATCCAGCGACTGGTCAGCCTAATCCGGCATTGACGCTCAATGACGGCGCGGCAACGATGAACCCGCCGATCCAGACCGGCACGATGACTGACCCAGCCACCGGCCTTCCGGTCGAAGCGACGCAGCCGCAATATGATGCGCAGGGCAATCAGATCGATCCGGTTACCGGCCTCCCCTTGCAGACAACGCAACCCAATGGGTTCGGCGCCGCGCCGGTGGACAATTCTGCGCCTATCGATCCGCAGACCGGGCTCCCCATGGTGCTGGTCGTTGATCCGGCGACGGGTCAGCAGGTCTGGGTGCCCAGCGCGCCGGCGGCCAATAATCAGCCGCAGCAGATCCAGGGCCAGCAGGTGCAACCGGTCGACCAATTCGCGCCACCTGCGCCAGTTGGTGGCCAGGAGCCCGCCTATCAGAACGAGCGCTCCCAGCGCACCTTGATGGATCTGCTGTTCGGAAACTAAAAGAAGGCCCCTCGTTGGGGCCTTTTTCTCAGCGTTACCTTCTCCAGGACCAAACCATGACGACCCTTGCCGATTTCACCCTGCCGCTGCTCTCGGGCGCCGCTCAGCCACTGGCCGATTTCGACGGCAAGGTCGTTCTTATCGTCAATGTCGCGAGCCAGTGTGGACTAACCCCGCAATATGCGGGGCTCGAAGCACTCTATAAGCAGTTTGGTGGGCGCGGCCTGGTCGTCCTCGGTTTTCCCTGCAATCAGTTTGCGGGCCAGGAGCCGGGCACCAATGAAGAAATCGCCAGCTTCTGCGAGGTCAATTACGGCGTGACCTTTCCGATATTTTCGCGCATCGACGTCAATGGCGACGAAGCGCATCCGCTCTACAAATGGCTCAAGGAATCCGCGCCCGGCATTTTGGGTAGTGAGGCGATCAAATGGAATTTCACCAAGTTCCTTATCGATCGCTCGGGCGCCGTGGTCGAGCGCTATGCGCCAACGACAGAACCTGCCGATATTGCCGGCGATATCGAAAAGCTGCTTTGATCCCAGTGCTGGCCGTCTAAGCCTGGGGGCGCAACTCAACAATGTCGGAGCGGGGACGCATGACAACTGATGCGCCGAAGCTGGCGATCTCGATCACCTATTGCACGCAGTGTAACTGGATGCTGCGCTCCGCCTGGATGGCGCAGGAACTGCTCTCGACATTTTCGCTTGAATTGGGCTCCGTCACCCTCGTCCCCGGTACGGGTGGCATTTTCGAGATCAGTTTTGGCGAAGAGCTTGTTTGGGAACGCAAGCGCGATGGCGGCTTTCCGGATATCCGCGTGCTCAAGCAGATGGTGCGCGACAGGATCGATCCCGAGCGCAGTCTCGGCCATGTCGATCGCGTCTAGGCGAGCGAGTAGGGCGTACTGAACGATTAGTCTTGTCACGCGTTCGGTTGCGCCCCATGTCTTTGGGGTCTTGGAGGACCCTTATGAAGATTTTTGCGCGCATCGCCATGGTTTCGGTTGCCGTTCTCGCCCTTGCCGCCTGTGGCAATCGCGATGAAGTGGGCAGTGTCGGCGTCGATTGGACAGGCAATGACATTTCGGTCGAAGCTGTGGCCGATCCAGACGTAGAGGGCGTTGTGTGCCACTTGGCCTTCTTCAACCGCTCCTTCATCGACCGGATCAGCCAGGGCAACTGGTTCGAAGACCCGTCTTATTCCGCACTCGATTGCTCGGCGGTTGGACCGATCACCGTTGGGGATATTAAGACCAGCGGCAGCCAGGAGATCTTCCAGCAGGCGCGGTCGCTGATCTGGAAATCCTTGCGCGTTACCCGCATTTACGACCCAGCCAACAATTCGCTGATCTATCTCGCCCATGCGCGGCAGATCCAGCAGGGCTCGGGCAAGATGAGTCTTTCCGTCGTGCCGCTTAATGGGCTCGATGTGACCTGGAAAAACGGCGCGCCGACAGGTGGCGCCGTCTCAGGCTCGGTTATGGTGCAGTAGAAAAAAAGAAGGCCCGCCGAAGCGGGCCTTTTTATTACTCGGCGCTATCGTCCGTGCCTGGGCACGTGACCTCATCACCAACGGCTGGGGCAAGACCCTGAGCCGGTGGGTTGTCGGTCGCGTCCTGAGAATCGTTGCTATCAGCATTGGTTTCAGTCGCAAGGGAATCGCCTGGCGCTGTTGCACCTGCGCCTTCCTGCACAAGGCAGTCATTGAGGGTGGTTGGGGCTTCTACAGCCTCCTGCGCGAAGAGGGCAGCGCTGCCACCAATGCTGAGGGCGAGAGCGGCAGTCATAGCAATGAGGGAGGATTTCATCTTGGTTCTCCAAATGCGCTAAACGTGAAATTTCAATTGAGCAACACTAGGCAAACGCCTCAGCACCGGATCGGTTCGCTCAATAATCCACTTGAATGCCGCGCCTGTTCCAAATTGGTGCGTCCTCAGCGCCTGGTACCACGTTGGAATGTCGTCGCGTCATAACCGGTCAATGCACAAAAGAATTCCATCTGACACCCCTTCAAGCGCTGGCCGACAGTACGATATTCTTCATCGAACGATACGGCTGCGCCAACCGGCGAAGGAAGAGAACGATGGCAATTCTGATTGGCGATACCGCCCCCGATTTCACCCTCGAATCCACCGAGGGCACCATTCACTTCCACGATTATATCGAAGGGTCCTGGGCTGTGCTTTTCAGCCACCCCAAGAATTTTACCCCGGTCTGCACCACTGAACTTGGCTACACCGCCAAGCTCAAGCCGGAATTTGAGAAGCGTGGCGTAAAGGTGCTGGGCCTTTCCGTCGACAAGCTCGAAGATCACGGCGGCTGGGCCAAGGATATCGAAGAGACCCAAGGCGCTTCGCTCAACTTCCCGCTCCTCGCCGATACCGAAGGCAAGGTCGCGCGTCTCTATGACATGATCCACCCGAACGCCGACAACACGCTGACTGTCCGCTCAGTCTTCGTGATTGGCCCCGACAAGAAAGTGAAGCTCAAGATCGAATATCCGGCCTCGACGGGCCGCAACTTCGACGAGGTCATCCGCGTCATCGACAGCCTGCAACTGACGGCCAAGCACCAGGTGGCAACGCCCGTGAACTGGAAGAACGGGGAGGACGTCATTATCGTCCCGGCCGTGACCAACGCAGTCGCCAAGACCAAGTATCCCGAGGGCTGGAAGGAACTGAAGCCCTATCTGCGCATTGTGCCACAGCCGCGCTCCTGAGCGCTGGCACCTGTCTTCTCCCTGACTGACCTGGGCGATGGAGCTTCCATCGCCCTTTTTCTTGGCCGCAATCGCGCGGGAAATCCTGCCACATTCGCGGCTCGGAATGCCACAAATGGAGATTTCCGCGTTATTCACAGGCCAAAAGTCAGCAAATCCGGGTTTTTTCTTATCTTCTGCGGAACCGTTGCACTCAGGCCACAATGAACAATGTGGTTTCCCAAATCTTACCGATCAGCGGCTCATACGCGACGATTTGGCGAGTCTTGAGATTCAGTTTCTAAGAATCCGCCAAGTCTGGGCTAATGGTTAACAGTTCCCTGCCGCCAATCTGCGGCATCAAGGCAACAATTAACCCCGTGATCGCAAAGCGCCCACAATCAGGCCGCTCCGCCACATTATTCACCAGTCCATCGAAAACTTCAGTGAGCATGGACCATTGGTAAGAAAAGCCGTTCTCGTCGCCGCAGCGGCGGCTGCCCTCGCACTCTCAACTTCGGCAGCTTACGCACAATGTGGTGGCGCTTCCTGGTACGGCCCCGGCTTCAACGGCAAGCGGGCAGCATCGGGAGATGTATTTAACGAGAACGCCATGACGGCGGCACATCGTTCCCTTCCCTTCGGCACGAAAGTGCAAGTCACCGATCAAAACAGTGGTAAGTCGATCGAAGTCGTCATCAACGACCGCGGTCCATTCCATGGCAAGCGCATCATCGATCTTTCCAAGGCTGCAGCGACTGCTCTCGGTTTCCGCAATCGCGGCACCACCACCGTCTGTCTTGCCCAGGACTGACGCGCCGTTGCTTCCAAACCCCATTACACGGCCGCCCTCTGGGCGGCCTTTGTTTTGTTCGGCTTAGACCCATCAGCATCTGACTTACAAATACTAGATAAGGCCAAATACTTTGGCGTCTGTTATCCAGTCGTTATCCACTCCGCTTTAACGTTCGCTCCGTAAACACGCGGGGGGCAGTTCTGATGAAGGCTTATGCCTATATCGTCGGACCACAAGACAAGACTTGGTCCTCTCTTTTCGGCACGGCGACGGACCTCGGCTTTACCGGCGTCTCAAGCTATCGCGGCCTCAGTCAGGTCGAGCAACAGGCTGACGAGACGCCCCTCTGTTATTTCCTGTTTTCCGGCGTACCCAATATCGCCGAGCTGCGGCAAGTGGCGCGCGATATTCGCTTTTCGGCTAATCCTGCCGTACGGTTTTCGCCGATGGTCTACTGTGCTGAAGATTTGTCGGTCGAAGCCACCATTGGCTGCATCAATCTCGGCTTTGACGATGTCATTGCTCTTCCGCAAACCGAAGCGGCATTGCGTGCTAGGCTTGAACGGCAGGTGGGTCGGCACGTCGTGTTCTATGAGGCTGCGGGCTATTTCGGCCCAGACCGCCGCAACCGCGTTTCGACGCTGCCGGTGACCGGCCAATCTGGCCGTATGGGCGGCCCATTCCGCCGGCTTGAAGTCATGCGCCATGTGCGGGAAGGCATCTCGATCAAACGCGATGAGCTCTTCCAACCATCCGGTAGCGGACAGCCAATGCAAACGTTGCAATAAAGCCTTTCGGCCCTATTTCACTCAAAGCCGAAATCGCCTAGCGTCGCGCTGTCTGATCTTTCGAGCATTTTCCATCATGCGATTCGGCATCGATTTGCCGCCCCAGATCAAGGTCTTCGGGGCGTTTTTTGTTTATTCCTTCTGCATGGGCAGCATCTTCCCGCGCCTGCCCGATATTCAGGAGGCGATGCAGGTCGGTGAGGGCGCTCTTGGCCTGGCGCTGATCGGATCTGCTTGCGGCACGCTGATCTCGCTGACCTTTGCAGGCCACTTCGTCGAACGCATCGGTTATCGCCGCGTCCTGCTGTTCGCTATTCCGCTGTTGTCCGCCCTTTACGCGCTTGCAAGCTGGGCGCAGACCCCGCTGGCCTTCTTCTTGCTTCTCGTGCCTGTCGGTCTCACCATCGGGGCCATCGAGATCATCATCAATGTCGAGGCCGATCGCGTCGAGCACGCCATCGGCCGGCGCATCATGAGCCGCGCCCACGCCTTCTGGTCGCTGGGCTTTTTCGCCGCAGGCATTGTTGGATCCTTCATCGCCCAAGCTGGCCTTGAGGTGCATTACCACCTGATGCTGATGATCCCCGTGGTTATCCTCGCAACACTTCTGCTGCTCGGCCGCTTCCAACCCGCGCCCCACCGCGCCGGCGGCAGCGACGAAGAGCCGCCCCGCTTTGCCCGCCCGACCCTGCCGATCATGGCGCTTGTCGGCGTCTGTCTTTCCGCCATGCTCATGGAAGGCGCCGGGATCGACTGGTCGGCGATCTATATGCGCAATCTCTTTGACGCCGAGCCCTTCTTCGCCGGCCTTGCCGTGGCCACTGTTGCCGGCTCGCAGGGCGTTGCCCGCTTCTTTGCCGATAGTTTCGTCGAACGGTTCAGCCCGGTCGTGGTGGCCCGCGTGCTGTTGACCCTTCTCGGCATTGGCGTGCTGCTGGCCTTCTTTGCCGGCGCCGCCTGGGTCGCTTACCTCGGCTTTGCGCTGATCGGCGTCGGGTCGAGCGCGCTGTTCCCGCTCGCCATGTCGGCGGCCGCGCAGCAGACTGATCGCCCCGCTTCGGTCAATGTGGCTGCGCTCGCGCAGTTTTCTTTCACCGCCTTCCTGTTAGGCCCGCCGCTTCTGGGCTATATCGCTGAGCACTTCGGCATTCAGTGGGTTTTCGGCGTCGGTATTCCCCTTGTGCTTCTTGGCTTCTTCACGGCCCCCACATTGGGCCGGAAGCCGCTCGCTCATGAGGTTACGCCATGATGATCCAGGCCCAGCATCGCATCTATGCGAGCTTCTTTCTCTTCGCGGTCACAACCGGCGCACTGATGGCGCGCCTGCCCGATATCCAGACACATCTACAGATCTCTGAGGGCCAGCTCGGTCTCACCATGATCGGCATGTCCATCGGTTCGCTGATTTCGCTGACCGTCGGCCCGCCCTATATCGAACGCCTCGGCTTCCGGAAGACGGCGCTGCTGACCGTCCTCGGTCCCGCCGTGCTCTTTGCCACCATTCCATGGCTACCCGTGGCTCCAGCCATGTTCGCCGTCCTGTTCTTTGCCGGCCTTCTGGCCGGGGCGCTCGAAATCAATCTCAATGTCGAGATCGACCGGCTAGAAATGCAGACCGGCAAGCGCTTCATGAACCGCGCCCACGGCTTCTGGAGCGTCGGCTTCTTCGTCACGGCCCTCTTTGGCGCCATGATCCGTCAGTCCGGTATCAGCGCCGCCTGGCATCAGGGTATCGTTGCCTTGATCGTGCTTCTCGTCGGTGGCTATCTCCTCTTCAGCGCCACCGAAGCGCCCAAACCTGTGCATGCCGAAGGCGATGCCGGTCATCGCTTCGCCTTCCCCAATTGGGGTCTTTTGCCGCTTTGCCTCATCGGCTTTGCCGCTTTCCTCGTCGAAGGCGCCGGGATCGATTGGTCGGCGATCTATATGCGGAACGTCTTCGCGGTTGAGCCTTTTGTCGGCGGCATGGGCCTTGCCCTCTTTGCCTTCTTCATGGCCGCGATGCGCCTCTCTGCCGATCCGATCGTCGCCCGCTTTGGCCCGCGCAATGTCGCCATGGTCATGCTGACCGCAGCCAGCGGCGGCGCTTTGCTCGTCGGCACCGCGCCATCGCCGGAACTGGCTTTGCTCGGCTTTGCTCTGATGGGCGCCGGTTGCTCGGCGGTTTATCCGCTGGCCGTTTCCGCCGCCGCGCAGCGCACCGATCGTCCGGCTGCCGTCAACGTCGCGGCCATCGGCCAGGTGAGCTTCGTCGTCTTCTTCCTCGCTCCGCCGCTGCTCGGCTTCGTCGCCGAATATCTCGGCATCCGCATGTCTTACCTGATCTGCCTGCCGCTGCTGCTTGCTGGTCTTTGGGCCTCGAGCTTTGCGCTCGGCACGAGAAAGGTCGACGCGCCGCATGGCATGCCGCCCGAGCCCCTCGGGCCCAATGGCTGAGGACGGGCAGCACAGCGACCTGCCGCCGATTGTCGATCTCCGGCAATCGGCAACCGCCCTGCGTGTTCAGCGCGGCGTCATGCGCATGCTGCGCGAGCGGCACGACATGGCCTGCTATGCCGAAGTGCCGCTCAGCAACGGCCGCCGCGCCGACGTTTTGGCGGTGGGCCCCAAGGGAGAGATCTGGATCATCGAGATCAAGTCGAGCCTGATTGACTTTCAGGTCGATCGGAAATGGCCCGAATACCGGGAGTTTTCCGACAAGTTCTTCTTCGCCAAGCCACCCGAGCTCGATAGCGAAATCTTTCCCGAGAGCGAAGGGCTGATCGTTGCCGATGGGCACGATGGCGCGATCCTCCGCGATAGTCCCGAAACCCCGCTCGCTCCGGCGCGCCGCAAGGCCCTGATGCTCAAACTCGCCAGGCTCGGCGCCGACCGCATCCACGTGTTGCTGGATCCTGGTCCGCGCTGATCGGATGGAAATGAACTGCACCCGCTGGCGCATCGTCGCGCTGTTCTTCACCCATGCCTTGGCCGCCGGCGCTATCCATACGCGCATTCCGGATCTGCAGGAGGCGATGAACATTTCCGAGGGCCAACTCGGGCTCGTCCTCATGGGCCAACCACTTGGTGGCCTCGCCATGTTCCTCTTTTCGAGCGCCATCATCGAACGCTTCGGGCCGCGCCGGACTATTCTCGCAGTCCTGCCGATCGTCATCATAACGGCGGCGCTCTCGACGGTGTTGCTGACCCCCTTCGCTCTTTTCACCCTGCTCGCCATCAACGGCACCGGCTTTTCGCTCAGTAATATCGCGATGAATGTCGAAGCCGATCGCGTCGAGGCAGGAACGGACCAGCGCGTGATGAACACCTGCCACGGCGCCTGGAGCGTCGGGTTCTTGTTCACCTCGCTTCTGGGCGCGGCTCTGCGTGGTCTCGGCGTTTCCCCCGAAATCCATCTCTGGAGCATGGTGCCCCTACTCCTGGCGCTGCTGCTCTTTGTCGTCGTGCCCATGGTGCCGATGCCGCCCCGCGCCTATACGGGCGAGAAGGCCAAGAAGCTGGCTCTACCGACCTTGGCCACGCTGGGGCTGGTAGCTTTCGGCCTTGGCGCGGGTCTCACCGAAGGCGCCTCGCGCGCCTGGTCGATCATCTATCTTCGCGACAGTTTTGACGTCCCAGCCTTTGTCGAATCCCTCGCGCTGCCGGCCCTGCTTGTCGCCATGGCTGCCGGGCGTCTGGTTGCCGACCGGTTCATCGATCGATTCGGCCCCGTCGGTGTTGCGCGGACGCTGTCCTCTGTCGCGATCGCGGGCATGGCGCTGACGGTGCTGGCGCCCAATGCCTATATCGCGCTCTTCGGTTTCCTCGCCGTCGGCATCGGCATTTGCGTGCTCTATCCGCTCATGCTCTCGGCTGCAGCGCGCCTTGGGGATCGTCCGGCGTCGCAGAACGTCGCGGCGACGACGCTGATTTTCCAGCTCGTCAATCTCGGTGCCCCCGCTCTTATTGGGGCGGTCGCACAGGGCGTGGGCGTGCGCCTGGCCTTTGCCATGCTCATCCCGCTTCTCATCCTTACCTTCGCCATGGCAGGACGGTTGCAGCCGAAACCGGTTTGAATATCCGCGGTGTCGAACCGTGGTAGTCTCGTTCGTCGCGATGGCGACAGGCGCTGGTTCAGCGTCTGGCGCTCAGTCGAATATGGACCCAAGAGGAGAGACCGAATGACCTATGTCGATGGATTTGTCGCCGCCGTGCCCAAGGCCAATAAGGAAAAGTACATCACCCACGCCAAGGCTGCTGCCGTGCTGTTCAAGCAGTGGGGCGCAACGCGGGTTACTGAAAACTGGGGAGACGACGTGCCTAAGGGTGAACTCAACGATTTTTACACCGCCGTCCACGCCAAGGACGATGAAGTCGTCGTGTTCTCCTGGATCGAATATCCTGACAAGGCAACGCGCGACGCCGTTCAGCAGAAGATGATGAGCGACCCGGAAATGGGCGCCATGGAAATGCCGTTCGATGGCCGACGCATGATCTATGCCGGTTTTACCAATCTGCTCGACGCTTAAATTGAACTAGCGGGGCGCGCGCTTGGCGAGAATTCGCTGCAGCGTGCGCCGATGCATATTGAGCCGTCGCGCTGTTTCAGAGACGTTGCGATCGCAAAGCTCATAAACGCGCTGAATATGTTCCCAGCGCACCCGGTCGGCCGACATCGGATTTTCCGGCGGCTCGGGCTTATCTTCGCCGGTTGCCAGGAGCGCATTGATGACATCGTCGGCGTCGGCGGGCTTGGAGAGATAATCCATCGCCCCAAGTTTCACGGCCGTAACGGCCGTCGCGATATTGCCATAGCCGGTCAAAACCACTGCGCGCGCATCGGGACGCTTCTGATGCAGCGCCGAAACCACGTCGAGCCCGTTGCCGTCCTCAAGCCGCAAATCCACCACAGCAAAAGCCGGCGGCTGTTCGTTCACCGCCGCGATGCCATCGGCAACCGTGCTGGCGATGCGTACGGAAAAGCCGCGCCGGTCCATGGCGCGTTCGAGGCGGGAAAGAAAGGCCGTGTCGTCATCGACGAGCAACAGGCTTGGATCGGCGGCCAACATGTCTTCGAGCGTGTTCATGACCAATTCCATACGGGGTTGCTAGTGTTACGTCAAAACCCAAGCTTTGGATCGTATCAGACGGTTTGACGCGGCCATGTTACATGGACCCGCGCATGGCCAGTCGCCTTTTCATTGGCAAAGCTTAGCCGCGCCCCGGTGCGCTCGAGGAGGGTCTTGGCGATAAAGATACCCAGCCCTAAGCCACCCGGCTGGTGCGAGTCGGAACCATGCGGATCGCGCGGGCGGCTGGTCAGGTACGGCTCGCCGAGCCGGGCGATCAATTCGGGAGCAAAGCCGGGACCATCGTCGGTGATGGTGACGCTGATGCTCGATTGGTCCCAGGCTGTATCGATGCGAACCGTCTCCTTGGCAAAATCGCTGGCATTTTCGATGAGGTTGCCAAGGCCATAGAGGAGGCCCACCGAGCGCGGAAACACCGGCGGTTCGCCCACGGCGCGCTCGGAATAAAAGAGGATCGCCTTGCCGCGCCCCTCATGTGGCCGCGACACTTCGGCCAAGATATCCATCAGCGGCGCTTCGGCGAAGGGGTCTGCCGGATCACTGCCAAGATTGCGCAGCTTTGAGAGAATGGCCCGACACCGCGCCGCCTGCGAGATGATCAGCTCCACGTCTTCGGCCAGTGCGCTGCCTTCCTCGGCTTCGGCGCGCATTTCCTTTGCCGCCAGGGCGATGGTGGAGAGCGGCGTGCCCAATTCGTGCGCTGCGGCTGCAGCGAGCCCATCAAGTGCGGTCAACTGCTCGCGATGCGACAGCGCCAGTTCCGTCGCGGCCAGAGCATCGGCGATTAGACGCGATTCATGCGCCACGCGGATCGTATAGGCGGCAATGAAGGCAATGCCGCAGACAATCGAGACCCAGATGCCGATCACATAGATGCGGTTGAACTCCAGCACTTCGCCGGGCAACCACGGAAGCGGCATGTGCATAATGGCGATGAGCGAGGCGACCATGGCCGCAAGGACGGAGATAAACAGCGTCTCGCGCGGCGGTAGCGTCGTCGCCGACACCGAAACCGGCGCGAGCAGCAGCAGCGAAAACGGATTGAGAAGGCCGCCGGTCAGCGCCAAGAGGCCACCCAACTGGCAAAGGTCGAAAGCAAGCTGGATCGCGGCAAAAGTCGGCGAGAGTTCGCCCTTGGCGCCATAGCGAAAATAGAGCCCGACATTGAGCGCTGCCGAGAGTGCGATCAGCAAGAGGCACTGCCAAAGCGGCAGCGGAAAGCCGAGCCCCATTTGCACGAATAAGACGCCGATGGTCTGACCGGCGACTGCCAACCAGCGCAAAAGCACGAGAGTCTGCAGGCGCAATGGGCGCCAATGGGAGATGTCTTCGCTGGGCGAAACGGCAAATGGGCTCATGCTGAACCGGAACGACTATGCGCCGCATAGGAAGAGAAAAACGTCATTTCAAGCCTAGAAATCCCATAGGCACATTCTTGATCCTGACCCAGGGAGGGCCACGTTATGCGCATCGTGACTGGGAGACTGAAACGACATGAACACAGCAATCATCAAACCGCAATGGTCGCCACTGACCATCGCCCTTATGGTTATGGGCTTCATCATCTTCTGGCCCTTGGGCTTGGCGGTGTTGGGCTACATCCTCTGGGGTGAAAAGTTCGGCGGCTCCGCCGAAAAGGCACAAACTTACTGGAACAAGGGATGCGGCTTTATGCGCTCGAACAAGAAGCATTTTTCCGGCTTTGGCCGTGACTATTCGACCTCGGGCAATGCCGCCTTCGACGACTACCGCGCCGACCAGCTTCGTCGTCTCGACGAAGAACGCGCTCGCCTCGATGCCGAAGTCGATGCGTTCCAAGACTATATGGCGAACCTGCGCAAGGCCAAGGATCGTGAAGAGTTTGACCGCTTCATGAGCGAGCACCGCGGCAATCGCCAGGGCTATGGCGACAACACCCCGCCGGCCAATAGCTGGGACAACAATAACGGCTAAAGCCGATCCCATTTCCTTCTGAAAACCTCCAAGTGAACTGGCGCCCCCCAAGGGCGCCATTTTTGTTCGGATGAAAGGGGACGGGGATAAGTTTGATCAACTTTGCCAACAAACCGCACTAAACTGACCTGAATTGATTCTGCGGCCCCATGTTTTCATTCCTGCGCCAAGCTACTAAACCGCCCAAAAGCGTCACCGTCGATCTCGACGGACGCCCGGTCGAGGTTGCGGTCAAACTCAGCAAGCGGGCCGCGAGTTTTCGCCTGTCGCTGCCGGCGACGGGGCCACTTCTTACTATTCCCGAACGCGCGCGCTGGGCCGATGCCGAAGCGTTTCTTCTCAAGCACCGCAATTGGCTTGCCGCACGGCTTCCCCGCGCGGCCAAGCGGCAGACACTGGAAGCTGGCGCCGAAGTGCCCGTGCGTGGGGTACCCCATCTCGTCGTCGGCACGGGCCAATCGCGCGGCCGGGTTGAGCGGGTGGAGTTGCTCGATCTGCCGGAATTGCGGGTGCCAGGTCTTGTCGAGCACCAGCCGCGGCGGCTGTTTGATTGGTTGAAGGGCGAGGCTCTCGCCGATTTGACCGAGCGCAGCGCCTTTCATGCCGCTCGTCTCGAGGTCACGGTCAAGGACATTAAATTGCGCAGCCAATCGAGCCGCTGGGGATCCTGCTCCTCGACCGGCTCCATCAATTACAATTGGCGCCTGATCCTCGCGCCGCCCTTTGTCCTCGATTATGTCGCGGCTCACGAAGTCGCCCATCTCGTCGAGATGAACCATTCCGATGCCTTCTGGGCGACGGTGAAGCGCACTTTGCCCGATATGGAGCGGGGGCGAGCGTGGCTAAAAGCACACGGTCGCGAATTGATGGCGTGGCAACCGCCGGGATCGGCAAGCTAGATCCACCTCTGCCCCCTTCTTGCCGCATTTGAGCCCCAGCACCGGCTGGACATGCAGCGTCTTGCCCTTCTCATCGCGATTCTACTCGCCTTTTCCGCCACGGCGGGAATGACGACGGGTCATGCGCATCGCTATGTGGCGACCCCGATCGTGGTGCTCAACCATGTCGATGCGGCAAACCAGCCGATCCGGGTGACGGTGCAGGTGCAGCGCGGCGAGATCGATCTTGGCCAGGGCATCATCATGCCGTGTGGCTCGCATCTTGCCATTGCGCCAACCGCGCCAGTGTTGCCCGCCGTCTCGGAAAAAGAGGAAACCGCGGTTTTCCTCGCCAAGGTACTGGCAACTTGGGAAGGCAGCATTTTCCTCCGCCCGCCGATAAAGATCCTCGCCTGAAACACGACGCTCCTTCTGCTCTGTTTTAGCGCCTCCGCGTGAGGCCGAGGATTATTATGACTGAACTTTCTTTGAGCGCGACGCCGTCGCGCCGCACCATGCTGGCCGGGTTCGCCAGCCTTGCCGCACTGGCGCTGGCCGGCTGTTCGACGACCGGTTCGACCCGCCCGACCGTGGCGACTGCCGAGCCGCCGATGCGGGTGGTGCCGCCCGAGGTGCTGGCCATGTACGGCCCGCTGCCGGATGAAGATTTTCCCATTCCCGCGGCGCCGATCCATCTGCTCGATCCGATCTATTGGCGGCAGGAGGTGGAGAACACGACCGGGGAGGCCGAGGGCACCGTGGTGGTCGATACGGCCAACCGGTTCCTTTATTGGACCGAACCGAATGGTCGGGCCATGCGCTATGGCGTCGGCATCGGGCGGGCGGGGTTCGAGTGGAACGGGCGCGCGCATATTGCTTATAAGCGCAAGTGGCCGACCTGGACGCCGCCGAGCGAGATGATCGAGCGCCAGCCGGAAATCGAAAAGTATCGCCATGGCCAGCCGCCGGGGCTCGATAATGCGCTGGGGCCGCGCGCGCTCTATATTCATCAGGGCAATACCGACACGCTTTATCGCGTGCATGGCAATATGGATGTGCATTCGATCGGCAAGGCGGTGTCGTCTGGCTGTGTGCGGCTGCTCTACCAAGACATCATCGATCTTTACGAACGCGTCCGCCCAGGCGCGCCGATCGTCGTGCTCGCCGATCCTGCAGCTGGGCTCGCGTTGCCGACGACGGCAGCCGTTTGACGTGCAAAAGCGCCCGCGGGGCCGGTTTCGGCCACGCGGGTGTTTTTTGGGAAGTCAGGCAGTCCCGCGGTGGCATTTGCCCCCTCAGGGTAGTCAATACGGGGCAAAAGCCACCGCGGGAAACCGGCGTTTTAGGACAGCATCCACAGCGCCTCTTTGATCGCTCGTCGCGAGGCGGCCGATGCCCGAACCCGCAATCCATGCGAAGGGACCGCGACCGGCTCACCCCGCTCAGTTCGCATGCAGTCTGCCCGCGCGAGGTGATGGCTCAACTATAGCTGCGCCTGCCAAAGCGGGGATAAGTTTTATGCGTCAGGGTTGGCCGGGGGCAGCGGCGGTCCGATGCGCGCGGCTAGCCCCGCCTTAAACCCCATCTCGAAAATGTGGCGATTGCGCTGTTCGAGGCGCTTGGCCAGAAGCTCGCGCATATTCTTGCCGTCATGGGTCTGGAGTTCATATTGTTTGACCTCCTGGCGCAACCGCCCGACGGGCACGCCCACACCCTCCCCCGTGATGCGCCACACCCGGCAAAACCGCTTGCCGTCCCAATGGGCATGGCGATTTTCAAAATCCTCCAACCGCGCCATGAACTGCCCGAGCTGCACGGCAAGCCCGGCAAAATGCAGCGCCGCAGCCGGCAGCGGCTTGATGGGTTTTGAGAGAAACGGCCGCATATCGTGGATCAGCCCTTCGGCGACGATCCGCTCGCTTTCGCCCACCAGCGCGTCGGGCTTTTTGGCAGCAATGGCGCAGATGTCTTTATGGAGCGAATGAAAGCGTAGCCAGAGCGCCTCGTGGCGCATGGCGAGGGCGCGGCTGATTGTCTGGTTGAACGACGCGAGGGGCATCGAAGTCTCCTGTCTTTCGGCGATGTGCCGGACAAGAGAGGGTAAGGCGGGATGCAGGGGCGGGGATTAGTTGTTTCGATTCGACGAAGGCGGGTTTCTGAGATGTTTAATCTTTTATATAAACGTCTTGAGACGCATCATGGTCCACGCTGTTCGCTTTACTATCGACGTGAAATTTGTGATACGTCCGCTATGGGGGAAACTATGGCAGAACTTTGGGCGGAATATTCAGAGATCATTACGGGGATACTTGGGTTTATATTCGGGTGTGGCGTCACTATAACCGTGACCAAACTTCGCCAAGGCACGAATGCCAATTATGCCAATCAGTCTAGATCAACTGTTGGCCGTGATCAGGTTGGCCGCGACGCGCGTCGCTAATGTTAGGCACCGACCAATCAAAATCGTCTGTTGGTCGCGATCAAATCGGACGCGACCAAAACAATATTACGACGAATAATATTGTCTACGAGAGAAAATCAACACAATTATCGCGTCTACTCGGCAAGCTTTCTCAGCAAATTGCGGAGAACGATAGAACTGGCGAGTTTGTAGAAAATTTGAAATTCTACATTGACGCTAGAGATATTTACGACATCGTTGGCTTGAAAAATAAACTTGAAAAAGTAGGACGATCTTCCGAGTTTAACAGCGCCATTGAGAAAAAAGAAGAATTTGTAAAACTTCTATTGAAATTTGAGAATTTCTCAAGTGCACAAGAAATATTTGCCTACGTTCTGTCTATAATACATGATGTATTTGAATCAAAGATAATACCACAATGCGATTGTTTGCAATACTCAGAGATTGAGGATATTGTGAACCAAGATATAATTGGCGTGATTATCAATGAAATCGACGAGGGCTCCGATCATTTCACAATAAACAGGACCCATATAAGGGGAATGGTTTATTGGCTCGCTGACAAATGTTTTGTTAGGTGGCACAAATGATGTCAGTGACGTATGTGGCTGCGTACGACCCATATCATGCAGTGTTTCGAATTCTTGTGATGCTGTCACTAGAACAGGAAACAATTTTAGACATTGAAGCGGCTCGAATAGTTGATTTTTATATTTGTTACCCTTGGTTGGTGGGCAACTTCAAGGCAGCTAGAGAAATCTCGGGACAGCTTAAGGCTGCAAATGCTGCAAAGCGGAAAAACACTCCTTCGGCCTATCAGGTCGCCCCGGAACCTAGCCTTATATTTAGGAGAATGCGCCCCTCACAACTCGCAGCAATGAGTTCACTTGCCTCTAAGGGGCTGGTCGATAGAGACCGTTTAGCCCTTGGCGCACTCCAACGGACTCAGAAACGCTTGCCCGAAAAACTCTCCGCAGCTGTCGACCGAGAGCTTGCAGATAGGCCCGAGTTATACACCTTCATCACCAGCATTTTGAAGTTACCCCTGAAGGGCATCGGAGGGCTCAAATCGCGGTCTGGCCTAGAGGAGTTTCGATATGACACTGTATAAACCGAACCTCCAAGTAACACGGATGGTAGTTCATTCGCGCGGCCAGAGGGTGTTCGACGAGCACTTCCATAGCGGGCTTAACATAATCCGCGGGGAAAACAGCTCAGGGAAGTCTACTGTAATGGACTTCCTTTTCTACGGTCTGGGCGGCGACCTCTCGAGCTGGCGGGAGGCCGCGCTGAAATGCGAAACTGTTACCCTCGGTGTACTGCTCAACGACAGACCAGCGACGCTCTCTCGGGATATCTCTGAACAGGGCAGCCGACCAATGCGCATCTTCATGGGCGATGTTGAAGACGCGCTACTTAGCTCAACGGATGGTTGGGAGACATATCCCTACGGCCGAGGCAGCAAGGAAAGCTTCTCGCAGGTATTGTTTCGATTGATTGGACTTCCAGAGGTTCAATACGGCGAGACCGATACAAAAATAACGATGAACCAAATCTTGCGGCTATTGTATGCGGATCAATTGAGCCCTGTAGAGAAAATTTTTCGTTTTCAGAGATTCGACGACGCTATAACTCGTCAGACTGTTGGTGACTTGCTGTGTGGGGCGTTCAGTTCGAAATTCTACCAAGCCAGACTACGCTCTGCTGCAGCCAATAGCGAATTCAAGGAAGTTGCCGCAAGTATTAAGTCGCTTATTAGGTCAAATTCTTATGATGGCCACCCTTTGACGCTTGAATGGTTGGCGAGCGAGGAAGCGTTATATACGAACGAGCTTAAAGAAACGAATGCCCAAATAGACGCATTGGAAGCTGATATTTTTCACGCCCAGTTCGAGGATAGGCTGACCCTCAATGATCAAGAGGAGACCTATGAACGAGTTGTTGAGCTTCAGAAAAAATTGGCGGGGGTGCAAGAACGCATAGACCGCGTATCGCTTAATCGCGCCGATTCGGCCATGTTTCTAGCTGCTTTGGAAGATAAATTATCTCAACTCGAACAATCTGATACCGTTATTGAACAGATGAAGGAGATCGAGTTTGAGGTTTGTCCTTCCTGTTTAGCTCCGATCGAAAAGCATGAGCACAGCGGCGCATGTACGCTTTGTAAGACACCCTTCCGTTACGAGGATTTGCGTTCTAGATCTCTGAAGTTAATAAATGAATATTCTCGTCAGAGAGAAGAATCCCAGCAACTACAGACGCAAAGAACTGAAGAATTGGAAGCGCTCCGTTTGGAGATGGCTGCCTTAAAGTCCGCATGGGAACAAGCTGAACGTCACTACAGGGTGGCCGTCAAATCGCCGACCACCGAACTTCGCGCCAAGCTTCGGTCGCTTAGCCGAAGGGCTGGATATCTGGTACGCCAGCTTGAAGATCTCGCTTTAAAGCATGGGGTAGTAGAACAACTAACTCTGCTGACGAAGAGACGAGATGATCTGCAATCTGAACTTGATCAGCTCGGCGGTATAATTCAAGCGGAACAAGCGAGAAGCGCTGCCCAGGTCGCAGCGGCTAGATTGCGTATCGAACGGTTAGTGATTGAATTTTTGAAACGTGACCTGTCAAGACAGAGCACGTTCCTCAATGCAACTGACGTTTCGTTCGAATTTGATGGAGATCGCATCGCGGTAAACGGCGATAGCTTCTTTTCCGCAAGTTCCATGGTTTATCTCAAGAATAGTTTTCTAGCCTCGTTCCTCTTTGCTGCAGCTATTGACTCTAATTTCAATCACCCGCGCCTGCTCATTATGGATACTATTGAGGACAAAGGCATGGAACCAGACCGTAGCCGAAATTTCCAGCTGCTGCTTGCGGAGTATTCGAGACGTGTTGGCACTGAGCACCAAATCATCATCGCAACATCAATGATCGCGAAAGAACTCAACAATAGGGACTTCACCGTCGGTGATTTCTTCACGCACGAGAACAGGACGCTGAAGACTGTAATGGCCTAATGGGTCGAAGCAAGCAGGGCGACGCTTGAGCGCCGCCCTGCTTGCTTCGTCAGTGTGAAAGCTAAATGTAGCCTATTCGTCACCCATTTTCAGCGCCTTGATGAACGCTTCCTGCGGAATGTTGACGTTCCCATATTGCCGCATCTTGGCCTTGCCTTTTTTCTGCTTGTCCAAGAGTTTGCGCTTACGCGTCGCGTCGCCGCCGTAGCATTTTGCCGTGACGTCCTTGCGCATGGCGCGGACGGTTTCGCGGGCGATGATCTTGCCGCCGATGGCGGCCTGGATCGGGATGACGAAGAGATGGGGCGGGATCAGCTCCTTGAGCTTTTCGCACATTAGGCGGCCGCGGGATTCGGCGACCGACCTATGCACCAGCATCGAGAGGGCATCGACCGGCTCGGCATTGACGAGGATCGAGAGTTTCACCAGATCGCCCTCGCGATGGGTATCGAGGTGATAATCGAAGCTCGCATAGCCCTTTGAGATCGATTTGAGTCGATCGTAGAAATCGAAGACCACTTCATTGAGCGGCAGGTCGTATTCGACCATGGCGCGATTGCCGACATAGCTAAGATTGTTCTGAATGCCGCGGCGGTCCTGGCAGAGTTTCAGGATCGCGCCGAGATATTCGTCGGGCGTCAAAATCGTCGCCTTGATCCAGGGCTCGCGGATTTCCTCGATCTTCATCACATCCGGCAAATCGGCCGGATTGTGCAGCATGATCTCTTCGCCATTGGTCATCTGGACCTCGTAGACCACCGAGGGAGCGGTGGCGATGAGATCGAGATCGAACTCGCGGGAGAGACGCTCCTGGATGATTTCGAGGTGCAATAGCCCCAAAAAGCCGCAACGGAAGCCGAAGCCGAGCGCGGCTGAAGTTTCCATTTCGAAGGAGAAGCTGGCGTCATTCAGACGCAGCTTGCCCATGGCGGCACGCAGTTCGTCGAAGTCCGACGCATCGACGGGGAAGAGGCCGCAGAAGACGACCGGCTGGGCCGGACGGAAGTCGGGCAGTGCCTCGGCGGTGGGCTTCCTATCATCGGTGATGGTATCGCCGACATTGGTATCGGCGACTTCCTTGATCGAGGCGGTGAACACGCCCAATTCGCCGGGGGTCAGCTCCTTGACCTCGACGAGCTTTGGCGTCTGCACGGCGACGCGATCGAGCTCATAGACGGCGCCCGAGGCCATCATGCGGATGCGCTGGCCCTTCTTCATCACGCCATCCATGATGCGGACGAGCACGACGACGCCGAGATAGGTATCGTACCAAGAATCGACCAGCAGCGCCTTCAATGGCGCATCGATATCGCCCTTGGGGGCGGGCAGGCGCGTGACGATGGCTTCGAGCACGGTGTCGATGCCGACGCCGGTCTTGGCGGAGATTTCGAGCGCATCGGACGCGTCGATGCCGATGACATCCTCGATCTGCGTCTTGACGCGCGGGATATCGGCGGCGGGGAGATCGACCTTGTTGAGGACCGGGACGATCTCGTGATTGGCGTCGAGAGCGTGATAGACATTGGCGAGGGTCTGCGCCTCGACGCCCTGGGAGGCGTCGACCACAAGCAGCGAACCTTCGACGGCGGCCATCGAGCGCGAGACTTCATAGGCGAAGTCGACGTGGCCGGGCGTGTCGATAAGGTTGAGGACGTAGTTCTCGCCGTCCTGCGCCTTATAATTGAGGCGCACGGTCTGCGCCTTGATGGTGATGCCGCGCTCGCGCTCGATATCCATCGAGTCGAGGACCTGTTCCTTCATCTCGCGCAGATCGAGCCCGCCCGTCATCTGGATGAGGCGGTCGGCGAGCGTGGATTTGCCATGGTCGATATGGGCGACGATGGAAAAATTGCGGATATTCTTGATCGGCGTGGTCATGGCCGCGCTGATAGCAGAAGGCGGAGGGCGGAGAAAGATGGTTTCCGTTCGGTAAACGGCAGTTTCCCGCAAGGCGAACGGCAACGTTGGCCGGGGCGGCGCGTTTGTCTGCCCATGCGTCACACCCTTTCCATTCTCGCCCTCCTCGCCGCCCTGACCGGCCCCACGCTCGCGCAGGATTGGCTCGCGCCGCTGCAGAATTTCGCGAGGGAGATTTCGCCGCAGCGGACTACGCCGAAACCGGCGCCGAAGGCGGAGGCGCCGGCAGCGGTACCGGTGGATGAGGACGAGGCGGGGACACCAGCGGATGAAGCGCCGCCGCCGATTCCGCGGCCGCGGCCGGAGGGGTTGGGGGAAGAGGCAGAGCCGGTGCCTGTGCCGGATGTGGCGCCGGAAGCGGTTGAACCACCGGCGCCGGTAGAGACTAGGGATGAGGAACCTGCCGCGCCGCCAAAGCCGGCGGATGACCGTGTCTATCAGACGGCCTGTCCGGCGCTGCTTTCGGGGCGCGTGGTTGGAAAAATGCTGCCGCCGATTGCGGAGGGGATGTGCGGGGAGCGCTCGCCGCTGTTGCTCGAAGGGATCAATGCCAATGGGCGGACCATTCCGCTGTCGAGCCCGGTGACGACCAATTGCGAAATGGCGGGGGGGCTGGCGGAATGGACCGCCGATGTCGACGCCTATGCCAAGGCCGCGATGGAGAGCCCGATCGCGGAATTGACCACCGGCACATCCTATATGTGCCGCGCGCGCGTTGGCGGCGACGAGGGTTTTACCTCGGAACACGGCTTTGCCAATGCCATCGACCTCGTGGGTTTTACGCTTGAAAATGGCGAAAGTGTTTCGGTGAAGAACGATTGGCTGCCAGCGACTGCGCCCGAGGGCAAATTGTTGCGGCAATCACACGGCGCGGCCTGCGGGATATTTACGACGGTGCTTGGGCCTGAGGCGAATGCCGACCACGAGGATCACCTGCATCTCGATCTCGGATGCCACGGGCAGACGTGCACGGCGCAGATCTGCGAGTGAGGCCCGCCTCTGACGAGACGGGCGCTCACGGTTAGCCGAGGAGGCTGCGGCGGGCTTCTTCGTCGGTCGTGGGGAAACGTCCGTCCGGGGTCAGACGATCGACGGCATCGGGAATGTTAGACGACAGGCGTTTGAGCAGTTCTTCATAGGAAAGACCGGTCGACTGGCTGAGTTCGGTCAGCGTCTCGCGGCCGATGGCGGCTTCCACTTCGGGCGGGGTCAGGCCTTTGGTGGGCACGCCGACAGTCGTCCAGGAGTCAGCCGTGTCCTTTTGGCCATTGCCGCGGAAACTGTCGAGCAGATCGTTCAAGCCGCCAGTCAGGACATTGCCGCTGCCTGGTTTGCCGCTGATGAGATCGCCAAGGCCACCGAGGACGCCACCAAGACCGCCCTGGCTGCCACCACCGCCTGTATTGTTGGACGCGCCCTTGAGGGCCTCCTGGATCTTGTCGCGATGCTGAAATCCAGCGACCGCCAGTAAACCGAGCAATGCGACGAGAGAGGATGATTTGGCCATTGCAGTTGTCCTTGCTGGTGAATGTGAGACGTCGAACGATAGCGCGGAACCGATAGTTCCGAGTGCCATCGTCCGGCGATCACCGTTTGCAAGATTACTGTGCAGGCGTGGCGGGGGTTGCCGGAGCCGCTGGGTCGGCGGGCGTGGCGCTTGGGGCCGGCGCCGCCGGGTCCATGGGCGAAGCGGGCTGGGCTGGGGTGGCGCCGGCGCCGGAATAGATGGCGATCACTTCGGCGGTCTGCTGGCGGTCCTTGCTGCCCTCGGCGCAATCGACGCCCGCTTTTTCGACATCGCCCTTGATGGCGGCATAGGCAGCGGCAGAGGTGGCATCGTCCATCCGCATTTCGGATTCAAGCTGGCGGCGATGGGCATTCATGGCCGTGGTCGCGGGCTCGCCGGCTTCAACCGAGCAGAGTTCGATCGTGGCCTGCGTCGCATAAAGACCGGTGAGCAGCGTGCCCTGCTGGGGCATGGAATCGACGATGGCGCGCGGATCGACGGTGATCTTGGGCGAAGTGGCTGGCGCCGCCTCCTGCGCATAGGCAGCAGGAACGAGGACGGCGAGCAGGGACAGGGCGAGGGAAAGGCGGGGCAAAATGGCACTCCGAGCTCGTGAGGAATTTTCCCGCATTTTGAGCCCGATTATGGCTTCAGCACGGCGTGCACTCGGCCTTCGGGTGATGCGGGGGCAGGTCTGCCCAATCCCTGGGGGTCAGATCGGGTTCCAAATGTGCAGCGGCAACGGGGGCATTGAGCCAGGCAAAGGCAAGGTGCAAAAGTTCGATCAGGCGGATCATGGCCTGTCTCCTCGAAATAGATTTTGGGGCTGGTTGAAGTGTCCCCACACTGCGCCCCGCAGCGCGTCGCAGCAATGGACAAGGCTTTTGCGCGGGTATAGAAAATCTATATGAGCAATCCCTTTCCCATCCCGCTCAATGCCCTGCGCGCCATCGAGATCGTGGCGCGGGCCGGCGCACTCGCTCCGGCAGCAGAAGAATTGGGGGTGACGGTCGGGGCGGTTAGCCAGCATTTGCGGCGAGCCGAGGAGCGGCTGGGGATGGAGCTTTTCGCCCGCACGCCGCAGGGTTTGAAGCCAGTGCCGGAGCTGATTGAAATCTTGCCGCAGCTGTCGGCCGGCTTTGCCTCGTTGCGCGATGGCCTTGCGACGCTAACCGGGGCGCATGAAGGCGTGCTCAACGTTACCGTCGGATCGGTCTTTGCCTCGCGCTGGCTGATCTGGCGGATCAACAAATTCTCTCTACGTCATCCGGGGCTCGAAGTGCGGCTGACCGTTACCGGCGCTATGCTCGACCTGACGCGGCCGGATCTTGATTGCGGCATTCGCTTTGGCGACGGGACATGGCCTGGCGTCACGACGACGTTGATCGGCGGGCGCGCCTATCAACCGGTCTGCGCGCCTGAGCTTTTGCGCACCCATCCCGATCTTTCGGACCTGACAAAAACCCCCGTGATCGCTGATCGCACCAGCATGCTCGACTGGCCTTTGTGGCTCGAACATGCCGGCCGCGATCCCACTATCAAGCTTTCGGGGCCAGTCTATTCCGACGCGTCGCTTGCCTTTGATGCCGCCATTTCGGGCCAGGGGCTTTTGCTGGCCGCGGACATGATGAGCGCCGATCCGGTCTGCGACGGACGGCTGGTGCGCCCCTTTGCGGCACCGGTCGATGGTGTGCATGGCTACTATCTTGCCACGGCAAAAGGCCGACGGGAATCGAAAAAACTGAAACTGTTTCGCGATTGGCTGGACGAGGAAGTGCCGGCCAGTGTCGGCGGCTATCTGGCCCAGCAGCAAGGCCATGTTCGAGTGGCCCACTGAGGGCAAAGGAGACCGCAATGCAAGACGTGTTGATCCTCGGAGCCGGTATTGTCGGCATCGCGACCGGCATTCATCTGCTCAAGCGCGGTCGCAGCGTGACCCTTGTCGACAAGAACCAGCCGGGGCGCGAGACGTCTTATGGCAATGCCGGGATCATTCAGCGCGAGGGGGTGCGTCCGCATCCGTTTCCGCGCGATTTGACGACGTTGATGCAGGTGGGCCTGCACCTCTCCACCGCCGCGCGCTACGAACCGCTGGCCCTACCGCGCATCGCGCCGCCACTCCTCAAATATTGGTGGGCCTCTTCGCCTGAGCATTACCGGCATGTGGTCGAGAGTTATGCGCCGCTGATCGGCCGCTCGATCGAAACGCATGAGGCGCTGATCAAGGAAGTTGGGCCGGAAGCGGAGAAGCTCATCTCCAAAGATGGTTGGTATCTGGTGTTCCGCACCGCCGAAAAGCTGCAGCGCGAGGCGGCCAAGGCCGAGGGCGACCGGGAAAAATTCAATATCCATCATGAGGTGGTCGATTGGGCGGGGCTGAAGGCGCTGGAGCCGGACCTGATCGGCGGACTGGTGGGCGGCATTCACTGGACCGATCCCTGGACGGTGCGCGATCCCGGCGCGCTGGTCGCCAGCTATTTTGCGCTATTTCAAAAGCTGGGCGGCACGTTTGTTTCGGGGGAGGCCGATGGGCTAACCCAATCGGGCAATACTTGGCAGACCCGGATCGGCGGGACGCTGCATTCGGCCAAGCAAGCCGTGGTGGCGCTGGGGCCCTGGGCGCCGGAAGTGCTCGATCGCCTGGGCTATCGCCTGCCGCTCTTCGTCAAGCGCGGCTACCACATGCACTATAAGCCGCAGCCCGGCGCGAAGCTCGACCATCTGCTGCTCGATGCGGAGGTGGGCTACGTGCTGGCGCCGATGGCGCAGGGCATTCGCCTGACGACGGGGGCGGAATTTGCGCTGCGCGATGCCTTGCCGACGCCGGTGCAGATCGGCAAGGCAGAAGCAGCGGCGAAGGAGGTTTTCCCGCTCGGCGATCGGGTCGATCCGCAGCCCTGGAAGGGTGCGCGGCCCTGTACGCCCGATATGATGCCGATCATTTCAAAAGCGCCGAAGCATGAGGGGTTGTTTGTCGGGGTCGGCCATGCGCATCACGGCTTTACGCTCGGGCCGGCGACGGGCGAGCTGTTGGCGCAGATGATGACGGGGGAAGCGACGGCGATCGATGTGAACCCGTTCCGGATGGGGCGGTTTTTGCACGGGTAGGGGCAGGGCCCCCTCACCCGGCGCTTTGCGCCGACCTCGTTCTTAAGGTGTAGACGTGCTGGAGGAGCGCATACATGCTGGCTCCCGCACCCCCTCCCGGCCTCCCCCGTCAAGGGGGAGGTGCAGGTCAGTGGTTGTTTCGTCTCTGTGCACGAAGTGAAATTCTGCTGAGAGGCAAGCGGCTTCACCGCACCAAAAGCGCGATCGCCATGGCGGCGAGCGCGGCAAAAATTAGAAATGTCCAAATTCCTGGGAAGCCGGAGCGCTTTCCCGGTAGCCGGGCCACGCCGCGCGATCCCTTGAACGCTTGCCGCGGATCGCCCCACTTCACCTTGCGGAACGCATAGACGTTGGAGCGCGTGCGTTGCGTTTCGAGATTGGCGTGTTCGCGAATGTCCTGATCGTCGGTCATGGCAATCACATGGGCATGGACGAGCGGGGCCGCAACGGCCTGCGGCGGCGCGTCGCAAAGAGGGTTAATCCCGCGCGTTTGCCGCTTGCCCAAACTTTAGAACCGTTCTAATCATTGTTTGGAACAATTCTAATGTTGAGACGATCATGTTCACCCTCTGGCCGGACAATCGGCGTGCGTTTACGAGCCTCTCCGAGCGCGAAATCCTGTCGCTGGCCATTGCGGCCGAGGAAGAAGATGGACGTATCTATTCCGAACTGGCGGCGCGGCTCGGCGAGACCTATCCGGGCTCGGCATCCCTTTTGGAAGCCATGTCGGCCGAAGAGGACGACCATCGGCGGCGGTTGCTCGATATCTATGTCGATCGGTTCGGCAAGCGGCTCGTGCCGATCCGGCGCGAGCATGTGCGCGGATTCCTCAACCGCAAGCCGGTCTGGTTGCTCAAGACCCTGACGCTCGAACAAGCGCGCCAGCAGGTTTGGGAAATGGAAGAGAGCGCCTATCATTTCTATCTCGAAGCGGCGAAGCAGACCAATGATGTGGGCATCCGCAAACTTCTGGGCGATCTGGCGCGGGCCGAGCGCGGCCATGCGGCGACAGCGACCAAGCTCGATGAAAAACTGCTTGGCGAGGACGGTCGCGATACCGAGAAGGACGAGGCGCATCGCCAGTTTCTGCTGACCTATGTGCAGCCGGGGCTGGCGGGGCTGATGGATGGATCGGTGTCGACGCTGGCGCCGGTTTTTGCGGCGGCCTTTGCGACGGGCGACACGCACCAGACCTTTCTCGTTGGCCTCGCTGCCGCGATCGGCGCTGGCATTTCCATGGGCTTTACCGAGGCCGCATCGGACGATGGCAAGCTGACCGGGCGCGGTTCGCCCATCAAGCGCGGCTTTGCGGCCGGGATCATGACAGCGGTCGGCGGGCTCGGGCACGCCCTGCCCTATCTGATCCACGATTTCTGGACGGCAACTGGTATTGCCGCGGCTGTCGTGGTGCTCGAACTCTGGGCCATTGCCTATATTCAGAAGCGCTATATGCAGACCCCGTTCTGGCGCGCGGTGTTACAGGTCGTCATCGGCGGCGCGCTGGTGTTTGGGGCGGGTGTGTTCATCGGCATGGCTTAGGCCGCGACCGGACGGCGCCAGCGCAGCCAGAGGAAAGCCGCGACAGCCAGAATGGAGCCAATCGCGAGCAGCGATGGCGTCCAGCCGGCATCGGGCCCGAAGAGGACCGCGTTCATGCGCCGGCCGGGCAAAAGCGTGAAGGCGCCGGCGAGAAGCAAAGCGCCGACATAGAGCCCCTGCATATTGCCGCGATGCCGCGCGACATCGTGGTGGACGATGATGGCGCGGAGGCCGTCGAAGAGCGCGACATAGGTGAAGATCGTAAAGAGATGGATCGGGCTGAATGGCCCGATCAGCCGGATTTCGTGGATGAAGAGTGCGCTGGTGGCGGCGATGAACATCAAGACCACCCAGACCCTTCCGAGCAGCTTGTGAAGCGCCGTGCCCTTCTTGCGCCAGAGCACGAAGCCGCCGATCGGCACCGCAAGGCTCGCGGTGAAGGCATGGATCTGGATACCGAAATCGGCGGAGAGCAGCGGGGCAAGGGTCATGGCAAATGTCCGTCTGGGGTATGAAGCCAAGCCTTGTGCCGCTAGATTGACGCGCGCAAACGCCAATCCTTGAGCCGCATGTCCGCTTCGTGAACGACACCGCATTGCAATCCACGCTTCGCCAAATGCAGGCCCTGATGCGCGACGGGCGGAGCTGGATGCTGCTCGCGCTCATGGGTCTTATTGCCGGGCTGGTCGGTCCGTTCGGGACCTATGAAGCCGTGCCGCTTGTGCCAAGGGTGCTCTATTGGATCGCCGTGATCATCGGCACGGGGGCCATGGGCACTTTGGTGGCGGGGCTGGCCGAGCGCAGGCTCAAGACGTGGTTTCCCCTCTCCGTCGCTGCGCTGATCGGCGGCGCACTGGCCGGGCCGCCGATCACGGCAGTGGTGGCGCTGGTCAATCTTCTGGCATTCGGGCCGGACACGCCGATCGGGCTTCTGACATTGCTGGTCTATTGCACCGCCATCGCTGCGGCGGTGACATTGCTCAGCGCCTTGCTCGACATGCGGCCGAAGGCGTCGGAGGCGGAGGTTGCGGCGGCGATTGTGCCGAATGAGCCTGCTCTGGTCGAGCGTTTGCCGCGGCCGCAGCGCGGAAGGCTGCTGCATATTGCCGTGTCCGACCATTATGTCGATGTGAGTACGGAGAAGGGCACGACGCTGGTGCTGATGCGGTTGTCCGACGCCATCCGCGAGACTGCGCCCGAGCCGGGACTGCAGGTGCATCGCTCGCATTGGGTCGCGCTTGCCGCCGTGCGCAGGGGATTTCGGCAGGGCGGCAAGCCGGTGCTTGAGCTCGAGAACGGCACGGTCGTGCCGGTGAGCCGGACGTTTGTGGATGCGGTGAAGGCGGCGGGGTTGCTGGGTTAGCGCCCCGCAACCAGGCTCGCCGCCTTGGATCCGATGGCCATGGCGGGGGCATTGGTATTGCCCGAGACGATCTGGGGCATGATCGAGCAATCGATCACCCGCAGGCCTTCGACCCCGCGCACGCGCAGCTCGCTATCGACTACCGCTGTCGGATCATCCGCCCGCCCCATGCGCAGCGTGCCGACGGGGTGGTAGTTGGTCTTGACCGTCTGCCCGCAATATTTTTCGAGCGCTTCGGGATCGTCCATCACCGCCTGACCCGGCAGAAGTTCGGTGTCGATCTTTTCCGCGAGGGGAGACGACTTCAGCAGTTTTCGTGCTTCGTGCAGCGCCGCGATGGTGAGGCGAAGATCGTCGGGATGACCGAAGAAATTGCAATCGACCACTGGCTGATCGGCTGGGTTGGCCGAGCGCAGCGTGACGCTGCCGCGGGCCTTAGGGCGGAGGAGGCAGGAGGTGAAGGTGACGCCATAGGTGGGCTTGGCGGCCGAAACGTCGCGATCAAGATAAACGATCGGGGCGCAATAAAGCTGGATGGTCGGGCGTGGGCCGCCATCGGGATCGAAGAACATGCAGGCTTCGATGCCTGTCGTCGTCACGGGACCGGAATTGGTGAGGAGATATTGGAGACCGTTGCGGATCATGTTCCAGCCGCGGTCCTGACCGAAGTAGCCCGACTTGCCTTTGGTGGTGGCGATAACGGGGACTTCGTGGTGGTCCTGAAGGTTCTGGCCGACGCCGGGGATATCGGCCACGACGGCAATGCCATGCTGGCGGAGATGATCGGCCGGGCCGATGCCCGATAGCATCATCAGCTTGGCGCTGTTATAGGTGCCGGCGCCGACAAGCACTTCGCGCTCGGCGCGGACGGTATGGCTCTCGCCGTTCCTGGTGTAGATGACGCCGGTCGCCTGGCCATTTTCGACGAGGATCTTGTCGACGCGCGCTTCGGAAATGATCGTCAGCCGCTCGTCGCCTTTGAGTGGATCGAGGAAGGCTTTGACGGCGTCCGAACGCTCCTTGTAGCGACCCCATTGTGCATAGGTGTGCTGCATGATGCCGACGCCGAACTGGGTCGCGCCATTGAAATCGGGGTTCGGCTTATGGCCCAGCGCCTCGGCGGCGGCGATGAAATCATGCGTCGTCTGCGTCGTGTAACCGGGATCTGAGACCCGCAGCGGGCCACCCGCGCCGTGGAAGCGATCGTGAAGCCGGGCATTGTCTTCGATGCCGGTAAAGTGGGGCAATATGCCGTCATAGGACCACGATGGATCATTGCCGAGGCTTTGGGCCCAGCCGTCATAGTCCTCTTTCTGGCCGCGCATATAGACCATGGCATTGACCGAGGAGCCGCCGCCTAAGACCTTGGCGACCGGCACGATCGGCGCGCGGCCGCCAAGCTGGGGCTGCGGCACGGTCTTGTGCATTTCAAGGAAGGTGTCTTGCCCGAGATATTTCATATAGCCGGCGGGCATAGCCATGATGCGATTGGTCCGCGCGAGCCCGCGCTCGAGCATCAGCACGCGAAAACCGAATTCCTTGACCAGCCGCCGGGCGGCGACCGACGCAGCCGAGCCGCCGCCGGCAATGACGAAGTCGTATGTTGGCATGATATCTCCTCTTGCGTGGAGACTAAGCCGCAGGCAGCAAGTCTTCTAGTCGGCTATCGAGGATTGTGCCCACCCGCGCGCATTCGCCCGCGATTTCACGGATAAAGTCGACCAGCATCGGCCTATCGAGCGCGGCGAGCGAGCGGACGACCATGGCGGTGTCGCGATGGAGCGGCTCCGCATCGACGGGCTGGATTTCGACCAGCCGCACGGCTGCGAGATCGTCGGCAATGGCGGATTGGACGAAAAAGCCGGTGCCTTCGCCCTTGATCGCCAGCCGCCGCGCGGGTCCGGTCGGCAATTCGACGCTCGTCTGCGCCATGCGGGTAAAGGCGGAGGCGCCTTCGGGCTCGACCTGCCACCAGCGCAGCGAAATGACCCGCGGCACGTGATCGAGAATGTTGGCCAACGTCGGCCTCGCCGGGAGTTTGGCAGCAATTTCCGGCGTGACGACCAGGGGCACCCGCTCGCGCATGGTCAGCAGCGGGACGAGATCGACGGCCAGTGGCTCAAGATTGGGCCAACAGAGGATGCCGAGCTCTGACTGACGCTCATGCAGCATTTCAGCGATCTGCGCCTGCCGTCCCTCATTCACAACCACGTCGACCGATGGGTACTTTTCCTGAAAGCGTAGCAGGCTTTCGGTAATCAGCGGGGACACTAGGCTTCGGAGCGAAGCGATGGTGATGCGCCCACGCTCGACGCGCCGCAGCGCTTCTCGCGCCTCCTGCGCTGTGCCGATCATGCGGCGCGCAAAGGGCAGAAAGGTCATACCCTGATCGGTGAGCGTAACGGTGCGGCCGCGCACGAAAAGCGAGACGCCTAGAAGCTGCTCCAGCGCGCGCATGCGCATCGAGGCTGTCGCCTGGGTGATATTGAGATAGGCCGCCGCCTTGGTAAAACTCTGCTCGCGAACGATGCGGTCAAAAGTGCGAAGCTGATCGAGGTCCATTGGATTGGCTTATGCGAATAGGTCGATAAGCCGGAATATCCGCCGTCGCATTGAAAGAGTCTATGCGTTGAATGGCACAGGTGTTTCAGCCCGCTTTCTTCATTGCCCGCACATAGGCTTCCAGAACCGCGTTCATGCGCGTCTGGTAGCCCTTGCCGTCGGCCTTGAATGCTTCGAGGACCGAGGTTTTGACGCGCAGAGTGACGGGTGTCGTCCCGGATGGTTCAACCAGTTTGGCATTCTTCCAGAATTCATCGTCGAGTTCCGGGATATCGCTGAAGTCGATATCCTTGTCGGCAATGTTAGCTAGCTCTTCCATCGTCAAGGGCCGAGAGTAAGGCGGTTTCATAGGTCTTTCTTTCCCTGGCGGATGCGGGGCGCGCGGAAATCAAGCGCGTTGTGCCACCGCGGTCCGTATGGATGACGACAACGATCAGGACATCATGCATCTTGCCCATACTGATCTTGCGCTCTTCGCCGTAATCGAAACGGGTATCGATGACGGTAAAAGTCCATCCGGAAAAGATGGTGGCAGCATCGGCAAAATCGATGCCGTGCTTGATCAGGTTGGTCCGATATTTTGTCTCGTCCCACTCGAAGTCCATCGTGCGATGTTAGTACATTTGTATGTACAACTCAATCCTCGCTATTTCGCACCCGCGACTCCTCGGCGCGCGCGATTTTCTCCGCCTTGGCCCGTGCCGCGATTTCCTTGACGGCGTCGCCAAGGTGGGCTGTGCCGCGTTGTTTGGCGAGGTCCATCTGGTGCTGGCGTTCGGCGGCGGCCTGGTGCTTGGCGGTGTCGCCGGCGCAATAGGGGCAGGAGAGGCCCTCGGCGAAATCCTTGTGGGCGCGGTCGGCTGCCGTCAGCGGATGGCGGCAGGCGCGGCATAAGGTGGCGTCGCCGAGTTCGAGCCCGTGGCCAACAGAGACGCGATCGTCAAAGACGAAGCACTCGCCGGCAAAGCGGCTTTCTTCCTTCGGCGTCACTTCGAGATATTTGAGGATGCCACCCTTGAGGTGAAACACCTCCTCAAAACCCTGGCTCAGAAGATAAGAGGACGCCTTTTCGCAGCGGATGCCGCCGGTGCAGAACATGGCGACTTTCTTGTCGCGCGCGGGATCGAGGTTCTTGGCGACATAATCCTTGAACTCGACAAAGCTCGCCGTCTTGGGATCGAGAGCGCGCTGGAATGTGCCAAGGCCGACTTCGTAGTCGTTGCGGGTATCGACCAAGACGACATCGTTGCGATCGATGAGGTCGTTCCAATCTTCCGGCTCGACATAAGTGCCGACCTGTTTGGAGGGGTCGGCCTCGGGCGCGCGGAGGGTCACGATCTCGAGCTTGAGGCGGACCTTCATGCGCAGAAATGGCGCTTCGTCGGCGAATGAGTACTTTACTTCTGCGCCCTGCAGCCTCGTGTCGAACGGACCGGAGACGAACAAGAAATCAGCCAGCGCATCGATAGCGTCGGGCGTGCCGGCGACGGTACCGTTGATGCCCTCGGGCGCCAGAATAAGGGTACCCTTGATGTCGCGGCCGCAACAGAAGGCGGCGAGCGGCGCCTTGAGGGCTTCGGCATCGGGGAGGGAGGCGAACTTATAGATCGCCATAACTTTGAAGGGATGGGCGTGAGGCGCGGTCATGCCGGCCTCATAGCACTGCCGGGCGCAATCGTCACGGCCCGGCAGCATCTGGCAAGGCTGCTAGTCGAGCAGCGAATGGTGGCAGTTGACGCCGGCGAGATTGCCCGCGGCCATGGCGAGGGGCACGGATTGGCGAGGGCTCGCGACATCCCCCGCGGCGTAGATGCCTGGCACGCTCGTTTGATACATCTCATCGACATGAATGATCTGACCAAGCGGCATCTCGTCCATGACGAGCCCAAGCTGGGCATGAAGGTTAGTCGACGGTTTTTGGCGCGGGCCGACGAACAAAGCGTCGAGACCGATCTCGGCGCCGCTTGCGACTTGCACTGCCGACAGGACGCCACCGGCTTCGATGATGCCAGTTACCTTGGGTTCGACCAGTTTGATATTTTTGTGCGCGAGCTTGGCTCGAAATTCCGGCTCGACTTCGTGGCCATCGGCAAAGACCGTCAGGTCTTCGGTCCAATCTTGCAGCATGGCGGTGACATGGGCCGAGAGCGGGCCGAAATAAAGCACGCCCAGGCGTCGATCCGCCACTTCGAAGCCATGGCAATAGGGGCAATGGAGCACCGTCTTGCCCCAGGCGCGAGCAAAACCAGGAATATCGGGCATGATATCGGTAATCCCGTGGCTCAGGATGATGCGGCGCGTTTCAATGCGGTCACCACTGAAAAGCGTGACGACGAAACGATCTTTTTCGCCTTCGATCAGGCTTGCGCCGTCGTTCCGGAAGGTGACGCTGCGATAGGGGAGAAACTGGGCGCGGGCCGCGGCGAGAATATCCTGTGGCGCCTTGCCATCATGGCCCAGGATCCCATGGGCGTGGTCGGCAAAGCGGTTGCGGGGCGTGGCGGTATCGAGCACGGTGACTTTCCGACGCGCTCTCCCGAGCTGCAGGGCTGCCGAGAGCCCGGCAAAGCTGCCGCCGATGATGACTACGTCCTGCATGACACTGCCTTTCCGTCGAATTAGGGAGGTCAGATAAATGTTATACCATAACGCTTGTCAAGCGTGGGTTGCCTCCGGGCGTCTTTTCCCTAGACTGCGGACAACCCTGCCCTGGAGGACAAGATGCGCTTCGCCCTGACCTGTTTCGTCACTGCAATGGCCAGCCTCACCCCTGCTTTGGCTTTTGATACGAGCGTCAGTGAGGTTCTTGACCGCATGAAGATCGGCAAAGCTCTGCCGATCTCAGAAGTGGCGACACTGATGAAAGAGTCGGAGCGGTGGTGCTACAATCAGGAGGGCGAAGGCTGCGCCTGGTCCGATATTTATCTCGATGTGACCGATACCAGCGCGACCTTCGAAATCGGCAATGCCTGGGACGACGAGGTCAATGTCCTCTTTACCGACCAAGGCACGTTTGAGGACAATCGCTTTATCTGCGAATCGACGATCGATTGGCTGCCGACCCTACGCGCTACGCGTCGCGATGATGGGATGCCGATCGGCGGCCGGGAGCTTTGGGCCATTCGCAGCCAGATGAGCGGCAATACCGGACCGACGGATTGTTTCGACTATGTCCTGAAGAGTTCGGACGAAGCGGCCGAAACCATCACGCTCTTGCAGCGCAAGTGGACCGATGGCGCCACCAATGAAGCTCAGGACGCCACTGTCACCATTCATTTCGATCCGGCCAGTGCTGCTGCGCTGACCTGGTATTTTTAAGCGCCCTGCGCAGCGAGCCATTCTGGATCGGGTGCGATCGGGGTAATCACGTCGAGCAGGATGCCGTTTGGATCGGCGGCTATGAAGTGGCGCTGACCGAAGACTTCGTCTCGCAATGGCTGCACGATTGGCACGCTGGCGGTTTCAAACTGTGCCGCAAGTTTGGCGGCGTCCTCGACCTCGAAGCTGAGGATGAGCCCGGAAGTCGGCCTGCGGCCCGCTTCGGGGATGCTGTCATGATGGTAGTCGATGATCGCCAGTTCGTGCGCCGAATTTGGCGCGCGCAACTGGACATACCAGTCGCTTTTGAAGACCGTGGTGAACCCAAACGTGTCGCGGTAAAATTCTGCGGTACTGTGGACGTCGCTGACCTGAAGCAGCGGATAAAGCGCTTAGAACATCGGTTTCGCCTTGCATTGATGACATATTTTCATACACTGAGTATGTCACTAACAAACATGATGTATGTATGCAAGAGCGAAGAACGCAGGAGGCGCGGCGGCAGGCAACGCGGAAGGCGCTTTTGGACGCCGCGCGACGTCATTTCGCTGAGCGTGGTTATGCCGGAACCACTACGCCCGACGTGGTTGCCGAAGCCAGGGTGACGCGAGGGGCGCTTTATCATCACTTCGACGATAAGAAGGCGTTGTTTGTCGCAGCGGTTGAAGCAGAACATGCGAGCCTTGCGGAGGCGATAAACGCGGCCGCGGATGGCGATGAGCCGGGTCCGGTCAAAGCCCTGATCGAGGGGGGCGACGCATATCTCACAGCAATGGCGGATGAGGGACGTCGCCGCATTCTGCTGATCGACGCACCAGCCGTCTTGGAGCGGGATGTGCTTAACGCCATCAATGCGCGCTATGGTCTCAAGACTTTAGTTGATGGCGTCGGCGCCGCTATCAAAGCCGGCGCTATTCGCGATTTGCCGGTCGAGCCTCTGGCGCAGCTCCTCGATGCACTTTTTGACCGGGCAGCTCTGGCGCCGCCCGAGCAACTTCCAAACTATCGCAAGGCCATCAAGGCGCTGATTAGGGGGCTAAAGACCTGATTCCAGTTTTTTGACCCGCGCTTCCAAAGCCTGCACGGCGGCGATCAGCGGGGAGATGAAGCTCGAATAGCGGAGGGCCTGTTGGCTGTTGGCGTCTTCGGGATCGACGAGGACATGGCCGCCAAATTGCTGCACCCCAAGCGCTTGCGCCGTCGCCAGCACCTGCTGCGCGAGTAGCCCATATTGGATCACCTCATCTTTGCCTTCGCGCCAGCGATAGCGCACCGGTTCCAGGGCAAGGATGAAATCGAGCCCGAGATCGCTGGGCATAATGTCGGTCTTGAGCCGGGCGTCCGAAGTCTGGATCGTGCCGGTTGCCGATCAGATGGCGCTCCAGCGTGCGCCGCTGGCGCCAAGGGTCTGCGCATTGTCGGTAGCCGGTTTTACCGCACCCGTAAATGTCGCGCTGCCGTCGGCCGCTAAAGTCAGCGCGTTGGTCCAAGTGCTGCCATCGGCGCTGACTTTGATGCGCCAGGCATTGTCGCCCATAAGGCCCATTTCGGCGCGGCCCGACCAGTTGCTTTGGAAAAGCACGCTCGCGGTCTGGCCCGTCGAGGCTTTGTTGATCTTGAGCTGATGCCCGGCGCCTTCATGGGTGAACAGGCTGGCCGGGGCGGAAATGCTCAAGCGATTGGTGGGGTCGGCGCTGCTGTTGATGCCGAGTTGCAGGAGACCGGAACCGGTCGAGGCAAGGGCAATCCAGGCCGTGCCTGAAAACACGAGGAGGCTGTTACTGGCCTTGTCGAAGACCTGCCAGCCGGTCGACGGATCATAAAAGGTCCAGGCACCGGCCTGGAAGGCTGCGATCTCGCTCGTGTGACCAGCCCAAGCGCCTGTCGCACCGGTCGGCACGATGAAGGCCTCGCCATCGAGCGGCGTAGTCGGCGGGCTGCCGAGCGTTGCTGACTCGACGCTTGCCTGCACGAGCAGGTCGAGCCGCAGCAGCGCTTCGTTGTGTGTGATGTGTTTCATGGCCTGCCCGCCGATGATTTGCGGCAGGCCGAGGCGCGGGGTGTCGTCCATGATGATGCTCCGAAATTGGCTGGAGCCATCATGGAGGGGACGCAGAGCGCGGGGATAAGCGGCATAGATCGGGGCACCAACACTCTTCCCTTTGCCCGCCGAGGCTTTATGAGAGGGAAAAATACGAGAGCCTGAGCCCGCATGAGCGCACCCATCCATATCGTCCTTGCCTTTGACGACAATTTTTGGGCCCCGGCCTATACGGTCATGCGCTCGATCTGCATTTCGACGCATCGGCGGAAGGATCTGGTCTTTCACCTGCTTCATCTGCCGCTCAGCGACGGGCACCGGCACGATCTCGAAGGCATTACCCGCGAGTATGGCGCGACGCTCAGCTGGCATCCGCTCGACAAATCCGAGCTGTTCGATTTCTTCGTCGCCGAGCTACCGGCCAGCAAGCGCTGGCCAAAGGTCGTCTATGCAAGGCTTTTGCTTGCGGACTTGCTGCCTGCGGACCTTGATCGCGTCATTTATCTCGACTGCGACATGATGGTCCGCGCGCCCATCGAGCAGCTCTACGAGATGGACCTTGGCGCCCAGCCGCTCGGCGCAGTGCAGGATTCGCTGCACCCCTTCATCGCGGGCCGCCGCGACATGCGCCAGAACGCCGGCATTTTCGACACCGCCGATCCCTACTTCAATTCCGGCATGCTGCTGATCGACCTTGCGCAATGGCGCGAGATCAATCTCAAGGCCGAAGTTGCCGTGCTCGCTGCCAAGGGCTGGATGAGCCGGCTTTATTACGACCAGGACGTGCTCAATCTGGTCTTTCGCAATCGCTGGCAAAAGCTGCCCTGGCGCTGGAACACCATCGACGCGCATATGGCCCATGAGGGGCTCGATCCGGCGATCCTCCATTACACGCGCACCGCAAAGCCCTGGGGGCTGCTCTCGGGCATTCTCCATAGCTCGGCCTATGCGCGCTGGTATCGGCACGTCATGACCAATGAACTGTTTTACAGTTTTCTGCGCCACCGATGGAAACGCTGGTGGCTCAAGAAACTGGGGCTCAGGAAATAGGCTTTGCCGGGTCGATCCCCTCGGCGGCGCAGAGGGCAGCGAGCGCGCTGCCTGCTTCGGGCAAGGGCAGGTCAGCGCGGCCACGGGCGGTGAGTTGGCTGCGCCAGAGGTGGATGGCGAGCGTGTCAGGCTTGATGGCCGTTTCGACTGAAGAGCCGGTCTGCATCAGGGCAGGGATACCCTCATAGGGCACGGGGTAAAAACTCGCCGAGGGCAGGACGCGCGCGGTCAAACCGTGTTTGGCGACGAAGTGGGTCAGGGCCATGGGGCCGGTCGCGCCATATTGCATGTGTTCCGGTGTTACCCGGTCGCCAACCAGCCGGCGAATGGCGACTTCGACGCGCCGGAGCGGGGGCAGATGCGGCTCGAAAAGCGGGCGCTTTTCGGTTTCGAAGATGGTGAGAAGATCGGCCAAAAGCGGCGCGTCGGGGGGCATGTAGAGCACCGCGCCATTGACCGAGCCGGGCCGTTCCCAAGCCATCAGGTAATCCGGCGGTCCTTCGATCGGCTTGACGCAATAGATGTCGAGATCGGCATAGACGCCTAACCCCGCGCGCAGGGCGGCATAGCGGAAATGGTCGGAAAAGACACCAGGCGTGCCGCGTCCTTTGTAGAAGACCAGCTTTTCCTCTGGCAGAACGTCGCGGGCGTCGCGCCATTCGGCGGCGGCGGGCAGGCCGGGAATGGGCGCGTAGGAATAAACGAGGACGCGATGGCCGTTGCGGGTGAAGGAAGCGATGGAGAGCGCTTCGAGCCAGCTCATTGGGCCGTGCCAGAAACTGACAATGGTGGGCAGGGTCATGGAAGCGGTCCTAAATGGACAAAAAGAAAGACCTGAGGCGCAGTGCGCTTCAGGTCTCGCTCCCTAGCATTTGCGGCGGCAGGCCTCAATTGGCCGAGGCGCGGCGGCGGTACTCGCTGGCGATATAGAGTGCGACGAGCGCGAAAACTGCTCCGATCAAAACCTGGAGCCAATCGGTCTTTCCGAGGAGATCGACGGCAAAGGCGTTGAGATCGAAGCGTTCGCCGGTGGCCAACCAGACGTCTGGATAGCCGTTTTCACTCAGGGGGAAGGTTGAGCGATAGCTGAGGTAGTTCCATGTCCGCGTAGTGAAGGGATGGAGGCCACCAAGCGTCACCCATTCGAGCGTTGCGACAAGGCTTGGAAGCAGGAGCGAAACCGGAATGGCCCAGCGCCCCAAAGCCGTCGCCAGTGCGCCGACCAGCCCGATATAGGGCAGATACCAAAGAAGCCCGACGATGAGCGCGAGGAGGATCGCGCCGGCCACCTGCAGGTAGATCGAGGCGACGCTGCCGAGCATGGCAAAGCTTGCCGTGCCGTTGATCGACATGGTGGTAAAAGCCACGGCGAAAAATAGAAGCCCGCTCAGGAGCGCAATGGCATAGACCGTGCCCGGCAGGATGGTCAGCGCTGCGGCAAGCTTTGACAGCAGCATGCGGAAATCGCTGACCGGCATCGACTTCCAGAACAGCATGGAATTGTTGCGCTTGTCGGCGGCAAAACCATCCGCGCAATAAAAGAACAGCACCGCCAGAAGATAGAGCATCCAGGCGACGCCAAAGGCGAGGAAGCCGAATTCATAAAAGCGCAGCGGCGCGACGGTGAAAATGGCGCCCGAAAAACGGACATCGATCCGCCCGACGGTGAAGGCCAGAATGGTCGCGCCGAAAAGGACGGCAACGAGGATCAGCGGGCCGATGAGAAAGGCGCCGCGATGTTCGATGAACTCGCGACGGATGAGCGCAGCAAAAGCCATCATCGCGCAGTCTCCGGATTGGCGGTCGGGCGCTGCATTAGCGCGACGAAGAGATCGGACAATGTGGGCGTGGACACTTTGCCGAGCGGCTCCAGTTGGTCACGCGGGACCCCATCGAAAATGAAGACTGTCTGGCCGAAGCGGGTTTCCTCATAGACCGGAGCGAGCGCACGCGCAGCGGCCTGCGTTTCCGGTTCATTGGCGACGAGTTGGGCAAATTTCTCGTTCACCGTTTCCATCTGCATATGGAGGATCAGGTCGCCATCGCGAATGAACATGATGTCGGAGAGCATGAACTCGATCTCGTCCACCTGATGGGTGGTGATGATCAGGGTCCGCTCCTCGGTCATATAGTCTTCGAGAAGGCGACGGTAGAAGCGCTTGCGATAGGTGATGTCGAGCCCGAGCGTCGGCTCGTCGAGGACGAGAAGCTTGGCATCGATCGCCATGACGACGGCGAGATGGAGCTGCGCCATCATTCCCTTGGAGAGTGTCTTGATCTTCATTTCCGGCTTGATGTCGGTGCCGGTTAGAAAATCGCGCGCCTTGTCGGTCGAAAAATTGGGGTGAATGTTGGAGAGGAGCGCAAACAGTTCGCGGACGCGGAGAAAGCGCGGCAGGCTCGCGACGTCGGATATAAAAGCGACGTTTTCCATCAATTTGGCGCGGCGGGCGAAGGGGTCTTCGCCGAGCACGCGAATGGTGCCCTCATAGCTCGTGAGGCCCAGCATGGCATTGAGCGTCGTCGTCTTGCCCGCGCCATTATGGCCCACAAGGCCATAGATGCGGCCGGCGGGAATGTCGAAATCGAGCCCGTGCAGGATTTCCTTGCCGCCGAATTTCTTCTTGAGGCCGCGAGCGGTAACGACCGGCTCGGCGAGAACGGGTGTGTCGGTCATGACTGGGACTCCTTGGCGGTATCGGCAAAAAGCGTCTTGGGGTCGAGATCGAGCGCCTTGATCTGGGCGACGATGCGCGGCCAATCCTCGGCCAGGAATTTCTGGCGCTCATGGGCGAGCAGCGTTTCGCGTGCGCCTTGCGTTGCAAACATTCCAAGACCCCTTCGTTTTTCGACCACGCCGATATCGACCAAAGCTTCGAAGGCCTTGGTGACCGTCAGCGGATTGACCGAAAGCTCTGCAGAGATCTGGCGCACCGAAGGCAGGGGATCGCCCGCCTTCACCGCGCCGCGCAGGATCATCTCGATCAGCCGCTGCCGGATCTGCACGAAGATCGGCTGGCTTGTGTGAAAATCATCCATGTGTCGTGCCTATGTAGTGTGCTATATTTGTAGCACACTAATTCACTACGTCAACCCTGATTGCTGCACGCTGGAAAACGCTCCATAGTCGGCATGGCAAACCGCGGGGAGGCGATTGTGGCCAAGTTCATTTATGCGCTGAATGTGTCGCTCGATGGCTATGTCGACCATGACAAGTTCATGCCCGACCCCAAGCTTTTCCAGCACTTCATCAAGGATGTCTCGCAGATGACGGCCACCATTTATGGCCGCCGGATGTATGAGATCATGCGCTATTGGGACGATGAACAGCCGGACTGGGACCAAGCCGAGCGCGACTATGCCGCGGTGTGGCGGCGTGGGGCAAAATATGTGGTTTCGACCACGCTCGATGCGGTGGGACCCAATGCGACGCTGATCCGTTCCGATTTTGAATCGAGGATCCGGGCGCTCAAGGAAGAGCTGTCCGGCAATGTCGAGGTCTCGGGGCCAAAGTTTGCGGCCTCGTTGAGCGCGTGGGGGCTGATCGACGAGTATCGGCTTTATGTGCATCCGGTGGTTCTGGGCGAAGGCGCGCCATACTTTGCCGGCGTCCGGCCTTCTCTCAAACTCGTGGCGCATGAGCGCATCGGCGATGTTGCCATTCGTCTGAGCTACGTGCCGGCCTAACCGACGAGGACCGGTGTCGCGCAGCGGACGCCATAGACCCGCACATCGGCCTCGCCGATCCCAAGGCCGAGCGTCGTCAGCACGCTGTTGAGGATCGCATCGAGCGGCGGTCCCAGCGGGGCGACGACGGTTTTGAGCGCTGTGTTGATAACGCTGGGCAAGCTCAGGCCTAGGCCCAGGATCGAAATATCGAAGTTGAGGCCGGAGACGAGGCCTTGTGCGAGGGAGGTCACAGGGGTCGTTACCTTGGCCATCTTGAGGCGCGCCACGCCGATATCGGCGGAACTGAAGGCTAGCGGCACTGGCGAAGTCTGCGCGATGCTGAGATGGCCAGAGGCCGAGACCTGCAACAGCGTTGCATCGAGAATCCGGACCGGTGCCAGCGGCAGCGGCGTGCCGAAATCGCGCATCTCGGCATTGCTCGGCTTCCCCACCGCTAAGATGGCGACACCAGGCAGGACCGCGATCTCGGCCGTGCCATTGGGTTCGGCGCGATTGGGGCAGGTGGCGCTGACTACCTTGGCCTCGGAGGATGCGAGATCCAGCCAGAGAGGCAGGCGGATCAGCGCGTTCTGGAGGGTCAGATTGCCTGCGATTTGTGCGTCGATGCGCAGCCGGACTTGCGCCGTGCGCACCACAGTGCCTGCCGGACCAATGCCGAACCAGCCACCTCCCCCTGCCGGTTCGCCCACGGCAAGATCGAGCGAGAGCGCCGCGACGCCCGGAATGCTGCCCCCGAGGCCCAGCCAGACCTGCCTTTGCCCATCGGCGAGAGCCGCCGCAGCCGACAGGATCTCGAGCGCCGAGATTTGCGCCCCCAGGCCTTTGCCGCCGCCATTGACGCTCATCCGTCCATAGCGCCCGAGAGTAAGCAGTTTTTTGAGCGGCACAGGACTGCCAGCGCTGGCGCGCGAGAGGGTTTCGAGCGCAAGCCGCGCCGGTCCGGAAACACCTTTGGCCAAAGCGCCGACCAGCGTTCCCGCGCGGACCTCATGCGTGAGCAGCGCATCATAGGTCCCCGCGGTTATCCCGAGCGATCCAGCTAACCCATCCAAAAAACCGATGGTTTCGACCCGCGCATCGGCGAGCGCAGTGTAATCGGCAAGGCTGAAATTGACCGTCGTGCCGAGCAGCGTGCCCAGCACCGCATTGGCCAAGCCACCATTGAAGCTTGCCAGTCGCGAGCCGATGGAAAACGACACTTCCGGCACCACCATCGCCGTGCCGGTCGCCGCGATTTCGGGTGGGTTCATCAGGTTGGCGCCGAAATAAAGCGTCCCTGTCTGTCGATACGACACCCGCACGGCATTCACCGGCCCCCTGCCCCGGACGAACCGCATTTCAGGAGATTTCGCGGGATCGGCGCCATAGTGCCCGACTTCCACCACGGGATCTTCTACAAAGCCCGCATCGCGGAGGACGGTGCGCACGAGACTTTCCGCATTGTCGGGATCAGCAGTCGCGGTGATCGCCGCCAGATCGACGGCGGCCTGCACCATTCGGCTTTCGCGAAATAGCGCGGCGGAATCAACGGAGATCGCGCCAACGACCCCGGCCAGCGACAGGGCGGCGGCAAAGAGAATGCTCATATTGCCGCGCTGATCGCGCCAGAAAGTCACAGCCCGCCCTGCCGGATCGTTGCGCCCTGAACCAGAAACCGACTGGGGAGCGGCAGGGGCGGATAGAGGTTCCAGATCGGGAGTTCGACGGCGTCGTAGCTGATGGTAACGCGATATTGCGTGCCGTCGCGCGGGTCGGTGCCGATGGCATAGGAGAGGTGCGCAGCGTCGATCAGCATATAGGCGCCGCCATTTTTCTCGAGATAATCGCCCACGAGTTTGTCGCGCTCGGCGGTATCAAGGCCGGAAATTGAGATGCGGGCGGCATCGGCTGCCAATTGCTGCAGGGAATGGGAGGCGCCGAAATAGAGCCCATAGGCCAGCATGCCGGCGAGCATCAGCAGATAAAGCGGCGCCAGAAGTGCGAATTCGACTGCGGCGCCGCCGCGTGTATCGCGCCGCAGGTTTTGGGCGAGGCGCGCCATGATCCTCTCCATGCTGTCCATGGTCGGTCCATGCTGCGCCGCGCATCTGTTCGCGCAGTAAAGGCCTGGCCTAGGTCTCGCCCTGATCCTGATAGGGCAATTGCGTGCCGCGGCATGGGTGGACTATAGAAAAGCTGATAGTCAGGAGCAGCTTTTGGCCGCGCGCAATTTTCTCTTTGCCCTCGATAGCGACGATGTCGCGCTGACGCGTCTTCTCGAAGCGGCGGCGCGCGTTACTGGCTTCATGAAGGGCGTGCCCGGCGGGCCGCTGCCGGGCTGGCATGTGCCGGGCGGCGACAACGAAAACCTGCTGCGCGCGCTTTATGCGGAGTTGGAAGCGACCTACCCAAAGGCCGGCCAGCCCTTTTATGCCGTGCGCCTCTGGACGAACTTGATCTGGCAACCGGCTTTCCTCGCCGTCATCGCCGTTCATGTCCACGGCGCCCTGCCCCGGCTTGCGGCCATGAGCCAGGAGCGCCGGGGTATCGACATCAACGGATTTCGCCTCCTGCCCGGGCCGCAGTGCAAGGACACGACGAACGCCATGATCGACGCGGCGGGCAAGGATCTGCGCGCCATGGCCGATGGGATCCTGGCCGAAATCAACCAAGTGACCAAGCTCAAGCGCGTGCCGGCTCTGCGGCTGCTCGCCGATCGTATGCTCGGATTGATGGTGCGGCTGCGGGACTATGTGCCCGGAATTTCGATTTCCGAGCAGCGCCGGCTTTGCGATCTCTGGCTAGCCGCCCTTGGCATTACGGGCCAGGGTGATCTCGAAACGCTTGATCTCGCCGATGGCCGCCAGGCGCTGATCATCGCGCGAAAAGGCTGCTGCCTCGATTACCTTGCGATGCCTGGCACCTATTGTGCCACCTGTCCGAAACAAGACGAGGACATACGCCTCGCCCGCCAGCGCAGCGACGCGCTGGCGGAATTGGGAGCCTAATCAAAGACCTCGTCGGGATAGACGCCCCAGATTTCTTCCTGGCGCACATAGCCTGAGAAATTGGCGCGCTCGCCCGGCTGGCCGGCAGTCACGGTGCACCACTCGCCATCGCATTCGGAAATATTGACGCGCACGCCTGGTGAAAGCCGGGCGCGGAGGCCCGCATCGGTCGAGCGCGACGCATACATGTCCACTTCGCCATTGGCGACGAGCGGGGTCGCGTAACCGGCGCGCGAACCGACGAGCAGGCTCTGGTGCACCCAGCCTTCGGTGCCGTCCATGTCACGGATTTTACGCCAGGTATCGAATTCCTGGATGATTTCGACGGGCACGCCGGAAACGGTATAATTCCAGGCGATGTCGTATTTGGTGCCCGGCCCGACGCGCACATTGATCGGGTTGGATCGTGTGGTGACGAAGCGCGGGAGTTTGAGCCCCGAAACCGATTCGGCCTGGCCATAGGCCACAGGCGCGTGGACGAAAACGCTCGCCAGGATCAGCGGCAAAACGGCGAAAAAGCGAAGAAAATGGGTACGGGCACGGCCCGATCTGGCGTGCGAAATGAACATGACTTTGCAGACGGATTGGAATTGCCCTATCAGTACGCCATGATCCTTAATGGTCCATAAAGGATAGGCTGCGGCCTTGATGGGGACCGGCTCGCAAGGGTGCGCATGACATCGAGCAAACCGAAGATCCTTCTCACGCGTCGCCTGCCGCAGGTTATCGAAGCGCGCATGGCAACGCTCTTCGAAACCGATGTGAACGAGACCGATCAGACCCTGACTTCTGACGATATCATGATCGGGCTCGAGGGAAAGGATGTCCTCGTTTCCACCATCACCGATCGCGTCGATGCCGATCTGATTTCCCGCCTGCCCCAAAGCGTGCGGCTGATTGCCCAATTCGGCAATGGCGTCGACAATATCGACCTTGAAGCCGCATGGGCTGCCGGGCTGACCGTCACCAATACACCAAGCGTTCTGACGGAAGACACGGCGGACATGGCCATGGCGCTGATGCTGGCTTTGCCGCGGCGCTTAGTCGAAGGCGCCAATCTCTTGCTTCATGATCGCCGCTGGGCCGGCTGGTCGCCCACCTCGATGTTGGGTAATCGGCTGCGCGGCAAATCGCTCGGGATCGTCGGCATGGGCCGTATCGGCACCGCCGTCGCCCAGCGTGCCCGCGCCTTTGGGCTCAATATCCACTATTTCTCGCGCAATCGGCGACCGCCCGGCGTCGAGGAGCCACTTGGCGCGACCTATTGGCCCGAACTCGACGCCATGCTCGAAGCTGTCGATATCGTGTCGCTTCATACGCCGCTGACGCGCGATACGGCCAATATCATGTCGGCTGAGCGCCTGCGCCGGCTCAAACCGGGCGCTTATCTGCTCAATGTCAGCCGCCCCGAACTTGTCGATGAAACGGCACTCGTCGTCGGTATCGAAGCGGGGCACCTGGCTGGCGCTGCGCTCGACGTCTTCGACAATCGCAATGGCATCAATCCGCGCCTCCTCGCTCTCGCCGAAGCCAATCGCGTCGTGCTGACCGGCCATATGGCTTCCGCCACGCTCGAAGCGCGCGTCGAAATGGGCGAAACCGTTATCGTCAATATTCGCACTTTTATGGACGGCCACCAGCCGCCGCATCGCCTCTTGCCGGATCGGCCAGTGGCGAGGGCAAGAGGCTGACCGCTCCGGTCGACTTAAGTGTTGCAGCTTCGCCCCAGCGACAGCACCATCCGCAACACCACCCCTCGTTCAACTTGCGTCGCGAAAACAACCTTTCTAATCGTCACTGCACCTGACGGCCTTGGGGGCTTGGCCGCCATGGCTCCCTGTCTTTGGGCGAAGGAGTGCCCCGTGACGCAGATCAGAATTTTGAGCCTTGCCCTTTTTGCGCTCGCTGGAGCGATGACGCCCGCCATCGCCCAAGTGCGGACACCGGCGCCTCTGGTCGAGGATGGCGGCAGGCTCGTGCTGGACGCCATGGGACACAAACTCGATCTGCCCCTGCCCGATTGGCTCGAAACGCCCGACAATGCCATTGGCCGAGTGGAAACAACTTTCGTTGCCGACGATGGCCAGGCGCTGCTTGAAATCTATCCCAAGGGCGAAAGCGAAGCGCTCTGGACGACGCTTTACGGCGCGCGCCTTAGCCGCGACGAAAACGAGCGCACCCTCGCAGACTATCGCGCGGCCCTGATGGTGCTGCACGCCAATAGCTGCAAGCCGGAACTGACGGGGTTCTTCCAACTCGGGCCGGACAAGGACGACAATGATCTCGCCCCGCTCGGCTTCGTTTGCGGCGGTTATCTCGATCGCTACCGCACCTTTGCCGGCCTTGGCGAGGTGATGGTCGCGAGCTTCAATCGCACGGAAACGGGCGTTGCCATCATCTATCAGGAATGGCGCGGCAAGGCGTTCAACCCGGGCGATCCCAAGACTTGGCCCGTGGCGACCGATGTCGTCCAATCCCGCGCCAATGAGCTCAAGGCGCAGGTGGCGCTCAGCAAGGCGGATTGACGGAAAGCCCCTAAGGGCCTAAGCCGCTTGCCCATGAAAAAAGAGAATAAGCCCCTCGGCCCGAGCCAGCGCATGCTGCGCGTGGGCGAACTGGTCCGTCATGCTCTGGCGGACATTTTTGCGCGTGGTGAAATCGAGGACGAGGCACTCGTCGGCTCGGTCGTCACCGTGCCCGAAGTGCGCATGACGCCCGATCTCAAGATCGCCAATGCCTATGTCATGCCGCTCGGCGGCGTTCACGCCGAAGAGATCGTCGCGGCGCTCAATCGGCACCAGAAATTCATCCGTGGCCGCATCGCGCCACGCATCAATATGAAATATGCCCCCGACGTCCGCTTCTATGTCGACGAGACATTCGAAGAAGCCGGCCGCATCGATGCACTTCTCCGCTCCGATCGCGTCCGCCGCGATCTCGATGATGAAGAAGACGGGCAAGACTGACCGTGACCGAACAGAAGAAATCGAAAAAGCGCCCCATCTCCGGTTGGGTGGTGCTCAACAAGCCATATGATTTTACCTCCACGCAGGCCGTGGGTAAGGTGCGCTGGCTGTTTTCGGCGATGAAGGCGGGCCATGCCGGCACGCTCGATCCGCTCGCGACCGGCATCCTGCCGATCGCGCTCGGCGAGGCGACCAAGGCTGTGCCGCAGGTGCAGGACGGCACGAAAGTCTATCGGTTTTCGATCCTCTGGGGCAGCGCCACGACGACCGACGACCGGGAAGGCGAGGTCGTCGCGACATCGGACGTGCGCCCCGAACGCGCCGCGCTCGAAGCGCTGCTGCCCAATTTTATCGGCACGATCATGCAGCGCCCCCCGATCTATTCGGCCCTTAAGATCGATGGCGAGCGCGCCTATGACCTCGCCCGCGCTGGCGAAACCGTCGAACTGGCGCCGCGCCCTATCGAGATCGATGCGCTTGAACTGATTTCGCATGGCCCGGAAGAATCCGTGCTCGAAGTCACCTGCGGCAAGGGCACCTATGTCCGCGCCATTGCCCGCGATCTTGCCGAAGCGCTCGGCACGCGTGGCCATGTCGGCAGCCTCCACCGCGCCGCCGTTGGCCCTTTTTCCGACGAAGACGCAGTCACTATCGAAGAGTTAGAGGCCCTTGAAGCTGGCGACGCCCGAGATGCTCTGCTTGCGCCCGTTTCTGCCGGGCTGGCCGACCTGCCTGAAATCCGGCTCGATGCCGGCCAAGCCGGTGCCGTGGGCAATGGCAATGCCATTTTGCTCACCGGTGCCGCGGCGCCGGCTCAGCTCGACGAATGCTGGGTTAGTTTCAAGGGCAAGGTTTTGGCCACGGGGTCGGTTGAATTCGGCCAGTTCAAGCCGCGGCGGGTTTTTAATTAGGGATTGGTGCGTGGGGCTTCACCCCCTCCCAGCCTCCCCCATCAAGGGGGAGGTGTCGCATCGAGTTGGGGGCACGATCAGTTCTTGGCTACCGTCCCTTCACCTCCCCCTTGGGGGAGGCAGGGAGGGGGTGACCCCGTCTCGCCTCAAACCAGCGCGTCGACTTCTTTCGCCAGTGGGATTGCTGGCTGCGCGCCCGGATTGAGGCACGCGAGGCTGCCCGCCACCGCAGCCCGCCGCATCGCCTGTTCAAGACCCAACCCGGCATCGAGGCTTGCGGCGAGATAGCCGCAGAACGTGTCGCCGGCCCCAACTGTGTCGACTGGGGTCACCTTATGGGCTGGCACGGCAAATTTGCCCTCGGGCGAGGCCGCCCGCGCGCCATCGGGGCCGAGCGTAACGACCACGGTGCGACCGGTCTTTTTCACCCAATCTTCCATCGCCGCCTCAAGCTCCTCGATGGGCCGGCCCGAGAGCAGCGCAAACTCGGTTTCGTTGGCGACGACGATATCGGCTAAAGCTGCGAGGTCAGGCGTATCGCTGAGGAAAGGGGCGGTGTTGATCACCGAGCGAGCGCCCTTTTCGCGCGCGATTTCGAGCGCCTTGCGTGTGCCGTCTTGCGGGATCTCCTGCTGCACGAGGAGTGTGTCCTTCGCCGTCAAACCGGCGAGTGTCGCCTCCGCCTGGGTCGCGCTCACGGTCGCATTGGCGCCGGGCAGGACGGCGATGACATTTTCGCCTTGGGCATCGACAAAGATCATGGCGATCCCGGTCACGGCTTCCGCCTTCTGGACTTGGCCGAGATCGACGCCGCCCTTGTCGAGCAGATCGAGCGCGAGATCGGCAAAGGCATCATTGCCGACCGCCGACACGTGCCGCACTTCGGCGCCTGCCCGGCGCGCCGCCAGCGCCTGGTTGGCGCCCTTGCCGCCAGGGGCCATGGAAAAGGTGCCGCCGGCAACGGTTTCGCCCGGCTTTGGAAGCCGCGAGACGGTGCCGACCTGATCGAGATTGGTTGAGCCGAAAACGACGATCACTTGAGGACCTTTTCCATAGTGTTCCAATTGCGCGCGGTGTCGAGCACCGTCTTGCCGAGCTTGGCCCGGAGCGGCTTCAACACCTCATCCATGCTTTCCGTATAACGGCCATTGGGCTGGCGATAGGCGGCTATGTAAATTTCCGTGGGATCGATGCGCATGACGTCGACTTCCCCCGGCCGGCCCTCAAGCTCCAACCCATCGGGCAAGGTACGATCGAACAGCAGCACATGCCGCGCCACATCGGCCTCGGGGTCGAGGGTTTTAAAGGGATGCTGCTCCAGCATCGCGGCGATCTCTTCTTCGCCCCGCAAGACGACGCCCACGGGAAAGCCAAACTGTTTCTCGATCACCGATTCGAGGAGGAACTTGGTCTTTTCCGGCGTATCGCGGCGCGCAAAGCGTACATTGCCACTCGCGAGTATGGTTTTCACCGCCTCAAAACCCGCCGCTTCCATGCAGGTCTTTAGGTGGGCCATCTTCATCTGCCGTTTGCCGACATTGATGCCGCGCAGAAAAGCGATATCGTTTGGCATTGGGTATCCTCCGGGCGCGAACTTAGCCCCCGCTCAGCCCTGCGGATAGATGGTTTCGCCCTTGTACAGCATCTCGACGAAGGCGGCGATTTTCTTTTTCCGCCCCGCCTCGGTTTTGAGGCTGTTGACCCGAAAGATCAGGGCAAAGCGGTTCTGCGCCGAGAGTTTTTCATAGAGCGCCTGCGCCGCAGGCTCCGCCGCGATGGCAGCCAGGAGATCAGCCGGCGCATCCATCGTAGTTTTGTAGGCGGCCTCCCAACGGCCATCGGCCTTAGCGGCCTCGACATGGCGAAGACCATGGTCTGTCATCAGGCCATTTTCACTCAACCGCGCGACATTATCGCGATTGATCTGGCTCCAGACCGATTTCGGGCGGCGCGGACAATAGCGCTGCACGAAGCTGATCTCGTCCCAGCTTTTCTTGATCGCATCGATCCAGCCCCAGCAGAGCACGGCATCGATGGCCTCGACCGGCGTAATGGTCTGGCGGCCGCTGCTCTTTTTGAAAATCCGGATCCAGGCTTCGTCGGCGGTGTCGTGATTGGCGGCGAGCCAATCGTAAAACGACTGGAAATCGGCGAATTCGTGCACGGCCTCTTCGCGAACCACGACCGGCGCCATGGCTCAGCCCTCGGTCTCGGGCGTTTGTGCGGGCTCTGCCGGCAGGAAAGCCAGAAGCTTGGCATCGAGCTTTTCGCTTTCGGGTACAGTGATCCCGAAATCCTCGGCTAGGACCGCCCGAATTTCTGCCAGCGTCGTCAGGGCGCGCTTTTCCGCATCGCCGTCGCTGGGCTGGATGGTCAGGCGATCATTGTGCAATTTGAGCCGCCGGCCGCTTGGCGCCAGCGCCACGCGCAATTCCTGGGTGAACGGGGAATTGGGATTGCTCGAGAGATCGCGATTGAGGTCCCAGAGGTCCACCTCGTCGACCTTTTCGGTCGTGAACACATAGACCCCGCGCCACTCTTCGCCGATCTTGACTTCGAGCGTCCATTCGGGCGCACCGCCGGTCAGCCTGAACGTTTCGTGCGGACTTGATTGTTCGGTATCGGCGCGCAGCCGCAGCGGCGTCGTTAGCGTCAGGCCACCAAAACCGACATCGGCGATATAGTTCTGGCCTTTAATGTCGACCACCAGCGCCATGTGGCTCGGCGGCGCCGAGATGGCATCGGGATTGGTCCAGATCACCCGCGCCAAGAGCGGCCGCACCTCGTAGTCGAGATCGGCCAGCATGCGCATGAAGAGGAAATTTTGCTCGAAGCAAAACCCACCGCGCCGCTTTTCACCCAGCATCTTGCGCTCGAGGCTCTGCTGATCGAGCAAAACCTGCTCGCCCATCAGCGGGCTCAGGTTTTCGAATGGAATGGCGGCCGGATGGAGGGCGTGCAGCAGTTCAAGGGTCTGAACGGTCGGGGCGATAGAACCGGCAAAACCGATTCGCTCGAAATAGGCGTTGAGATTGACCTTTTCGGGCATCGACTACCTTCGTCGCTATTGGCTGGGGCTAGTATATGGGCAATGGGGGTGGATTTGTCACGGGGGCGGCGAGCACAGCCGGCATCGGCCATGAAACGCCATTACCCATTACCGCGACATTCCCGCGAAAGCGGGAATCCAATCTCGGACGCCAAAAGGGCGGAATTCCCGCTTTAGCGGGAATGACGCCGTGCAAGTCAAACCTTCTGGCGAAACCGCTCAGCTCGGCGCCTTGCGCACGCGGATCACTACGTCGACATGGGAGACTTCCATGCCCTTGGGCGGCTGGGGCAGCGCCTTGAACTCGACCGATGAAGCTGGAATGTCGATCATCCGCTGCTCGTCTTCGACGAAGAAGTGGTGATGGTCCGATGTGTCGGTATCGAAATAGGAGCGCGCGGCATCGATCGCCACTTCGCGCAGCAAGCCCGCTTCGTGGAACTGGTGCAGCGTATTGTAGATGGTCGCGAGCGATACGTTCACATTGGACATATTCGCTTCGGAATGGAGCTGCTCGGCGCTGACATGGCGATGCGGGCCACCGAACAGGAGTTCGGCCAGGGCAACGCGCTGCCGGGTGGGCCTGAGGCCGGCCATGCGCAACACCGCCGTCAGGCAAGGCGTGCGGGACGGGGACCGGTCGGCAAGGTCACTCTCGGACATTGGGCAGTGTTACTCGTCGTTATGTAGAGACATAAAGCTTTGACTTCTTATAGGGGCGTGGCGGGGCCGAAACAAGTCGTTGGCCCAGAAGACACTTGGGGTCATTCCTTGGGCTGTCTTGACCCCCCCTCTGCGCCCCTATACGAGACAAGGCTTGAGTTCTGTGGGGAAGGGCATATGGCGGACCGGCAACACGCATTTGGTTATGAAGAGCTGCTGGCGCATGGCCGGGGTGAATTGCCCGGTCAAATGGACGCCCGGCTGCCCGCGCCTCCGATGCTGATGTTCAACCGCATCACCCATATCGACGAAACCGGCGGTGCCTTTAACAAGGGTTCTGTGACCGCCGAGCTCGACGTCAATCCCGATCTCTGGTTCTTCAAGTGCCATTTCATCGGTGACCCCGTCATGCCCGGCTGCCTAGGCCTTGATGCCGTCTGGCAGATGACTGGCTTTTTCCTCGGATGGATCGGCCAGCCCGGCCGCGGCCGCGCCCTTGGCGGGGAAATCAAGTTCACCGGCCAGGTAACGAACGACGTCAAGCTCGTGGAATATGGCATAGACATCAAGCGCGTCATGCGTTCGCGTCTCACCCTTGGCATCGCCGATGGCTGGGTGAAAGCTGACGGCAAATTGATCTACGAAGCCAAGGACTTGCGCGTTGGTCTCTTTACCGACACCCAGCTCCAAGAGCAGAAGACCGCGTAACCGGCCTTAATGCAGACGCGAGCAGACCTATATATATGCGAGGCGCCAGCCCCGGCGACCCGCATGAAGACTGAAACGAGGACGAGATGAGACGAGTAGTGGTAACCGGCATGGGTATCATCTCTTCGATCGGCAACTCGCTCGACGAAGTGACGACGAGCCTGCGCACGGCCAAGCCGGGCATTGTCTTTGCCGAAGACTATGCCGAGCTGGGTTTTCGGTCGCAGGTCAAGGGCGACCCGCGCCTCGATCCGTTTGAAATTCTCGATCGCCGCGTCACCCGCTTCATGGGCAAGGGCGCGGCCTGGAATTATCTCGCCATGCAGCAGGCCATCGCCGATGCAGGGCTCGAGGCATCCGACATTTCCAATCCGATGACTGGTATCGTCATGGGTTCGGGCGGCGCGTCCACGCGTACCATCGTCGAAGCGGCCGATGTCACGCGCGAGAAAAAATCCCCAAAACGCATCGGGCCACTTGCCGTGCCCAAGGCCATGGGCTCGACGGCCTCGGCAACGCTTGCGACTGCTTTTGCCATCAAGGGCGTCAATTATACGATCACCGCGGCCTGCGCGACGTCCAAACATTGCATCGGCAATGCCATGGAACAGATCATGCTCGGCAAGCAGGACATCGTCTTTGCCGGCGGCCATGAAGATCTTGATTGGACCTTGTCCGATCTCTTCGACGCCATGGGCGCGATGAGTTCCAATTATAACGACACGCCCGAAAAAGCCTCGCGCTGCTATGACGCGGCCCGTGATGGTTTCGTGATTTCAGGCGGCGCTGGCGTGCTGGTGCTCGAAGAGCTCGAACATGCCAAGGCGCGCGGCGCAAAGATCTGGGCCGAACTCGTCGGCTATGGCGCGACGTCCGATGGCCTCGACATGGTTGCACCCTCGGGCGAAGGCGCGGAGCGCTGCATGCGCATGGCGCTGAAAAACATCACGGCGCCGATCGACTATATCAATCCGCACGCGACCTCGACTCCAGTCGGCGATCTCAAGGAAATCGAAGCCCTCCGCGCCGTCTTCGGCAACGAGGAGAAATGTCCGCCAATCTCGGCCACCAAGTCGTTGACTGGCCACAGCCAGGGCGCCACGGGTGTTCATGAATCGATCTATTCGATCCTGATGATGAAGAACCGCTTCATCGCCGAGAGCGCCAATATCGAGGTCTTGGACCCAGCCTTTGCCGACATGCCTATCCTTCGCCAGCGCCGCGACGACGTGGACCTCGGCTATGTGCTGTCTAACTCCTTCGGGTTTGGCGGCACCAATGCTGCTTTGGTGTTCAAGCATCCCGACGCCTGATATTTTTGGCGATGTCGAAATGAAAAGATCCTCGCGAAAGCGGGGATTTTTGTTTGGCGATCTTCGCTATGTGCTCACACCCACCGGCCGTCACCCCGGCGCAGGCAGTGATGGACATAATCGCCGCCACCCTTCACGGGCCAAAAACAAAAACGGGGCCTTTCGGCCCCGCTTCGTTACGTCACGATAAAGATGATGATGATCAGCCAGATCGGCACGCCGAGAAGCCAAAGTGCGAGACCTTTGAACATGGTGTTGTCCTTTCTTGTCTGATCAGAAGCGACGGAAGATGTCGGTGAAAACGGTGTTTTCGTCGCGGTGGTTGCCGCCCTTCTGAGCCGCCCAATAGGCGCCGATAGCGGCGACAAGGGTGGTGGCTGCGAGGAGGAAGGCAGCGATGATGGCGGTGTTGCGAGCAATACGAGCCGCCTCCGCTGCACGCTGCTTGGCAGCATCGATTTCGACGATCACGCGATCGACCCGAGCCCGAGCTTCCTCGGCAGTGAGACCGGTATTGGCCGCAACGACGTTGGACAGGTAGGTCAGATCTTCTTCAGGCACGGTACCGTCACCAAGCGCGGCCTGGGCAAAGATACGGCCTGCTTCAGCGCGGCTAGCCTCGGTATTGCCATTGGCGGCCGGCTGTTCGGTGCGGAACAGCATATCGGTGAAGTAGGCATTGGGATCGAGTGCATCCGCCGTGCCCTCAGCAACGTTCGATGCGGCATTGGTTGCGGTCGAAATCACCGAGCCGGCGGTCGAGGCCGCAGCGCCGATACCACCGATGGCGATCATCACGCCGAGAACCGTTGCGCCAGCCCAAACGATGAGGCCATGGGCACCATCGCGCACATCACTTTCATCCTCGGTCGCGTCGAAATGACGGCGGCGAAGACGGCCGGCGAGATAACCGCCAGCCATGAGGCTCGATACCTGCACCCAGAGGAACCAGCTTGCCGCAGCAATGCCGATCAGGATGCCGGGGGCACCTTCACGCGAATTAAAATCGAGGAAATTGAGGCCAATGGCGGAGCCGAAGCTGATCAGCACCACGGAAATGGCAGATGCGAACACAATGCCGGCAATGATCGCCGACCAGTCCACATAGCTCGCGCTTTCGCGCGTCGATGACGTATCCACAACGGCAACTGGTGCCGGATCAACCATGCTCATACCGGCCCCCTTATGCGAGGCCGATGAAGGACAGGATTGCCATAACGATGACCACGAGGCCAACGAGATAGATGATGGAATTCATGAGAGAGCCCTCCGTATAGTGTTACTCATCACACAACAGAGAGCAGCCTGAATCGTTCCGGGCGGATTTAGCCAGTGTATTGCCGGATATAGGCAATCACCGGCGCGAGCTGCTGTGGGTTGGTGTAGAGGAACCAAGCGCCCGCCGCGAGCGCCAGGACGATAGCGATCCCAACCACTTTCTTGACCACCGAAAAGACCAGCCAGATGACGACGATGGCGCCAATGCCGACGCCCATCAGCGTCATGGGATCATTGGGCATGCATCTCTCCCCTGGCTTTTGGGCCTTGTGCCGGTCATCGATGGCAATTTTAAGAATGGCAGGCGCACCGGTCGAACCGGTACGTCCGATCTTCTGACGGCAGATTTACGGCTGGGACGTCAGGTTGCTCGTCTGATCAGGCGGCAACAGCCTGCTTCAAACGGCCAACGAGCGAATTGGTGCTGGTGCCGATGATTTCGACGTCGTGGATGGCGCCGATGAGGTCGGTGGAGCCATCGAGGTGAACCGCCTGCAGGTAAGGAGAGCGGCCGCCGATCTGGCCGGGCTGGCGGCCGACGCGCTCAATCAGGACGGGCAGAGTTTTGCCGACGCATGAGGCGTGGAAGTCGGCGGTCTGCTGATTGACCAGCTCTTGCAGGCGCGCGAGCCGCTCGACCTTGACCGCTTCTTCGACCTGTTCGGTCAGGTTCGCACCAGGCGTGCCGGGGCGGGTCGAATATTTGAAGGAATAGGCCGAGGCATAGCCGGTGTCGCGGATGATTTTGAGCGTGTCTTCAAAGTCGGCGTCGGTTTCGCCGGGGAAGCCGACGATGAAATCGCCAGATAGGGCCATGTCGGGACGGGCCGTCTTAATGCGGTCGATCAGCGCCAGATATTCGGCTGATGTGTGCTTGCGGTTCATGGCCTTGAGGATCCGGTCCGATCCCGACTGCACTGGCAGGTGAAGATAGGGCATGAGGAAAGGCAGGTCGCGATGGGCCGCGATCAGCGCGTCGTCCATGTCGCGCGGATGGCTGGTGGTGTAGCGCAGGCGCTGCAGACCCGGAATTTCAGCAAGGAGGTAGGCCAGTTCGCCGAGACCGACCGCGCGACCCGAACCGTCCTCGCCATGATAGGCATTCACGTTCTGGCCGAGGAGAGTGATTTCCTTGACCCCGGCATCGGCGAGGCGGCGGGCTTCTTCAAGCACCTGGGCGACGGGGCGACTGACTTCAGCGCCACGCGTATAGGGCACGACGCAGAAAGAGCAGAACTTGTCGCAGCCTTCCTGGACCGTGAGGAAAGCGGTCAAGCCGCGACCGATAGTGACGTCTTTCTTGGCCGCGGGAAGATGGGCAAACTTATCCTCTTCGGGAAAGTCTGTGTCTACGACGGAACGGCGCAGCGCCGGATGCAGATGGCGGTTGGCTTCAGCCTTGGCCAGCATATCCGGCAGGCGATGATAGGCCTGGGGCCCAAAAACCATATCGACCATGGGCGCGCGACGCGCGATTTCTTCGCCTTCGGCCTGCGCGACGCAACCGGCCACGCCGATCATCATATCGCCACCGGTGGCCCGCCTTTCGGTCTGTAGCTCGCGCAAGCGCCCAAGCTCGGAAAAGACCTTCTCGCTGGCCTTTTCCCGAATATGGCAGGTGTTGAGCAAAACCAGATCTGCATCGCCAATATCTTGCGTCGGCATATAGCCGTGCGGGGCAAGCGCATCGGCCATCCGGTCGCTGTCATAGACATTCATCTGACAGCCATAGGTTTTTATGAAGAGTTTCTTAGGCGCAATCTGGTTCATGAGCGGTTGTTTAGCAGATGACAGGTTCTGTTGGAACCGGCTGCAACTGAGGAGGGGGCGGATGTGTTGTTCAAGTCTCAGCCAAAGGAAAATGCCATGACCACCGCTCCAAAAGACGAGGCAGCCGCCATGAAGGACGGCAAGAAACCTGGCCCCAAGGAATCACCTGTGCAAGTGCGCAATGCAGGCGAAGAAGCGCAGGCTGACAAACCCAAGAAATGGGATAAGGTGGACGAAGCTGTCGACGAGAGCTTTCCTGCCAGTGACGCCACCGCGAAGTATTGACCTGCCCGCCTGGGCCTAACCTGCCATTTGACGAGGACAAATCCGCCATGGCAGCACAAGCCCATCATGGGGCCAGTGAACAAGCCAAAGCGAGCAAACTCAAGCCGCGACGGCCACAACCCGTCGCGCTCTATCTGTTCGCACTCGTCCTCGTCATTCTCATTCCAGCGCTTATCGTCGCGCTCGTCCTGCTCAACAGCACCAATGATGCGCAGGAAGAAGTGGTCGAGGCGCTGACCAATGCCACCGTTCAGGCCATGGGACAGTCCGTCGATCGCGAGGTCGCCGGCATGATCACGACCTTGCGCGTTCTCTCATCCGACCAGTCGCTCGAAGGCGGGCAATTGGGCGAATTTCACCGGCGTGCCGTTATCGCACTCGCTGGTACCGGATCCTACCTGATCGGCGTCGACAACACGGGCAATCAACTGCTCAATACGCGGGTCGCCTTTGGCGATCCGCTGTCGCGTTCCTCGGACTTTGAAACTGCGCAGCGTAGTTTGGAGCGCGGACGGCCGACCGTTTCGGGCCTTTTCTTCGGCAAGGTCGCGCAGACCTGGGTCTATAATGTGTGGTTGCCGTTGCCCGACGGCGCTCCTGTCAGGCTCTTGGCGCTGACGCAAAATGCTCGGGATCTCATCCCCGTCCTTCAATCGCGCGAACTGCCGCAGGGCTGGAACGCCGCGCTGGTCGATGGACAGAACACGATCATTTCTTCGACGACTGGCGACGAATTCGCCATTGGCGACACGCTGCCGATGCGGCGCGACCCGAAGACACAACTCCCAGGCTGGACCGAAGAAACGATCCGGAACGATAAGGTCGTGACGGCCGAATGGCGTTCGGCGATCACCGGATGGCGCATCGTTGCCTGGGCCTCGGCAGGCGACGTGAAACGGCCGCTTGGCGAATCCCTCATGCAGCTTGCTGCCTGGGGGCTGATCATTGCGATCGTCGCCTCGCTCATCGCCTTTTTCATCGCACAGCAATTGAGCCTTTCCGTCCGCGGATTGAGACTCGACGCGCAGCGTCTGGGGCGCGGCGAAGCGGTGTTTGAGCGGCATTATCCGGTGGGCGAGATCGACGAGGTTTCAAAAGCCCTGGTGCTCGCCTCGCGACAGCGGCAGACGGCAGAGCGCGACGTGCGCTTCCTGATGCGCGAACTGGCGCACCGCTCGAAAAACCAGATGGCGGTTATTTCTGCCATGGCCAAGCAGACCTCGCGCGGCGCGACGGATGTGCCGAGCTATGTACAGGCGCTCGAACGCCGGATCATGGGCTTGGCGCGATCGACCGACCTGTTGCTTGCGCATGGCCGGGCGGGCGTGTCGTTGCGCGAATTGATCGACCTACAGCTTGCGCCTTTCCGGCCGCACGACGAGGCGCGCGTAACCATCGACGGACCCGACACGCGCATCAATCCGCAGGGCGCGCAGATCCTTGGGATGGCGCTCCATGAACTGGCGGTCAATGCCACGCAATATGGTGCCTTTGCCGATGAGCGTGGCAAGCTCACACTCGCCTGGTCCGAAAACGGCGATGAGTTGGAGATGCGCTGGCGCGAGACGCTTTCAGGGCCTCTCAAGGCGAGCGAACGCGCCGGGTTTGGCACGACTGTCCTCCGCGCTATGGTGGGCGGCGCGCTTGGCGCCAAGGTCGAGCGGCATGAACATCCCGATGGGGTCGAATGGACGATCGACATTCCCGTCTCGGCCCTTGATCCGGCCTTTGCCGCGGTGCGCCCCGACGAGCAGATCGAGGACCGGCAGGGCGAATAAGTCTGGCAATGCCAGCCTTCTTGCACTATATCGACCGCCAGCAGGCCCATTGCCCGCCCAATTACCGGCCCTTCCTGGACGACATCCTGGCTTGGGCTCTTCATCCTCAAATATACAAGGATATGCAGATGTCGATTACCGCTGAGCGCAAGAGCGACCTCATCCAGGAATATGCAACCAAGGCAAACGATACCGGTTCGCCGGAAGTCCAGGTCGCTATCCTGTCCGAACGCATTGCCAACCTGACCGAGCACTTCAAGGACCACTCCAAGGACAACCACTCCCGTCGTGGTCTCCTCAAGCTGGTTTCGACGCGTCGTAGCCTTCTCGACTACCTCAAGAAGGTCGACGAGAACCGTTACAAGACGCTGATCGAAAAGCTCGGCCTGCGCCGCTAAGCACATTCCGGCACGGAGGTCCGCCTCCGTGCCGGTTGCCCTTTCAGGGAGCGTTTTTACGAGAAAGTGGATGCCGCTTTTCGAAAACGTGACGATCTGAAAAAGGGCTACTTCCGGGAGCAGTAAGCTCCCCTTAGGCCGGCGGTGCCGGAGCATGGCAGGATTATTGGCGCCTTCCGCTGTGGAGGCGCTTGTTGTCTTGTCCATGTTCTCAATCTGCCAGATTGAAACAGTGCCTGATTTTGAGCCGGTGCGCACATGGGGTGCGGCGCCGGTGCGGGCACACCGGAAGCGTTCGTGGGCCCTCGCCTAGCCCGCGTTCCCGCGCTCCGGACAGAATGGAAAGACAAGATATGTCGATCAAGTTTGATCACCACAAGGTTGAGCTCAACTGGGGCGGTCAGCCGCTGACGCTCGAAACCGGCAAGATCGCCCGTCAGGCTGATGGCGCCGTGCTCGCGACGCTGGGTGAGACCGTGCTGCTCGCGACCGTGGTTTCGGCCAAGTCGGCCAAGCCCGGCCAGGACTTCTTCCCGCTGACCGTAAACTACCAGGAAAAGTATTTTGCCGCCGGCAAGATCCCAGGTGGCTATTTCAAGCGCGAAGGCCGTCCGACCGAGAACGAGACGCTGACAAGCCGCCTTATCGACCGTCCGATCCGTCCGCTCTTCCCCGATGGCTACAAGAACGAGACCCAGGTGGTCATCACCGTTCTGCAGCACGACATGGAAAACAATCCCGACGTGCTCGCCATGGTCGCAGCCTCGGCTGCTCTCACCATCTCCGGCGTGCCTTTCATGGGCCCGATCGGAGCTGCGCGCGTTGCCTATATCGATGGCGCCTATGTGCTGAACCCTTCCATTGATCGCCGTTCGGATTCCAAGCTCGATCTCGTCATGGCCGGCACGCAGGATGCCGTGCTCATGGTTGAATCGGAAGCTCAGGAGCTCTCCGAAGAGGTCATGCTCGGCGCCGTGATGTTCGGCCATGCCGAAAGCGCCAAGGTGATCCAGGCCATCATCAAGCTCGCCGAGCTTGCCGCCAAGGAACCGCGCGACTTCCAGGCTCCGAACTTCTCGGCACTCGAAGCCGAAGTTCTGGCCATTGCCGAAGCGGATCTCCGCGCTGCCTACCAGATCACCGAAAAGGCCCAGCGCTATGCTGCGGTCGACGCCGCCAATGCCAAGGTCAAGGAAGCTTTTGCTGCCAAGATCGAAGCCGGCGAACTCGCCAAGGAAGAACTGGGCGAAGTCGTCCACAATCTTCAGGCCAAGATCGTGCGCTGGAACATTCTTGATACCGGCAGCCGCATCGACGGCCGGGACCTCAAGACCGTTCGCCCGATCCTTGCTGAAGTCGGCGTTCTGCCCCGCACCCATGGCTCGGCCATCTTTACGCGTGGCGAAACCCAGGCACTGGTAGTTGCAACTCTTGGTACGGCCGAAGACGAGCAGTTCATCGACTCGCTCGAAGGCACCAAGAAGGAAAACTTCCTGCTGCACTACAACTTCCCTCCCTACTCGGTTGGTGAAGCTGGTCGCATGGGTTCGCCCGGCCGTCGCGAAATCGGCCATGGCAAGCTGGCCTGGCGCGCGATCAACCCGATCCGTCCGTCGATGGAAGAATTCCCCTACACCGTCCGCGTGGTATCGGAAATCACCGAGTCGAACGGCTCTTCCTCGATGGCAACCGTCTGCGGCACTTCGCTCGCATTGATGGATGCCGGCGTGCCGATGAAGCGTCCCGTGGCCGGTATTGCCATGGGTCTGATCCTCGAAGGCGAGAAGTTTGCGGTTCTTTCCGACATCCTCGGCGACGAAGATCACCTCGGCGACATGGACTTCAAGGTGGCTGGTACCGATCAGGGCGTAACCTCGCTCCAGATGGATATCAAGATCGCCGGCATTACCGAAGAGATCATGAAGATCGCCCTGGCCCAGGCCAAGGAAGGTCGTATCCACATCCTCGGCGAAATGGCCAGTGCACTCTCGGAAAGCCGTGGCGAAGTGGGCGAATTCGCTCCCCGCATCGAAACGCTGAAGATCCCGACCGACAAGATCCGTGAAGTGATCGGCACCGGTGGCAAGGTCATTCGCGAAATCGTCGAGAAGACTGGCGCCAAGATCAACATCGAAGACGATGGCACCGTGAAGGTTTCGTCTTCGGACGGCACCCAGATCGAAGCTGCGATCAAGTGGATCAAGTCGATCACTGACGAAGCTGAAGTCGGCGCGATCTACCAGGGCACCGTGGTCAAGACCGCCGATTTCGGCGCCTTCGTGAACTTCTTTGGCGCCAAGGACGGCCTCGTCCATATTTCCCAGCTTGCCGAAGCTCGCGTTGCCAAGACCACCGACGTGGTCAAGGAAGGCGACAAGGTCTGGGTCAAGCTTCTCGGCTTTGACGAGCGCGGCAAGGTCCGCCTCTCCATGAAGGTTGTCGATCAGGCAACCGGCAAGGAACTGGTCAAGGAAGCCAAAGAAGCCGACGCCGAATAAGGTCTTCTAAGCCTTTTCACGTTAGGGTTCGGACCAAGGTCCGGACCCTTTTTCTGGCCAGAAATTCACAGCCGCGTGAGACCTGTGCTTTTTTAGCAACAGGTCAGACTGTGATCACATTGTGGCGAGGAACTGCCGCATTCGTGCCACGTTAAGCGGCAGAAGCGTTACTGCAAGGGACGAGGCATTGTCTCGATGTCCCATTGCCCTCCAGAGGTTTGAGTTTTGATTTCCCGCCGCTTGTTTCTCCTCGGCCTGTCTGCCACCACCCTGGCTGCCTGCTCCACCACCCGCCAGCCTGTGATGCAGGAACCGGTCATCGACCCCTATTACGTGCGCATGTATGGCCCAATGCCGTCGGAACCCTATCCGGTTGCGGCGATGGACCTGCGCCGCGTCGACCCCAAGTGGTGGCGTCAGGAAGTGGAATATTTCACGACCGAACGTCCGGGCACGATCGTCGTCGATACGCCGGCGCACTACCTCTATCTCGTGATGGAGAACAATCGTGCCCTGCGTTACGGCGTTGGCGTCGGCAAGGACGAAGCTCTGGTGTTCCGTGGCAATGCCACGATCGGCCGTAAGGCTGAATGGCCGCGCTGGACCCCCACCAAGTCGATGATTGCGCGCGAACCAGACCGTTACGGCCCTTATGCCGGCGGTATGGCACCGGGCGAAACCAACCCACTCGGACCGCGCGCGCTTTACCTCTACAAGAACGGCGCCGATACCCTCTTCCGCATTCACGGCACCACCGAGCCCTACACCATCGGCACCAATGTGTCGTCAGGCTGTATTCGGTTGATGAACCAGGATGTGATCGACCTCTACTCTCGCGTTCCGGTTGGAACACGCGTAACGGTGATCAACGCCTAATCCTGTTACGCAACCAGGACGCAATGTCCGCGTAATAGACCTGTCGGAGTATTGTTCGACAGTTTTTAGAAAATTGCCGGTTGCGGACCATACCGTAGTCACCCGCTTCCGGCATTTCAGAGCCCGTTCCGCAAGGAGCGGGCTCTTTCTGTTTTGGGGATCGCCAGGGGCATCCGCCACTGTTAGCGTGCCAATATGTTCGTCCTTATCAATGGCTCATTCGGCATCGGGAAGACGACGCTCGCAAAGCGCCTCGCTGCGGACATGCCCGGCGCGGTCATCTCCGATCCTGAGGATGTGGGCTACGTGCTGCAACGCACGCCCGCGTTCCTGCTCAGCATGAAACGAAAACCGGCCGATTATCAGGACATGGCGCTTTGGCGCCGGTTGATCGTCATGCAAGCGGTGCTGAAGCATCGAAGCGCACTGATTGAGATCGTGCCGATGGCCTTCACAGACAGAACGTATTTTGCCGCGCTCGAGACAAAACTGGCGCAGACAGCGCCGGTGCTCAAGCTCTGTCTCATTGCGCCGCTGGCGACAGTACGCGAGCGGCTCGAGGCGCGGGCAGCATCGGAAAAGCGTCCGCTGGGAGAGTTTGAAATCATGCGCTCGGCTCAATGCGTTGCGGCGCACGCCGATCCAATATTTGGACGCCCGGTGGACGCGATGCAAGCGCCCGATGTTTTGGCCGCTACAGTGCGGGCCATGATTGATGCGGAAGCCTTTAGGCCAGCAGCGCCATGAGCTTCTTGTCCGCGCGACTTTTCGCGGCGGCTTCGGGCGTGATGTGGTCTAGGACTTCGGTAAGGAATGCTTTGCGCGTAGCAGGATCTGGAAAGGCATCGAGAGGCAAGACCAGAGCGATAATGCCCGAGAGAAAGCTCAGGCTCTCAGGGGTCGCGAAAACGCCTTCAATGCCGCCCCAGCGCAGGAAGAAGTCGATGTCGTCGTCTTTCCAGCGAAGGCCTACATCGTCCGCCGTGAACTGCATCGGGCTGCGCGGGTGGGCCGCGTTCACATATTTGGCCGAGTAGCGATAGAGCCAGGGGATCATCACCTTGGAATAAAAGATGCCCACAAGGATGAAGAGCACGAAGATCAGCACATAGTCCGGCACCTGCGGCAGGACAGTATTATGAAGCACGATGCCGCCCGCGGCCGAAAGAGCACCGCCGATCACCATCGTCCCGTAGAGAATGGCATTGGCGCGGACACGATAGGCTTTGGGATAGCGATGACGCGCAACAACGACGCTGGCTTTGAACAGATCCTCGAAGTCGACTTGATAGGTGAGGCTGAAGGGCTGCATCGAGGCTCCGGGACTAGAGGGTGGCAAGGGCGGCCGGGATAGTCATGCCGGGTAGCCAATGGATGGCAGACCAGCCATGAGCGCGAGCGGCAAGGACATTAGATTCGGTGTCGTCGATGAGAACAATGCTGTCGCCCTTGCTGGCGAGAGCACGGTCAACGTGGGCATAGAATTCGGCGCTCGGCTTTTTGTGGCCGATAGCGGCGGAATAGAAGATGCCGTCGACCTCGGCGGCAAGGACGAGGGTTTCCATAAGGTATCTGGCGCGGAGATGGTCTTGATTGGTCGCCAGATAGACCGGATGGCCGGCGGCGCGCAGGTCGCGCATGGCGTCGCGAACTTTAGTGTCGATGCGAGAGTCGTTTTTGAACCAGTAGTCGATGAGTGTCTGGACTGAGACGTGAGGCGCGATGGTTTTCAGAGCCTCGGTCAGTTCGGAGACCAGCGGCTTTTGTCCGGTGACGATGGCAGACCAGCGGGGCCGAAAGAAGCCCGACTGCAGGGCTTCAAGGGAAATGCCGAGGTCGGCTTCAAGGTCTGTGAAGAGATGGGCGCCGTCTTGGGGGCGGCCGGTGAAGAGGACACCGTCGACGTCCATCAGAATAGGTTTTTGCATTTTTGTTCCCCTGCTTCTGCGATCGGCTCGGCCGCCCCCTCATCCCGCCCGTTGGGCCACCTTCTCCCCGAGGGGAGAAGAATGGATAAAGCCGACAAGCAACAGAACAGAGAAAACAAAAAAGGCGCAGCCGTGGCTGCGCCTGATCTTTCTTGAGGAGCGAGAACGCTTAGAGCTTGCGCTGGACGGTCTCGACGCGGAAGCATTCGATAACGTCGTTGGCGCGAATGTCTTCGTAGTTCTCGAAAGCCATACCGCATTCCTGGCCGGTCTGGACTTCCTTGACTTCGTCCTTGAAGCGCTTGAGCGTCTTGAGCTTGCCTTCGTGGATAACGACGTTGTCGCGGAGGAGACGGACGCCGGCGCCGCGTTCCACGATGCCTTCGGTGACCTGGCAACCGGCAACCTTGCCGACCTTGGTGATCTGGAAGACTTCGAGAATTTTTGCGTAGCCGATGAAGGTTTCGCGACGTTCCGGCTTGAGAAGACCGGACATGGCGTTCTTCACGTCGTCCACGAGATCGTAGATCACGTTGTAGTAGCGCAGCTCGATACCATCGCGGGTCGCGAGCTCATTGGCCTGCTTGTTGGCGCGGACGTTGAAGCCCATGACGATGGCGTTGGACGCGGCCGCAAGGGTGACGTCCGACTCGGTGATGCCGCCAACGCCGCTCATCAGGATCTGGGCCGACACTTCGTCGGTCGAGAGCTTGTTGAGAGAAGCAACGATGGCTTCGACCGAACCCTGCACGTCAGCCTTGATGATCAGCGGGAACTTGGAGATCCCGGCGATCTTGAGCTGGTTCATCATCTGCTCAAGGCTCGTTGCACCGCCGCCGGCCGTCTTTTCACGGATGGCGCGCTGACGATATTCGGTGACCTCACGGGCACGAGCTTCGGTTTCGACCACCGAGAAGCGGTCGCCGGCCGATGGCACGCCGGTAAAGCCGAGGACTTCCACCGGAATGGACGGACCTGCGGATTTGACCTGTTCGCCCTTGTCGTTGATGAGGGCGCGAACGCGGGCAAACTCGGTACCAGCGACGAGAATGTCGCCGATGGAGAGCGTACCGCGCTGCACGAGAACCGTTGCCACGGCACCGCGACCACGATCGAGCTTGGCTTCGATGACAAGACCTTCGGCGCGACCATCACGGGCAACGCGAAGTTCGAGAACTTCGGCCTGCAGCAGGATGGTCTCGAGGAGCTTGTCGAGGCCAGCCTGGGTCTTTGCCGAAACTTCAACGTCAAGCACGTCGCCGCCCATCGATTCGACGAACACTTCGTGCTGCAGGAGTTCAGTGCGAACGCGCTGCGGATTGGCTTCGGGCTTATCCATCTTGTTGATGGCGACGATGATCGGAACACCAGCCGCCTTGGCGTGCTTGATGGATTCGATCGTCTGCGGCATGACGCCGTCGTCTGCAGCCACCACGAGAACGGCGATGTCGGTTGCCTGGGCACCGCGAGCACGCATGGCGGTGAACGCCTCGTGGCCCGGGGTATCGAGGAACGTGATCTTGCTGCCGTTCTTTTCGACCTGATAGGCGCCGATGTGCTGGGTGATGCCACCGGCTTCGCCCGAAACCACATTGGCTTCGCGGATGGCGTCAAGGAGCGAGGTCTTGCCGTGGTCGACGTGACCCATGATGGTCACGACCGGCGCACGATCGGTCAGATCCTCGGCCTTATCGTCGGACTGGATGTCGAAGAGACCTTCTTCAACGTCGGCATCCGAAACGCGCTTGACCGTGTGGCCCAGTTCCGAGGCGATCAGTTCGGCCGTATCGGCGTCGATCACATCGTTGATAGTCGCCATCTGGCCCTGCTGCATCAGCATCTTGATGACTGTGACGGAGCGTTCGGCCATACGGTTGGCGAGTTCGGCAACCGTAATGACTTCCGGGATGATGACTTCGCGGCTGAGTTTTGGCGCATCCTGCTGGTTGCGGCCCATCTTCTTGTCGCGACGACGCTTCATGGCCGCAAGTGAAGGACCACGATCTCGATCGTTTTCCGTCGTGGCGCTCGAAACGGTCAGGCGACCGCGTGCCGAAGCGTCATTGTCATTGCGGCGCGACGGACGCTCGGGCTGAGCGCGCGAGGCGCGGCGAGCGTTTTCGAGTTCGGCTTCGGTCGTCGGACGCTGCTGTGGCGCGCCGGTACGAACGCGACGGCCATCGGCCTCGCTCGGTGCGGCGGGCGGCACATTGCCGATCGGGGCCATGCCGGCGCCGGCAGGACGACGATCGCCGGCCGGACGAGTTCCTGTGCCAGCGGGACGCGTGCCAGTCGAGCCGGCAGGACGCGTACCAGTCGAACCGGCAGGGCGTGCATTGGGGTTAGGACGCGCGTTCGGATTGGGACGTTCACCATCCGGGCGGCCGGTCGGGCGCTCGTTGGACGGACGCTCGCTCCGCTGCGGACGGCTAGCCTGGCCTGGACGACCCGACACCGTGCGCACCTGGGACGGACCCGGATTGCGCTGGCTGGCCGGCACGAAGGGTTCGCGCGGCTGTTCAGGTTCGCTTGGTGCCGGAGCCTCTTCGACAGGCGCAGCCACGACGTCGTCTTCGACGCGACGGGCTTCATCGGCCTGACGGCGTTCTTCTTCCTGACGAGCGGCTTCTTCGCGCACCTGACGGCGACGATTGTCGTCTTCGATGCGGCGCGCTTCTTCGGCAGCAAAGCGTTCCTTGTCCTCTTCGGCGCGAGCGCCGGCGAGAGCAAGGGCCCTTTGACGGGCTTCGGCTTCAGCAGCCGAGAGGCCAAGCGGAGCACGCTGGGTCTGCATGGGGCGGCCCTGCGGACGACCCGAGCCACCCGGCCGGCCACCGCCGGTCTGAGCGCCACCGGCCGGCACACCGGCGGGTTTTGGAACAACGCGGGTGCGCTTTTCCACGACCACCGTCGAGCGCGAAGGACCGCGCGACGTGCCCGCGCGATTCCCGAGACCCGACCCGCTCTTGAGGGTCAGTGTCTTCTTCGCGCCAGCATCGTCGGAACGCTTGTCGTCGTTATCAGCCATACTTCCTATCGTCTTTCGTCCTGTTCCACGGACAAAAGCACACCGGACGCCGCAGAGCGGTCGGTGTCGTTATCCGTCGGATTGGCAATGTAGCGGGCCAGTCTATTGGCCTTTTCCAGTGCCGATTGGGCTGCTGCCCCTGTCATGAGGGCAGCATGTATCACATTTTCTAGTCCAAGTGCCAAACCCAATTGCGTGCTTGAGAGCAATTCGAAATGGGGCACTTGTTTACCGGCTGCGCTGCCCTCGCGTCGGGCATGATTGAGGGCGCGCAGGGCCCCCAGCATCTTGTTCTTGCCATCGGCGGCACCATCGGTGGCCGAGAGGAGAGCGATAAGCTGACCGCCCTCGATGGCACTTTTCACCTTCATGCCGCCAGAGGTGAACTGGCCGGCTTTTCGCGCCATGGCGAGAGCCGAAGAAAATCTTTGTTCAAGGCGCAGGCGCGTCAGGTCTGCCAAATCGACCGGGACAGTGACCTGCTCCTTGAGGCTGCGTGCAAAAGCCTTCTTGCGCACAGCTTCTTCGACCGAAGCATGGCTCAGCGTTATCCAAACGCCGCGGCCTTCGGCTTTGGCGTCCGTATCGGGCACTATAGTGCCATCTGGGCCGAGCACGAAACGAATAAGGTCCTCAACCGGCTTTTCGAGCCGGGTGAGAGCACATGTTCTTATCGTTTCAACGGGCCGGGGCAAGACACTTCTCCGAAGAAAGCGGTCCTTAGACCGCTTCCTCCGTCGTGTCGTCGCCTTGTTCTTCGGCGACTTCATCGGCGGTAATCCAGCCAGCGCGGAGGCGGGCCTGGAGGATCATGTCTTCGGCTTCTTCGCGGCTCACGGGGAAGTCCTTGAATGTTCCCTCGAAGCGCTTGGTTTCGCCATCCTTGCGTTCGCTCCAGCCGACGAGATCGTCAGCGGCGCAGCCGGCAAAGTCTTCCACGGTCTTGATGTCTTCCTTGCCGAGCGCAACGAGCATAGCCGCGTTGAGGCCCGGAATTTCATAAAGGTCTTCATCGACGCCAAGCGCGATGCGCTCATCATCGAACTTGCGTTCGATTTCGGCGAGGTATTCAGAAGCACGGTTCTGGATTTCGCCAGCGGTTTCTTCGTCGAAACCTTCGATCGAGGCGATTTCATTGGGTTCGATATAGGCGAGCTCTTCGACCGAAGAGAAGCCTTCCGAAGCCAATAGTTGGGCAACCATCTCGTCAACGTCAAGGGCCTGCATGAACAGGGTCGAGCGTTCGGTGAATTCCTTGTGGCGGCGTTCGCTTTCTTCCTGCTCGGTCAGGATGTCGATATCCCAGCCGATGAGCTGGCTCGCGAGGCGCACGTTCTGGCCACGACGACCGATGGCGAGCGAGAGCTGCTCATCGGGAACGACGACTTCGATGCGCTCGGCCTGTTCGTCGAGAACGACCTTGGCGACATCGGCTGGCTGGAGCGCGGAAACCACGAGATCGGCAATGGTGTCAGTCCAGGGAATGATGTCGATCTTTTCGCCCTGGAGTTCGGCGACGACGGCCTGAACGCGGCTACCGCGCATACCGACGCAGGCGCCGACGGGGTCGATCGAGGAATCGTTCGAGGTCACGGCGATCTTGGCGCGTGAACCCGGATCGCGAGCGATCGAGCGGATGGTGATCACGCCATCATAGATTTCAGGCACTTCCTGCATGAACAGCTTGGCCATGAACTGCGGATGAGTGCGCGAGAGGAAAATCTGTGGACCACGCTGTTCGCGGCGCACGTCATAGACATAGGCGCGGACGCGATCGCCATAACGGAACATTTCGCGCGGGATCAGCTCGTCGCGGCGAATGATGGCTTCGCCACGGCCGAGATCGACGATCACATTGCCATATTCGACGCGCTTGACGGTGCCGTTGACGATCTCGCCGACGCGGCTCGAATATTCTTCGAACATCCGATCGCGCTCGGCATCGCGCACCTTCTGCACGATGACCTGCTTGGCCGACTGGGCAGCAATGCGGCCGAATTCCATCGGCGGCAGCGGCTCGGTGAGGAAGTCACCAATCTTGGCTTCGGGCGACTTGGTCTTGGCGAACTTGAGATTGACCTGGCGGCTTGGCTCTTCGACTTCCTCGACGATTTCGAGGAGGCGCCACATGCGGGTTTCACCCGAGCGCGGATTGATTTCGACCTTAATCTCGGTTTCGGCGCCATAACGGCCCTTAGCGGCCTTTTCCATGGCATCCTGCATCGCTTCGATCACGACCATACGGTCGATCGACTTTTCGCGGGCGACGGCATCCGCGATCTGCAGCAGCTCAAGGCGATTTGCGCTAACGGCCATTTATTTGTTCTCCTCGGAGAAAGTATCGTCGTTGTCGGCATCGGCATATTCGACCGTTTCGGTCTCGTCGTCGTCGATCGGATGCAGTTCCTGATCGGCGCGTGCCATATCCATCAATTTGTCGGTCATCACGAGCTTGGCTTCCGACAGGGTCGAGAACGCAAGCTTGTGGTCGGGATTGGTGCCGCCAGGCGCATCGGGCAGGCGGATGGTCACGCCATCCTCGTCGACGGCGATGATATCGCCCCGAAAACGCTTGCGGCCATTGATCATGTCGAGCAATTCGACCTTGGCCTCGTGGCCCAGGAAACGCTCGAAATCGCGCTTGCGCACCAGTGGCCGATCGATGCCGGCGGAGGACACTTCGAGGTGATATTCGCGCTCGATCGGATCTTCGATGTCGAGGACAGGCGACAGATCCTTCGACAGTGCTTCGCAATCATTGATGTTGAAGCGGCCGTTTTCGTCTTCGGCCATGATCTGCAGGGTGCAGCCGTTTTCAGGCGTGATCTTCACCCGAACCAGCGCATAGCCCAATCCATTGGCCACCGGCTCGACGATGCGCGAGATACGCGCTTCGAGCCCGGTTTCCTTGATGTAGCGTTTTTCGGTGAGGTCGAAAGCCAATTGGGGTCCCAGATAAGCAAAAAGAGCGGGGCCGGTCCGGCGCCCACCCTCTCAATGAGAGCAACGATGTTGACGTCCATATAGACCGCAATGCTGCTTGTGGCAAGGGTCGGCCTTTGTCGGGACGGGTACCAAGGTACGCAACATTGGCCTAATATGCTGACATCAAACAAAGGTGCGGCTCACTTTGCTGCCACGAGCCTTGGAGCTTTGCATGTCCAACGCCAGTTCCTTCTCCAATCCGCCTGGGAGCGAAGAGGATCGGCTGAAGGCCCTTGCCCGCTACGATATTCTCGATACGCCGCCAGAACCGGCCTTCGATCGGGTGGCGCGGCTGGTCCAGATGATTTTCGGGGTGACGACCTCTGCCGTCTCGCTGATCGATGCGCACAGGCAATGGATCAAGGCGGGGCGTGGGCTCGATTTCACAGAGGTCGCTTTGAGCAACAGCTTTTGCAATCAGGCGATTCGCGAAAAACAGGCACTGGTGGTTCGGGACCTGACAGAGGACGACCGGTTTCGCGACAATCCCTATGTGACCGGGGACCCCAATGTGCGCTTTTATGCTGGCACACCGATCCGCACGCCGGACGGGCACAATATCGGAACGGTCTGCGCCATGGATTCGGGCCCGCGGAACTTTTCCGAGAAGGATGTCGCGATTCTTGAGGAATTGGCCGAAATCGTGATGGACGAGATCGAGTTGCGCCGTCTTGCCAGCACCGACGGGTTGACCGGGCTCAGTACCCGCCGCGCCTTCAAGGAGGAAGCGGAGCGCTTCGTCGAACTTGCGCGACGGCATCGCAGCACCCTCAGCGCCATCAGCTTCGACATCGATCATTTCAAGACGATCAATGATACCTACGGGCATGCGGCCGGCGACATGGTGCTCAAGGCCATAAGCGAAGTTGCGGCAGCGACACCGCGGCAGAGCGATATCGTGGGGCGGCTCGGTGGCGAAGAGTTTGCCCTCGTCCTCCCAGGAGCCGATATCAACTCAGCTCTGGCTGTGGCGGAAAAGCTCAGGCTTGCTGTCAGCGCCTTACAATTCCCCGGCAGCCAGCCACCATTCCAAGTCACCGCAAGTTTCGGCGTTGCCGCGCTCGATCCGGGCCGAGACGATCTCGAAAGCCTTCTAATCAAGGCTGACGAAGCGCTTTATGACGCAAAGCGAAACGGGCGCGACCGCGTTGTGGCCTGGACCGGGACGCTTGCCACGACCAAACCTGTGGAGCGCCAGCGGGTCTTGAAGGCAGGACGGCTCGTTCTTCGAAGGCAGAATTTTTCGTGCGATTGCAGCGTGCGCGCCCTCTGGGACGATGGCGCGGAAGTGCATATAGCCAGCGGGCTCGATGTGCCTGATGTGGTGACGCTTGAAATTCCCGATGCGGCGATGAGCTGGGAAGGACGCATCGTCCTGCGCCGTCCCAACGCGCTCGAACTGCAGTTTTTGTGAGCCTGTTACTATCAGGTGGGCAAGCCATCGCGCGGCACGCACCGGCAGGTAAGCCAGTATCCATCCGGTGACCGGGTATCCTTATAAACACCTGATTTCACTTGAAAAACCGTCATACCCAATTTGGGAAATACAAGAGCGAAAAATCGTCATTTCGTTTCTTGGAGACAGATTTTGGGGTCCTATTTCTGGAGTGTTCAAACGAAAGGAACACTCCAAATGATCAAGAACACCATGCTCGCCCTGACCGCCATTGCCCTCGTTGCCGGCGCTGCCGCACCAAGCTTTGCCGCCACCAGCCTTGGCGACAGCAATAATGACAAGAGCTACCTGACCGACGAAGTCGCCAACGACTATACCCTTGCCCGCCTCAACGAAAAGGGCATCAAGGCAACGTCCGTCGAAGACTGGAATGGTCTCGTGCGCGCTTTCGTGACCAAGGAAGATGGCACTCAGGCCATGCAGTTCTTTGATGCGGATACGCTGGCCCCAGTCTCCATCTAAAGACTGAAGCGTCTGACGCTCCTGGCGCTGCCGGTTATCGGCAGCGCCCGAAGCTTGAAGATCAATCGATAGTGGCGCCGCTGATCCGGTCGAAATTATCCCGGGCGGCTTCCATAGCCTCGCGGTTGCGCAGCACAAATGTCTGGAAAGAATCGACGAGGTCCAGGAGATCGAGCCCGAGTTCGGTCAGCGCATAATCGACGCGCGGCGGAATGGTGGCAAAAGCGGTGCGCGAGATGAAACCATCGCGCTCAAGTTCGCGTAAAGTGGACGACAAGGTCTTCTGAGAAATGCCGGCAAGCGAACGGCGGATTTCATTGAAGCGCAATGTGCCAGCACGCAATTCCGAGACGACGACCAAAGTCCATTTCCCCGCCCGCAATTCCAAGAGAGCCCTGTCTTGGGACGAAAGGGAAAGCGGTACGGACATGTTTGGGCTCCGAGGCCAGTCAATCAAAGGCCGGAGTGGTCTTCACGGCGGCGTGTTGCCGATATGGGAAGTTTTTGCCAAAGCGGAAGAGGGCAGCATTCCGAACTCGGCGTTCGCCGAAACGAAACGATCAGCGCCTGAAGAAGGTGAAATAAAAGCTGATAAGGCGCCCCTCTCGACGGGCCTTTTGCTCGTAGCGCGTCGGCTGCCAGCCGGGATAAGGCGTATGCCAACTGCCGGGCGCGTCCGGAGCAAAGGTGAAGAGCGGCTCGCGCACGATGTGGGCCAGGGTCCAATCGGCATAGTCTTCGATATCGCTGGCAAAGTGGAACGTGCCGCCCGGACGGATGACGCGGGCGAGTTCCTTGAGCGTCACTGGCGAGACGAAGCGACGCTTATGGTGGCGCGTTTTGGGCCAGGGATCGGGATAAAGGAGATAGACCGCGTCGACGCTGGCATCGGGCAGCGTCACGAGAAGTTTTAGCGCATCATCGGTGAAGAGGCGGACGTTTTCGATGCCGTTCGCAAGGATGGCCTGGACCATCTTGCCGATGCCGCCCGTAAAAACCTCGCAGCCGATAAAGCCGGTTTCTGGTTCTTCGGTCGCCTTGCGCGCCAGATGCTCGCCACCGCCATAGCCGATCTCGATGACGATGCGCTTGGCTTCCGGGAACAGGGTCTTAGGATCAAACTGTTCGCCCAGCGTGATTTCAAGCTCGGGCAGGGCTTGATCTACCTGAGCCTTCTGCCCGCCATGCAGCTTCTTTCCGGAGCGGCGGCCAAAAAAGGCGCGCTGTTCGCCATCGCGAGTTTTGGGAAGCTGGTGGTCGGTCATGGCAGAACAATTTCAAAAAAGCGAAGGCCTCTCCCCGCATCGCGGAAAAGAGGCCTTGCGTCAATCCAAAGCGAGGATCAGGCCACCGCGGCCTTGAGAGCCTTCACGAGATCGGTCTTTTCCCAGGAGAAGCTGCCGTCGCGGCCCGGCTTGCGGCCGAAGTGGCCGTAGGCCGAGGTTTTGGCGTAGATGGGCTTGTTGAGGTCAAGATGCGTGCGGATGCCGCGCGGCGTCAGGTCCATCACCTCGGCCAGGGCCTTTTCGAGCCTGGCTTCGTCGACCTTGCCGGTGCCGTGGAGGTCGACATAGATCGAGAGCGGCTTGGCAACGCCGATGGCGTAGCTGAGCTGAATCGTGGCGCGCTCGGCAAGGCCGGCGGCGACGACGTTTTTGGCCAGATAACGGGCCGCATAGGCAGCAGATCGATCGACCTTGGTCGGGTCCTTGCCCGAGAAGGCGCCACCACCGTGCGGTGCTGCGCCACCATAGGTGTCGACGATGATCTTGCGACCGGTGAGGCCAGCATCGCCGTCGGGGCCACCAACGACGAACTTGCCGGTCGGGTTCACGTGCCAGACGGTCTCGTCGCTGATCCAGCCTTCAGGCAGGGCCGCGCGGATGATCGGTTCGACGATCTTGCGGACATCGGCAGAGGTCAGCGATTCGTCGAGGTGCTGGGTCGATAGCACGATCTGGGTAACGCCGACCGGGTGGCCATTTTCATAGCGAATGGTGACCTGGCTCTTGGCATCAGGCCCGAGCTTGCCGGCAGGGCCAACATTCGCCTTGCGGGCAATGGTCAGGTCTTCGAGGATCTTGTGCGCGTAGTAGATCGGGGCGGGCAGAAGTTCTGGGGTTTCGCGGCTCGCATAGCCAAACATGATGCCCTGATCGCCGGCACCGACATCCTTATTGCCCGATTCATCGACACCCTGGGCGATGTCGGCCGACTGGCCATGGAGCAGGACTTCGATCTTTGCCGTCTTCCAGTGGAAGCCAGACTGTTCGTAGCCGATGGCGCGAATGGCCTTGCGGGCAGCCGACTTGAATTTGGATGGATTAACGAGCGGCGCGCCGGACGCATCGGTCAGGACATTGCCCGACTTGTCCTTCTTGAGAAGGGTTTCGGGCACGCGGACTTCGCCGGCGATGACGAGACGGTTGGTCGTTGCGAGGGTTTCGCAGGCGATGCGGACCTTTGCCGGATCCATGCCGACCTTCTTGGCTTCACGGAAGACGAGGTCGACGATCTCGTCGGAAATGCGGTCGCAAACCTTGTCGGGATGGCCTTCGGAAACCGACTCGGAGGTGAACTGATAGGACGATCGTGCCACGCGGCGGCTCCAGAATGCAGAAAATGGGCCAAAATGGCCAAAACTAGCGGTTTTGTTACATTCGTCCTGTTTGCGGTCAAGCGTCATATAAAGAAATCTTGATATGACCCTTCGGCAAGGTTGAGCAATTCTTGCTTATCGCCGGTGCCTTTCCATCGCCGTCTTGCTGTGCCAAGGAATGACCAAGATGAAGAGTGGGAAAAACCATGGCTATTCGAGTGCATCGCGGCGATCTGCCCAACCTGAATAATTACGGCCGCGAAGTCGCTATCGACACCGAAACCATGGGCCTCAATCCGCATCGCGACCGGCTATGTCTCGTGCAACTGTCGCCGGGCGATGGTAGCGCTGACATCATTCAACTGCCCAAGGATCCGGGCGAAGCGCCGAACCTCGTCAAACTGCTCACTGATCCCGGCGTCACCAAGATCTTTCACTATGCGCGCTTCGATGTCGCGGTGTTGCAGCAGCGCTTTGGCGTCGTGACCGGGCCGATCTATTGCACCAAGATCGCCTCGCGCCTTGTCCGCACCTATACCGACCGGCACGGGCTCAAGGAATTGGCACGCGAGTTGCTCAATGTCGATCTTTCCAAGCAGCAGCAAAGCTCAGACTGGGGCAATGAAAAGCTCAGCGATGCGCAGCTCGATTATGCTGCCTCGGACGTATTGTATCTCCACGATCTGAAGCGCCATCTCGATCGCATGTTGAAGCGTGAAAACCGGATGGAACTGGCGCAATCCTGCTTCGACTTCGTCAAGACGCGTTGTGCGCTCGACCTGCTGGGCTGGCAGGAAACCGACATTTTTGCGCATAGCTGAGGTCCGAGCGTGGCGACGGCGGACGGCTCAGAGCGGTCTCGACATTACCGGCGCTTGATGCGCCGGAATCGCATGGTCGGACTTATGCGGTTCGCGGTGCCCGCTGCCGGTCTCGTCATTCTCGCGATATTGCTGATTCAGATCGCGATATCGAGCTTTGGCGCGCGATATGGCATTGGCACCATTACCGTCGATCAGGACCGCGTCCGGGTCGAGGCGCCAGAATATGCCGGGACCATGTCGGATGGCTCGACCTATCGCGTCTGGGCCGAACAAGCCGAAGCGAAAATCGAAAACACCGATCTCATCGAATTGGCCAATGCCCGCGTCGAGGTCAACCGCAATGACGGTCTGCGCCGCGAAGCGTCAGCAAGCCGGGGCGTGCTCGACACGATCCACCAGCAGGTGGTGATTGAAGGCTCGACCGATATCGGCGATTCGAGCGGAACTTCGGGCCGGCTGGTCGATTCGGTGTTCGATTGGCTAAGCCAGACTTTGACCACGCAGGGCGCCGTATCGATCGACTATGCCGATGGCACGACGATCCGGGCCAAGGGCATGGTGCACGAAGCCGAACTTGGCCGCTGGACATTTAACAACGCGATCGTCACCTTGCCCTCAACGCCCGGGGAAAATCAGTAATGCGTCTCAAAAACTTTGGTCTTGCTGCCGTTCTGGCGCTGATGCTGGCGCCGGCTGCATTGGCGCAGACCCCGGTAGAAATTTCGGCCGACACGTTTACGGTCGAAGAATCGGCGCAGCAGGCGGTGTTCACCGGCAATGTGGTGGTCAAGCACCCCACTGCCAATGTCTGGGCCGACAAGGTCGTCGCTTCTTATGGCGAAGGCGGCACCAGCGACATCAAGACATTCGAAGCCACGGGCAATGTGCGCATCGAAACCGATGACCAGAACGCAACGGGCGAACGGGCCGTCTTTACACCCAGCGACCAATTGATGCGGCTGACGGGCAATGTGAAGGTCACAAATTCCGGCGGCACGGTCAATGCCGAGGAACTGGTGGTCAACCTCGAGACCAATGTCTCGACCTTTACCGCCAAACAGGGTGGCCGGGTGACCGGGGTTTTCACTTCGCAATGAGCCAGACGCGTCTCGATCAATCCGGCTGGCTGGTTGCACAGGGCCTCGCCAAGAGCTTTGGCAAGCGGGCCGTGGTGCGCGACGTCTCGCTCGCGGTGCGGCGGGGCGAAGCTGTCGGGCTTTTAGGGCCCAATGGGGCGGGCAAGACCACGGTTTTCACGATGATCATGGGGCTCGTGCGGCCCGATGCCGGGAAAATCCAGCTCGATGGCAATGACATCACCCATTTGCCGCTGTTTCAGCGCGGACAATTGGGGATCGGCTATCTACCGCAGGAGCCGTCGATCTTTCGCGGTATGACGGTCGAGGGTAATATCCTTGCGATCCTCGAAAACACGGTGCGCGGACGGGCCGAGCGCAAGCAGCGGCTCAGGCAGTTGCTCGACGAGTTTTCGATTTCCCATCTTGCCAAATCCAATGCGCTTTCGCTCTCGGGTGGCGAGCGGCGGCGCGTGGAAATTGCGCGCGCGCTGGCGGCCGAGCCGATCTTCATGCTGCTTGATGAACCCTTTGCCGGCGTCGATCCCATTGCCGTGGCAGAAGTGAAGGGTCTTGTGCGGCAGTTGACCCAACGCGGCATCGGCGTGCTGATCACCGATCACGCGGTGCGCGAGACGCTTGGGCTAGTGGATCGGGCCTATGTGATCCATGGCGGTTCGGTGATGATCCAGGGTAAGCCCGAAACAATTTCTGCGGACCCCGACGCACGCCGCGTCTATCTCGGCGAAAATTTCCAGTTCTAGTACACACTTCAACTGGCACGGAACTTGCCCTCAAAAACGAATTGCGTCATGGTGCGCCTCGGGAAGCCGCCCGAGAGGGCATGATTAGTGGGCCAAGAGGTTGAATAGATGGCACTTTCGCCGCGGCTGGAGTTTCGCCAGGCCCAAAGCCTGACGCTGACGCCGCAGCTGATGCAGTCCATCAAGCTGCTGCAGTTGAGCCACCTCGAACTCAATGATTTCGTCGACCTGGAACTCCTGCGCAATCCCTTGCTCGAGCGCGAGGATGGATCGGAGGGCGGCGACGCCGAGCCTGCCGAGCTTCCGGATCGGCAGATCGAACTCAGCGCTTATGAAGATACCGTCGCCCAGGGGGAGCGGACAAAGGACGCGGCCGAAATCGCCGAGGGCTATGACACGGCGGTCGAGAACGTTTTTCCCGATGCCGCACCGCACGATATCGGGGTCACCAATGGCCCGGATCGCGGCGGCAGTTTTGAGGGCGGCGAGGCGCCTGATCTTGATCAGTTTGTCGCGTCTAAACCCAAGCTCAGTGATCACCTTGAAACCCAGGCGCAAATGCTGCTGCGGACGCCGGCAGACCGGTTGATCGGACAACACCTCATCGATGGGCTCAATGAAGCGGGCTATCTAACGGTCGAGTTGGACGCTGTCGCAGAGCTTTTGGGCGCGGAGCTGGGGGATGTGGAAGCGGTCTTGGGCGCGCTCCAGACCTGCGACCCTATAGGAATCTTCGCCCGATCCGTTTCCGAATGCATGGCGCTGCAATTGCGCGAGCGCGATCGACTCGATCCAATGATGCAGCGGCTCCTTGATAATCTCGCGCTTGTTGCCGAGCATAATCTTGCAGGGCTGATGAAAATCGTCGGCTGCGATCGCGAAGACCTGGCGGATATGCTGGGCGAGTTGCGCCTACTCGATCCGCGGCCTGGCCTGGCCTTCGACAGCGCGCCGATCGAATCTGTCGTCCCTGATGTTTTTGTGCGGTCCGGGCCGGATGGCGGCTGGCAGATCGAACTCAATACCGAGACCCTGCCCCGCGTGTTGGTCAACCGCGTCTATTATGCCGAGGTGACCAAGAAAACGCGCGACACGGCGGAAAAGAGCTTTCTGTCCGATTGCCTTGCGACAGCGAACTGGCTGACTAAAAGCCTCGACCAACGGGCGCAGACGATCACCAAGGTGGCTGCAGAAATCGTCAAGCAGCAGGACGGGTTCTTGACCCATGGCGTGGCGCATCTCAAGCCCATGACGCTCAAAATGGTCGCCGAAGAAATCGAGATGCATGAGTCGACTGTGAGCCGCGTCACCGCCAATAAATATATGGCCACCCCGCGCGGGCTCTACGAGATGAAGTATTTCTTCACCACTGCCCTCGCCTCATCGACCGGCGGCGGGGACCATTCGGCGGAAGCCGTGCGCCACCGGATCAAGCAATTGATCGATGCCGAGCCGGCCAATGACATCCTTTCGGACGACACCATTGCCGAGCTGCTCCGCAAGGAGCAGGGCATCGACGTCGCACGCCGGACGGTCGCCAAGTATCGAGAAGGCATGAACATTCCCTCCTCGGTCATTCGCCGGCGGCAGAAGAAGGCCCTCCAAAAAATCGCCTGAGCCAAGCGCTGCGGCAGATCGCCCCGCAAGCGCGAAATGGCTGGAACCCAAGGTTGGGGTTTAAGCGTTCGATTCCATGCCCCATCGGGAATGTGCGAGCGAAAGGCTAAAGACATTGCGCCTTTCTGTCATCCGCTCAATCGCCTCTTTGGGACGGGATGCGGATTGCCCATCCGGTCGGGCGGGTCTAGCATCATCGAACTGTCACACCACATATCGTGTGACGGTTGGCAGGATCCCGAATGTCGGGGAATCGGCTTTTGGGACCTTCTGCGTCGAACACACGACCGAAAGGAAGAAAAAGCCATGGCCTTGCGCGTTTCGGGAAAGAATATGGATGTCGGCGATGCTCTCCGGGGCAAAGCGGAGGAGCATTTTGAAGCTGTCGTCGGCAAGTATTTCGACGGCGGTTATGATGGACATCTGACCCTCACCCCCGATGGGATCGGCTATCGCGCCGATTGCGTGGTGCATCTGGACAGCGGCGCGAGCCTGCAGGCAAGCGCCCAGGGTGGCGACGCCACCTCGGCCTATGAAGTGATGGCGCTCAATATCGAAAAGCGGTTGCGTCGGTATAATCGCAAGCTCAAGTCGCATCGTCGCGGACCGGGAACGGGCGACGATGAAACAGCGCAATATACGGTTTTCGGGTCGTCGGATGCCTTCGATGAGCTCGACGAAGACTACGCGCCGCCCGTTGTTGCCGAGACCACCAAGAACCTTCGCCAGATGAGTGTCGAAGAAGCCGTGATGGAGCTCGACCTTTCTGGTCAGCAGGTTGTGATGTTCCGCCACGCTGGACATGGCGGCCTGAATGTGGTCTACCGCCGCGCGGACGGCAATATAGGCTGGATCGATCCTGCTTTGGGGGCAAATTGATGCGCCCTCCTGCCGTAGCAAAGCTTAAGTAGAGCCCAAGGCAGATTAATGGAATTGGCCGACATTCTGGCGGAGGACGCCGTACTTGACTGTACGGGGCTGACCTCGAAGCGTCAGCTGTTTGAGGTCTTGTCCGATAAGGCTTCTGAAATCACCGGCATGGATCGAAACGAGATCCTTGCGTCCATCACCGGGCGCGAGGAACTTGGATCCACGGGCCTGGGGAACGGTATTGCCATTCCCCATGGCAAGCTCAATGGCCTCAAGGACGTGACCGCCGTTTTTGCGCGGCTGGACGAGCCCATCGACTTCGATGCGGTCGACGATCAGGCCGTCGATGTGGTGATCATGCTGCTCGCACCGGTCGGCGCGGGTGCGGATCATCTTAAGGCTCTCTCGCGCGTGGCACGCTTGCTGCGCACTGAAAGCGTCATAGACCAATTGCGGACCGAAACGGATCGAAAGCGGCTCTACAACATGCTGACGACCTCGCTCGAGGACAGCGCCGCCGCCTGAATGCGGATTCCTGAAATTAAGAAGCCCCGCTGGCCAACTGCTGGCGGGGCTTCTGTCTTAGGCTACGGCTCAAGTGACGCTGGCTTAATGCAGCGTTGCGAGCCCCAGATTCTGGTCGCCGAGCCACTCGGTAACGGCGTCGGCAGTATCGGCCACCATGAGCGGCGTGCCGTCGGCAGACATGACGAGCTGGTAAAGCTCATCGGAATTGAACTCGGCCTCGCTGATCATGTGGGACAGCAGTTCCCCGTAAACCGGCTTGATATAGGCCACGGCGCTGCCGCCAAGCGCGGCGAACTGGGCCTCGGTCAAGTGCCGGAGCGGGTGTGCCTCGGGGTTCAGGGCATCGATATTGCGTCTATCCATCATTTTATTGGCCCTTTCTATCAGAGCGATCGAATGTCTATTCGGCGGGCGAGCTTGGTTACGCGTGGACGCTCAAGAGCAATAACGAGCATTCCATGGTTTAAAGTTGCATCTTTGACGATCATGCCATCGGCGAGCAAAAAAGTTCGCTGAAATTGGCGGGCGGCAATGCCGCGATGCAGGAACTCGCGCCCCGGCTCATCCTTCTGCTTGCCGCGGATGGAGAGCTGGTTGTCTTCGGTCATCACTTCGAGCTCGTTTTCGGCAAAACCGGCCACGGCGATGGAGATGATGAACCGCTCGGCCCCATCGGGCTCTGAAGTGCGCTCGATATTATAGGGGGGGTAGCCATCCGCCGACCGGGCAAGCCGATCGATCCTCTCTTCGAAACTATCGAAGCCGAGGAGAAAAGGTGCGGAAAACACCGAAATACGCGACATCAACGCCGTCCTTGTTTAGCCAAGCAACGATGCCGGCCGACCCAAAACACTGGCATCGGCTGACTGAGGCAGATATGGGTGTTTCCCGCCTCGGTTCAAGCCCAGAGGCCTTTGCCGCACGACGTTTCGAGGCCTCTGTGACCCAATCCCGTACTGTCGCCGTCATTACCCCAGCCTTCCGTGCTCAAGACACGCTTTCGACTACGGTGCAGAGTGTGATGGACCAGAGTTTTGCCGATTGGCAGCATTGGATCATTGCCGATGACGGGTTCGATTATGCGGCTTTCCTGGACGAAAAGGGGGTGCGCGATGATCGCCAAATTTTCCTGACCAGTGGCGGGGTTGGGACAGGCGCATCGCGAACGCGGAATGTGGCGCTCGAAAAACTTGAAACGCCTTTTGTCGCCATTCTCGATGCCGATGACCGACTAAAGCCGGATAAGCTCGAACGGGCCGTGGAGGCGCTGCAAAATGCGGCGATCGTGACGACGGCGCTCGATGTCATGACCATGGATTTTGCGCATCTGCGCTATGTTGGTGACGGGCCGGATCGCGACCTGACGCCGGGCGAGCACAAGTGGGTGAGCGTCTCGATGGATTCCATGGTCGTCTGGGACCGGACGAAGACCGATGCGCGCTATGATCCGACGCTGAGCAACATGACCGATCTCGAACTGCTGCTGCAGCTTTATCGCCACGCGCCACGGTCGCTGCATTTGGGTACGCCCCTCCACGACTACGTGAAGCGCGATGGCTCGATGAGTAATGGCAAGGATGTGGCGGCGGGGATGATCGCTTCCAAGACCGAAATACTCCGGCGGGTCGAGAGTGGGTTCTACGGCCTGTCATCCGTCGATATCGCAGGAATCGCGCGGTTTTTGCGCGTGTCGCTGGCAGCGGAGGCGGCGTATGGAGCGGCCCTGGCAGAGCACCCCGGGCTTTTGTTTGAAAACCATCTCGAGCCAATGCTCGCTGCAGCCAAAGCTTGAAACAAAAAAGGCGGCCACATGGGCCGCCCTGTTGCCATCACACGCTGGTCTTAGAGCGCGTAAAGGGTAACGCTGGTGCTGCTGGTCGCATCAAGGCCAACGATCTGGTCGATCTGGAAACCCTGGTCGGTCACAGTGCGTGCGAGAGCTGGGTTGTTCTTGATCTTCTGCTGCAAGGACGCTGTGTCGACGTCGATCGCAAGCGAACGGGCTTCAGACGGGTTGACGGTCAAAACAGTGGCAAAGTGCGCTTCGTCAAGTGCCTGGATGGAAGAATCGACCTCGAATGGACTGGCCATAGCGGCGCCGGCAGAGGTGGCGAGAAGGGCAGCGACAGCAAAAGCTTTGATGGTACGCATAGATATACTCCTTAAAATATCGCTCCGACGCTGGGAGCGTGCTGAATAGACGCGAAACCCCCGAATAAAGTTTCATGAATGTTCGGTAAGGTTGAACACCAAAATGTGGGTGATCCAAACCCCGCGGTTTTCGTAAGCGCGCCACCGACGAGTCGGCCTTGCCAATCCTCACCATTCCCCCTATAGAGCGCCATCTCCGGATCGCCCGGCCAAAAGGCATGCCGTGGCGATCTTTGAATGCGATGGGCCCAAATCCATCCTATTTTCCTATAAGGACCCGCAAAATGCCCAAGATGAAGACCAAGTCCGGCGCCAAGAAGCGTTTCAGCTTCACCGCCTCGGGTAAGGTGAAGGCCGGCGTTGCCGGCAAGCGCCACCGCCTGATCAGCCACAACGCCAAGTACATCCGCACCAACCGCGGCACCAAGATCCTGTCCAAGGGCGACGAGGGTCTGGTGAAGTGGTACATGCCGTACAACCGCTAAGCTGGAAGGACACTAAAATATGGCACGCGTAAAAAGAGGCGTAACCGCCCACGCCCGTCACAAGAAGGTCTTGAAGGCCGCCGAGGGCTATTATGGCCGTCGTAAGTCTACGATCCGTATCGCCAAGCAGGCCGTCGAAAAGGCCGGCCAGTACGCGTATCGCGATCGTCGCGTCAAGAAGCGCAATTTCCGCGCTCTCTGGATCCAGCGTATCAACGCTGCTGTCCGTGAACACGGCCTGACCTACAATCGATTTATCGACGGCCTCAGCAAGTCTGAGGTTGCTGTCGACCGCAAGGTGCTGTCCGATCTCGCGATCACCCAGCCCGAAGCGTTCGGTGCCCTGGTCGCCAAGGCCAAGGCAGCGCTGGCTTATCTCGAGGGCGTCGACAAGACGACCCACGCCCGCGTCACCGCCTAACCTTCAGTCTCGCTGAGGTCGAAATTGCGCCTTGCGCCAACCTGAAAAGGGCTGGCGCGGGGCGTTTTTGTTTGCTCTAACCGCCTTCAAATTTCATTGCCGAGAGCCCCCAATGTCCTTGGAAACTGATATCAACACGCTGCGCACCGAACTTTCCGCTGCGATCGCCGCCGCGGACACCGAAACCGCTCTCGATGCCGTCCGCGTTGCTGCCTTGGGCAAAAAAGGCTCGGTCTCGGCCTTGCTCGGTACGCTTGGCTCCATGGCTGCAGACGAACGCAAGAACGCTGGCCCCGCCATCAACGGGCTGAAGAATGAGATTGCGGGTCTGATCGACGCGCGCAGCACCGAACTCAAGGGCGCGGCGCTCGAAGCGCGGCTCAAGGCCGAGACTGTCGATGTGACGCTGCCATTGCAGCCGGCGCCGACCGCCAAGGGCCGTATCCACCCGATCAGCCAGACAATCGACGAAATCACCGCCATCTTCTCGGATATGGGTTTTTCCATAGCCGAAGGGCCCGATATCGAGACCGACTACTACAATTTCACGGCGCTGAATTTCCCCGAAGGTCACCCGGCGCGCGAAATGCACGACACGTTCTTCATGAAGACCGGTCCGGACGGCGTGAAGAAAGTTTTGCGCACCCACACCTCGCCCGTGCAGGTGCGCGTGATGCAAAAGACCAATGAGAAGCCGGCGGCCTCCTACCTAACCCCGTCGCAGGATCCGCCGATCCGCGTCGTCATGCCCGGCCGCACCTATCGCAATGACTCGGACCAGACGCACACGCCGATGTTCCACCAGGTCGAAGGCCTCGTCATCGACAAGGACTCGCACATTGGCCAGTTGCGCTGGGTGCTCGAAGAATTCTTGAAGGCTTTCTTTGAAGTTCCGAGCGTGACGCTGCGCTTTCGCCCGAGCTTCTTCCCCTTCACCGAACCGTCGATGGAAGTCGACGTGCAATGCGATCGCTCGGGCAGCGAAGTGAAGATCGGCGAAGGCAAGGATTGGCTCGAAATTCTGGGCTGCGGCATGGTGCACCCCAATGTGCTGCGCAATGCCGGGCTCGATCCCGATGTCTATCAGGGCTTTGCCTGGGGCATGGGCATCGATCGCTTGGCCATGCTCAAATATGGCATGCCGGATCTACGCGCCTTCTTCGACGCCGACCAGCGCTGGATCAAACATTACGGCTTTAGGCCGCTCGACTTGCCGACGCTGTTCGGCGGCCTGAGCAGCTAAGCGCAATGACAATGCCCGCCGACAGAGCCCAACCCGTGTGTTTCAGCTTCGGAGACAATCCAGAGCTGGCGGATCGGCTGCTTGCGCTGGTGCTGGCGGGCAAGAAGGATGCGACCTGTGGGGCACTGGCCCACTTTGGCGGCGGCGGGGAGCCGCTGCCGCAGGTTGGGCGGCGGGACATTGTGCTCAATGGCGCGGGTGAAGAGGCCTGCGTGATCGAGACGGTCAGCGTCGAGATCATGCCGTTCGACGCCATTCCTCCAACCTTCACAGATCGCGAGGGCGAGGGGCCCTATGCCGAATGGCGCGCAGGGCATGAGGCCTATTTCGCGCGCAATGGCGGATTTTCTCCCGACATGGAGATCGTCTGCGAAATTTTCAGGCTGGTAGAGGTGCTGCCGGCCGGACGTCAACTTTTGGCCGAAACGCTGCTAGCCAGCGCCGACGGCACCTTCTGAAGGTCCCAAGAACATGAAATTCACGCTCGACTGGCTCAAGGAACATCTCGAGACCAATGCGTCCGCCGATGAGATCGCCGTGGCGCTGACGACGATCGGCCTCGAGGTCGAAGGCGTTGAGAGCCAGGGCAAGGCGCTCGAAAAGTTTGTCATCGTGCAGGTGGTGAAGGCCGAGCCGCATCCCAATTCCGATCACCTCAATATCTGCAAGGTCGATGCGGGCACGGGCGAGCTGATCGACGTCGTTTGCGGCGCGCCGAATGTGAAGACCGGTATGAAGTCCGTCTTCGCTTTCCCCGGCACCTATATTCCGGGCAAGGATTTTGAACTCAAGGGTGGTGTGGTCATTCGTGGTGCACCGTCCAACGGCATGCTCTGCTCGGCGGCGGAACTGCAGCTCAGCAACGATCATGACGGCATTATTTCATTGCCTGACGATGCACCGATCGGTGCGAAATATGTCGACTATGCCGGTATCAATGGCGTGGTTTTCGATATTTCCATCACGCCGAACCGCGGCGACGCGACGGGCGTCTATGGCGTGGCGCGCGATCTTGCCGCCTTTGGTCTTGGCACGCTGAAGAAGACCGACTTTTCGCCAGTGCCGTCCAAGGGCAAAAGCCCGATCGCGCCGCTGCCGCAGCAGTTTTCTGGCGATGAGCCCAAGGCGATCCGCAAGTTTGCCGGCCGCTTCATTGCCAACGTGAAGAACGGCCCGTCGCCGGACTGGCTGCAGGCGCGCCTGCGGGCTGTGGGCCTGCGGCCGATCAACACTGTTGTCGATATCACCAACCTCGTCTCGCTCGGGTGGGGCCGGCCGCTGCATGCCTATGATGCCGATAAGGTCGAAGGCACCATGGTGCTGCGCAATGCGCGTGGTGAAGCGTTCGATGCGCTCGATAACAAGATCTACACGCTCGACGAGACCATGACGGTCATCGCCGACGACACGGGCCCACTCTGCCTTGGCGGCATCATGGGCGGCATCCGCTCAGGCGTGACCGAGGAAACCACCAACATCTTCATGGAATGTGCAAGCTGGGACCCGGAGCTGATCGCCCGGACCGGCCGCAAGACCGGTATCGTATCCGATGCCCGCTATCGACTTGAGCGCAATGTCGATCCGGCGCTGACCGAGCCGGGCATGGAACTGGCGACGCGGCTGGTGCTTGAACTCTGCGGCGGCGAACCGATGGAGCCGGCGATCTCGGGCGAGGACGTTTTTGCCAATACGGTTGTCGAATTTCCGCTAGGCGAAGTGCGCCGTCTGACGGGTCTTGATGTGGCTCCGGAGCGGATTGAAGCAATTTTGGCTTCGCTTGGTTTTGCGGCCGAAGGGTCTGGCGACACGCGCACGGTGAAAGTGCCGAGCTGGCGTCCCGATGTCACCCAAAAGGCTGATCTCGTTGAAGAGGTCATGCGCATGGTGGGCGTCGACAATGTGCCGGTGGAACCGCTGGCGCGCCTCAACCACGTCGCGCCGCGCATTCTGACCACCATCCAGAATCGTCGCCGCATTGCTCGTCGGACGCTGGCAGCGCGCGGCCTCGATGAGGCCGTAACCTGGAGCTTCATTTCGCACGACGACGCCACGCGCTTTGGCGGCGGCACAGAGGACCGGCAGCTGGCCAATGCCATTGCTTCCGACATGACCGACATGCGGCCCTCACTACTGCCGGGCCTGCTGGCTGGTGCAAGGCGCAATGCCAATCGCGGCTTTGCCGATGTGGCGCTGTTCGAAGTCGGGCAGGTGTTTCTTTCGGATAAACCGGAAGGCCAGCATACCTATGCCTCGGGTGTGCGCACCGGAACGGCTAAGCTTGATGGCGCGGGGCGCCACTGGTCGGGCAAGGCCGAAACGGTTTCCGTCTGGGATGCCAAGGCCGATCTCGCGGCAGTGCTCGATGCGCTCGGGATCGATGTCGACAAGGTGCAGGTGCTGCCTGAGGCTGCGTCCTGGAGCCATCCCGGTCGCGGTGGACGCTTTGCGCTAGGTCCAAAGGTCACTTTGGGCTGGTTCGGCGAACTGCATCCGGCGCTGGCGGCTGATCTCGATATTTCGGGGCCGGTTGCGGCCTTCGAAATCGACCTCGATGCCATGCCGGAAGCGCGCAAGAAGGCGACGAAAACCAAGCCGGCGCTGGAACTGAGCCAGTTCCAGCCGGTGTCCCGCGATTTTGCCTTTGTCATGGATAAGGGCGTTGCCGCGGCGACGATCCTGAGGGCGGCCAAGGGTGCGGATAAGGCGCTGATCACCGGTGTCGGCATTTTCGATGTGTTCGAAGGCGCCCATGTCGGCGAGGGCAAGAAGTCGGTCGCCATCGAAGTTACTCTGCAGCCGCGCGACAAGACGCTCACGGACGAAGATATCGAGAAGGTTTCGGCGGCAGTTGTCGCGGCCGTGACCAAGACGACGGGCGGCGAACTGCGGAAGTAGTTTTCGCCCACGTCACCCCCTCCCATCCTCCCCCATCAAGGGGGAGGTGTCGGGCCGGTGGGTGTCTCAATACTCTGCCAAGCTCCGACCTTCACCTCCCCCCTTGTGGGGGAGGTCGGGAGGGGGGTAGGGCAAGCGCGTTGCGATTCTTCGCCGCCACCTCGGAGACAAAAGTGTCCCGCACCGACGCCATTTTGAAACGCCTGTCTGGCCTTCATCCCAAGCTGATCGATCTCAGCCTCGATCGCATGCTGCCGCTCCTCGACAAGCTCGGCAATCCGCAGGATCGGTTGCCGCCTACCATCCATGTGGCGGGGACCAATGCCAAGGGCTCGACGATCGCCTATCTCCGCGCCTTTCTCGAGGCGGCGGGGAAAAAGGTGCATGTCTATAATTCGCCGCACCTCGTGCGCTTCAACGAGCGCATCCGGCTGGCAAGCAAGCTCGTTGAGACGCGACTGCTCAATGCCGCTCTCGAAGAGGTGGAGCGGATTAATGGCGGGGCCGGCATCACCTTTTTCGAGGTGACGACGGTGACGGCGTTCAAGCTCTTTGCCGAGACGCCGGCCGATTTCCTGCTGCTCGAAACCGGAATGGGCGGGACGTATGACACGACGAATGTCGTCAAGCAGCCGCTTGGGACCATCATCACGCCGGTCGACTTCGACCACCAGGGATTTTTGGGAAATACGATCGCCGAGATCGCGTCGAACAAGGCCGGGATTTTGAAGCGTGGCTCGAAGTCCGTCATAGGCATTCAACGCGACGAGGGTCGCAAGGTGCTGGAGCGCGCGGCGCATCGGTTGGGGATCACGCCGCTTTGGCAGGGCGAGGATTTTCACGGAACGCAGCAGGACGGGCGGTTGGTTTATACCGACGAGGCTGGCATGCTCGACCTGCCACCACCGGCGCTGCTCGGACCGCACCAGTTCGACAATGCGGCCCTGGCCATTGCCGCAGCGCGGCATTTTGAATTGCCGGTGACCGACAGGGATTTTGCCGAGGGCCTGCGGAAAGTGACCTGGCCGGCGCGGATGCAGCCGGTCCGCTCGGGCAAGCTGCGCGATCTGCTGCCGGCAGGCCACGAGCTTTGGCTCGACGGGGGGCATAATCCGCATGGGGCCATGGCGCTGGCGCGGACCATCGCCGAATTCGACCGCAGCCGGCCGGCGCCGCTGGTGCTGATCATGGGCATGATGAACACGCGTGATCCCGGCGAATTTCTTGAAGCGTTCAAGGATTTTCAGCCGCGGGTGATGGCGCTGACCATTCCGGGAGAGCCGAATGCGCACCCAGCCGGACATATCGTCAACCGCGCGGAAAGCTTGCGGCTTCTGGCGCGGCCGAAGCGGTCGATCGTCTCGGCGCTTAAAGCAGCGGCGGAGGTGCCCAATGCGCGGGTGCTGATTTGTGGGTCGCTGTATCTGGCGGGTGACGTGCTGGCAAAGAACGGTACGCCACCGGATTGAGGCTGGCGCGGACGCCATCGGCTCCTCTGCGGAGGATGGATACCCCTCACCCTGGCAAATCTGCTGAACGCACATTTGCCTGTCCCTCTCCCACAAGGGGCGAGGGAGGATTGAGTGGTCCACTAATACTTCGCCTGCTCACTACCGCAGAAGGGATCGACCGGGCTTGTTCCCGTAAACGCTTTGCGCCCCAGAAGTGCGTTGAGGACCGCCTCCTGGATGGCGTCGCTCGAGCCGTAGGCGTTGATATAGGTGGAGACGCGCGGGGCGTCGTAGAGATAGTAGGGAAAGCCGAGAGAAACCATGAGTGTCGGCACTTCGTGCCAGTGGCGATGCATGGCGCCGAAGACAGAGCCGGTCAAGCGTTTCCAATCGAGGAAGATGCGGCTGCGGGTGAGGAGCGTTTCCTCGGCGAGCAGATAAAGCACGAGATCATAGTCGCTCGGACGCTCGGCGAGGTCGGGCGTGTGGAGCGTGACCTCAAAACCCTCGCGCGTCAGCATATCCGGCAGGGATAGCGGGATCGGGTGCGGGGCGAAGGGCTGGACGGCGCCAGTCGAATAGATCAGCACGCGCTTGTGCTTGGCCGGCGAGAGCGGCAGGAGGTTGGCCGTGTCTTTCACCAGCGTCGGCATGCGGGCAGTGACTTCTGCAGCCTTGGCCAGCTTTTCCGGCGTGGCGACAATTGCGCGAGCGGTGTCGAGATTGGGCTCGGGACGGTCCCTGTGAAGGCCAAGGGCGGCCTTGAGGGCGAGGACGCGGGTGACGGCCTCGTCGACGCGCTCCTGGGTCAGGCGGCCATCGGCAACCGCCTTCACGAGGCGCATCAGGTCGCCATTGGGGTCGTCCGAAAACAAAATAACATCGCAACCAGCGATGATGACTTCGGGCAGGGTTTCGTCGCGCGGGCCCCAATCGCCGAGACCAGCCATGGGCGTGGCGTCGGAGACGATGAGGCCATTGAAGCCCAGGCGCTCGCGGAGGAGCGTTTCGTTGAGCACGCGGCTCAGCGACGCTGGGCGGAATGCCTCAGAGGTGGCTTCGGGATCGAGCTCCCGCACGAAAGCCGGGAAGGCGATGTGGGCGGACATGACGCTGAGAACGCCGGCATTGATGGCGGCGCGGTAGAGGCGGCCAAACTTTTCTTCCCATTCGGCAAGGGTCAGCGGGTTGACCGTCGTGACCAGATGCTGGTCGCGATCGTCAAAACCTTCGCCGGGCCAATGTTTGACTGTCGCAGCCACACCATTGCCCTGGAAGGCGGCGATCTGGGCCAGGGCGTGGCGCTCGATCTTGTCGATATCGCTGCCATAAGAACGCGTACCGACGATGGCGCTGCGCCAGGCGGCGTTGATGTCGATGACGGGAGTAAAACTCCAGTTGAGGCCGACGGCGCGGGCTTCCTCCGCCATGATGGTGGAGATGGCCGTGGTGGCTTCGACATCGTCGACAGCGGCAAGGCCGAGCGGGTTGGGCACCGAGGTGCCGAAAGGCAGACTCATGCGGCTGCCTTCGAGATCGGCCGATACCAGCATGGGCGCAGGACCGATGGCGTCGAGCTGGCGGGCAAAGTCGATCTCGGCGGCGAGATTTTCGGAATAGATGCGGGTCACGCCACCGGGGCGGAAACTCTTTAGCGTTTCCAACGCTTCGTCGGCCGGGCCGCGGGCCAGCAGCACAAAAAGCTGGGCCAGCTTGTCGCGCGGCGCCAGGCCATCGCGTGTCGAATGGACCCAGGCGATCGCCTCTTCGTCGAGATGGAACGGGGCGGCGGACAGGTCGATGGCGGACAAGGGCAGTCTCCGGAAACGGCGAATTCTATAGAGCTAGCAGAGCGCTTAGGGCGCTGCCACTCGTGAGTGACCGGATAAGGCGACCAGATTGTGGTCGGCAAACAAAAGCGCCGCCGGACGTGTGTCAAGCGGCGCTTGGTATTCTTTAGGAGGCCGTCTTAGGCGGCGTGGCCTTCGAGCCACTTGGTGAGGCCTGCCTTGGGCGTGCCGGCACCGATCTTCATGTCGGCGGCTTCGCCATTCTTGAACAGAATCATGGTGGGGATGGAGCGGACGCCATACTTGACCGTCGTCGAGGGGTTCTCGTCGACGTTGAGCTTGACGATCTTCACCTTGCCGGAAAGTTCGGTGGAGAGTTCATCGAGCACGGGGGCGATCGCCCGGCAGGGCCCGCACCACTCCGCCCAGAAATCGACCAGAACCGGTTCCTGAGAATTTAGAACTTCCTCGCCAAAGGTGGCGTCGGAAACCTGCTTCGTCATTTAGTGTGCCTTTTGGGTTGAAAGCGGTGGCTTGTTTGCTCCCAAAGCTGGGGAGAGTCCAGCCTCTGCACAAGATCGATCACCGCAGGGTGAAATCCGCAGTGGCGCCGTCCAACAGGGCTTTGGGCAAAATCAGCAATGATTCCAACTCTGTCCACAGGATCGCTGCCCTAACAGGACGGCCGGGGAACAGCTGGCTTGCAACCAGCGCATATAACCCGAGCTGCGTGATGTACCGCGCCGGCACGCCGGCGGCCTCCTTCGGCGCCGACGCATCGGACTTGTAGTCGATCACCGTTACCCCGGTGTCGTCAACCACAAGCCTATCGATACGCCCAGCAAGGCGGATTGGTTCCCCGCCCCGCGTGCCTTGCACCAGAAAAGCCACTTCGGCCCGGCTGTCGGGTCCGAAGAGCGGGGCGAAGTCGGGGTGGTCGAGGATCGACAGCGCCTTATCACCCAGGCGACCCCATTCGACTGGCAAGTCGGGCAGCAGGGTTTCGAGCGCGCGCGGAATGACATTGGGCCAGAGGGCGGGATCAACCTTGCCTAAGTGCTGAAGCAGGGCGTGAAGGGCGATGCCGGATTTGCGCGCGGTCTCGGCGTCGCGCACGCGTTCGGCGAGCGTCGCGAGGACGGGTTCGCCGCCGACGGCTTCATGGGCCCGCGAGGGCGAAAGGATTTGCGGTGGCGCGAAATCTGGCAGGGGTGGCGGATCGACCCAGGTGGATTTGGGCGCACTGGTGGGTTGGGTCGCGGTGGCGATCAGCGGCGTCGGGCGATCCGCCGGGAAGATGAGCGCAGAGAGGCCGTTTTCGTCCTCGACGCGCTCGGACGCTGCGCCGAGCGCTGATTCTATGGCCTCATACCATGTGCCGTCGAGCTTGCCGCGCTGGGTCAGGGCGCCGGTGACATAGAGTTCGTCTTCAGCGCGGGTCATGGCCACATAGAGTTTTCGCCAATATTCCTGGGCAAGATTGGCGTCGATCTCTTCCTTGCGCGCGAGGGTCGCGGGGACATGCTGGCGTTGGCTAGCGGCGTGGATGAGGAGTGGGCCGGGTGCGCCATTGAGCACATAGACCGGGCTGCCAATCTGCTTGCTGTCGGGCTTGCTTGCAGCATCAGCCATGATGACGATGGGGGCTTCGAGCCCCTTGGCGCCGTGGACGGTCATGACGCGGACGCCGCCACCGCCTTCGGCCAATTCGCGCTTGATCGAGACGTTGCGGCTGCGCATGTCGGCGGCAAAGCCTTGCAGCGACGGCTGCTCGCGCTGTTCGTGGGCCAAGGCCAGTTCGAGGAATTCGGAGAGGACCTCGTCCACCTCGGGGCCGAGGCGCGTATGGAAGCGTTTGAGGCCGCCATCGGCATAGAGGACGCCGGTCAAAAATTCGAAGGGACGCTCGAAATCGAGATCGGCGCGCCAGCGCGTCAGGCGCTCGGCAGCAGCCCTATCGGCGGGGCTGCTTGAAGCCAGGAGCGCGGACCAGAGGCTCTGGTATTGGGAGCGGGTGCTGGCGAGAATGAAAAGATCGTCTTCGGAAAAATCGAAGAGCGGGGAGCGGAGAAGCGCGGCCAGTTGCAGATCGTCGGCGGGGTTGAGGAGGACATCGATCAGCGCGAGGAGATCGAGAATGGCGATATGGCTCGTGACCGCAAGTCGATCGGCGCCAGGGGTCGGCACATCGAGAAGGCGCAGGGCGCGGATGATTTCCTGGAAGAGCGCACTGCGGGATTGGACGAGGATCAGCACATCATCGGCGCGCACGGCCCGGCCGCGCTGGGCAAGGGGGCGCCCCGTATCGATCCAGCCCTTGATCTCACGGGCCATGCGGAGGGCCACTTGGCGCGCTGCGCTTTGTTCTGCTTCCACCGGCTCCAGCGGCCACTGGCCGTCGCCGAGTTCGGATTTTTGCGCCTGGATGGGCGGCCAGAGCGTAACCGCGCCGCCGGCCTGGCTGCGCGCCGCGGTGTGGAGCACGGGGTCGGCGGCGAGGAGCGCGAGCTGGATGTCTGGGCGGGCGCAGACGCGGTCCACAGCGTCGAGAATGCCTTTGAGCGTACGGAAACTCGTATGCAGCGGCAGGCGGGCAAAGGCCATTTCGGCGGCTTCGGCACGGCGGGCGAAATCGTGGCCGGTGGTGCCGAATAGCGCCGGCTGGGCGCCCTGGAAGGAATAGATCGACTGCTTCTGATCGCCCACCGCAAAGACCGAGCGCGGGCGGCGAGCGGCGCCTTCGCCGACGAAGAATTCTGCGGCCAGCGCCCGGACGACGCGCCATTGCTGATCATTGGTATCCTGGCTTTCATCGACCAGAATATGCTCGATGCCTGCATCGAGCTTGTATTGGACCCAGGGCCCGATTTCCGAATTGTCCAAGAGATCGCCGAGGCGGGCGACGAGATCGTCGAAATCGAGCAGCGCGTGGCGGCGCTTGTCGTCTTCGTAGCGATTGGCAATGGCAACGAGAATATCGAGAACCGCGGCGCTGCGCTCGACCAGTTCGGCGGCTTTGATGCGCGTGTCGAGGGCGACGAGCCGAACCTGTTCGCGTGTCAGGGTGTCGAAAATGGCGGGGTGATCGGCCTGCTCTTTCTTGACCATCAGGCGGCTGCGCGGAGTGCCTGTACCCGTGAAGAAGGCGGCGCGGAGGAGATTGGGATCGGGCTGATCGGGATCGAGGCGCGCGAGAAGATCGGCGCAGGTCTTGTTGCCTGCGGCATCGCCGCCAAGCGTCGAGACGATATGGCGGAGCGTGGTCGGGTCGAGGAATGTGTCAGCGGTGACGCTAACGATCAGGTCGGCCGCGCTTTCCTTGCCTACACCGACAAGCATTCGCAGCCGTTGCTTAGCGGCCTCAGGATCGGCAAGAAGGGCTTTGAGACGTGCGCCTTGCCCCAAGGCAGCGCCAATGGCTTCCCCGATATGATGATCACTCAGGCGTTCGAAGAGCGTTTCGACCGCGGCTCGGTTTTCGCCACCGCGCAGGCCCTCGGCGAGGACGCTTTCGCGGGCGGCCATGATCAACTGGCTCTGCTGGTCTTCTTCGATGACGGCGAAATCGAAGGGCACGCCGGCTTCGATGGGGAAGCGATGGAGCACGGCTTCGCAGAAGGCGTGGATGGTGAGGATGCGGAGCCCGCCGGGTGTTTCAAGGGCGCGGGCAAAAAGCGTGCGTGCGCCATTGAGCCCGTCCGTATCGGGGACGGCGCCGGTGAGGCCAAACACGGTCTCGCGCAGTTCCGCATCGTCAATGACGGCCCAGCGCGCCAATTCATTGGACACGCGCTTCCGCATCTCGGCGGCGGCGGCTTTGGTATAGGTGAGACAAAGGATGGATTCAGGCTTCACCCCGGCCAGCAGCAGCCGCAAGACGCGGCGGGTGAGGACGAAGGTTTTTCCCGATCCGGCATTGGCCTCAACCCAGATGGAGTGGCTCGGGTCCGTCGCGCGGCCCTGTGCATCTTTGGTGTCGAAGGGGACGGTGAGGTCGCCGCGTTCTGCGCTCATGCGTCGTCCTCCCCGCCGTCGACGCTGGTCCATTCGGCGACGCGGGATAGATGATCGTAAGGCCCGGCAAAGCGCTGGCCGGCGAGCGGCAGGAGGCGCGCAGGCATAGGCGTGTCACGAAACAGAAAGTGCTCGATATGGCTCTGGAGGCGGCGATTGATCTCGTCGGCGGCCTCCATGATCGGCCTGCCATCGCCGGGCTTGAACTCAGTGGGCACGAAAGCTTCGGGACCGAGGCCGATCTTCACATAAGTCAGAGCGCTGGCAGGCGCGGCGGCAAGGCCAGTCATGGCCCCTGCCCCACTCATCACCGCTTCCATCAGTAACTGCGGCGCCTCAAAGGCCTTCATCATAGCCGGAGTGGGCGGCGAACCGGTCTTGAAATCGAGAATTTCGACCGTGCCGTCGAGCATTTCATCGACGCGGTCGGCTTGGCCCGTGATCCGGAAAGGCTCGGCCAGAGAGAGCGGCATGTCGCCCTTGATTTCGGCATGGCGCTGTTTGACGCGGGCATCGCGGCTGCGCTCAAAATCGAGGAACTGCATGGCAGCGGTAGCAAAGCGTTTGAGCCAGATGTCGCGGCGCTCGCCGATAGCTTCAAGGCCGGAAAAGGCATCGGCGGCGATGGTCATCAGGGTGTCGAAGGCCTCTGGCGAGTTGGGGTCGTGCCCCTCTTCGACGAATCGGGCGAGGGCATCGTGGATGATGGTACCGCGCTCGCGGGCGTCGGGAACATTGCCGAGCGGATCGAGCTGGCGCAGGCGCAGCACGTGCTTAGCGTAGAGGTCATAGGGCGAACGCATCAGCGTTTCGACCTCGGTGACCGAGAGGCGACGCGGGCGGAGATGCGCGGGCGGATTGGGCGCGGGGCGTGTCGCGGGTTTGCTTGTCTCGACTGCATCGATCGCGCGGGCCGCAGCGAGCCAGCTTTGGCCGCACTGACGTAGGAGCTTTGCGGCGTCTTCGCCGGCAAAGGCATCGAGCCGCTGGACGAGGCGCGAGGGCAGTGCAGGGCTTGTGCCGATGCGATCCGCATAAGCGATGATGACATCAGCATTGCCCATGGCTTCGGCAAAGTCGTGGGCGGCGAGGCCCTGCAGGCGCTCGGGTGGTTCGAGCCCGGCGGCGAGGCGCATGCCGCGGCTGAGCCAGGGGCCGGGATCGGCGGGCTCGGGCCAGACATCTTCGTTGAGCGCGCCGAGAATGGTCAGGTCCGGCCGCATCAAGCGGGCTTCGATCTGGCCCCAGATGGCGATATCGCCGCGCCGGTCGAGCCGATTGCGAACCTGAAAGCCGTTCATGAGCGCGGCGAGGACGCTATCGAGGCCTTGGGGCGCGAAGGCGTGTCCCTGCCCGCCGTGCTTTTGCAGTTCCTCGGCCCAAGCGCGGAGTTCATCGCAGCCGCGGACGGGCGCGCCATCGGCGACGGCATCGACGGCAGAGTTGATCGCGGCGGCGAGATCGGCGGCGCGGATGTGGGTCTGATCGAGCAGTTTGGTAAGCGGGGTCAGGGCGCGGGAAATGTCGTCGAGCAGCGCGGTAATTGCTTCGGCCTTTTCCGCGTTCAGTTTGCGAGCAGCACTTTTGGGTGGCTCGACCAGGTGATCAGCGAGAGTTTTGCGCAGGCCATCGAGGCCGGGTGCAGGCCGCTGGCCGCGGAGGAGCGCCAGTTCGATATCGTCGGCGAGTTGGGCCACCTCCTTGCGGCTGCGGCCAAAAAGACTGGCACGATTGCGGAGGAGCGCCACGAGATCGACGGCGGCGCAGCGATTGACGGCGAGGGTCAGGATCTGGCGGGCAAGGCGACCGACGGTCGACTGGAACAGCGGGGCACCGGCGGCATCGTCCACATAGACATCGAAACGGGCAAGTTCGGCGGCGATGCGGCGCGCGAGATTACGGTCGGGCGTGATGATACCGACGGTTTTTTTGCGGGCGAGTGCATCGCGGGCGGCAAGCGCGATGGCGCGGGCCTCCTCGTCTTCTTGTCGGGCGGCGATGATGGTGACGCCGGTCAGGGCCTGTTCAAGATCGCTAGCGGTGAGGCGGTCGCGCGACCAATGGGCGGTTTCGGAGGTCAGCGCGAGCGCGTGGTGGATGAGGCGGGTCCGTGGATGGTCTTGAGCCGCGAGCTCGACCACCTCACCCGGACCGGCGCCGAGCGTGCGCAAGAGTTTTGCGAGATGATATTGCGGATGGCCATGCGGGCTTTCCTCGCTGCGGAGGAGCGCGGCGTGGGTTTCGGCCGACATGGACGTATCGAGACCGGGCAAGACGACAGCGCCGCGCGGCAGGCGTTCAATCGCCCGAAGGAGGCGGGCCGTGGCGGGAATGGAGCCGGTGGAGCCAGCGGCAATGACGGGCCGATCGCCATAAATGAACGGCGCGCCTTCGGCCTGGCGATCGAGCCGAGTGCCGCGCAGGGTTGAGGGATCGGCGCGGCCAAGATCGTCCAGCATGGAGGGCCAGGCGCTGAGCGCGATGTCGAGAAACTGCAGCGTCTGCTGCCAATAGGCGCCGAGCTCTGGGCCAAGGGTTTCGCCGAGGGTCCGCAGTTCGGTCACGCCGGTCTCGGCGATGGCAAGGTCGTCGAACACTGCAGCGAGTGAATCGGCCATGGAAAAGATTTCGGCGGCCGTCGGGGGCGAGGCAAAGGCCTGGCCACCGGCGGGGCTATGGGCCCAGGCGGCTACGAGCCGGGAAAGGATAAGCCGGCGCTGCACGAGGCTGGCGGGCGGCAGGGTCGGCGGCGCGTCGAACGGTGGAAGGAACGGCTCTTCGTCGCTCTCATCGCCGCCAAAGGTGCGGATATCTGGGAGGAGCCCGGTGAAGCGCGGATGGGCCGCAAGACATTCGGCGAGCGATTGCCGGGCGCGCTGCGTGGGCAGGATCACGGTGACGTCGCTGAGCCAGAATGGGCCCGTCTGCAACCAGCCGCTCAGGAGGCGCCCGTCCATGATTGCATCGGCAAGCGTGGGCAAGAAGGGCGCGTGGGGGGCGATGGAAAAAAGGCTCATGCCGAACCGAGGCGGCGTTCGGTTTCGGCGAGCGAGGTGGGGTCGCCGACATGGTACCAGTCGGCATCGAGCACGACGCCCTTCAGACGCTCGTCATCCATGGCCTTTTCCATGAGATCATAGAAGGAAAACGCGCCATCGGGCGTGTCGTCAAACACAGCGCGGCCGACGACGGCGACGCCGCCATAAATGATCGGCGCACCATAATCGCGCGTAACCAAGCCTGAGGGATCGAGGCAGAAATCGTGGCTGCGGCTCACGCCCGTGGCGCGGCGGGGCTGGATGCAGAGGATGACGATGTCGTGAGGGCTTTCATAGCGCGCCAGCATTTTTGCGAGCGGGCGATCGGCGCCGTCGGCCCAGAAGGCATCGGTGTTCATGACGAAGAAGGGATCGGAGACCAGCATGGGCAGTGCGCGCTTGACGCCACCGCCGGTTCCAAGAAGCTCATCCTCGTGGCTGATTTTGATGAGGCCACCGAAATGGGCAAGGATTTGATCGGCGCGATAATGCGCATTGGCGACGAAGCGTTTGACGCCCTCAGCCTGAGCATTGCGCATGATGCGCTCGATCAGCGGCACGCTGGCAACTGGAACGAGAGGCTTTGGGATCGTGTCGGTGAGCGGACGCAGGCGCGTGCCGAGGCCCGCGGCGAGGAGCATGCAATCGGGGAATCGGTCTTGTTTCTCCATGCCGGGATAGAACCGGCGGAGGGGGTGGTTGTCTAGGGGTGGGTGAGAAGGTCACCCTCTCCCAACCTCCCCCTTCAAGAGGGAGGTGTCAGGCCAGTGGTCTTGATAAGAAATTGCCCCGAACGCAATGTTGCACCTCCCCCTTCGTGGGGGAGGTTGGGAGGAGGTGCCTGCCGTCGGGTTAAAACTCCGACCAGTCTTCCATCTTTGGCGCGGCATTGCCGGCGGGGCGGCGGAGATAGGTGCTGGCGACGGATTTGAGCTTATCCTGCATGCCCTTGATGCCGCGGGCGGGCGCGGGTTCGGCGGCGCGGGCGGGTGTGGCCGAGACGGTGAACTGCTCGACGATGCGGTCGAGCTGGCTCGCCTGGCCTTCTGTCTGCTCGATGGCGGCGTTGGTTTCTTCGACGAGCGCCGCGTTGTGCTGGGTCATTTCGTCCATCTGGCGGACGGCGATGGTCACTTCTTCGATGGCCGACGCCTGGGTACGGCTGCCGCGGGCGATGGCTTCGAGATCGGCGGTGTTTTCGCGGATGGCGTCGAGCATGCCCGACAGTTTGCCCGCGGCGTCGGAAACGAGCTGGGTGCCGCCCTTCACTTCGCTGGCGGACTGTTCGATCAAGACCTTCACGTCGGCAGAAGCGCTGGCAGCGGACTGGGCGAGGCGACGCACTTCAACGGCAACGACCGCAAATCCCTTGCCGGCTTCACCGGCGCGCGCTGCTTCGACGGACGCGTTTAGGGCCAGAAGGTTGGTCTGGAAAGCGATGTCGTCGATCATGCCGATGATGTTCGAAATCTTGGCTGAGGACTGCGTGATCCGGCCCATGGCCTGGTTGGCGCGGGACATCACCTCGCCGCCTTCTTCGGCCGATCGGGAAACGGCATGAGCCTTCTTGCTGGCGGCTTCTGCCATGGCGGCATTGTCGAGCACGGTGGAGGCCAGTTGCTCCATGGTGGCCGAGGTTTCTTCGATCGTCGCGGCCTGGCGGGTCGTGCGCTCGGAGAGATCGTTCGCACCCGAAAGGATTTCGCCAGTGGCGCGCTTGAGCGTGCCGGAGGTGGAGCGCAGCTGGCCGACGATGTCGCCGAGACGTTCGGCCACGGCATTGGTGTCGGTCTTGAGGCGAGCAAAGGCGCCCTGGTAGTCGCCATTGACCCGGTGGGTCAGGTCAGTATCAGCGAGGGCCGAGAGCACCGAGCCGGTTTCCGAGAGACCGCGATCGACGGTTTCGACGAGGCGATTGACCGAATGGGCCAATGCATTGAGCTCGGCATCGGGGAAACGGGCTTCGACGCGATGGGTGAAATCGCCTGCGATTGCGGCGTCGACGACGTCGCCGAAGGCGCGCTGCAGCGTGACCATCATCTCGGCGCGTTCAGCCTGATTGCGGATCGCCTGGGCGGCTTCAGCTTCGGTGAGCTGGGTAACCTTGCGGCCATTTTCGCGGAACACCTCAACCGCGCGGGCCATGGCGCCGAGTTCGTCATTGCGCTGGCCGAAGGGCACTTCTGTATCAAATTTGCCGCCAGCGACAGTTTCCATCGTGCCGGTGAGGCGGGTGATGGGACGAGTAATCGAGCGCGAGAACAGAAGGCTGAGGACGGCGACGACGGCGAGGAGGCCGGCACCGATGGCAAGCATCATGTTGCGCATCTGGGCGACCGGGGCCAGAACCTCGTCGCGACCCATGACGGCAATGGCCGCCCAAGTGCCGCCCTTGGTGACGATGGGCGCAGCAGCGACGAGCATCGGCGTTGCGCGGTATTCGCTGGATTCGCCGATGGGATGCTGGCCCGAGATAGCGGCATCGAGCACAGGGCCGGTGAAGCTCGCGGTCAGCGCGTCATTGTCGGGCGTGAAGATGGAATCGGAGCGCAGCTTGCCATCGGCGCCCACGACGATGACTTCTCCGGTTTCACCGAGGCCGGTGCGGTCGCCAACGACACCGTCGATCAGTTGCGACGGCAACTGGAAGGCGACGACGCCGATCTTGCGGCCCTGAGCGTTGAACACGGGCTTGGCAAAGAAACTCGCTGGCTTGCCGGCAGATGGCGCATAGGCTTCGTAATCGGACACCGCGATATCGGTGTCGCTTTCGATGGCGAGGGCTTGTTGATAGACGCGGCCGAGGCCAGTCGTGGCGAGCGGACCGCCTTCGGCAAGGGTCGTGCCGAACTCCTGATTCTTGTCGAAGGAGTAGACAACGAACCCCTTCAAATCCATCAGGTAAAAATCGGCGTAGCCGCGCGCGGTTACCTTGTTGCGGAAGGCCGGGTGGAAGCGGGTGTGGGTAACATCATAGGCGCCGGTTGTGCCAAGCGTATCGAGCGCCGAGAGATTGTCCTTATTGGGATTATCATCGACATAGAGTTTTCGAACTTCGGCAGTCGGATCGACCTTGAACTGCAACCAGGCGCCGGCGAAATCACGGAGGGCCTGCTGGGTATCGGCGGAGCGCGAGGTTGCGCTCAGGTCTTCTTCGACGCCGGCAATGTAAGACGAGACGGCGCGAGCGCGTTCGGAAGCGAGGGTTTCGAGCGTATTTTCCGCCGAGGTGCGGAGCGCCTGCGAACCGATCAGGTAACTCGCAAGACCGACACCGATGCTGACAAGCAGAGCCGAGCCCAAAAGGGCCAATGGCAATTTACGGGCGATCGGCAGAGTAAATCGGCGCATAAAGCTTCCCCCATAGGCAGTTCGGCCTCGTAGAAGGCCGAACGGTTGTGCGGGAAAGTTAGGCTAAGGCCGTTAAGTGCGGGTAAAGACCCTATTCCGCATGCGCGGCAGCTTGCACCAGATCATCATCGCCTTCAGCGGCAACGGCAGCATCGCGAACGCTTGCCTGAGCAGCTATGGCTCTGCCGGCCGAACCCGAAAGTTCCTCATTGGCCGGAGCGCGCGTCAGGATGCCGGCAAGCGAACCAATGGTCGAGCGCAGGTTGTGACGATGGACGACCATGTCGACCATGCCATGTTGATAGAGATATTCCGAGCGCTGGAATCCTTTGGGGAGCTTTTCGCGAATGGTCTGCTCGATAACGCGCTGGCCGGCAAAGCCGATGAGTGCACCGGGTTCGGCCAGATGCACGTCGCCCAGCATGGCATAGGATGCGGTGACGCCACCGGTCGTCGGATTGGTCAAGACGACGAAGAACGGCAGTCCAGCCTCACGGAGGCGCAGCACGGCCACGGTGGTGCGCGGCATCTGCATCAGCGACAAGACGCCTTCCTGCATGCGCGCGCCGCCGGAAGCGACAAAGAGAATGAACGGCGTCTTGCGCTCGACAGCGGTTTCAAGGCCGGTGACGATTGCTTGGCCGGCGGCCATGCCGAGAGAGCCAGCGAGGAAATCGAAATCCTGCACAGCAACAGTCACGGGGCGCTGATAGAGCTTGCCGGTCGCAACCAGGACTGAATCGTCATAGCCGGTCTTGGCGCGATTTTCCTTGAGCTGATCGACATAGCGCTTCTGGGCGCGGAATTTTAGCGGATCGGCCACAGCCGACTGCGATGGGACAATGTCATAAGCGCCATCATCGAGGAACGTCGCCAGCCGGTCGGTCGGCTTGATCTTCATGTGGTAGCCCGAATTGGGAACCACCCACTGATTGGCCTCGAGATCGCGGTAAAACACCATCTCGCCTGATTCCGGATCCTTCACCCAAAGGTTTTCCGGCGTGTCCCGCTTGGTGTTGAGGAACGAGCGGATTTTTGGGCGGACGAAATTGTCGATCCAGTTCATGGCGCGGCCTTTCGCGATGATCTCAAGAGCGTTTGGTGGCGCTCATTTGGCGTCACCTAAACGTCAATTGTGGCAATTCTTATCAGGTGAGGCGGGGTACGGCAAAGGCAAGAGCCGCGCTATGCACAGCGGCTCCGCGCCTTATGCCCGCGCCCGCTTGAGGCCGGCGGCAAGGTCGGCGACCAGGTCGCGGACGGCGCTGACGGTCTTGTCAGTGGCTTTGCCATCGACGAGCGACTTGGCCACGGCATCGACGATGACGGTACCAACCGCAATGCCGTCGGCATGGCGGCCCATTTCGGCGGCATCATCGGCGGTCTTGATCCCGAACCCGACGATGACAGGTAGTGCGGTATGCGCCTTGATGCGCTGGACCGATTCACCGACGGCAGCGCGCGACTTGATGACTGCGCCGGTCGTGCCGTTCATCGAGACGTAGTAGACAAAGCCCGAGGTGTTTTCGAGCACGAGGGGCAGGCGCGCATCGTCAGTCGTGGGCGTCGTCAGGCGGATGAAATTGATACCCGCCTTGAGTGCGGGCATGCAGAGTTCGACATCTTCTTCGGCTGGCAAATCAACGATGATCAGGCCATCGACACCAGCTTCGCGAGCGGTTGTGAGGAATTTGTCGACGCCGAAGACATAGATGGGGTTGTAGTAACCCATCAGGACGATCGGGGTCGTTTCGTCCTTGCGGCGGAATTCTTCGACCATACCGAGGACGCCACGCAGCGTCTGACCAGCGGCGAGGGCACGTTGCCCACCCATCTGGATCGCGACACCATCGGCCATGGGATCGGAAAAGGGCAGGCCCAGTTCGATGATGTCGGCGCCCGCCTGCGGCAGGGCGTTCATGATGGCCTGGCCGGTCGCCAGATCAGGATCGCCACCCATGACATAGGCAGCGAGCACAGGACGATTGGCCTCTTTCGCAGAGGCGAAAACGCGGTCGATGCGGGTCGTCATTATTTCAAAAGTCCCAGATATTTGCCGACGCTTTCGACGTCCTTATCGCCGCGGCCTGAAAGGCAGAGGACGACGGATTGGTCTTTCGTCATCGTGGGCGCGAGTTTCATGACCTGAGCCAAGCCATGAGCGCTTTCGAGCGCCGGAATGATCCCTTCCATCTTCGTGCAGAGCTGGAACGCTTCGAGCGCTTCGGTATCCGTGATCGGCGCATACGTGACGCGCTTGGTGTCATGCAGATAAGAGTGCTCGGGACCGACGCCGGGATAATCAAGGCCTGCAGAGATTGAATGGCCTTCAAGGATTTGGCCGTCATCGTCCTGCAGCAGATAGGTGCGGTTGCCGTGGAGGACGCCGGGGCGGCCGCCCGTCATCGAAGCGGCATGGCCGTTTTCGATGTCGATGCCATGGCCACCGGCTTCTGCGCCATAAATAGCCACCTCAGGATCATCGAGGAAAGCGTGGAAAGTGCCGATGGCGTTGGAGCCACCGCCGACGCAGGCGACGACCGCATCGGGCAATTTGCCTTCGCGTTCGCGGAACTGCTCTTTCAATTCGGTGCCGATAACCGATTGGAAGTCTCGGACCATTTCCGGATAGGGATGCGGGCCAGCGGCGGTGCCGATGAGATAATAGGTCGATTCGACATTGGTGACCCAATCGCGAAGCGCTTCGTTCATCGCGTCCTTGAGGGTTCCTGCCCCCGCCGTCACCGGACGCACTTCGGCGCCGAGCATTTTCATGCGCAAGACATTCGGCATCTGGCGCTCAACGTCCGTCGCGCCCATGAAGATGGTACAGGGCAGATCGAATTTGGCGCAGACCGTCGCCGTCGCCACGCCATGCTGGCCGGCGCCGGTTTCGGCAATGATGCGGGTCTTGCCCATGCGCTTGGCCAGCAGAATCTGGCCGAGGCAATTGTTGATCTTGTGCGAGCCGGTGTGGTTGAGCTCTTCGCGCTTGAACCAAACCTTGGCGCCGCCCAGATGCTCGGTCAGCCGTTCGGCAAAATAGAGCGGGCTGGGGCGGCCGGTATAGTGGGTCGCAAGGTTCTTGAGTTCGGCGAGATATTCCGGGTCGACCTTGGCCGCCCGGTATTCCTTTTCGAGATCGAGAATGAGCGGCATGAGCGTTTCAGCAACGAAACGCCCGCCATAAAGACCGAAGCGGCCATGCTCATCCGGGCCGTTGCGCAGGGAATTGATGCCGTCCATTTGGATCCTCTCGGCGCCGCCGAGCATAACCCGGCCGACGACTTCTAACTGGCTGACCGTGAGTTGCGGATGAACGCTTCGACCAGCCTCTTGTCTTTTTCGCCGGGCGCCCGCTCCACCCCGGAAGACACATCGACCCCAAAGGGTGCGACGTTCCTGATGGCCTCGGCGACGTTGTCCGGCTTCAGGCCACCGGAAAGCATGAAGGGGATGGATGGGTCAAGCGCCTTGAGCAGTGACCAATCGAAGCTTTCGCCCAAACCGCCCGGGCGGTCGGCGCCTTTTGGCGGCTTGGCATCGAGGAGGATGCGATCGGCGACCTCGGCAAAAGCGGCGACCTGGGCCACATCATCGGCAGAGCCGATGGGGAGGGCTTTCATGATCTCGACGCCGGCTTCGGCACGAATGGCCTCGACGCGGTGCGGGGTTTCCGGCCCATGAAGCTGGATCCAATCGGGCCCAAGTGCAGCAACTTCGGCGACACAGCTATTGTCGGGATTAACGAGAACGACACAGCTTTCGACACGGCCGCGCGAGGCGGAGATCAGTTCACCCAATTGCTCGATGCCGACATGGCGCGGCGAGCGGGCAAAATGCATGAAGCCGATCATGTCGGCACCTGCGGCAATGGCCACATCCAGCATGTCGAGCGTTTTAATGCCGCAGATTTTGACGATCAGGGGGTCGGCCATCGTGTTGGCGAAACTCTAGGGGTCGGAAGTTTTGAAATGGACGAGCAGCGCCGACCGGTCACCGCAGGTCCAGGATTTCATCCACTTCGGAAAGCGCTGCTGGCGTCGCCTGGGCTTGGCGTCGCCGCTGGTTTTCCAGTTCCTGATTGAGTGCCTGCGCTTCGCGGCGCCACTGGCGCTCGCGCTTGCGGTGCTCGCCTTGAGCAAACCAGGTCGCGGTGCCACCAAGCAGCACGCCGACCAAGAGCACGATATAGAGAATCACAAAGAGCGGAATGCCATAGCCAGCCGTACTGGCATCAGCCGGAGCACCGAACGGATTGAGATTGATCGCAACGAGCTGGCGATTGGCAAGCGCAAAGGCCACCAGCACAAGGCAGAGCGGCACCAGAACCAGCCAACCGACAATCTTGCTGATCATGCAGTAATCCGAACTACCTTTTCGTCCGCAACGGGAGCGCGATTATTCGCGATTGAGCCGTTCGCGGATTTCCTTGCCAGCCTTAAATTGCGGCACATACTTTTCTTCGACTTCAACCTGTTCACCCGTGCGCGGGTTGCGTCCGACGCGCGCGGGGCGGTTTTTTACCGAAAAGGCGCCAAAGCCGCGCAGCTCTACCCGGTCGCCGCGCGCCATGGCGTCGCCGACCTGATCCAGGATGGCATTGACGATATTTTCGATATCGCGCTGGAACAGATGAGGATTTTCTGCAGCGAGCTTCTCGACAAGTTCAGACTTGATCATGGAAGGCTCCGGTCTCCAATGCGAATGCCCATGGCTCAGGGCTTTGGCCCAAACTGCCAAAGCGAGACCAAACCGTCAAGCACGACAGGACCATCAGGCGAAAGACCGAGTGCCGCACGTGCCGAACCGCCCAAAAGACGTCCGGCCCAGCCAAATCCGTCCTCGGGTTGCGGCCAGACATCGACCACGGCAAGCTTTTCGGGGACTTCGCGCTCCTTGACGAGCCAATCAATGGCTTCCAGTTCGCCACCGATCGCATCGATCAAACCTGCGTCAAGGGCGACGCGGCCGGTGACAATGCGGCCATCGGCCAGCGCAAGGGCCGCCGGACGCGGCATATCGCGTCGCTCGGCAACGATATCGACAAACCAGGCAAAGCTGTCCTGCACCAGTTCGTTGAGCGAGACACGGGCCGCGCCTTCCAGCGGCTCGTCATTGTCGGGTTCGGCCTTGAGGGGGCCCGATGCGACCTTATCGAGGTCGATGCCAATGGTATCGAGCAGTTTGCCGGCATTGACGTGTTGATAGAGGACGCCGATCGAGCCAACGATGGATAGGCGGCGCGCAAAAATCCGGTCGGTGCCAATGGCGGTCATATAGGCGGCAGAGGCGCCGAATTCGTTGATGGCCGAGACGGTCGGCTTTTTGTCGCTCAGGCGGCGAAGTGCCTCATAGAGTTCTTCACCACCGGCCGTAGTGCCGCCGGTCGAATTGATGGCGACGACAACGGCTTTTACGGTGTCGTCCTCAAGCAAGTGCTCGAAGAGGGCCTGACGCTCGGCATTGGTGGTGATGAGACCATCGATGGTGACGCGAGCGATGACATCCCCAGCCCCCTGCCCCGGCATGGCGAAACGTGCTGTCATGGCGAGCACTGCGATAACGGCTGCCACCAGCGCCAAAACGCGCCAAAGCCCCCGCGACCGGCGATAGGTGTCAGCGGCGAGCGCTTCATGGGCGCTGGAAGGAGGAAGATCGGTCACGGCATTGTCCCAAGCGAAGTCGGCGTGACCATACACGGCTTGGACGAAACAGCCAGAGAGGCGGCTGATTTTTGATGCCGCTTAAAGCGTCTTGGTCATGTACCGCGCCGCATCCTCATAGGCGCCAAGTTTCTTGGCCAATTCCGGGCGGTCTTCGGTGACGAAACCCTGTTTTTCCCAAAAGGGTACGGAGCCATTGACCGCAACGAGGCCAATGCTGGCAAAGCCCATGGCCTCGGCATGCTTGGTCAGAGCAGCTACGATCTGCCCGGCCGCGCCAATGCCGCGAGCAAGGGGCAGCAGCGCGAGGTCGTGGATGTAAAAACTATCGGCCTCTTCGGGCAAGCTGCCCAGAAGCGTGTTGAGCGCAGGCAGTTCGCCGCGACGATAGGGATGACTGAGAACATAGCCCGCCGGTTTTTCGGCGACCTCGAGAATATAGCAGCCGTGGCGATAGAGGGTGTGCTTTTCGGTCAAAACCTCTTCGGCCTCGAAGAAGCCCGGATGGACCTTGTTGGCAATGGCAAAGACCGACTCGAGATCATAGCCGCTCATGGCGCGCCAGGCGACGTCGCGAAATCGCATGGGTGTGGTCCCTTTTAACAAAACGGCCCGCGCTAAAAAGCGCGGGCCGAAGGATTGGTCAATAAGCCCAAGGCTTACTTGTCGTCGCGGCCCTTGAGAGCAGCGCCGAGGATGTCGCCGAGCGAAGCACCCGAATCCGAGGAACCGAAGTTCGCAACGGCTTCGCGTTCTTCGGCGATTTCGAGCGCCTTGATCGAGAGCTGGATGCGGCCGGTCTTACGGTCGTACTGGGTGACGCGTGCGTCGACCTTTTCGCCCTTGGAGAAACGTTCCGGACGCTGGTCGTTACGATCGCGGCTGAGGTCGGCGCGACGGATGAAGGCCGTGACTTCGCTGTCGGCGATGCGCACTTCGATGCCGCCTTCGTTGACTTCGATGACTTCGGTCGTCACGACGGCGTTCTTGCGAAGGCCACCCTGTTCGCCGCTGGCGCTGGCGGTGTTGTCTGCAAGGTCGTCAGCAGCAAGCTGCTTGATACCGAGCGAGATACGTTCCTTTTCGACATCGACGTCGAGAACCTTGGCCGAAACCATGTCACCACGGTTGTAGTCGTCGAGAGCGATTTCGCCCGACTTCTGCCAATCGAGATCGGAGAGGTGAACCATGCCGTCCACATCGCCTTCGAGGCCAATGAACAGGCCGAATTCGGTCTTGTTCTTGACTTCGCCTTCGATGGTCGAGCCGATCGGGTTCTTCTCGGCGAAAGCTTCCCACGGGTTCTGCAGGGTCTGCTTGAGACCAAGCGAGATACGACGCTTGTCGGGATCGACTTCGAGCACGACCACGTCGACTTCCTGGCTGGTCGAGACGATCTTGCCGGGGTGGACGTTCTTCTTGGTCCAGCTCATTTCCGAAACGTGGATCAGGCCTTCGATGCCTGGTTCCAGTTCGACGAATGCGCCGTAGTCGGTGATGTTGGTCACGCGGCCAGAGAACTTCGCGCCGATCGGGTACTTGGCTTCGATGCCTTCCCATGGATCAGCCTGGAGCTGCTTCATGCCCAGCGAGATACGGTGGCTCTCGTGGTTGATGCGAACGATCTGGACCTTGATGGTCTCGCCAATCGTGAGCACTTCGGACGGATGGTTGACGCGACGCCATGCGATATCGGTGACGTGCAGCAGGCCGTCGATGCCGCCGAGATCAACGAACGCACCGTAATCGGTGATGTTCTTGACCACGCCGTCGACAACCTGGCCCTCTTCGAGCTGCTGGACGATTTCCGAACGCTGTTCGGCGCGCGATTCTTCGAGAATGGCACGACGCGAAACGACGATATTGCCGCGACGCTTGTCCATCTTGAGGATCTGGAACGGCTGCGGCACGTTCATGAGCGGAGCGATATCGCGGATCGGACGGATGTCGACCTGCGAACGCGGCAGGAAGGCCACGGCGCCTTCGAGATCGACGGTGAACCCACCCTTGACCTGATTGAAGATCGTGCCTTCAACGCGCTCATTGGCGTTGTACTTTTCTTCGAGCTTGACCCAGCTCTCTTCGCGGCGCGCTTTTTCGCGCGAGAGAACGGCTTCGCCCATGGCGTTTTCGACGCGGTCGACATAGACCTCGACTTCCGAGCCGATGACGATCTGGCCGTCACGGAACGCCTGACCGAATTCCTTGAGCGGAACGCGGCCTTCAGTCTTCAGACCGACGTCGATGATCGCCAGGTCTTTTTCGATGGCGACGACTTTGCCACGAACAACGGTGCCTTCAGCGGCGTCGTTGTCGACAAAGGAGTCGAGCAGCATCGATTCAAAATCGTCTTTAGTCACAGTTTGCTGTGCCAAACTTTTTCTCCGTTGCGCCGGTCGTTGAGGGTTGCTGATCCTGTTTCGAAACGGGTCCGCTTCAGCGAAAATGCCAAAGCCGGCGCACGGAGCACCGCTTCTGGAAAACAGGATGATCTTTTAGTCGGGATCCGGGCCAGCGGTTGAAATGATTGCCTTAGCCAGAAGACCCAAGGAGGAAATTAGGAGAACGAATGTTCCCCTGCCTTGAGCGCCATGGACTTGTCGACAATCGCGATGGCAGCGCGGAGTGCGGCCTCTATACTCAGTTGCGTCGTATCGAGCAAGTGCGCGTCATCAGCTTTATAGAAGCCACCATTGGGATTGAGCATGTCTCGGGCGTCGCGCTCTTCGATCTGGTGAAAGAGCGCATAGCGATCAACTGTCCGGCCGCGGGATTCGAACTGGCGCGCCCGGCGCTCCATCCGCGCCTTGCTGTCGGCCTGGATGAAGAGCTTTACATCAGCGTCCGGGCAGATTTTCGTGCCGATATCGCGACCATCGAGAACGGCGCCGCCAGCTTGCAGCGCAAAGGAGCGCTGGAAGTCGAAAAGGGCGCGGCGGACCTCGGCGATGACGGCGACTTTAGACGCAAGACTACCAGCCTCGCTACTCGTCAGGGTCTCGATATCGGTGAGTTGGGTAGCATCGAGAGCGCGGGCGGCGGCTATGGCTTCGGAATCGAATTGATCAGTGTTCTCATAAGCTTGGGACGCCACGCCGACGGCGCGGTAGAGAAGCCCGGTATCGAGATGGGGGAGCCCGTAGTGGCGGGCGAGACCTAGAGCCAAAGTCCCCTTGCCCGATGCCGCTGGGCCATCCACCGCTATGATCATTGCCGCAACCCCGCCACGCTAGAATTCCGAAACGGGCTTAACACGGCGGCGGCGGGCGGGGCCAGCCTTGGGCGCACGCGCATTTTCGATTTGACAGAGACCGCCATTGCGCCTTACCGCACTGGCCGAATATCTGGTTGGGCCGCGGCGGCCGACCGAAAGCAATTTCCCTTCGTGTGAGGCATGTGAATGGCCAACTCCGAACGCGGTACAAAGCGTACCGACCCTGATACCGGCAAGAAGTTCTACGATCTCAACATGGATCCGATCGTCTCGCCCTATTCCGGCAAGTCTTATCCCCGCTCCTACTTCGACACCCTTGCGACCGGAAAAGCTACGGCTTCGCGCAAGATAGACGACGAAGATGAGGCCGAGGAAGAAGAAGAAGTCGAAGATACCAACGCCCCCGAAATCGTCAGCCTCGAAGATGCTGACGCCGAAGAGAGTGGCGAGGAAGAAATTCCAGATGTCGACGACGTCGAGGTCGACGAAGAGCTGGGCGACGACGAAGAAGACGTGTTCCTCGAAGAGGAAGACGACGACGCCGACGACGGCCTGGGTTTTGAAGTCGGCGACGACGAAGACCGCTGATTTCATTCATGTTTTCCGCTGGGGGAGGTTTTCCCCGGCGGATGAAAAAAGTGTCATTTAGGCACTTGCTTCTCTCGGAATCATCCTCTAGGTTCCGCCTCGCTTCAACCGGGCACTGCCCCTGAAGCACCCATTGAATGGGGCCTTAGCTCAGCTGGGAGAGCGCTTGCATGGCATGCAAGAGGTCAGCGGTTCGATCCCGCTAGGCTCCACCAATTCCCCTCAAATCGGTAGCATTCCGTTAGCATCGAGACGCTTTCAAGCCGTTTCGCGTTATGGTTTGGGTGTTCGGCGGTTGTCACGGCCGGTCGCTCCCCTATAGTGGCGACGAATTCACCCCAGGCACGCCTTCTTGCCGACCCGATCCGACTTAGATCTCCCGAGCGAAACCAATCCGTCGCAGCCAGCGTCGTGGGGCGATGCCGGACGACGCGTCCGGCGATTCGTTTATCGCCGGCTCGACGCGCTTTCCGCCGGTGGCTGGCTTTTTGGCCTGTTGTTTGCCGCGCTCTCGCTGACCCCATCGCTTATTCCGCGCAATGTGCTGGTACAGGGGATCCTCTCCGGTTGTGCCTTTGCTGCCGGCTATGGCATCGGGGTCTTTCTCGAATGGCTGTGGAATTTTCTCGAGCTGCGCTGGCCGAACCGGCGCGTGGCGCGCTGGGTGGGGCGGGCCTGTGCGATCCTTTGCCTTGTGCTCACTATCAGCTTCCTCTGGTTCTGGACCGGCTGGCAGAATTCGATCCGATCGGGGATGGGCGGAGCGCCGATCGAGGCGACCCAACCGCTGCTCGTGGCGCTGGTGGCTGTCCTGCCCGCGGCGCTGCTGGTCGGGTTCGGGACGCTGCTCGTTGCCGGGGTGCGGGTGCTGGCGCGCTGGATGGGTCGGCTGATCCCACGGCGGGTGGCGTTGGTTGGTGCCATGGTGCTCGTGGGCCTGCTCACGGCAATGATCGGCGATGGCGTCGTGGCGCGTGGGCTGCTTTATTCGGCTGACCGCTTTTATGGCAATTTCGACCGGTTGGTGGGCATCACCGAACCGGCGCCGACGGACACTCTCAAATCAGGGAGTGCGCAATCGCTGGTGCCTTGGGACACGATCGGGATCGATGCGCGGGTCTATGTCGAAACGGGACCGACGCCCGAGGAAATTACCGCGCTGACGGGCAAGGCGGCTGAAACGCCGCTTCGGGTCTATGTCGGGCTGCGCTCGGCCGATGCGCCGGAAGACCGGGCAGCCCTGGCTGTACGGGAAATGGACCGGGTCGGGGCGTTTGACCGCAAGGTGCTTGTGCTGATCATGCCGGTCGGGACGGGCTGGGTGGAGCCGGCGGCGATCGATACGCTCGAAATTTTGCATGGCGGCGATGTGGCGAGCGTAGCGGTGCAATATTCGTATCTTACGAGCTGGCTGTCGCTGGTTTCGGAACCCGATGTGGGGGTCGAAACGGCGCGAGCACTGTTCAACGCGGTTTATGAGCGCTGGACGGCGATGCCGAGGGACAGTCGACCCAGCCTTTATCTCCATGGCCTCAGCTTAGGCGCCTATAGTTCTGCCGCGTCGACCTCGATTTATGATGTCTTGGCAGATCCATTCGATGGCGCGCTTTGGGTAGGACCGCCCTTTGCGAGCGCAACCTGGCGCAGCACGGTGGCCAATCGCGATCCCGGCTCGCCGATCTGGTTGCCGCGGATTGGACAGGGTACGACGGTGCGCTTTGCCAATAGCGCGATCGATCTGGAGGGCACGGCGTCCTGGGGGCCGATCCGCATCGTCTATCTGCAATATCCCTCCGACCCGATCGTATTCTTCGATTGGTCCCTGCCCTATCGCGAGCCGCTATGGCTGAGTGGGGAACGGGCACCTTCGGTTTCGCCGCTGCTCAACTGGTATCCGGTCGTCACCTTCCTTCAATTGGCGCTCGACATGGCGCTGGCGCAGACGGCCTCCATTGGTTTTGGGCATGTTTATGCGCCGCAGGATTATTTTGAGGGCTGGGTGGCGGTGACCGGCGCTGGGGATTTGAGCCCGGCGGACCTCAAGGTTTTACGGGACAAGCTCAGCCGGCATGGCGGGCGGGAACTGCTTGGGGGCGGGTGGTTCAAGGCGGGGGTTTGATTTGGGAGTGTTCCTCGGGGGTCATTGCGGCCCCTCACCCACCGTTCTTCCCTCGGGCTTGACCCGAGGGTCGCTTGCCGCACGCACAAAATTGGTGGCTCCCGCGCTGGCCCTTGTCTGTTGAAAGTGTGCGAGATTGGTTCCGGGAGGGCGATCGATTGGCCCTTGG
>NZ_LMLO01000001.1:973-2426 GCF_001421945.1 Devosia sp. Leaf64 | reverse complement strand
GTAAGCGATGTGCCGGTCACACCTTGGGCACGAAGTTCCAAGGGAGCAATTCGTTGATGCGGTTCTGCTTGTGGTTGGCGACGATGGCGTGGAGCGATGCCTTCAGCCAGGCGTAGGGATCGACGCCATTGAGCTTGCAGGTTTCGATCAGCGAAGCGATGACGGCCCAGTTTTCTGCTCCAGCATCATGGCCAGCAAAGAGTGCGTTCTTCCGGTTCAGCGCAATCGGGCGGATGGTGCGCTCAACGGCATTGTTGTCGAGCTCGATGCGGCCATCATTGAGGAACAGCGCGAGCCCGGTCCAGTATTTGGCGATGTAGCTCAAGGCTTCCCCAATGGGCGCTTTCGCCGAGACGCGGGCACGATGATGATCCAGCCATTCGCGTATCAGCGCGACAGCTGGTTCAGATCGTTCCTGGCGAGCGGCAAGGCGGGCATCCGGCCGGAGACCTCGGATCTCGGCTTCGATGGCATAGAGGTCGCCGATGAGCCGTACACCCTCTTCGGCAATCGGGGCGGTACCGGCGCGCGTGATCTCGACTAGCTTGCGACGGGCATGAGCCCAACAATAGGCGAGCTGGATACCGGCGCCGACGCGACCAGGCGCAATCAGCCGATTGTAGCCGGCATAGCCATCCACCTGCAGGATGCCGCTAAAGCCCTGCAATATCCGTTCGGCATGCACGCCACTTCGGCCAGGCGCATAGGTGAAGGCCACACCGGGTGGTGCGGTGCCATTCCAGGGGCGATCATCGCGGGCCAAAGCCCAGAAGTAACCGGTCTTGGTTTTTCGCGCCCCAGGATCGAGCACCGGCGCGCGGGTTTCGTCCATGAACAGCTTCGAAGACCGTTTCAGATCTGCCATGAGCGCATCGTAAACCGGACGCAGCTCGAAGGCGGCACGGCCGACCCAGTCGGCAAGGGTTGAACGGTCTAGATCAACACCCTGACGGCTAAAGATCTGCGCCTGGCGATAGAGCGGCAGGTGATCGGCATATTTGCTCACCAGAACATGGGCGACGGTGGCCTCGGTCGGCAGCCCACCCGGGATCAGCCGAGCGGGCGCCGGCGCCTGCACCACGCCGTCGGTGCAGGATCGGCAGGCATATTTGGGACGACGAGTGACAATTACCCGGAACTGGGCCGGGATCACGTCGAGCCGCTCGGAGACATCCTCGCCAACGCAGTGCAGCCCGCCGCCACAGCCACAGACCAGGCTCTCGGGTTCGATGATCTCCTCGATCCGCGGCAAGTGCTTGGGCAGCGAACCACGGTTGGCATTGCGCGGTTTGGCCGGTCGTCGAGCGACGCGATCCTCGGCGTCCTCTTCGGCATGGACAACCGCGATTGCCGTTTCCAGATCTTCCAGCGCCAGTTCGAACTGGTTAGGGTCGCTCTTTTCCGACCGGCTTCCGAAGGCTGCCTGCTTGAACGCAGCGACCAGCTTTTCCAG
>NZ_LMLO01000001.1:844-935 GCF_001421945.1 Devosia sp. Leaf64 | reverse complement strand
GCAGCGACAAGCATCGCCTTGAGGGCGGCAATATCGTCAGGAAGTTCGGCGGCATCGAGCATGACCGGAATCTAACAGATCAGGCGCCGCC
>NZ_LMLO01000001.1:0-809 GCF_001421945.1 Devosia sp. Leaf64 | reverse complement strand
CGCCTTCGCTTCCACCGCCCGAACCCGCCGCCAATCGAGCCCAGAGAACAGCGCCTCGAACTGCGCATGGCTCAAAGTCATCAGGCCGTCCGTCACCGCAGGCCAACTGAAGGTGTGCTCTTCCAATCGCTTATAGGTCATGACCAATCCGGTGCCGTCCCAGTAGAGCAACTTCAGCCGATCGGACTTCCTGGCGCGGAACACGAAGACCGTGCCGGTGAACGGGTCCTCGTGCAACGCGTTCTTCACCATCGCCGCCAGGCTGTCATGGCCTTTTCGAAAGTCGATTGGCTTGGTCGCCACCATGATCCGTACCCGGTTCGAGGGGAAGATCATGGGGCCACCATCAGTGCGTGGACCACCGATGCAATCCGTGCCGCCGAGGCGCCAGGCTCCAGCCGGATGGTCACCGAACCCACCACGACCTCGGGCCCAGCCGATGCCGCCCGCTCCGCCGCCGCCAGTGCCTCATCAACCGGAGCCACCATTAGCGTCGCAAACTCCACCGCATCCTTTGGTGCCGGCAGCACCAGTTTCCCCCTGCGCGCAAGGGTTCGCCAAGACGAGACATGGTTGGGCTTCAGCCCATGCCGCAGAGCAACTTCACTAATGGTCGCTCCGGGCCGCAACGTCTCGGCGACAATCCGCGCCTTCACCTCATTGGGCCACTGCCGATTGCGGCGCCGTCTACCGCCGTTTGTGAGAAGCTCCAATGGAGCGTCCATGGAGAAACTCCCGCACTGACATTAATCAGTGCGCAATCTCATGGCTCACAAATGGGAGAAAGGTGGGGGTAGGACACCGCTTAC